>JARRKO010000039.1:0-76085 GCA_037388025.1 Syntrophobacterales bacterium
GGCGTGTCTGGACAAGGGCAGTGACTTGGAACTGGTTCTGGCGCAGTGGCAAGTGGCGCGGTTGGAGGACCTGGAGGAGGACCAGGTCCAGCAGGTGCAGGAGTGGCTCAAGGGTCAGTAAGCCTGGATTTTGGTTGGTCTGAACAGGGGCCCTCTTGTGCCCGTGCTTGACCATATTAACTTAAATCAGGAGCCTGAGTCCCTGGGCGCGCAACCGTCAAAAAAAGTCCCGTCGCTTACCCGCGCCCGCTTGATTTAGAAGGTCATGCAAGAGAAACGCGTTTAAGTGGAAGGCGCTTCTTGATACGCCTTCAAAACGGCGTCTATCCGGGTCTGGTAGCCTTTGCCTTGAGCCTTAAACCAATCCAGCGCATCCCAGTCACACGCAGACAATCTGGAAGGTTATGGAGGGCTTTATGGAGAAGTACTCTCTAGCTAACGGGTGTGTTTTGGGGAGTTCTCCCTCTTCTTTCATCGGCTTCCCGAACGGCTATCATCAGTTTCAGGTAGACATCCCTCACCTGGGAATCCTCGATATCTTCTGGGTCAAGTAGCAACCTTTTTGGTGGTTCCGGGACCTGCTGACTGATGGCCTTCTGGGCCGCCTCCACCAGATCCGCCAAGATATCGGCTTCGCCGGGGGTGATAGTCCCTTGACTGACGGCAGCCAGGATGGCCTGCAGGGCCTGGGGCACATCTGACTGAGTTTCCACCTCGGGCAGATCCAGGGAGATGAGCCGGTCCTTGCGGCGGGGCAGGAGCCGTTCCAAACACAACTTCAGAGCCATGGGGTTCCCCTGCTTTGCCAGTTCTATCACCTTCCGGGTAATCTCTTGGGCCTCGCTGTCCAGCAGTTGTTGGGCCGCCAGGGTGGCTTTATTCAAGGCCCCCTTGGGCCTGCCGTTGGGGTTTCCTGATTGTCCCTTTTCAAATGCCATATTGTATTCTCCTTGTATTTACAATGGGCTTAAGACTGTCTTGTCGTCCATCATTTTCTTTCTGTATGCCGAGCTGGCACTGTCCCTCGCCCTTCGTATGAAGTTCCTAGGCTATAACAGGAGAACTTCGATAATTTGATTCTATAGCAGAAATCGGCCCCATACAAGCCCCTCCCTGGCCAGGGACCCGGCCATCCGGTCCCAGCCTTTGAGACCCTCCGAGTTTACCCTGCAAGAACTTCCCCGGCGAGGGGACGGATGAAGTGTTTGAGGTCACCGGCGAGGCCCTTTTCCCTTGAGAACCCCCGGAAGAACTAGCCCTGGACACCGGTCTCCCTGGCTGGCCTTCACCTTGACCTTGCCCGCCAGGGTCGGATAACCTTCCTGGGGGCAGGAATACGGCAGTAAACAGCAGTCTTTGTCCACACTTTCCCAATTTTTGAGGATATGGCAAGGCGGCCTTAGGGGGCGAGGCAAAGGCTTTTTTGCGAAACGGATTTTTAGGGAACCAAAGGGCGCTCCCCCTCGGTGACCCGGCCTTGCAAGCCTGAGGTCACAGGTTCGAATCCTGGTCCGCCTACCAATGAAATTAAGGGGTTAGCCGATTAGACTAACCCCTTTAGTTATTTATAGTCTCACTATTCGTCCTAACTATTAGGTATCTGAACTGGGAGGCTGTCCGGATTTTGACTGGGCTCCCTTTCCTGGAAGGCCCAGGCTGCCTGACCTTGCCCCGGATCGGCTTCGCAGGCCGGGGCCTTGGGTCTCCACCAAAATACGAAAGTCCTGAAGATTGGATCCTGGCGCTAGTGATCTAACCTCCCAAAGATCAGGGCGTTTAGTGACGCCGGCCGCGCAAAGAAAGACGAGTCAGGGTCCAGTCCAGGGCGGTGGCAGCCGGAGAGGCGTCAGGGGAGCATAGGTCAGGAGACGTGAACCGCGCTTAGATGCGCCGGCCATTAGCCGGCTGGAAGAAATGCAACCGTCTCAGATCGCAGGCAAGTTCCAGGTCAGCGCCTGGAGCGACCTGGACCGCGGTATCCAGGGTAGCGGTAATGGATACCTTCTGATCTCCTGGGATCAGGGGATCGGAAAGAAAGAGATGGACCTGGTTAACCGGGCCCAGGGTCTCCACTAGTTCCACCTGGCCCCGGAGCCTAATTTCGGGTGGGCCTGACGAAGGCCGGGCTGGCCTCAGGTGTTCCGGGCGCACTCCCATGATCACCGTCTGCTCCAGATGGGGGGTCAGCTCCGGACGCTCGTCCAGAAAGTCCCGGGGCAGGGTCTGGGTAAGACCGGCCACTTCCAGGGTGAGTTCATCTGTCCTGCGGCTTAGGCGGCCGATGATAAAATTCATGGCCGGCGACCCGATAAAAGCCGCCACAAACTGATTAGCCGGATGCTCGTAGAGTTCCTGGGGTGGGGCCACCTGCTGCAATCGGCCTTGGTGCAGCACCGCCACCCGGTCCCCCATGGTCAGGGCTTCCGTCTGGTCGTGGGTGACATAAAGAACAGTGATGCCCAACTCCCGGTGCAGCTTCAAGAGTTCGGCGCGCATCTTAACTCTGAGTGCCGCATCCAGGTTGGAGAGAGGTTCGTCCATTAAAAAGGCCTGCGGCTGGCGGACAATTGCCCTTCCCAGAGCCACCCGCTGGCGCTCCCCGCCGGACAGTTCCCGGGGTTTTTTATGCAGATGGGGCAAGATGGCCAATTGTTTGGCCGTCGCCCAGACCCGCTCCTGAATCTCATCTTTGGGAACGCCCCGCACCTTTAACCCGAAGGCGAGATTGTCAAAAACGCTCAGGTGGGGATAGAGGGCATAGGTCTGAAAAACCATGGCCAGGTCTCGGGATTGAGGAGGAAGGTGGTCGACTCGGCGGCCATTAAGGGCGATGGTTCCAGAAGTAGAGATTTCGAGACCAGCGACGCAGCGAAGGACCGTGGATTTGCCGCAACCCGAAGGCCCCACCAGCACCAGGAACTCGCCATCAACCACGCTGAGAGTCAGGTCTTGCACTGCCACGGTGGCATCGGCGTAGGTCTTGGTGAGTTTGGAAATAAGAATTTCGGCCATGGAACCAGTTCCCGAGTCTAAGCAATCAGCGGTTAGCAGTTAGTTTTTAGTTTTTAGTTATCAACGATCCATTGTTAGTTTTGGTTTGTTGTTCTAAGAGCCCTTGACTCCCCTCTACCCTTTGACCGCCCCGGCAGTAAGACCGGCGATGATGCGGCGTTGCAAGACCAAAACCAGCACGGCCACAGGCAGGGTAACCACCGTGACCGCAGCCAGGATTTGCCCCCAGGGCACGGTATGGTAGCCGGAAAACATCACAATGGCCACCGGCACGGTGCGACTCTGGTCGTTAGTGGTGAAGGCCAGGGCAAAGAGGAACTCATTCCAGCAACAGATGAAGGTGAGGATAGCGGTGGTGAATATCCCCGGTGCGGCCAGGGGCAGGGTGATGGACCAGAAAGCTCTTAAGGGACCGGCGCCGTCAATCCGGGCCGCTTCCTCCAGTTCAAAAGGAAGCTGACGAAAAAAGGCGGTGAGAAGCCAGACTGTCAAGGGCAGGGCGAAGGTCAGATAAGGCAGGATGAGCCCCAGGTAGGTATTGATCAGACCGGCTTTTTCGAACAGGAGAAATAAGGGGCTGACGATGGCCACCTGGGGAAAGAGGCTGATGGCCAGGATGAAACCAAGGAGCGCAGTTTTCCCCCGGAAACGCAGCCGAGCCAGGGCATAGGCGGTCAGGGATCCCAGAGCCACGCAGATGAAGGAAGTGACTCCCGCCACCGCTATGGAGTTGAGGATATTCCAATAAAAATGGCGCTCCACAAAGATGTCCCGGAAATTATCCCCGGTGAAAGGTCGAGGCCAGAGAGGCGGATTAATTTGAAAAAGCTGGGCCGCGGGCTTAAAAGCAGACAGCAGGGTCCAGAAAAAGGGGAAGAAAGCCACGAGGATAAACAGCACAGTAGTGGCGGAGACTAGAAACGGGGTCCGCTTCATATTTTCTCGCTTCCTTCCGGGTGTAAACCCAAGGTATGGATATAGAGCAGGGCAAAGACCAGACTGCTGAAAAAAATCAAGACGGATAAGGCTGATCCGTAGCCGAAGCGCATATCGTTTAAGATGGCCTGATAATTCAAAAAGGCCAGAGTTTCCGTGGCCGTGCCGGGGCCGCCGGCAGTAAGGGCGTAGACGTGGTCGAAAACCATGAAGGCCTGGGCGGTCCGGAAAATCAGGGCCACCAGAATGGCCGGTTTCAAGAGGGGCAAGGTGATGTGCCAGAAGGTCTGCCAGCGGGTGGCCCCGTCCATGACCGCCGCCTCATATAGGTCTCCGGGGATGGTCTGCAGCCCGGCCAATAGCATCAGGGTCATAAAGGGGATGGTTTTCCAGGCATCGGTGGCAATGATTACCACCCAGGCAGTCCAGGGATGGGCCAGCAAAACCAGGGCGTTTCCCCCGAAACCGAGAGCCCTCAGCACCATGGGAATGAGGCCAAAAACGGGGCTAACCAGAAAGAGCCACATCACGGCCGCCACCACCGTGGGAATGGCCCAGGGGAGGAGGATGGTCGCCCGCACCAAGCCGGTGAAGATGAGGGCCCGGTTCAACGCCAGCGCGACCAAGAGCCCCAGAACTAATTCCAGGCTCACCGAGACTATGGTAAACAGCAGGGTGTGACCCAAGGCCTGCCAAAATCGGATGGAAGTGAGGAGTTCCTGATAATTGGCCAGTCCCACCCAGCCTTGGTAGAGCCAGGGGAACTTGATAATTTTCTGTTGAAAGGAGAGCCACAGGGTATACCCCATAGGATAAAGGGTCACCAAAACTATCACCAGAAGGGCCGGGGCAGTCAGCAGATATCCCCAGCGCGCCTCCCGGGACAGGGCGCTAAAAGGCCTCAAGGTGAACCTCCGGGAGGACTGAAGCGGTGTTGCAGCGAGGCGATTTCTGCCTCGGCCTTTTTAAGGGCCTGGGCCGGTAACTCCTGGCGGGTAAGGGCCCGGGAGGCGTGAATGCGTAGGCTATCGGTGATTAAGCTATACAGGGGGGTGATGGGGCGGGAGCGGGCCGTGAAAAAAACTTCCTGAAGGGATTTCAGGTACGGAAACTTAATCTCGAGTTCCGGGTCCCGATAGAGTGACTTTAGCGGCGGGAGCATGGCCAAGGCTTCGGTGGCGGCCTTGCGGCTTTTCGGCTGCAGGAGAAAATGGACTAGTTTCCAGGCTGCTTCCGGGTGCCGAGAGAAGGCATTGATCCCCAGGTTGGCGCCTCCGAAACAGGAAGTTGGCTGACCATGGGGACCATGGACCAAAGGCAGGAGGGCGAACTTGTGGCGCACCGGGGAGTCGGGTTGGTTCATCAAGGAGTAGGCATAAGGCCAGTTGCGCATGAGCACCGCATAACCTTGTTGAAAGGCGTGGCGGCAATCTTCCTCCATAAATGTGGTAACCTCCAGAGGTGAAACCCCATCCTGATATATAAGATTGACCAGAGTCTCCAGGGCTTCCCGGTTTTGGGGGCTGTCCAGAACCAGACGCCCCTTATCATCAAAGAGACGTCCGCCGTTACTCCAGAGAAACTCCAAGAAAACACAGACCAGGCCTTCATAGGCCTGTCCCGGGAAGATGAAGCCGTAGGGCAGGCCGAACCTCTCCTTCAGGCCAGGCACCGCCAGGAGATCGGCAAAGGTTCGAGGCGGGGGGAGGCCGGCGGCTTCATAGAGGTCTTTGCGGTAAAAAAGAACCCCGGCGTCGGCGAACCAGGGCAAGGAGTAGAGGCGGCCCTGATAAGTGCAGGAGGCCAGGCCCGCGGGCAAGAAATCCTCCAGGGGCATAGCGGACGCGGCGACATACCCGTCTAATGGCATGAGCCATCCCGCGCTCGCGAATTCCGCTATCCAGACAACGTCGAGGACCAGAATGTCAATTTCGGCGGAGCGAGAGGAAAGCCAAGTGACGTACAGGGTATGGCGCTCGCTGGCGGAGGAGGGGGTAGACTGATACTTGACCCGGATATCCGGATTGAGTTTTTCAAAGGCCTGGAGTTGCTTTTGGGCGAAGAGTTCATCCGGCCCGGAACCTCCCACCAGGACCAGGGTGGTCACTTTTTCGGGTCCGGCCGGTCCACAGCCGAGGAGGATTAAGGCCAGCCAGAAAACAAGCAGATACCAGGAAGAACTCCCGAAAAGTCCCCAAACTCCGAAAGTGCGCCTATGGCCCTGGGACTGTGCCAAAGTCCTTCTCCCTTATCCCCTCATCCCACCCCGCGCTCTGCCTTGCGTCATTGCCAGCCTCTCAGATCGGCGGCCACCTCCCGGATAACATGGTCCCTTTCAAAGCCGCAAGGTTTGTGCAAAAATTTTTTTAAACTAGTGGACGAGCTGCCCTCAGCAGTTGTAGCAAATTTTAAATTAGGATAGGGTTCAGGTCAAACCATAGATCTTGGTCGAGTATAGCGTAACCAGGATCTCTGGAGATTGGCGGCAAGAATGCAATTCGATCAGACCTCATCAACCACATTGCGAGAATCTTTAAGGTGATTCGCCCCCCATCCTTACTTCATCCGTGATACAAATACCGAAAACTGGCCATTGGGCCTAATCGAGAAGAGACGGTTTGGTTTCCATGGTAAAGCGTCTTGGCCGCTGGTTGGACCGGAATATCCTGGAAGTCGGGAGAGAAATGCGGTTGTCCTATCTCCCGCCCCTCATGGTCTATTTGGCTGCGGGGATCTCCGGGCTCACCGCCATTGTGGGCACCTTTTTCGTGAAGGACTATCTCGGCTTGTCCGCCGAATTCCTCGCGGGGCTGGGGTTCTGGGCTGGCATTCCCTGGGCCCTCAAGATGCCCCTGGGCCATATAGTTGATTTGATTTGGCGGTTCAAATCCGGCTTGGTCTGGCTGGGCGCCTCCTTAATTGCCGCCAGCCTGTGCATCATGCTGGGTCTGCTGGCCTATCCGGCTTCCATGAGCCGGATCATGTCGTTGGAGGCCTGGTATATTTTGAGCGTCTTGTTGGCCCCCGTTGGCTATGTCATCCAGGATGTAGTGGCCGACGCCATGACCGTAGAGGCAGTGCCCCGGTTGGATAGTGAGGGCCGACCTTTCCCTGAGGACAGGCTCCGCCTGATGCACACCACCATGCAGACTCTGGGCCGCGTCGCCATCGTAGGCGGCGGTATCATCGTGGCGCTGCTTAATATCCTCATGTTCAGCGGCGTGGAGCACATGACCGAAGCAGTCAAGATCCACGTTTATATCCAGATATATCAGGTAGCCCTCCTGATCCCCCTGGTTTCCGTGGCTGGGGTAACTTTGGGGGGACTGCTGAAGATAAGGGAGTCACACCGCCTCAGACGGTTGGGATTTTCCTGGAAACAGGCCTGGGCCACGGTCCAGGTTCAAGAGGAACGGCCAGCGGTGAACTGGTGGATTTTAGGGGGGAGTTTGGTCTTTGTGGTCTTTACCCTCACCATAGGTCTTGGCAATTTCCCCTTCAATCAGGAGATCATTTTTTTCGGTTCCTTGGGCATCGTCCTGTTTCTCATTTCCCGGCTGGTGCAGGCCCTCGAACCTCGTGCCCGGGGGGTCCTGGTGGGGACCGCCATCATCATTTTTGTATATCGCGCCATACCCACGCCCGGACCCGGGTCCACCTGGTGGATGATTGATAAACTGCATTTTGATCAGCAGTTTCTCTCGGTATTGTCCCTGATCAGCAGCAGCCTGGCTCTGGGCGGGATGTTTGTCTTTCGCCGGTTCATGGCGGAACGGTCCATTGCCTATGTCGTGGGGTTTCTGACCATCGTCACCACTCTGTTAAGCCTCCCCATCATCGGCCTGTTCTACGGCCTGCATCATTGGACCGCGGCCCACACCGGGGGCATCGTCAACGCCCACTTCATTGCTTTGGTGGACACCGCGCTGGAATCCCCTTTGGGGCAGGTAGCCATGATCCCCATGCTCGCCTGGATTGCCAACTCGGCCCCCGCCAATCTCAAGGCCACCTTTTTTGCGGTAATGGCCTCCTTCACCAATCTGGCCTTATCAATGAGCCAACTCGGGACCAAGTATCTCAACCAGATTTTCATTGTGACTCGGGAAGTGAAGGCACACAACACCGGCGCTATTTTGGTTTCCGCGAACTACCGCGAGCTGGGTGTTTTGCTGATTACGGTGAGTATTATCGGACTGGTGCTGCCTTTTGTGGCCATCCTGCTGGTGAAGAGCCTCGGGTGGCGCAGCGCTTAGCTTTCAGGACAGGCTTTTTTGCACAGGTGGTCGTAGGTGAGGGGCTTGGCAATCGTGGTAATGTGAGCCGGGTTGCATACCCTGACCAGAAATAATGACAGGATGGTTCTGCTTTCAGAGGCGGCAACCCGGCGGCGGGTCGAGGCATTCTTTAAGTCCTTAAGACTCCATGGGGCTCCAGACTTCACATACTTTGCCCACCAGCTCGGGACCAGGCTTCAGGGTTTTCTTGCCCGGTTCCCACCCTGAAGGGGTAGCTTCGCCGGTGGCCCGCACATGTTGGAAGGCTTGCACCTGCCGCAGGAGTTCCGCCGGATTGCGGCCCACCGGAGCAGTTAAAATCTCCGCAGCTTGAATGACCATATCGGGATCAATGATGAAGCGGCCCCGGATATCAACCCCGGCATCCTGGTCATAGACACCGTAGACCTGGCCGATGCGGCCGCCGGGGTCCGACAGCATGGGGTAAGGCACCCCGCCAGGCACCATCTTGGAGAGTTCTTCTTCTTGCCAGATTTTGTGGGAGAAACGGCTGTCGACGCTGATGGCCAAAAATTCCACACCCATAGCCTGAAAATCCTGGTATTTGACAGCAACTGCCGTCAATTCGGTGGGTCAGACAAAAGTGAAATCACCCGGGTAAAAGCACACCACCACCCATTTTCCCTTGTAATTCGACAGCTTGATGTTTTTAAAACCGCCATCGATAAAGGCGGCAGCCTCGAAATCAGGGGCAGATTTACCCACTTGCGCGGTCATTTTAATTTCCTCCTTTGGAATCCCGGTTGATGAAGCTTCCTGAGTTTCCGGTGCCAGAATCGGTCCTTTGGCCGGAGACACACATCCGTCAACTTTCTCAGCCATGTTCCCTCCTTTACTTACCGGTTTTCAGCCAGGGAATACCAAATGATTCAGCCTTATTTTCTTATGGTTTTTGGTTTTTATCGCTTTGCCTAGCTTAGTCATTAAAAGCCAATGTTCTTTTCATTTCTAATCTACTATTTCCTTATCCGGTGTGCAATGAGAATTCTGAGCTTATGTTCCTTCAAGAAGTGCTATAAGGATTGCCAGGATTAAGGGACATGACTATAATGGTCCCGGAATGAAATCAAGAAGCCTCTCCTTCGCCCGGTCGGCGGTGCTCTTTTTGGGGTTGATTTGGGCCACCGGAGCCCTGGCGGCTGGCTCCCCCCTCACCCTGGGGGAAGCGGTGCTCCTGGCTTTAAAAGAAAACCCGGGGCTCAAGGCCACGGGGCTTAACGTGCCCGCGGCTGAAGCCCAAGTAGCCCGGGCCCGGGCCCGCTTTCTGCCCCAGATCAGTTTTTTCGAATCCTTTCTTAATTCCGACAATCCCGCCCAGGTGTTCACCCAAAAACTGAACCAGCGGCAGTTTACGGCTCAGGATTTTTTCCTCGACAACCTTAACAATCCTGCCCCTTACAGCAATTGGCGCACCGGGCTGGTAGCCCGACAGCCCATATTTCAGGCGGGGGAGGCCTACCTGGGTTACCAACAAGCCCGCCTCAGAAAGGATATTGCCTCTTTCCAGGTAGTGACCCACCGGCAGCAACTCATCTACCGGGTGCACCAGGCTTACTTCGGGCGGCAACTGGCCGAAGCCCGTTTGAAGGTGGTGCAGGAGGCGAAAAAAACCGCAGCCGCCAACCGAAAACTGGTGCAGGCCAGGTTTAACACCGGGGCGGTGGTGCGGGCCGACCTGCTCTCCGCGGATGTGCACCTGGCCCGCCTCACCCAGGAGGAGCTTACCGCGGCCAGCCAGGTTACGATTGCCCAAAGCGCCTTGGCCACCGCGGTGGGGGTGCCGGAAGTGGCCTCCCGGCCTCTGGCCCCGGCCCCCAGAAAGCCCTCCCCGCTTCCCGGCAATCTGGGAGAATTGCAGGAAGTGGCCAAGGCCAAGCGTCCCGACCTCCGGCGTCTGGCCCTGGCAGCCCGGGTGGCCCAACAGGAGCTCACCAAGACTCGCCTGGATTTTCTCCCCCGGCTGAATCTGACGGCGGAATACGATATTGATCAAAAATATTTTTTGGGAAGCAACGCTGACTCCTATACAGTGATGGCGGTGATGCACCTGAACCTGTTTAACGGCCTGTCCAAAGTGGCCCGGGAACGGGAGGCCAGGGCCCAGGCGGCCCAAGCCCAGGAGCAGCAGCGGGAGTTTCTGGACCATATCCGCCACCAGGTAACCGAAAGCGTGGAGCACCTGAAAACGGCCCACGCCCGCCTTAAGGTGGGCCGGGCCGCGGTGGAGCAGGCCCGGGAGAGCCTGCGCCTCATCCGTTTGCGCTATGAGGCGGGCCTCACCATCCTGGTGGACCTGCTCACCGCAGAAGACGCCAAAAAAGAGGCGGATCTGAACTATCTCACGGCCTTGTTTGATACCCACCTGGCCCAGGCAGGGCTGGAGTTGGCTTTGGGGACTATTTCGGGGCCGGTGGGGGGAAATGGAAAACCGTAGGGTCGACGGGCGCAGGATTGAGTTCGAAACCCGCCCCTCCATTGATGTACGGAACCTAACGACATGGCTACCAAGAAAAAATTAATCGGACTGAGCGCCCTGGTGGCGGGGGCCATCCTGTTCATGGCCTGGCTGGCGGGGCTGCTGCACTTCGGCAAGATCCCCCCAGGCCAGGTGCACCTTAAAACAGCAATGCCCCCGGGCCGGATTCTTACTGTCCAAGAAACCGAAATTCCCCGGGAACTGGAGGTCCTGGGCGGGGTGATCTCTAAAAGCCTGTCCCAGGTCTCCGCCCAGGTCCCCGGCCGCGTGGTGAAAATCTGGGTGGGCTCCGGCCTCAGGGTAAAGCCCGGGGACCCCCTGGTTACCCTGTCGGCTGCGGAATACCAGGCCAAGGTCGACCGGGCCGGAGCGGCGGTGGCCCAGGCCAAGGCTCAGTTGATTAAGGATAAGGCGGATTACCACCGTTACCAGGTTCTTTTTCAACAAGGTGCGGCCAGTCCCCAGGAGTTCGAGGCCATGTCAGCCCGCTATAAATCCGCCCAAGCCGGCCTGGCCCAGGCGCAGGCTCAACTCTCCGAGGCCGCCACCCTGAAAGGATACACCGTAGTGCGGACTCCCGAGGCCGCGGTGGTGGCGGAGCGCAAGGTGGCGGTGGGAGACCTGGCCCAACCCGGACAGCCGCTGATATCTCTCTACAATCCCACGCTGCTCCAGATCGAAGGCGAGGTCAATGACAGCTACCGGGAGCAAGTTAAGGTGGGGGGGAAGGCCAAAGCCAGCGTCCCTGCGGTGAATTTTACAGCTCCTCTTCCCATCGCCGAAATCTTTCCCATCAGCGCCTCCGGGAGCCGGACCTTTAAGGTGCGGACCATTATCTTTCAGAACCCGGTCCTGGTGCCAGGGATGTTTGCCCGCCTTTCCCTGCCCCTGGCCCCCACCCGGGGCATCCTTATTCCCAAAGATGCAGTGGACATCGTGGGCCAGCTCACCATGGTCAAGGTGGTGGTGGACCACACGGCCCAGATGCGCCAGGTGAAGCTGGGGCGACAAGTTGATGATAAAGTGGTAGTTCTGGCGGGATTGCAGCCTGGTAGTAAGATTCTGGTGCCCAAATAACCATGGCCAACAAACCTGAAGACCTCCATCTCGGCTTCACAGCTCGCCTGGTTAAAGTCTTTCTGCTGTCCAAGCTCCCCACGATTATCATCATCGTCTGCCTCCTGGCCGGCCTCATGGCCCTGCTCTTCACCCCCCGGGAAGAAGATCCCCAGATCAAGGTGCCCATGGTGGACATCCTCATCCAGTTTCCCGGGGCTTCCCCTGAAGAAGTGGAAAACCTGGTCGTCATCAATCTCGAGAAAAAACTCTGGGAGATGGAAGGCTTAAAAGATATCTATTCCCAGGCCAAAGACGGCTTCGCGGTGGTGACCGCCAGGTTCAAGGTGGGGGAGAACCTGGAGAGCAGCCTGTTCAAGGTCTATAACAAGGTCTTTTCCAACATTGACCAGGTGCCGTCGGGGGTGACGGGCTGGGTGGTCAAGCCCATGAACATCAACGACGTGCCCATCGTCACCTTGAGCCTGTACAGCAACTCCGCGGACGACTACCAGCTGCGGCGGGTGGCGGACGAGTTGCTGCACCGCCTGCAAAGCATCCCGGACACGGGCCGCACCTATGTGGTGGCGGGTCGGCGGCGCCAGGTGCGGGTGGTGGCCGACCCGGTCCGCCTCGCGGGCCATAACCTGGATTTGGCTGCGGTAGCGAAGGCGATTGAAGTGAGCAACGTCAATCTGCCGGCGGGCCATTTTTCCAAGCAGGACCGGGAATACCTGGTGCAGGCCGGGCCGTTCCTCAAGAGCTCCGACGAGGTCGCCGACCTGGTGGTGGGGGTGCATCAGGGCAAGCCGGTGTACCTGAAGGACGTGGCGGACGTCATTGACGGGCCGGAAGAGCCGGTAAAAATGAGCACCATTGCCTTCGGCCCCACCGAGGAACTGCCGCCGGGCTACGAGCGGGGAACGTTTTACCCGTCAGTGACCATGGCTCTGGCCAAACGGACCGGCACCAACGCCGTGACGGTGGCCGAAGGCATCCTGCACAAGCTGGACGAGCTGAAAAAGGAGGTCATCCCGCCCAACATCCGGGTGAAAGTAACCCGGGACTATGGCGAGACCGCCAACGAGAAGGTCAACGAACTCATCCGGGAACTTTTGATTGCGGTGCTGTCCATCACCGTGCTCCTGACCCTGTTCCTGGGGTGGCGGGAGGCCCTGATTGTGGCCCTGGCGGTGCCCCTGACCCTGGCCATTACACTGTCCGGCAACATGATGTTCGGCTATACCATAAACCGGGTGACATTGTTTGCCCTGATCCTCTCCCTGGGGCTGCTGGTGGATGACCCCATTATTGACGTGGAGAACATCCACCGCCATTTCCAGCTGCGGGACCACCCGCCCCTGGAGGCTACCCTGGTGGCGGTGGATGAGGTCCGGGCCCCCACCATCCTGGCCACCTTCACGGTCATTATCAGCTTCATCCCCATGTACTTCGTTACCGGCATGATGGGGCCGTATATGCGGCCCATGCCGTTGAACGTGCCCCTGGCCATGCTCATGAGCCTGGCCATCGCCTTCACGGTCACGCCCTGGGCCACCTATCATCTGTTGAAGAAGGAGTACGGCAAGGAGGCCAAGCCCTTTGTCCTGGAGGAGACCTGGATCTATCGAAAATATACCGGGATTATGAAACCTCTCCTGGACAGCCGCCGCAAAGGCCACCTGTTCCTGCTGGGGGTCGTGGTCTTGTTTCTCATATCTGTGTCCCTGCCGGTCCTGAACCTGGTGCCCCTGAAGATGCTGCCGTTTGACAACAAAAACGATTTTCTGGTAGTGGCGGATATGCCCAACGACACTACCCTGGAGGGCACCCAACAGGCCCTGGAGGCCTTCGGCCGGTACCTGACCACGGTCTCGGAGGTGGACAACGTGGTCAACTTCGCCGGGGTGAGCGCCCCCATTGATTTTAACGGCTTGGTGCGCCACTACTACCTCATGCAGGGGCCGTGGGTAGGCCAGACCCGGGTCAACCTGGTGGAGAAGCAGAAGCGGTCTGCCGCGTCTCATGCCATCGCCCTGTGGATCAGGCCGGAAATGCAAAAGATCGCCCGGAAATACCAGGTGCGCATGAAGATCGTGGAAGTGCCCCCGGGGCCGCCGGATATGCAGACCCTGGTGGCGGAAGTCTACGGGCCCCCCGGGGCTTCCTATGCCAGCATTATCCAGGCCGCCCAGCAGGTAAAGGGATTCTTCCTGAAGACGAAAAACGTGGTGGATGTGGACGCCTCGGTGGAGACCCCCGAACCCCGCTTCCGGTTCCTGGTGGATAAACAGAAAGCGGCCTTAAGCGGCTTGAGCCAAGCCCAGATCACCCAGGGCCTGGCCATGGCCGAAGCCGGCAAGGACGTGGGTCGGGTCCACCTGTCCAGGGAGCGCCTCCCCCTGGAGATCTTTCTCAGGGGCCCTCTGGCCTGGCGCTCCTCCATTCTGAGCCTGGGGCAGCTCTACTTCAAAAACCCGCAAGGGGCCATGGTGCCTTTGCAGGAACTGGGTCATTTCGACCTGGACCTGGCCCCCAAATCCATCGTACGGAAAAACCTGGAGCGGTTGGTATACGTCACCGGCAATACCGCGGGGTTGAGCCCGGTGAACGCCATCATCGACCTGATGGAGGACACCGGGCGCAATCCCCTGCCCCCGGGCTACCGGGTCAATTATGCCGGCGAAGGGGAGTGGAAGATCACGGTGCAAGTCTTCCGGGATCTGGGTATTGCCTTCGCCGGGGCCCTGGTGGGTATCTATATCCTGCTGGTGCTTCAGACCTCGTCATACACCATGCCGCTGGTGATCATGGTGGCCATTCCCCTGACCATGATAGGGGTGATGCCCGGGTTTGCCCTGCTAAACGCCCTCTTCACGACGCCTGTGAAGGGCTACGCGAACCCCATCTACTTCACCGCCACCGCCATGATCGGCATGATCGCGCTGGCCGGTATTGTGGTGCGCAATTCCATCATTCTCATCGACTTCATCCACCACCACCTGGATCGGGGCTATAGCCTGGAGGATGCGGTGCTGCGGTCCGGGGCGGTGAGGCTCCGGCCCATTGTGCTGACGGCCCTGGCGGCCATGTTCGGCTCCTGGGTCATCACCCTGGACCCCATCTTTTCGGGGTTGGCCTGGTCCTTCATCTTCGGCCTGTTCGCCTCCACCATGTTTACCCTGGTGGTGGTGCCGTTGATCTACTATATGCTGGAAAACAAAAAGCCTGCTCAGAGGAAAAACATCTCGGATCGCTAAAAATTCCCCTTACCCCGGCAATATGCTAAGATTGATGCTGCCCTACCCTTCTCCCTGCACATCCTATGGGCATGGGGCATGAACTGGAAAACAATTTGGTGATACAAACTGAGCCGTGGATGCCAAACAAAAACTGTTTACTGAACAAGTAGAAAGAATCATTGACAGAAAGTTTCATACCATTGCCAACCTGGACAAGACCGATTTTATCAGTCGCTACCTCACGCCATTACGAGAAACACTCGTGACATATGATATAGAGACAGTTTCTCGAGAGAATCGTCAACCGTTTTTGCTTGTGGTGCCGCACCGGATTGTGCCATTGAGCTTCCAACTGGAAAGCGTCAGAGAGAGAATGAACCAAAAACAGCTGGAATATATTATCAAACCCGAGTGGTTTGAGAATGCGCCAGGGGTATCGACACCCGGCGAGCCGTATCTTATTTTGGATGTCGAAACCGGGTATGCCATGCTGAATATTACTCCGAAAAAATGCATCAAGAAATTTAATCAAGAAGGAAGGTTTGGTCTAACCATTGATGAGGGCCTCGCTCTTATCACCCATTTCCCGGAAGTTCTGGAAAGTCATTGGCTGGATTTGCCGGGCTCGGTTTTGATCCATAAATGCGCCGGCCAGGACGCGCTACAACGTGGCATGCAGAGCGCCCTGCCCCCGGGATTTGGCCTGACAACCTTTATTCCAACCTTCTACTATAAATACTACGACGATCTGAGGCTTTACTACATTAACGAAACGACGGAAACGCCCTATTCGGGGTCGGCATCCTGTGGTAAACGGTTATCTCACTAATTATTCCCCCAGGCAGATTGAAGCATGAAAAAAGCACTAAGAGGCTGCAACATAATTTTATAAAATTCAGTATCTTACGACTTAACTCGGAAAACTACTGAGACCATGCCCACAAAAATAGACCAGCATCTTCTTCAGCTCATCAATAAGATCAACTCCTCCCTTGACATTGACACGGTGCTGAACTGCGCCATGATGACGGCCGAGGAGGCCCTGCAAGCTGAGGCCAGCGCCATCTTTGAAGTGGACGTTGACCACGGTGACCTCTTCTTCCGGCTGGCCCGAGGAGAGAAAGCCGATAAAGTCAAGTCCCTGCGCCTCAAGCTGGGAGAGGGCGTGGCCGGTTGGGTGGCCCAGACCGGCCAGGCCGTCATTGTGCCTCGAACTGAGGCTGATCCGCGCTTCAACCCCGGGTGTGACGAGCACTCAGGCTTTCAAACCCGTTCCATCCTGTGCGTACCCTTAAAACACCAGGACCGACTTTTGGGAGTGATCCAGGTGCTCAACAAACGTCCTCCCTTGGAGTTTGACCAGGAAGATCTGGAATTACTGACTCTCTTGGCGCAACCCATCGCGGTGGCTTTGGCAAATGCTCAGGCTTACACCCGTTTAGCGCAGGTTTCCCGACAGGTGATCAAGACCCTGTCCAAAACGGTGGAACTCAGGGACCCCTACACCGCGGGTCACCAACGGCGCGTAGCCCTGTTGGCGGTGACCATTGCCCAGGAGATGGGCTTGGATCAGGATAGGCGGGAATCTTTGCGGGTAGCCTGTACCTTGCATGACATCGGCAAGATCGTCGTGCCTGCGGAAATTCTTAGTAAGCCGGGACGTATCAACCCTCTGGAACAGGAATTGGTGAAAAGTCACTCCCGGGTCGGTTACGAAATCTTAAAAGAGATTGATTTCCCCGGGGAGATCGCCGATTTTGTCCTCCAGCATCATGAGCGCCTGGATGGTTCCGGTTACCCGGCCGGGTTGCAAGGAGAGGAGATTTCCCTGGAGGCCCGTATCATTGCTGTGGCCGACGTCGTGGAGGCGATGATCTTTCACCGGCCTTATCGCCCCAGTTTGGGTGTGGAGAGCGCTTTGGAGGAAATCTCCCAGGAGCGGGGCAAGGGTCTGGATGCGAAGGTGGTGGATGCTTGCTGCAGGTTGTTCCAAAGAGGGTTTGACTTTGAATAGGCAGCAGGGCCTGCCAGCCCAAGGAACCGGGCCTCGAACCAGGTTCGTTTTGTTTGCGGCTTTTTCTAATTAATCTTGCTTTGCTGGGAGCTTTTGGACATAATCATTTTTACGCGTTAAACCATTTACTACAAGCTATCGCTCAACTTTTTCTTTGAACTTTGAACCAAAACGCGGGGGCGTAGTTCAGATTGGTTAGAACGCCGGCCTGTCACGCCGGAGGTCGCGAGTTCAAGTCTCGTCGTCCCCGCCATTCACTAATTGCCAGCCTTTGCTCCTCTGTGATCCCAGATCGCACGTCTGGCTTCACCAGGAGCGCTTCGGGTAAATGCCTCGGGTGGGGGTAGTTGGAGGAGATACGTCTTCTGACCAGGATCGGTCCACTGCCTTGAGGTAATCCCTTCTCCCTTTGCCTACCAAGCGGTTGTTTTGAAAAACCAAGGGCGTGTAGCCCCCCCGCACGGTATCGCTCTCCGGGGATAATCCATGTTGTGAGTGCGGTAAAAGTACAGGAGAAAGTGTCCCCCCCGAAAGTTCCCTTCTTCCTTGATCTGGGGGGCGCCCATAATGCCCTCCACTTCCTCCCGACTCATCCCCAACTTCACTCCCTGCTCGCGAAAATACGTGGAAAAGATTTCTTTTTTGGGCCATTGAGTGAGGATTTTTTGCCCACAGCCACAGACCAGAGGAAAGACGATCAGCACCAGGGAAAGCCAGGACATGGAGTTCTCCAGAGAAAAGCATTTTTCTCAATATAATGCCGGGTCAGGTGGGCGTCAACCTAAACCCGGCGTCCATCGACTGGAGAAAAATGGCATTTCTGATTTTTCCAATCTGATCGGCACCCTTGGCAAGCCCCCCGGACTGGAAGCGGCACCCAATTAAAAAGCCTCTGTTCTCTGATGGTGACAATATCCTCCTGGCTTGAGAGTCTAGACTTAATCAGGGAAAGACCCAGACTTTACCGGGGTGAGACTTTCCCACCCAGGCGGAAATTTTTTCCGACCCTCCTTTTTTCCTTCAATTAGGCGTGACTTCACAAACCGGGGAATCCAGGGGCTGGCCGAAGGAGTCTTTCCCATTCAAGGTCCGGGTGCGATAAAAAGTCTTGAGACGCTGGCGAATGGCCAGGCCCTCCTTCCCCATCTTGGCTAAGATGTGCTCGGTCAACGGCGCCAGATCCTCATGAGCCAGAACAGTGGTCCGTTTGTTGCGTTTCATCGTGGTCCCTCCACAGATATTTTGGTTCATGAACATTCAAATTTGGTGCCACTTTGTTGTAAGGAGATTTATTTCTGTGGCAAGGTGTTTCGTGAGGTCCGCCCTAAAGCACGGGTTGGAAAGTTTTCTGTTTTCGGTTTTCGGTTCTCTGTAGTACTGTCTCAAAACCAAAAAAGCCTGGTGGCACAGGTGTCTTCACCTGTGCACTCTGGAATTTTCGAGCCGAGGCGTGATAATAGGCAATTTTAGGGCGTGCCGTGCACGCCAAGCGGCCACGGGCCGCTAATAATGTTGGTGCGAATCTGGCCCCAAAATTTTATAAGGGCGGGTTTGAAACCCGCCCCTACAGGATCGCTACTGTTTTCGGTTTTCCCTAGCATTCTCCCATGAGCCGCCGCTATCGCAAAACCAGGAAAAGGTTGGTAGGGCGGGCGTCCCGCCCGCCATTTTGGAGCGCGGAGCGCACTCTAATATTCATTTGAACTCAAAACTCAAAACTCGAAACTTGAGCTTTTCCAGGCAGAAAATTGGCGCTATTCACCAGGGAAGGTCAGAATGTCAGCTGTGACCACAGATATGAAAAAAACTCAGGCCAGATCGACGAATCGGAGGAAATTACCCATAAAGCGGCGGAAGGTGTCTCCAATAACGACTTCCTTCTCCTGAGCCTGAGAGGGGAGAGCTTCGGGGTCCACCTCGGTCCCCGTCAGGGCCCACTCCCGGTCGTGGGCCAGCCAGGTGGCCGCGTCCCGGGCATCGGCATGGTTGTCGAACTGCAAGCCGACCACCCGGGGATTTTCTATGATTCCTATGGCTTCCACCGGAGCGGCTTTGGAAGTGACCAGGATGTCCAGGCCATGGGGAACCGGCATGAACACTCCCTGGCCGTGCCACTTGAAAAGGGGGAAGTTCACCGGCAGGCCCTGGAAGGCAGGGTGCCTCTGTCCCCTGGGGGTGAGATGGCCGGTGGCGAAGCCCACGGACTTTTGGGCCATTGGCCCCACCCGGCAGCCCAGCACATGGGCCAGAAGCTGGTGCCCCAGACAAAACCCCAAATAGAACCGGCCGGAGGCTATGGTCTCCTTGATCATCGCCTTGAGGGGCTTAAGATAGGGGAATTCCTCCTCCTCATCCACGTTGGGAGAGCCCCCCAGGACCACAAGACCGGCATAGGGGTCCAGGGCCGGGAGCGGCTGGTGCCAGACCTCGGCTAGGTCAAAATCGACGCGGGCTGCGGCCAAAGCCGCCAGCAGGTGTCCACCCGGCCTTTCCCAATCCATATGTTGCACAATAAGAATTTATTTTCCGGTCACAGACGCGCTCCTTTGGAAACATGATACAGTGGAATGTAACTAAGCCGGGTGTCGGCCCTGTTATCCCTAACTTATGGAACTACTGGACCTTAACGGCCTCAGACTGTACCGCTTCCCTCGATTATCGGCTTTTCCCGAGGTCATCCATGGGGTGTTCACCCGGCAAGGCGGGGTGAGCCGTGGATCCTATCACAGCCTCAACGTCAGCCTGGCCGTGGGTGACCTGTCTTCCCAAGTGGAGGAAAACCTGCGGCGGGTGCAGCAGACCCTAGACCTGGACGGGCTCGTCAGTGCCACCCAGGTGCACGGCCTCAACGAGGCCGTTATTCAAGCAGGCTGTGCCACTCTTCCGGGAGAAATCCCGGAAGTGGACATCCTCATCACAGCCCAGCCCGATCTGGGCCTGGTCATCAAGCAAGCGGACTGTCAGGCCGTAATGTTTTACGATCCCGAGCACCGGGTGGTGGCCCAGACCCACTGCGGTTGGCGGGGCCAGGTCGGCGGCGTCCTGCGCGAGACCGTCAGGCGCCTTGCCTTCCACTTTCATTCCCGTCCCCAGGCCCTCCAGGCCGCCATCGGTCCGGGATTGGGCCCCTGCTGCGCCGAATTTCGCCACTACCGGCGGGAGTTTCCCCCTGAATTGTGGAAATACCAGGTGCGTCCGGGGTATTTCGACCTCTGGCAACTCAGCTTCGACCAGCTTGCGGCTGCGGGGATCAAGCCTGGCAACATCGAAGTGGCCGCTCTCTGCACCCGCTGCCGGCCAACGGAGTTTTTCTCTTACCGCCGGGAAGGGGTCACAGGTCGCCAGGCCGCGGTGATTGCCCTCAGACCCTGAAAACGGCCAAGTTGCCTAAAAGGAGAGGCGGTGCCTATTTAGGCAGAAGGCGGCGGTTCTTTTTTGGTAAATTTGTCCTTGAAATCATTATACGTTTTTTTGCCCTGCTCGAGGGCCTTGGTCACCTGCTCAGGGTGCTTGTAACCCACATAAATTCCCACACCTAACCCTATAACCAACCAAAAAACCATATCCATTTCTTCCTTCCTTGTGTGTGATCAGGTTCAAAAATCAATATATTTTTATCGTTCCTCAGGGGAAATGGCAACCTCATTCCAGGGCAGCCAGCGCCTCTTGGGCCAGCCGGCCCACGGTGGTGCGGCGCAGTTCCCCTCGGTCGTAAAGCTCCACCGACTCTTTATCCTCCACTAATTTTTCCAATGGTCCTCTGGCTTCCCGGTGCTTTAATTTGCCTAGAGCCCAGGCGCTCAAGCCCCGAATCTGGGGGTCATTGTCTGTTAAACAGGCAAAAATGGCGGGGCAGACCTCGCCCAGCGCGTCCGGGTGCACCTCGGCCAGACGGCCGATACCCCAAAGCATGGGCTCTCGGGAGAAGGGCTCATTCAGGAAACCGCAAAACATGGGGATGATGTCGGCCACTACGGGGAGCTCATGCCGACCGATTTCTCCCAGGGCCGCGGCCGCCCCCCAGCCAAAGCTCCCGGAATCTTCATTTAGGAGCCAAAGCAGCCGGGTGATGACCTTCTGCACCTGCTGGGGATGACCGTGAGCCACGTGGCCCAATCCCTCCAGGGCCCGCCAATGCATGGGGTCGTGGGGGTCATAGAGGAACTGCAACAGGCGATCCGCCACCTGTTTTTCTTCACCGGCCAGCGCTACCAGTTCTGGAAATTTTCCCTTTTCCAGTAAGGTTCGGATCTCTTGCCGCAGCGCGGCTCGACTCTTCATGGGGCCAGGCTATATCAGTCCAGGTTATATCAGTAAAAATAGTAATTCTGGTTAAAAGGGGATGTCGTCGTCGGGCACGCCCCCCTCCGGCGGCGAGAAGGGGGCTTCAGTTTCCCGCTCCCCTCGTCCCTGACCGAGCATTCTCATAGTGTCGGCCACGATCTCGTAAGAGTATCGCTTTACGCCATCTTGCTCCCAGGTATCGGAGCGGATGCGGCCTTCAATGTAAACCTGACGGCCCTTGGAGAGATACTGGCCGCAGATTTCGGCAAGCTTGCCCCAGGCCGTGATACGGTGCCATTCGGTGCGCTCCTGCCGGGTACCTTGCCGGTCGGTAAAAGTCTCGCTGGTGGCAATGCGGAATTTGGCCACCGCCGTGCCACTCGCGGTATAACGTAATTCGGGATCCGCCCCCAGGTTACCAATTAAAATCACCTTGTTTACGCCACCAGCCATACTTCCTCCTTGGGGCTCCTGGCCTTGGAATTATTTTCCTCTACCACACAAAGAAACCCCAAGCAAGGACTAATCTCTCCAGGAGGATTTAAGGAAGGGGACTCGTAGGTAGTTGACAGTGGAAATTGATTGATGGCTTATACCACTTAATATTGACCGCATCAAACCGTAGGGGCGGACCCGCGTGTCCGCCCGTTATTTTGGGCCGACACATGGGTCGGCCCCTACGAAATTTTCATTTCAGAGAGAACGGGGCTCATTTCCTCGGACGGGCCCAATCGAGCAACCTGAGTTCCGGGGTGATCTGGCCCATAAAGGAGGAAAAGCGGGCACTAAGGGCCACCTCAAGGGGGCCGGAGAGGGGGTGGTACGAGCCCTGGTCAAAGGCGATGGCTTCCAGGACCACCTGGCCCTGGGAAAGCTGTACCTTCAGATGTCGTTCCCCCACCACCCGGGAGGTGAGACATTCCACGGTCTGGCAGACGAAAACCGGCTCGGGGTTCCCCGGGCCGAAGGGACGCAGGCGTTCCAGGTGTTTATAGAAATTCTGGTCCAGGTCGAACAAATCCACCGCGGCGTCCACCCTGAGCGTGGGGCGCAAGCGGGCCTCTCCCACCTGGGTCAGGAAAGCCTCTTCCAAAGCTTCCTGCAGGGCCGGGAGGTTTTCCTCGGCAACGGTGAAACCGGCCGCGGCTTCATGGCCGCCAAATTTCACCAGATGTTGGCGGCACGCCCTCAATCCCTGAAAAAGATGATACCCTTCGATGGAGCGGGCCGAGCCTTTGCCCAGGCCGTCCTTCAGGCTCACCAGGGCCACGGGCCGGTGAAACTCTTCGGCTAAACGGGCCGCCGCGATTCCCAGGACGCCGGGGTGCCAGCCTTCCCGGCCCAGAACCAGGACCGGTCGCTGCTCCCAGCCCTCCTGGCGGATCAAGCTGAGGGCCTGGTTTAAAACTTCTTGTTCCAGGGACTGGCGTCGCCGGTTGAATTCATTGAGAATTCTCGCCTGGGCCCGGGCCTGGCCCAGGTCCGTGGCCAAAAGCAGATGGAGAGCTCCCTGGGCCTGGCCCAGCCTCCCGGCAGCGTTGAGGCGGGGAGCCAGGCGAAAGCCTATGTCCCGGAAGGTGACGGTCTTGCCGTTCAACCCCGAGGCCTCCTTCAAAGCCAGCAACCCCGGACGCCGGGTCTCTTCGAGGACCCCGAGCCCCTGGCGCACCAAAATGCGGTTTTCCCCCAACACCGGGACCACATCAGCCGCGGTTCCCAGGGCCACCAAGTCCAGGTAATTTTTGAGATTCGGTTCCGGGTGGTTTTCGAACCAGCCTTCGTCCCGGAGCTGAGCCCTGACCGCCAGAGCCAGGAGCAACGCCACTCCCACCCCGGCCAGCATCCCGAAGGGGTAGGACTCACCGCCCCGTTTGGGGTTCACCACCGCCAGGGCGGGGGGCAACTCCGGAGGCAATTCGTGGTGGTCGGTGATGATGACCTCGATGCCGTGGTCCTGGGCCCAGGTCACCTCCGCGGCGTCGCTCACCCCGCAGTCCACCGTCACCAGCAGCCTGGCTTTCGAGGCCAACTTCTCCAAAGCCGTCTGGTTGAGGCCATAGCCCTCCTCCAAACGGTCCGGGATGTAGGGGAAACAGGTTAGACCCAGTTCCTGGAAAAACTGGGTAAGGAGACAAGTGGCGGTCAGGCCGTCGGCGTCATAGTCCCCGTACACCACCAGGGGTTCCCGCTGCCGCACGGCCCGGGCCAGGCGCTCTGCAGCCGCGCCCAGGTCCGGCAGGCCAAAGGGAGTCGCCAGGCGGTCCAGGGTGGGCTCCAGGAAGGCCAGGACCTCCTCCGGGTCCGAAAGCCCGCGGTTCAGTAAAAGTCGGGCGATGAGGGGCGGCAGACCGTGGCGGGAACTTACCTGTCCCACTAAATCCAACCGCTCCGGATGCATCTGCCACACCTTCCGCCGCCGCATGACTCTCCTTAGGTATGATTTTTGATGGAGAGGACCAGGGGTCACGGATCCCTGCCCCCTCCCTTAAGCTCCCTCCCCCAACCCCCTAAGGGAAAAGGGTTAGCAGGTAGTGGAGCCGTGTTCCCCCACTTTCCTTAAGGTCAATCCACCGTCTCCCCCGGTTTCAGAGGGATCACCCGGGTTTCCGGTTGGTCTTTTATAAGGTCCTGCAATTCCTCCGGGGTGCCGGTGAGCACCGGAAAGGTGCCGTAGTGCATGGGAATGACGAAACGGGGTTTCAGCATCCGGCAGGCCAGGGCCGCTTCCTTGGGGCTCATGACATAGTGGCTGCCGATGGGCAGCAGGGCCACCTCGGGATGATAAAGTTCCCGGATGAGTTCCATGTCCCGGAACACCGCGGTATCTCCGGCATGGTACACGGAGAAACCGTCGGGGAAGGTGACCACAAAGCCTCCCGGGTCCCCGGCAGAGACCATCTGGCCCCCCACTTCGGCGGTGGAAGAGTGGATGGCCGTGGTCATGGTGACTTTGAGGCCATCGAGGCTGATGGTGCCCCCTTTATTCATGCCTATGACCTGGGGAGCGCCGGCCTGGGCCAGAATCTGGGAAAGTTCATGAATGGCCACCACCTGGGCCCCAGTGGCCTGAGCCAGGGGCACCGTCTCCCCGATATGATCGGCATGGCCGTGAGTGACGAGAATGGCGTCCACCGGTCCCACCTCGGAGACCGGTGTGTTGAGAAGGGGGTTGCTGAGCCAGGGATCGATGACCACCGTTACACCCTGGCCGGACAGTTTAAAAGCGGCGTGGCCGTAAAAGGTGATGCTGACGCCGCGACCGATGGTTCCTGCCATGGCAGCCTCCCATATAAGACCAGCAAAATGCTGATTTGCCGATTAGTGAGATTAGTAAAAGTTCTTGGGTACCTGGGCCAATTGTTCCAAAGTTTCCAGGCTATGACGCACTCCTAGGGCGATCAGGGTGTCTCCGGCATCAATCTGCGTGCCGGGACTGGGGTTGAAGATCATGTCCCCGTTGGCCCGCTTGATGGAAACAATGATAGTATTAAGATTTTGGCGGATGCCTGAATCTTTGAGGGCCTTACCCACCAGCGGAGAGGAAGGGGCCACCGGGATCTCTTCCATGCTCAGATCCACGTCCTCTTTCATGGCCAGGTCCAGGAAGGTTACCACGTTGGGACGCAGAATGGACTGGGCCATTTTGCGGCCGCCCAATTCATAGGGAGATTCCACCCGATTAGCCCCGGCCCGCAGCAGCTTCTGTTCCGAGCCCGGCTCTGCGGCCCGGGCCACAATGAAGATATTCGGGTTAAGACTGCGGGCGGTCAGGGTTATGAAAACGTTATTGGCATCTGAGGAAACCACGGCAATCAATCCTTTGGCTCGTTCAATACCGGCTTCCATCAGAACTTCTTCTTTGGTAGCGTCTCCCACCAAAATATCGTAGCCCAACTCTTCCAGGCCTACCACCAGTTCTGCTTGGTTCTCCACCACCACAAAAGGAATGTGCCGCTGCTTCAGTTGCCGGGCGATAATCTCCCCGATGCGGCCGAAGCCGCAAATGATGTAGTGGCCGTGAAGTTTCTGGATATGTTTCTGCAATTTGCGCTTTCCCAGGGCGTCCCTGATTTCGCCCTCAACAATTATCTTGGCCAGCCCGGTGATGATGTAGAACATGATCCCGATCCCGGCCAGCATCAGCCCTATGCTGTAGAACCGCCCCACCTGGGTCAGGGGCCTCACCTCCCCATAACCCACAGTGGTGAGGGTTATGACTGTCATCCACAAGGCGTCGAGGAAGTTCCAGCCCTCGACCCAGACATAGCCCAGAGAGCCCAAGATAATAAAAATTATCAGGATGGCGCTCCACTGGATGATTTTTCGAATGACTACCATCCCGCGCGAAAACCTGGCGCCATTCTAAAACTGTCAATCCAGGGTGTCATGAACCCTTTAACCCTTGACCAGGGCCTCGGCCACATAGGAGTCGGTGATAAGGACATTAAAGAAGCGCCCTTTGAGGCAAGCCCGGATAGCCTCGGTTTTCTCAACCCCTCCGGCCACGGCTATGATGAATTTGTTTTCCTGAGCCGCCTTTTCACGTAATTCCGGGGCCATAACGCCGATGATGCGGTCGGTCAGGGCCGCGAGGTCCTTGTCTTTTTTACCGATCAGGGGTTCCCCTTGAACATTGATGGGCGTATGGTTGATCTCCGCCACCACGCCTTTGGCGGCCAACTGCTCGGCGCTCAGGTTTAATTCCTGCTGGGCCAGAGCCATGAAGCCCGGCTTATCCACCGCCAGGTGGCCGATGGCCAGGAGCATAATGTCCACGTCCCAAATGTCCTGATAAATCTTCTGGAGTTCCGGGTTGGCCTTGATTTGCGCTTCGTATTCCTTCCGGGAGGTGACGGGCATGGAGGGCAGATTATAGGCGATGGCGTCCGGATATTTGGTGCTCATCATGCCCACTAAAGCATTGCTGGTCAGTCCCGGCATAAAGAAGATACGGGTCAGAGATAGCGGATAAATGTGTGGGTTGCTGAGCCGCTCCTGCTCCAGATACGTGACCAAGTAATACAAGGTTTTGCCGCAGGAGATGCCGATCTTGATGCCGTCCCAGGCGACTTCCTGGACATAATGGGCAGCCTCCCGGGCTATGGTCTTTTGCACCGCTTCGAAATCCTTGATCCCGGGATCCACCACCCTGATCTCCTTGAGATGCGGATACATTTTATAAAGTTCGTCCTCCAGATCGGAACGCCGCGGGATAGCCGACTTCTCGAAAATAAAAGCCATGACCTGGGGCAGCGTGGTGTATTCCATTTCATGGAGACCCAGCCGGTGCGGCTCAAAAGGTCCATGGCGACGCATGTAAGTGGCTACTTCGCTGGCCTGCCTCCGGGCATCGTCATAGGCCACATCGGAGAACAGGTCCACCGGCCCGATGAGTTTGCCTTCGCAGAGCTGGTACCCAGCGGCGATGACCCGGGGCGGCCCGTCAAAGCGGATGGGCCGGGCGTCGGCAAAGGAAACCGGCATCAAGGGGCCGTTGTGGGAACCCCGCATCCAGCCCTCTACCAAGTGCGGAAAAGCAAAGGGCTCCAATACCTCACCCACCGCGGGAAAACCGGACTGGGAGCGCACTATGAGCACCGGGTCGTCTTTACCCACATAGCGGCCGGCGATGAGGCCTAGTTTTTGAGAGGACGCCACCGAGACAATCTCGTTATCCTTTTTCCGGTAGACGCTCTCGATGAGGTATCTGGATGATGCCCCGATGAGGACCAGCATGTCGTACATGTCTTCCGGACAGGAGAGTATCCATTCCTTGTCTTCAAATACGTCCAGGATCCGGAAGCGGAAACCCCGGTGCATGGAAGGGTCGATGACCAACCCAGGGGTATTGAAGGGATCGGCGAACATTTTAAAGAGCGGCAGGTTCCAGGCCCCGGGCGAAGTCTTGTCCGCCATGAAAATGATCACCGGCTCACTCTTGCGCTCCACGAAGCTCAATTCCGCCACGCCAGGCCCCATGCCTTTGACATTGCCCGAGAAAGCGTCGGCCAGCATATCCTGCCCGGCCCCATAAAGCTTCATGCGTTTGGCCAGTTCAGTGAGGTCCAAAAAGGTGTCCCAGGCGAACTGATGGGTTTCCAGATTGTCTACGCCCCGGTGGTGGGTCATGACCAGTTCCACGTCATCGCCGACATGAAGCGCATGACCGTCCACCAGGAAGCCCCGTTTCACGGCATCATCCAGGTGTTTTTGCGCCAGAGCCAGCATGTCCGGGTGAGACGAGCTGTGCCCCACCCAACCGCCGACGTCTGCTTTGATAACCGATAGCGTGATTTTTTTCTCAGTTGCCATATGTGCTCCTTTCCGATACCTTACCCAAATTCCTTGGTATCACGACGAAAGTTGTGGTATGGAGATGGCCATGTGCCGTTGGCCTTGTTGGATCCTCTTTATTCTGTCGGCCGCTGCGGCTGTCGGCGCTTGTGGGCTTCGGGCCTTGCCGCCCAAGCCTGCCGCGGTTGCCTTCCTGCCGGGCGAATACTTGAAGGAGTCGTATTTCGCCCCGGATTTTAATCCGGCTGAGACTATTTACTCCTTCAACGCCTTCCCGGTGGCCCAGGCCAGCAATGTGTCGGCAGAGGCCTTCCGGAAAATCTTCGCCGAAGAACTGGTCCGCGCCTGGCAAGCCCAGGGGCTCAAAATTGGCTCCGGGAAAGATGCCTGCTCCCTGTCCGGAACCATCCACCACTTGGCGGTCAGGGGAGCCCACCTGCGCTGGTTAACGGGCCGCTTGTTTGCCTCACTGACTATCTCCGGGACCATCACCCGGGGGGACCGGGTGCTGTTTGCCTTCCGGGATCAAGTCTACTTAAGCTCTCCCCTGGCCCCGGGTTTTGCGGCTCCCCATGAAAAGGACTTGCTCCTTCACCGTTTGGCCCAGGAGACCGTTAACCACCTCCTCAACGAACTGCTGCTTCATGGGGTCACCGGCGATTCCGGGTAGAGGTCCGCGAAAACCCGCATGATTATTTTGGGTTTATGTATGGCGTTGGTGAACACCTCAATTTTACCGACGTAACGTCCCCGTTCGTGATATTTATTGATAATATCCATGACATAAATCTTGCCGGGCTTTTCCGTCCTGAGGGTTACATCGATTTTATCGGGAATGGAATTTTGAAATTTGGTGATCTGCCAGGGAAACGGCATGTGGGAAACAAACCGCACCTGGGCTGTAAGCTTCTCCTCGGGAGCGCCCCGTAAGCGGACAATGTGGCTGGGTAGGATATCGATACTTTTTTCAGCATCCCCTTTTAGAACCAAATTCACCGAGGTCCGGTCCTCGTCATTAAATCTGACGTAGGTCTTTTTCTTGAAAGCGTGGACCACGGAAAAGGGCTTGAGTTCCAAGTTAATTTTGCCCTCCTTCCCGGGCGGAATAACCCGATCATAATCCGCCACAGTACAGGCGCAGTCCGGGTCCACTACCAAAATTTTCAGATCCCGGTCACCGGTATTTTTGATGACGAAGCTGTGCGCCAAGGCCATGTCTTCCCTTATATGGCCGAAGTCATGCTCCGTCACGGGTATCTCTACCCGGGGTTGGGCCTGGGCGGGGGCATAGACACCCATACCCAGGAAAATCAGGAGACTCAGAAACAGAGACAAGCGCACAGAATGGGGGTGTGGCTTCTGATCAGTTTTACTCATGGGGCATATCAGATATTTTTAGATTAGATTGGGTGAGAGGAAATCCAGGCAGATGTGGCCGGGGCCTCTTTCAGCAAGCTCCTCGAGGCTCCGCCCTCTCGGGGCAATTCCTGCCCCCACCTAGCCCTCCACGCCAAACTATTGTACCACAAAGAAGCCACGGTGACATACGGGAAATTTACCCCTAACATTCTTCCCCTGAAGGCCGGTTGTGCCATATTCTAATTTTACCCATGGCTCGAAGTGGTATATAATGGCCTGAAAATCAGCCACGAGTCTCGCGCATGAACCGTTCTAGCCGAATAACCCGCAAGACCAGGGAAACTGACATCGAGGTGGCCTTGGACCTGGACGGCGTAGGTAAGGTTGACCTCGCCACCGGCATTCCTTTCCTGAATCACATGCTGCACCTGTTTGCGGCCCATGGCTATTTCGATTTGACCGTCAGGGCAACCGGGGACCTGGAGGTGGATCAGCACCACACCGTGGAGGACATCGGCATCTGCCTGGGCCAGGCCTTTCGGGAGACCTTGACCGCCAAGTCCGGCGTGCGCCGCTACGGGGAAGCCCGGGTGCCCATGGATGAGGCCCTGGCTCAGGCCACGGTGGACCTGTCCAACCGGCCTTTCCTCCACTTCGACGTGCGCTTCGCCCCGGTGTCCGCGGCCCTGGACCCGCAACTCATCAAAGAGTTCTGGCGGGCCGTGGCCATCCACGGCGGCATGACCATCCATATCGAAGTGCCCTACGGCGACAATACCCATCATATCATGGAGGCCATCTTCAAGGCCATGGGCCGGGCCCTGGACCGGGCCAGCCAACCTGAACCCCGGGCCCAGGGCACACCCTCCACCAAGGGAATGTTATGAAATTATGCGGGGGAGTGTCAGGAAAAGCGATTCCCTGCCATCTTCAGCATCAACCTCATCAGAGCGGTAGCACGGGCTTCCAGCCCGTGTCGGCCCGGGCAAAATGCCCGGGCTACCTGATTTAAATAGGTAGTTCAGGTTTCCAGCCTGTGTTTAATGAAATATCCCGGCTGAGTTAATGAGCCTTTCATGAAAAGGAGGATTGCCCAATGGGTCCCCCGGCTCTCCTGGATAAAACGTACAACACCATAATCACTAAACTGGTGGAAACCGGCCAAGCCCCTCATTATACCGAGATTGCCTCGGCATTGGGGGTCTCTATGGAAGAGGGCCGCAGGGCTCTCCATGAACTGATGTCCGCCGGTGTGCTGGGCATGTGGCTGTTTCCGGATACGGATTATATCAGCAGCTTTGCGCCCTTTAGCAACCTCCCCACCCAGTATCGCCTCACCATAGCGGGTGAACAAAAATGGTTCGCCCAGTGAGGTTTCGAGGCGCTGGCAGTATGCTGGCTTTTTCCCGGCAAACCAGTGCAGATCACCGCTCCTTGCCTTGATTGTGGCTTACCGCTGCAGGTGGAGATGCAAGACGGCCGGGTCATAACCACCACTCCGGAGGGCATCATTGCTTATGTGGCCATCCCCTTCTCCCGATGGCTGGAGCGGCTGCCCCATGCCTGAAGCACCATGAATCTCTTCCGGTCGGAAGAGCATATCCGGAACTGGGCTCAATTTGATCCCGCCACCGAGGAAGGCATTCTGCCACTGGCAGACCTGGTGAAGATATTTTCCGGCAATTTTTTCCGCCAACGGCTGGACCCGGATTACGCGTCCCAGAGTAAACAATACCTGGGTGAATTTCTGGCAGAGATCGCGGCAGTTGCCAAAACGCGGCCTTTTTGGCGACTAAGGCCATAATGAGGGTCAGGAGACTATGTGGAAAAATCGAGGGTGGAGAACCGTTCTTGTAACACATCCACATCCCATCCCCACCCCGGTAGCGCGGGCTTCCAACCTGATTACTATCGAATCAAAATATTGTGTTAGCACCGTCAACCAATAAAACTTTCTAAATTATGCGAGCCATCACTGGTCAACTAACACCTGAAATTTCAGAATTTATTGGTAAACTTTCAGTTGCCAAAGCCGATGCATTTCCGGTGTCATCGTTTCAAGAAATTATGCGTCTTGTCGCACGATTATCATATATGAATAAAGACCTAAAATTTATAGAGGAGACCGTGTTAAACGTATTGAAATGGATATAAGGTTTGACAGGCTGTCGCGGGCTTCTCAGAGACTATCTGATTATCTTGAAACTGAGGGGCTCGAAGGATATCAAGATGTAAAACGCCGCCGTTATATTCAATGGAGTATCATACAACACTACGAGGTTTGCCCAACCCCTTTCCTCGACCTAACACATTCACTAAGAGTAGCTTGTTCTTTTGCTTTCCTTGACGCAGAGGATTTTGATCCTTATGTTTTCGTATTTGGCCTCCCATACATGACTAATAGAATATCTATTAACTCTGAGCATGATATCATTAACGTTCGCCTTTTAAGTATTTGTCCACCTGACGCTTTTAGACCTTACTACCAAGAAGGTTACTTAGTAGGTACCGATGAAATTACCAATGAATATACTGATAAAACAGAATTAGATTTTAACAGACGTTTAATTGCAAAATTTAAACTTAATAAAGAACATTTTTGGGAGGAAGGTTTTGATGCTATACCACAATCTGCGCTATATCCAGATGGAGATCGTGTTAAAGCTATTTGTGAACAAATAGTAATTTATTCTGATACAGAAATCGGACCAGAAATCCTCGGTAGATTTCTTCAAGAATGGACTGATATAGAGAATCTCGTGTTAAGCTTTGCCCGCCAGAGGCGGGATAAAGTGTACTCAATCCGGGAAGCTATTAACTTTTTGTCAAGAGCTGAGATTCTATCATCTGATGTCCAAGAAAGACTCACAAATCTTAGACAATTAAGAAATCGTGTAGTTCACTACCCAAAAGAATTGAACGTTCAAGATTTGGCAAATGGATTTGACGAAATAGCCAATTTAAAAAATAAATTAAAAAAATTGCATTTTTAAAACTGATTCTTCGTTAAAATAACTTCCTTGACTCTAAACCAGAAGATGCATAGAAGAAAATTTTTAAAACATTTGGTATGTGGGCTGGCCGCGGGCTGGGCCGGGGGCCGCCTGTTCTGGCCGCGCTGGGCCGAGGCCACCACCCCGGCCATCTCCCTAGCCCTCCTGGCCGACCCCCACCTGATGGACGGGAACGACCGGCGTGCCGAGGCCCTATCTTTGGCCCGGGCGGTGGCGGAAATCAAGTCCCACAAGCCGCCCCCGCATCTGGTGCTGTTTGCCGGCGACCTGGCCCACGACGGCAACCCTGACGCCCTGGCCCTGGGGGAGGAAATCCTCTCGGATCTTCCCATGCCGGTGCTGGCGGTGCGGGGCGAAGGGGATGGCCGCTCAGCAAAAGGCCAGGCCGGCTGGAGACTCTTCAGCCAGGGCCGCTTCGTTCACGACTGCGATGGCATCAATCTCCTCGGCCTGGACACCGGTTGGCAGGACACCCCGGCAGGTCCGGGCTTCACCTTGGGAGAGACCCAACACCGTTGGCTGGCCCGCGTCCTATCCGGGCTGGACCCGGCCAAACCGCTGGTCATCCTGTCCCATGCCCCCCTGACCCCCATCTTCCGTCCCTGGGGGCAGTGGACCGTGGACAGCGGCCCTCTAATAGACCGACTCTCCCAATTCCACCAGGTCCATTGCTGCCACGGCCATGTCCATCACGGCGGCTGGTCGGCGGGAGCGGGCCTCGGGGTGGAAAATTTCGGCCATGGTCGAATCCTGAAAGCCGCCAACCGCCAACCCCTTTCTCACTTAGCCTTACCAGCCACATCCTGGCCTTTACCTCACCCTCTAAAAGGAACACCGAGAAAGCTGCGACCTGGGTTGGGTCCTCGTGGCTGCGGCTGGGCTCTTTTGAATACCGGAGGTCAATCATGTAAGCTTAAGCAAATTTTCTGGGAGGCCTGAAAAGGTTCTTAATATTACTGGATTCTTCGCTTCAGTTCGGATGACCAGACATCAACGCTTGAGGCTTTGCCATTTACTTCAGTGAAAAGACCGAAAGCGCCATCTTAAACCCGGTACCTTAATAAAAATCTAATACGGGTTAGGTATCATTAACAAACTTGAGCCGGCGATGAATATTAAAAAGCTCGATGAAAAAAGGCAGTTGGAATTTTACGCGGTTCTCTATTTCATCCGGGATCAGCGGAAACATCACCACAGGTGGTTAATATTCAAAGAATTTTCCGACCCGCCCAATCCGGACACCTATTGCTGGCTCAACGGCGAACAGGTGGGCATCGAGGTGACCCACCTCTGCGGCAACAATCACGATGCCAAAAACGCGCTGGGGAAGCTGAATAACGGAGAGAATTTGGAAGGGAACAAGCAGCAGCCGGTGCCGCCCGGGTCCATGAACAACCGCCTTCCCCATGAACTGAACCGGATTTTGGAGTATAAAGCCAAGCACCACTACGGCGACAAGACTTGGCTGGTGATTCGCAATACCTACCCGCTCTGGGAGAAAGGTGATTTCGAACGCTACCGGGGCGACATTAAAGTGCCCCGCCAGCACGCGTTTGAGGAAATTTGGTTGGTCTGCGATCCGGTGGCCGCGTCGGGAACTATCCGCCTTTACCCGTAAGCTTCCTTTCCCTTCATCTGCTCAATCCATCCACAGACTCTTAGAGATCTGCCCCCAACCGGGTAATCCCACCCCCGGCCCTGCCAGTAGTTCCTCCACCTTTTCCTCCAGGCGAGCGATGAGGGGAGGCAGGGTCTGGTTATCCAGGGCCGAGAGGGCCACGCCCTGATGCACGCGCACCTGAATGGTTGCCAGTTCCGGGGTCACCAGGTCCATCTTGTTAAACACCTTGAGCACGGGTTTGTCGCTCAACTCTAGGTCGGCCAGAATGCGGTCCACGGCCTCCATCTGTTCCGGGAAGCGGGGATTGCTCAGGTCGATGACGTGGATGAGGAGGTCGGCTTCCTCCAACTCCTCCAGGGTGGCTTTAAAGGCCTCCAGCAGGTTCTTCGGCAGATCCTGGATGAAGCCCACCGTGTCAGTGATGATCACTTCCCGTTCCCGGGGAAAGCGCAGACGGCGGCTGGTGGGGTCCAGGGTGGCAAAGAGTCGGTCTTCGGCCAGCACACTGGCGTGAGTCAGGGCGTTGAACAGGGTGGATTTGCCGGCGTTGGTGTAGCCGATGATGGACAGGATGGGGAGTTGGTGGCGCTTGCGCCCTTCCCGCCTGACCCTGCGTTCGGCCCTCACCTTGTCCAGGTCCCGGTTGAGGCGGTGCAGGCGCTCCTGCAAGCGCCGCCGGTCGATCTCCAGCTTGGTCTCCCCCGGACCCCGGCCACCGATACCGCCGGTGAGGCGGGACAGGGCGTCGTCCCGGCCCCGGAGGCGGGGCAACAGGTACTTCACCTGGGCCATCTCCACCTGAAGCTTGCCCTCCCGGGTCCGGGCCCGCTGGGCAAAAAGGTCCAGGATGAGCTGGGTGCGGTCGATGACCCGAAGTTCGGTGAAATCGGTAATGGAGCGCACCTGGGCCGGGGTGAGCTCGGCGTCAAAGACCAGGAGGTCGGAACCCACCTGCAGGGCCTGGATGACCAAATCGGTGAGGCGGCCCTTACCCATGAGAAAGCGGGGGTCCACCCGGGAACGATGCTGGATGACGGTGGCGGCCACCTCCAGACCGGCGGAGCGGGCCAGTTCCGTGAGCTCCGCCATGGAATCCTCGGCCTCCGCCTTGTTCCGGGCCGAAACCCCCACCAGGATGGCCCGTTCCCGTCCCGACGGTCCCCGGCCATCGCCGCTGCGGGCCAGCTCTCCTTCCAGGGACTCCACCATCTCGGCGAAATTGAGGTCCAGGTGAGTGACATGGTCCACCCTGGAGATGGTCCAATTTTTACCGTTTTCTTCGTGGGGCAGGAGGTGGGCCAGATGCACGGTCCCCGGCAGTCCCTGGGGATTAACGGCCAGCGCCGCCACGGCGTCCAGGCGCAACAGGGCCAGGTCCATGAGGTCGTCCTGGCTCAGGGGACTATCGTCCAGATGGGTGTGAATCAGGCGCAGGCCCTTGAGGCGGCCCCGGGCGCCCCGCTCCCGGGGGAGTTCGGGAATAAGCAGGCCCTTGGCATCCCCCACGATGACGTGGCTGACGACCCCCGCTCGATCCACCAGGATGCCCACCTGGCGACCAACTTCCCGGGAAATTTCGGCGAGCTGCCGGGCCAACTCTGGGGTGACTAGCTCCCGAGGGGGTATCCGGCGGCGGTAGAGGCGCTCCAACCGCCGGGTCTGCTGGTGCTTCAATCCGGTAAGATTACCAAACGGCCGGCTGATAACTGCTCCTTGGATGGATTAATTTTAAAAATAACTGGTTCAATTTTATCAAAAAATCTTTCATATCTAAAGCAATCATTTGGATTGGCAAAGGGTCCACGACCCCTGGCCCCCTCTCCCAATAACTTTTACCCCAATCTCAAGTTAGCCCCACAATCTGCGTCATCAGATGTGCCTGCTCCCTTATAGTGGGGTCCAGGACGTTGGCCAGGGCCAGGCTGAGGCCGGCCCCGGCCAGCAGGGCCAGCACGGTGACTTCCATCTGCACCGGATACAGTTCCCGTAAGCCGCTGCGCAGGTTGGACAGGCCCACCATGGTGCGGGCCGGAAGGCCAAAAAGCGCGCCCGAGGCCAAGTAACGCACGGCCCTGAGCCCCGCTCCGGTCTGGAGCCAGGCATCCGGCCACCTGAGGTTGGGAAGCACCGGATCAAAAATGAGCTGGTGGTCGATGAGGCCAGCGTCCAGGGCCCGTTCCCGCAGTTCCATGGCCACAGCCACTTTGCCTTCCAGAGAAGGCGGCGGGTGTGACTTTTGGTCCAGCAACAGGAGCACCACCGAGGTTTGGTGCGCCACCGCCAGAGGCAGAATTTCCTGAAGTTTTTCTTCCTCCAGGGTGACCGCGTTGAGGATGGGTTTTTCCCGGCACGCCGCCAGCCCCAGGGCCAGCACCCGAGGATTAGGGCTGTCCAGAATGAGGGGGAGAGAGGTCACCTCCTGGACCGCGTCCACCAGGAAGGCCATCCGGTCTTCATAGCGCCGGGACAGGTAGCCGGGATTGAGATCCAACATCCGGGCCCCGGCCGCCACGCAGCGCCTGGTCATTTCCTGTAGGGGCTCGGGATGAAGATCACGCAGGGCCTGGGCCACCAGGGGGTTGGCCCCGGTGAGGTTATCCGCCGCAATGATCATCAAGCGTTGATGGCGGCGTGGGCCTTGGCCAGCAGCTGGCTGCGCACCCGCAAGGTGGCCTCCAGTCCCTGGTGCGAGGCCTGGGACAGCCGGTTGACCCACTCCCTCTGTCGGATCGTCGCGTTGATCAGGGGGAGATTGGCCGCGGCTATGTGGTAGGCCGCCTGGAGAGCCCCACCCAGAAGCTCGGTGGCCACCAGGAGGTCGGAGAGGAGGTGGTTGCGGCAGTGAGCTCCCGCCTCACCTATCAGGTCCAGGGCCACCAGCACCTGCCCCATAACCTGCCAGGGACAGCGGGTGGCCTCCTCCACCGCCCTCTGGAGGTTGGACCCCTGTTGCCGCACGGACAGGGCCTGGGCCATGGTCAGGTAGGCCTCCACATCCGCTCGGCGCAGGCGCTGGAAAATCCGGACCAGGCGGCGCGTTTCCGCTAATTTCTCGGTCCAAAAAGTGACTTGGGACTCATCGTTGTAAGGACGGGATTTCTCCAAACGGATGACCTTGGTTAAGAGGGCCAGCCCCACGCCGGCGCTGAAAGCGGCCGCCGCCCCACCACCAGGGTCGGGCCGGGCCCGGGCCAACTGGTCGAGGAAGGAGGGACTCATAAGTTCAATTCAGGGTAAAATATCGACATATTTTTCTTCTTCAGGAACACACTCCGTTTGGAGAGCATCACGGGTCTTGGCCCGGATATCCAGGCTTTGTGTTCGTGTGCCTCAAAATAAACGAGTTGAAGGCAATCGTCAAGGGGGCGCGCTTGCGGCTTGTCTTGCAGGACCAAACTGTTGTGGCTATACTTATTACATGACTCCCTCAGAACCAAAGCAGACCAGTAAAGAAATGGGCAAAATCCCCGACCAGAAAGAACTGGAAAAAGAGATCAGTGACTACCTGAGCAAAAAATACGGCAGCCGTATCAAGGTAGTTTCCCCATATTGGGTAGCCAAACCTGGGCCGGATAAAAAAGGGAAAGGCAAAGCAGATAAGCTCAGCCAGATTAATTTCGACCTGAAGCCTGAGGATCTGGAAGCCTATCTCCACGAATATGTTATCAAGCAGGAAGACGCCAAAAGCATTCTGGCCACCAAGATCTGCACCCACTTCAACCGTATCCGCCATTACCTGGAAAAAGGGCGGGAACCCGAACCCGGGGTCGGGGCCATCAAGAACAACATCATCCTCATCGGCCCTACCGGAGTGGGCAAGACCTACCTCATCAAGCTCATCGCCGACAAGATTGGGGTGCCCTTTGTCAAGGGGGACGCCACCAAGTTCAGCGAAACCGGCTATGTCGGCGGCGACGTGGAGGACCTGGTGCGGGATTTGGTGTACGCCGCGGACGACGACCTGGACATGGCCCAATACGGCATCATTTACATCGATGAAATCGACAAGATTGCCGCTTCAGGAAGCTACTGGGGCCCCGACGTCTCCCGGAGCGGCGTACAGCGGGCCCTCCTAAAACCCATGGAAGAGACGGAAGTCGACCTCAAGGTCTCCCATGACCCGGTCTCCCAGATCCAGGCCATCGAGCAGTACCGCCGCACCGGCAAAAAGGAGAAGCGCACTCTCAACACCAGACACATTTTGTTCATCGTCAGCGGTGCGTTCAACGGTCTGGAAAGATTCGTCAAGGAGCGCCTGACCAAGCAGGAGATCGGCTTTGGAGCCACCGTGGCTACCCGGGAAGAGGAGAAGCAGCTCGTCTCCAAGGTAACGGCTGAAGACCTGATCAAATACGGCTTTGAATCGGAATTCGTGGGGCGGCTGCCGGTCATCGCGGTGTTGCACGAACTGAGCGCGGACGACCTCTATGAAATTCTCATCAACCCCAATAATCCCATCATCAATAGCAAGAGGCGGGATTTCGGGGCCTACGGCATTGACATCAAATTCGAAGACAAGGCTCTGCGTTTGCTGGCTGAACGCGCCGCCCAGGAAAAAACCGGGGCCCGGGGCCTGGTAAGCGTCATTGAGCGGGTCCTGATCAATTTTGAAAAGCGGCTGCCTTCCACGGATATCCGCGAACTGGTGGTCACCCCTGAAATGGTGACCCAGGCCCAGGAGGAACTGGACCGGCTCCTCGAGCATCCGGATGCTCCGGAGCTCCGGGAACGCTTTCTGGAAGCCGGTCACAAGGAACGGGAACTCCTGAGGGAGTCGATCTGGCGCCGGGAACAGGAACTCTATCACCAGCATCGACTCTCTCTCACCGAGGCCCGGGTGGAAATGCTGGCGGACCTTTATATCCTTTTTGACGGGGATATGAAGGCCGCGTTTGACGCCATGGGACGCCTATACCAGCAGGTACGCCATTTTGAAGACCGCTTCCAGGAAGAACACCATCTGACCCTGCATTTCGACGCCGAAGCCGTCGACCAGATTTTGCAGGAAGCCCTGGACCTGGAAGTTCCGGCCTTAAGCGTCTGCCAGAACCTGGCCAAGGATTTGGAGCACGCCCTGAAATTGGTGCGGGACCGCACTTCCCAGGACAACTTTCTCCTCACTAAGGAGGCCATCGAAGACCTGGACGCCTACCTGAACCAGGTGATCCGGGATTACTACCAGAAAACCCTGTTCCGGGAGTAAGATGGTTCTTCATAAAATTTTTTACCAAAAACCGAAAACTGAAAACCGTATAACTTATGATCGGCGTTTCCAAACTCTACTGCGGCGCGGTGGAACCCGGGGATGTGTTGCGCTACCGGCGCCACTCCGGGGAGCTGCCCTCCCATCTTTTGCAATTCTCCGCGGATAAAAAGCCGGTGGTGGTGTGGAATGTCACCCGCCGCTGCAACCTCAAATGCGTCCACTGCTACGCCCACGCCGACGCCGCGGCCGCGCCTGACGAGCTGACCCACGCTGAAGGCCTGGCCCTCCTCGACGACCTGAAAACCTTCGGCGTGCCGGTGGTGCTGTTCTCCGGGGGCGAGCCCCTGATGCGTCCGGACCTGTTCGATCTGGTATCCCATACCGTGACCTCGGGCATGCGCGCCGTGATCTCCACCAACGGCACCCTCATCACCCGGAAGGTGGCTCTGCGCCTCAAGGACCTGGGCCTGTCCTACGTGGGCATCAGCCTGGACGGCATCGAACCCACCCACGACCGCTTCCGAGGGAAAAAAGGCGCCTTCGCCGCGGCCATGGCCGGGGTGCGCCGCTGCCAGGAAGTGGGCCTCAAAGTGGGCCTGCGTTTCACCCTGAACCGGTCTAACTTCCAGGAAGTGCCGGCCATCTTCGACCTGGTGGAGAACTACCACATCCCCCGCATCTGCTTTTACCACCTGGTTTATACCGGCCGGGGCCGCGAGCTTTTGGACCATGCCTTGACCCACGCCGAGACCCGGGAGACCGTAGACCTCATCTGTAGGCGCACCCAGCGGCTCTTCGAGCGCGGCCAACCTGTGGAGGTCCTCACCGTGGACAACCACGCCGACGGGCCATACATCTATCTGAAATTGCTCAAGGAAAATCCCCAGCGGGCTGCTGAGGTGCTGGAACTCCTGCAGATGAACGAAGGGAACAACTCGGGCCGGGGCATCGGCTGCGTTAGTTGGGACGGCGCGGTGCACGCCGACCAGTTCTGGCGGCACCTTTCTTTCGGCAATGTCCGGGAGAGGCCCTTCAGCGCCATCTGGACCGATCTTTCCAACCCCTTGCTGGCCCAGCTCAAGGACAAAAAACGCCACGTCACCGGCCGCTGCCACGATTGCCGCTGGCTCAGCGTGTGTGGCGGCAACTTCCGGGTCCGCGCCGAAGCCCTCACCGGCGACCTCTGGGCCCCCGACCCCGCCTGCTACCTGACAGACGAAGAAATCAGCTGAAGCGCCTTGGCGAATTTTTTTAAAGGCGCTTTGACTGAGCAATTTCAAAGAAACTTTAATAGACCTCATATACCTCGAATTGCGGATATAGTAGAAGTATCGTTTAACTTATGCTTCTTTAGTATAAAACAAAAAGGCAGGGCCATATGACTCTGCCGATATGTTTCCCTAATAGAAAAGTCCTTTAGGTCCTTCCCAAATTTCGTTTTTATGTTGTAAGGATAATGTCAGATTGAACTTTAATTTTAAGGACGAGTTCTAAGTTATGCAAAAACTAAGAGGACACCACTGAGGCCATGCCCAACTAACAATTATTTTTGATCCGCTTCAAACACCAAGGTTAAAATTTTCCAACCCTGATCAGTTTTTACAAAAGTAAAGATGTCTGTTCCTGTGGTGGAAGCGTTGCCCTTATGCAGCTCCCAACGGACCAAGGCGTTGGCGATCCGCCCTCGCACCTCTATGGAAGTTTGCGTTGGTTTCTCAGACATGGGCTTTGTTGTTGAGATATGGGCCTTTTTCTGTATGGCGATGAAATTTTCGAGCCGAAAATGGTGCGGATCACCTGGACCGTCAATAAAATAAATTGAGGCTTTGGGATGAAAACATTTCTGGTAAGCCTGCATGTCAGGCTTAGACCATGACGAGAAATAATCCGATATCAGTTTGTCAAGCAACTGTTCATCGGAAATAGCCCCATGAATACCTGAGGAGCATCCAATAGAGAGGAACAGACATAAAATTTATTTAAAAATAACGATTTGTCAATGACTAGGTTCCTCACGCTGTAATCTGGGGGAAGTTTTAAAGGGGACTCGATGGGCAATATCCTGCCCCTAGCAACAACGCCCATCTTCTCAGGCGAAAAACAGAAAAGGGACGCCTTCTGGAGGTTATTGGGACCTTCGTTTACCCCAAGGGCGGATAGAGAGCAGTTGTATGTCCCTGCGTTTGATGGTAAGGAAAAAGGGGCAAGGGGCCGCTCCCTCATACCTTAGCCAAGCCAGGGATGCGTTATGAAAAGGATTAAGCCACATGTGCTGGTTTTTGCTTCCGGGACCAAAACCGGTGGCGGCTCCGGATTTGAGAACATGGTAAGGGCTTCCCGGACCAGACCTCCCCTTTTGGACGCCTGGATTTGTGCGGTTATCACCAATCATGTGGACGGCGGGGTGTGGCATAAGGCCCAAGCTCTCGGGATACGTTCCGAATACTGGGCTGGCCCCTATACAGCCAAGGGCTACCAAAACCTGGTCAAATATTTCGCCGCTGATTACGTCATGCTCTCCGGCTGGCTGAAACTGGTGTCAGGCCTTGACCCGGCGCGGACCATTAATATCCATCCCGGTCCTTTGCCCCGCTTCGGGGGACCGAATCTTTATGGACACCACGTGCACGACGCGGTGATAGCCGCGTATCAGCGGGGGGAAATCACCCACACCGCGGTCACCATGCATTTTGTGGATGAGGTATATGACCGGGGCCCGATCTTTTTCGCCCACCCCATTCCCATTGAGCCGAGCGATACACCGGAAACCCTGGCTGCCAGGGTCAATCTGATTGAACATGAATGGCAACCCCGGGTTCTCAACTATATCGTGCACGAACAGGTGCGGTTGGTGGGCAACGAAGTGGTCTATGAGACGGAAGACCTGAAGCGTCTGCTGAGGCCGCAAATGGAGTAAATCACCAACTTGACAGACGAGAAAATCCCCTGAAAGACCCCCCTCATAATTTTTCCCCGCTGCTAGGCCGCTTTTGCCGCAGGCGTGTTGGAAATTTCGAAAAGCCGCGACAAAAGTAAAACCGCTCCCCTACCTCTAGTCAACGCAGGCCAGGGCCCTGGAATTCTTAGGAGTCGCGCCAACTGGGTGAGCTACTGGTCCAGGGCCTCCTGGAGTTGTCGATAAGTTCCCATAAGGTTCTCCTGGGACTGGGCCCCAAAAAAACTTCTGCCTGGGTTCTGGACAGAAGTCATCTGCCCCGCCTGGGGAAAGCGGCGCGGTTATGGCGGACTTCATCGCCCACCCGGCTCCCGGCTAGGTCCGGAAACCGGATGGGATTTGATAAAGAACCCCCAGGCTCTTGGGGCCTTGAATGAAAAAAACTCAGTTAGAACAGCCCGTATGGTTTGCCGGTCTTGAGATTCACCTCCACCTTCCGGAAGGCCGGGTTGGAGCTGGTGCCGGGCATCAGGCTGATGGTGCCGGTACAGGGGCAGATGTATTTGGCGCCGCTGTACAGCAGAAAGTCCCGGACCGCTAACTGCCAACCCTTGGGCGCGCCCTTCACCGTGGGATCATGAGTGAGTGACAGGTGCGTCTTCACCATCATCACATGATAATCTCGGAACTTGGGATCGGCTTCGAAGCCCTTGGCCTTGGCCTCGGCCTCGGGCGTATAGACCACCCCGTCGGCGCCGTAGACTTCCCGGGCGATGGTTTCAATCTTTTGACGGAGCGGCATCTCCGTGGGGTAGAGGAACTTGAAGTCCACCTTCTCCTTGCAGGCGTCCATCACCGCGTCCGCCAGCTCCATGCCGCCCTCGCCGCCATAGCGCCAGTAGTTGCCCTCCGCGGCCCGGACCCCTTCGGCATCGGCACACCGTTTGACCATCTCGATCTCTTCATCGGTGTCGGTGGGGAAGCGGTTGATGGAAACCACCGGCTTGATCCCTGATTTCTTGACGATGTTGATGTTTTGGACCAGGTTCTTGAGGCCGTCCTCCAGCCAGGCCAGGGTCTGGGGAGTGGACTTATAGTATTCCTCGGGGATGGGTTTCCCCGGCCGGACGGGCAAGGCCCCGGCGTTGACCCCGTGGTGCTTCAAGGCCCGCACCGAGGAGGTGAGCACCGCCACATTGGGTTTGAGGCCGCTCTCCCGGCACTTGATGTTCCAGAACTTCTCGAAGCCCAGGTCGCAGCCGAAACCGGACTCGGTGCAATGGTAGTCAAAGAGCTTCAGGCCGATCTGGTCGGCAACGATGGTGGATTGGGCCACGGCGATGTTGCCGAAGGGCCCGGCGTGCACGAAGACCGGCTGCAATTCCACGGTGGCGCACAGGGTGGGGTTGATGGAGGGCAGCATAAAGGCAGTCATGGCCCCGGCGCACTCCAGGTCCTCGGTGGTGACGGGGTTGCCCTTCTTGTCATAGGCCACGGTGATCTCCCCCAACCGTTTGCGCAGATTCGGCAGGTCGCTGAACATGGAGAGGATGGCCATCACTTCCGAGGCCACCGCGATGACAAAGCCGGAGTCCATCATATAGCCGTCCATCTTGGTGCCCCGGCCGATGGTGATGTTGCGCAGGGACTGGGCGCAGAAGTCCATGCACCACTTAAATTCTACTCGTCTGGGATCAATGTTCAGCCGCTTGAGGGGTATCTTGGCCAGCTGCTCGTCGTCGTAATTGAATTCATGTTGCAGCCGGGAGGTTAAAGCCGTCATGGCCATGTTATTGGCATTCATGACATTGTTGATGTCCCCGGTGAGGCCCAGGGAGAAGTCGCTCATGGGAATCAAGAGCGCGATGCCGCTGCCCGCGGCGGTGCCCTTGATGTTCATGGTGGGCCCGCCCGAGGGCTGGCGGATGCAGCCACCCACATTCATACCCCGCGCCCCCAGGCCTTCAATCAGGCCCATGGTGGTCACGGTCTTACCTTCCCCCAGGGGAGTAGGGGTGATGGCGGTGATGTCGATGTAATAACCGTCCGCCTTGTCCTTCAAGCGCTCCTTGACGGCCATGTAGTCCACCCGGCCGATTTTGCGTCCCATCGGGATGCGCTCTTCGGGCAAGATGCCGATCTTGTCGCATTGTCGGTTAAAATCCAGTTCCTCTTCCGCGAGCTCTCCAATCTGCCAGTCTTCCTGTTTAGTGGGATCATACTTCGCCATCATTCCGTCCCTCCTTCATAGTTTAAGAATAAATTCACATTGCCAGGCATACTTCAGCTTCTGTTACATCTCACATCAATGTTCGCTTCTTCAGGTCCTTTCTAGTTTGTTTAACATCGTTACACAGTAAGACTCCCAATCCTTCCACATCACTTCTTCTATTTCGCCTCTTTCAAACGCCCACCTGGACGCCTCATCGATAATTGGGTCTGTGCCGCCTGCTGAAAGCTGATACATTCTTTGGATCTCATTGATCGCAGCACGATAGACAGCCTTTTTGGTCAGGCGGAGCTCTATAACCTTGCCCATGGTTAGACCCCTTTCCTGGTCTTCTGAAAAGGTATTGGCATTTTCTCTTTTCGAGGTTTACGGTGTTCATCGGCAAATCTCCAACTCCGGCAATCGTGATTTCTTATAAACCGTCCCTTGGATGTTAGGGCACGATTTCCCAATGAATGGCAAAGGTATTATCATAGAGGGTATAGGTAAATCCCATCACCTTGCCTGTGCCTGGTGACCCTCCTTCCTGGATTTTCCAGTAAGACAAGAAAACAGCGGGAATCAAACGGGGATGCCCGGTCTGGGGGTCATCGGCGATGGTTTGCCATACTTCTCTTTTCTCCATTACCCGCCAAAGGGTGCCGTATTTTTTGCTGCGCACTGTCTGCCCCACTTCGGGCAACCCTTTTTCCCGGATGATTTCTTCAAACGCTTTCATGGCGTTCCCTCCTCTCCGCAGTGAGTCCTGCGGAAATTAGCGGAGTGGCACAGGTCGAATTCGACGGTGCAGCTATCAGCGGTCAGTCTCGGTTTTCAGTTGAAAAAAGCTCGGGATTATTCAAACAGGAACTTTATAATGGTTCCTAATCTGTGCTTGGGAACCCTTTATCAGCCAGCCTTACCTTGACCCAAGGGCAACTTGGGAGGAGGGGAAAAATTATAGACCTCAAATTGCTGATATAGAGCAGATATTGAACTCATGGTCAATCTGGATCCAACACGCCGTACTTAAGTGCCTGAAGGGTTGTAGTTAAATGAAGTCCGGAGTACTATACTCACAATCCTAACTCGAGATAAAGGAGATAGATGATTTGATGAAGTCAGGAAAATTATTGTTGTTGCTGGTTTTGGGCCTGGGGTTGAGTCTGGGTCTGGCGGCGTCCGTCTGGGCTCAGCCCATGGTTAAGGGCATGGGCCCCAGTCTCGGGATGATGAATCTGACCCCGGATCAGGCGGCCAAGATTTTCGACCTCAGGGAAAAGATGTATGCCGATACCGTCGGTTTGCGCAAACAGGGGGTTATCAAGCATGCGGAACTGGCGGCCTTGTTGAGGGCGAAGAAGCCTGATCAAAACGCCATCCAGGCCAAGCAGAAGGAGTTGGAGGCCCTGGCAGTCCAGATGCAGAAGAAGATAACTGCCTTCCAATTGGAAGCTAAGAAGATCGCCCCTGATTTCGATATGGGCATGGGAATGGGTATGGTTCCCGGATATGGGACGGGCATGGGCAAGTGCCCCGCTGCTGGACCGCCGCCTCCTCCTGCCAAATAAGGCTGCTTAACCACTCCGGAGCTGGAGGACCGGACCGGCCCTTCAGTATTATGCAGGCCGGGGCAGAGCCTTCGATCCTGGCCTGATTTTTGCCCGAGGCAGATAAAACAAAAACCCGGAATGCCCGATTGTCTGGCACTCCTGTGGAAACATGATAAACCTTACGGCATTTTGTAGAAAGGAATCTCCTGTGTGCCAAGTCAATTGCCGAGGTGGTGTGGTATCCGGTTAGAATCCATGGCAGTCTCCTATTCGTGGTTCCCTGCAAGGTGGGACCGCCGCATATCTTGCTACTAGCAACAATTCGCCCCTTCTTAAGCGGAAAACAATAAAGGGCGCTCGGGCGCCCTCTTACTAAAGAATATCTGGGTTGCTGGAAAGCCGGTTTACACCTTCTCGACGTTCACCGCCTGGAGGCCCTTGGGGCCTTCGTTGATCTCGAACTCCACTTCATCGTTTTCTTTCAGAGTCCGAAAACCTTTCCCCAAAATGCTGGTGTAGTGCACAAAGACGTCATTGCCATCGTCCTGCTGGATGAAGCCGTAGCCCTTGGATTCATTGAACCACTTGACTTTGCCGGTGACGCGCATAACTCCTCCTCCCAAAATATTCCTTCCAAGGCGGCTTCCCCCGAGGTGCAGGCCATAAAATATGGGCGGCCTTTTTGGTTCTTTTGGTAACTTGCCTTAATCTTGTCCTAACAATAGGCGCAGGTGGTCCTCCACGCAGTCCGCCAGGACGGTGAGGTTGTAGCCCCCTTCCAGGACACTAATGAGGCGGCCGTCAGCGCTTTCCTGGGCCAGGTTCAGGAGCATTTCTCCCATTTGCTTGTACGCGCCCCGGGTCAGGTTCTGATGGGCCAGGGGATCATCCTCATGGGCATCAAAGCCCGCGGAAATCAAAACAAATTGCGGGGCAAACTTTCGGAGGCGGGGCAGGGCCTCCTGCTCCAGGGCCTTGAGATAGGCCTCGTCGCCGGCGCCCCCGGGCATGGGGAGGTTCAGGGTGAAACCCTTGCCGGGGCCCTTGCCCTCTTCCTGGCGGTGGCCGGTGCCGGGATAGCAGGTGTCCGGGTCTTCATGGAGAGACAGATAGAACACCCGGGGGTCCGATTCGAACATATGCTGGGTGCCGTTGCCGTGGTGCACGTCCCAATCGATGATGGCCACCCTTTCCAGGCCGTATTTTTCCAGGATATAGACCGCGCCCAAGGCGATGTTGTTGAAGTAACAAAAGCCCAGAGCCCGGTTGTGTTCGGCGTGGTGGCCCGGCGGCCGCACCGCACAAAAGGCGTTTTGCACCATGCCGCTCATGACATTTTCCACGGCCGCAAACACCCCGCCCACCGCCAGCAAGGCGATATAATACGACTCCGGGCAGATACCGCAGTCGGGCACCCCGAAGATGGTGTAGCCTTTCTCACACGCGGTTTGGAACCGTTTGATGTAATCCGGGTCATGGAGCCGCTCGACCCAGGGCACCGGAGCCTGGTAAGGGCGGATGAGAATCAGTTCCTCCATCAGGCCGGTGTCGTTGAGGCGCTGCATGATGGCCTCCAGGCGGGCGGGGCGCTCCGGGTGCCAGTCCCCGGGGCGATGCCGCAGGTATTGTTCATCATAGACCAGACCGGTGTTACGTCGCATGCAAATCAACCTCCACTTCCACTTCCACCGCCCGCCTGCAGGGCGATGCTAACCTATCGCAAATCCTTTATCCCGTCAAAGAAATATTAAAGGGAGGGTATTTTAACTGCAGCCCTCCCCCGGTGGCACTCTTTTTGATAAAGTAGTTTAATATCGAGGCTCAAATGGAAGATTCCAGGTCTTCCCGGTCCAGGAGCCCTTGGGACACCAGGGCCTCCTCCAGTTCGACCAGGGCTTGCTTGAACGCGGGATACAGATTCACCGCCAGAGATACCCCCTTGCGGGTGGGCACCCACTCGTCACCCTGGTCCGCCGGCACGTGCACCCGGATGTCCACCAGACGGCGGCCTTTGAATTCCGATAGCGACAAAAAAATGGTTTCCCTGGCGTTTTTTGGCAGTTTGGCAATTACTTCGGACATGCATACTCCCCCTTGGCGGCCGGCGGTTGACTGCCGGCCTCGGAGAAAGACTTCGCCTATCTGGGGAAGTTTGTCAAGTCTGTTATGATTTTTGAGGGGAGGCCGGGGGAGTGCCACTCCCCTAGCCCCCTCCCTCAACAACTCGATTCCATCCGAAAGAAACCGTTATGCAGCTTTATAATACCTTAGGTCGGCGCAAGGAAAAATTTGAGACCGTGTCCCCCGGCAAGGTGGGTCTCTATGCCTGTGGGGTCACGGTCTATGATGACTGCCATCTGGGGCACGCCCGTTCCAGCGTGTTTTTCGAGGTGCTGGTGCGATATCTCCGCCACCGGGGTTTTGAGGTTACCTGGGTGCGCAACTACACCGACATCGATGACAAGATTTTAAAGCGAGCCCAGGAGGAGGGCGCGGCCTGGGACGAAATTGCGGCCCGTTATATCGCCTCCTTCGAAGAGGACATGGCGGCCCTGGGGATTCCGCCGGCGCAAATCGAGCCCAAGGCCACCGAGCACATCCCCGAGATGCTGGAGATCATCCGGCGCCTGGAAGACAGGGGTTTTGCCTATCAAGGGAAACCCGACGGCGACGTCTATTTCCGGGTGCGGCGTTTTCCCGGCTACGGCAAGCTTTCGGGCCAGAGCCTGGAGGATTTGGAAGCCGGGGCCAGGATCGAAGTAGACGCGGCCAAGGAAGACCCCCTGGACTTTGTCCTGTGGAAGGCCAGCAAGCCGGGGGAGCCCGCCTGGCCCAGCCCCTGGGGGCCGGGGCGCCCGGGCTGGCACATCGAGTGCTCGGCCATGAGCATGAAGTATTTGGGGGAAACCCTGGACATCCACGGGGGCGGCCGGGACCTGGTTTTTCCGCATCACGAAAACGAGCTGGCCCAGTCCGAGGCGGCCAACGGCGCCACCTTCGCCCGCTTTTGGGTGCACCATGGGCTCCTCACCATAGACCAGGAGAAGATGAGCAAGTCTTTAGGGAATTTTTTTACCATTAAGGAAGTCCTGGCAAAATTTCCTGCGGAGGTGGTGCGCTTCTTTCTGATCAACTCCCACTACCGCAGCCCCCTGGATTTTTCGGATGTGGCCCTGGCCGAAGCCGAGACCGCGCTGTTGCGCCTCTATATGCCCCTGGCCAAAATCCAGGATATTTTGCGGGAGCATCCTGCACCCGGCGGCCCGCCACCCCGTGATTTTACGCCAGCCAGCCTCACCCCCGAGGAAATGGAGCGTCTGTGGACCTTGCCCCAGCGCTTTGACGAGGCCCTGGACGACGACGTCAACAGCGCGCAGGGGCTAGGGTATCTTTTCGACGCGGTGCGCCTCACCAACCGTTTGCTGGAAAACCCCGAAAGCGACCCGGCCTATCTGGCCTTCCTGGCGCATATACAAAAGGACCTGACGACGCTGGGCCATGTCCTCAATCTGTTGCAGACCGACCCGGCCGAGACCCTGGCCACCCTGCGCCAGAAGCCCACGGACCTTCCCATCAGCCCCGAGGAAATCGACGATCTCATCGCCCGCCGCACCGAGGCGAGAAAAAACAAGGATTTTGCTACGGCAGACAAAATTAGGAATGATCTGATTGAAATGGGGATTTTGCTGGAGGACACGCCCCAGGGGACGGTGTGGCGTATAAAATAGTCATGATATAACCTCGTTCCCAAGCTCAGCTTGGCAAACATTTTCAGTTCCCAAGCGGGAGCTTGGGAACCAGGTTTAAAAATGTAGGGCGGGCACCGCCCACCAATTTTTCATCGTTACCAAGCAGGAGCTTGGTAATCAAAATTAACGGGTAAAGTACCATGCGTTATCTAAAATTAGGCAAAACCGGGTTGGAAGTCTCGGAGGTGGGGTTTGGCGGCATTCCCATCATCCGGCTGTCCATGGAGGAGGCCGTGGCGGTGCTGCGCCGGGCCTTGGAGCGGGGGGTTACCCTGTTCGATACCGCCAATCTCTACATGGACAGCGAGGACAAGTTCGGCCGGGCCCTGGCGGGGGAGCGCCAGCGATTGGTCCTGGCCACCAAAAGCATTAAAAGGGATCGGGCCGGGGTAGAGGCCGACATCCACCAGAGTCTTACGAAAATGCGCACCGATTACCTGGACCTCTTTCAGTTCCACCAGGTTTCCCAGGAAGAAGATGTCAACGCCATTACCGGCCCGGACGGGGCCATGGAAGGGGTGGTGCGTGCCCAGGAGGCCGGCAAGATTCGCCATATCGGCGTGACCTCCCATAGTATCACGATGGCGCAACGCCTGGTGAAAACGGGGCTTTTTGCCACCATCCAGTTTCCCTTCAGTTTCGTAGAGGAGGCCGCGGCGGCAGAGCTTTTCCCCCTGGCCCGGGAGCAAAACCTGGGAATTCTGGCCATGAAGCCCTTTTGCGGCGGGCTGGTGGACCGGGCCCGGGTGGCCTTCGCCTATCTGCGCCAGTTTCCGGACGTCATTCCCCTGCCCGGCTGGGACACGGTGGCGGGGGTGGACGAGGTGCTGGATCTCTATGCACAGGAAAACGTGGTCACCCCGGAGGACCGGGCCGCATGGGTCCGCTACCGCGAGGAGTTGGGGGACAAATTCTGCCGGCGCTGCGAGTATTGCCAGCCCTGCCCCCAGGGCGTCAAAATCACTCCGGCCATGCTCTACGGCATCGTGGCCCACCGCATGGGGCCGGAAAAGGCCGCCAAGTTTGCCGCCCCGATCATGGAGACCGTGAAGGAATGTATTGAATGCGGGGAGTGCGTAGAGCGTTGCCCCTATGGCCTCCCCATCCCGGAGACCATCCAGCACCACCTGGCCCTGTTTGAGGAACATTGCCGGGCCGCTGGGAAAACCAATGATCAGTGATCAGTGGTTAGTAAATCAAAAGAATCCTGTCGTTGACTACTGATATCTGATTACTGGCCACTGATTTCTCGGGTTATTCGCTGACTCTCAGCCGATTTTCCTTGACAGCATAAAAATAGTTATGCAATATTAAAAACTTGAAGTAACGTATTAAGCGTCTCAGCAGAGGTAAATCGAAAAAAGTTTGTATGGAAAACAGTTGATGATTAAAGCGGCATCTGGATGCCCCCCGGGGACTTCCGAGATGCCTTTTTTATTGGCTATTCTGATATGAGAATTTCCCTTGCCGAAGGTTCCGCCCGCGATTTTCAGGACGGGACCACTGTAGCCCAAGCCCTGCAGGAACTGGGGGTGCCCACGAACCGCGAAGTGGTGGCCGCCAAGGTAAACGGCCATCTCATGGACCTGACCGCGCACCTTTCCCAGGACTCTACCTTAATCCCCATAAGTGTCAACTCCCCTGATGGCCTGGAAATCATGCGCCACAGCACTTCCCACCTCATGGCCGAGGCAGTGCGGGATCTGTTCCCCGGGGTCAAAGTAGCCATCGGTCCGGCCATCGAGGCGGGCTTCTATTACGACTTCGACACCAAAGAGCCCTTTACCCCGGAAGACCTGGCCCGCATCGAGGTCAAGATGTCGGAGCTGGTGGCCCAGGATCTTTCCTTCGAGCGGGAAGAAATCCCCAGAGACGAGGCCATCCGCCGGTTTGAGGAGGAAGGGGAAACCTATAAGGTCGAGATCCTCCAGGACATCGACCAGAATGAGGTGAGTCTCTACCGCCAGGGGTCCTTCGTGGACCTGTGCCGGGGGCCGCACGTCCCTTCCACCGGCTACTTGCAAGCCTTCAAACTCACCGGCATCTCCGGCGCCTATTGGCGGGGCGATGAGCGCCTCCCCATGCTGCAGCGCATTTACGGTACGGCCTTCCCCACCCGGGAAGAGCTGGAGCGCCACCTGGAACTCATAGAGGAGGCCAAACGCCGGGACCACCGCCGCCTGGGGAAGGAACTGGAGCTTTTTTCCATCGAAGACGAAGCCGGACCGGGGTTGGTGATTTACCACCCCAAAGGCGCGTTGCTGCGGAGCCTCATCGAGGACTTCGAGCGCAAGCTCCACCTAAAACGCGGTTACCTCATGGTCATGGGACCCCAGATGCTCCGGGCCGACCTTTGGGCCAAATCCGGCCATATGGAAAACTATAAGGATCACATGTACTTCACCGAGGCCGAGGGGCAGGTTTACGGCATCAAACCCATGAACTGCGTGGCCCACATGCTCATTTACAAGTCCCGGGTCCGGAGCTATCGGGAACTGCCCCTGCGCTTTTTCGAGCTCGGCACGGTGCTGCGCCATGAGCGTTCCGGGGTCCTGCACGGGCTCACCCGGGTGCGCCAGTTTACCCAGGACGACGCGCACATCATCTGCACCCCCGACCAGGTGGAAAGTGAAATTCTCGGCATCCTGGACATGGTGGCCGAAGTCATGGCCGTGTTCGGCTTCGAGTATGAAGTGGAACTTTCCACCCGGCCCGAAAAATCCATCGGCACCGACGTGGACTGGGACCTGGCCACTAATGCCCTTACCGGCGCGCTTAAGACCCGGGGGCTACCCTACCACATCTGTGAGGGAGAAGGCGCGTTTTACGGTCCCAAAATTGACGTCAAGCTCAAGGACGCCTTGGGCCGCAGTTGGCAGTGCGCCACCATCCAGTGCGACTTCACCCTGCCGGAGCGCTTCGACCTCACTTACGTGGGCGCGGATGGGGGCCGCCATCGCCCGGTCATGCTGCACCGGGTGGTCCTGGGGTCCCTGGAGCGCTTTTTAGGGGTGCTGGTGGAGCATTTTGCCGGCGCTTTTCCGGTGTGGCTGGCCCCGGTGCAGGCCATTTTGCTGCCCATCACTGACCGGGTCCACGACTATGCCCGGGAAGTGGCCCAAAAGATGCTGGCCGCCGACCTGCGAGTGGAAACTGACCTCAGGCCCGAGACTCTGCGCTATAAAATCCGGGAGGCCCAGTTGCAAAAAATTCCCTATATGGTGGTGGTGGGGGACCGGGAAGCGGCTCAACGCACCCTCTCTCCCCGCCTCCGTGACGGCACTGAGTTGAAGGACCTGGACATCGAAACTTTTATAAACCGGCTGAAAAATGAAAGCCGCATTCCCTTCCCTGGAGAAGATATTTGAGTTTGAGGAGAAGAGCTACCATCCATAGACCCCCTCCACAGCGGGTCAGAGTTAACACCAATATCAGGGCCCCCGAAGTGCGTCTCATCGGCGAAGACGGTCAGCAGATCGGGGTGATGGATGTCAAAGACGCCCTGGCCCATGCCGCCAAGTCCAATCTGGATCTGGTGGAAGTGGCCCCCCAGGCCAACCCGCCGGTCTGCCGCATTATGGACTATGGCAAGTACAAGTACCAGCAAAGCAAGAAGCAGCAGGAGGCCCGGCGCCGTCAGACCACCATCCAGGTCAAGGAAGTCAAGGTACGCCCCAAGATCGAAGAGCACGACATGAATTTCAAACTCAAGAACATCCGGCGATTCTTGGCGGACCGGGACAAAGTCAAGGTGACCATGATCTTCCGAGGCCGGGAGATGGCCCACCAGGATCGGGGTTACCTTATCCTCAAGCAGATGGCTGAAACTCTGGATGATGTGGGTCAAGTGGAGCAGGAGCCCAAACACGAAGGGCGCACCCTCTTCATGATCATCGCTCCCAAGTGAAAATTATCCGCGGTTGCAGTTTTTGGTTTTCAGTTTGAAAATTTTAATTATATAATTAAAATTTGTGTTTTGATTTGGTGATCCCCCCGTCGAGTCGGGGTTTTTGTAAAGATTGACAGCACTGAACGAGGACAACTCATGCCTAAAATAAAAACCCACCGGGGTGCGGCCAAACGCTACAAGAGCACTGGCAGCGGGCGCCTGAAGCATAAACGGCCTGGCCACAGCCATCTGTTGACGGGAAAGGCCAGGAAACGCAAGCGCCAGCAGCGCCTGCCGGCTTATGCCCATGCCGCCGAAAAGAAAGGCCTGATGAGGCTTCTGCCCTATATCTGAAAAGAGGAGTAAGCCATGCCACGCGTTAGGAAAAAGGTAGCCTCCCGGGCCCGCCGCCGGAAGTACCTGAAACTCGCCAAAGGCTACCGCAGCGGCCGCCGCCGCCTGTACCGCTCGGCCAGGGAGGCGGTGGAACGGGCCCTGTGCTTTGCCTATCGGGACCGGAAGGTGCGCAAACGGGAATTCCGCAGTCTGTGGATCACCCGTATCAACGCGGCCTTGCGGCCTATGGGGATGTCCTACAGCAAATTCATCGGCGGTTTGAAGAAAGCCGATATCGCCCTGGACCGCAAGACCCTGGCGGACCTCGCCATCCATGCTCCCCAGGTGTTCGCCCATATTGTCGACCAATCCCGCCCGGCCGCTTGAGGAAGGTAGGATAATTGTTTGTGGGGGGAGGGCTAGGGACCTAAGTCCCCTACCCTCCCTTTATACTTACAGAGGCAACTCATGACGGCAATAGAGCAGGAAATCGCGGCACTATCCGAGACAGCCCTGGGGGAGGTACCCCAGGCGGCCAGCCCCGAAGAACTGGAAGCCCTCCGGGTGAAATACCTGGGTCGCAAAGGCTCCCTTACCAAGGTTCTGCGAGGCCTCAAGGACCTGGACCCGGATCTGCGCCGCCAGGTGGGCGCCCAGGCCAACCGGGTCAAGGAAAGCCTTGAAACCGCGCTGGCCCATGCCCACATCGGGCTCAAAGAAGCCGCGGCCCGGGCCGCGGCCCCAGCCATCGACGTCACCCTGCCCGGCCGCCGGGGTCCTTTGGGACGCCTTCACCCCCTCACCCGCATCATGGATGAGATGTGCGACATCTTCCTGCACCTGGGTTTCGAGGCCGTCACCGGCCCGGAAGTGGAGCTGGACTGGTATAACTTCGAGGCCCTTAACATCCCCCCGGACCACCCGGCCCGGGACATGCAGGACACCTTCTATTTCGACGACAAGGTGCTGCTCCGCACCCACACCTCCCCCATGCAGATCCGGGTCATGGAAAAACGCCAGCCCCCGGTGCGCATCATCGCGCCGGGCAAGGTCTACCGCCGGGACTCGGACATGACCCACTCCCCCATGTTCCATCAGGTGGAAGGACTTTTAGTGGACCGGGGCGTCACCTTTGCCGACTTGAAGGGGGTCCTTACCGAGTTCGTGCACCAGATGTTCGGCCCCGAGGTGGGCCTGCGCTTCCGGCCCAGCTACTTCCCCTTTACCGAGCCGTCGGCCGAGATCGACATTGCCTGCGTTATTTGCCGGGGAGAGGGCTGCCGGGTCTGCAAGATCACCGGCTGGCTGGAGATTTTGGGGGCCGGCATGGTCCACCCCGCGGTGTTCGAAGCCGTGGGTTACGACCCGGAAGAGTACACCGGCTTCGCCTTCGGCCTGGGGGTGGAGCGCGTCGCCATGCTGAAATACGGTATTGACGACATCCGCCTGTTCTTCGATAACGACCTGCGTTTTTTACGGCAATTCTGATTTCGCTGTTTTCTATTGCGCCCCTTCGCCAGCCTCCCCAGCATAAAAAAGCCCGGAAGCACCGCTTTCGGGCCCAGGTGAATCATTGAAAATCCAGTACCACCTTTTTCTGTTTTACCTTTATTCAACCCCCAAATTTCTCATGACAGTCCGGTGAAAATAGGCCGACTGGTCCTTGTTGCCCATGAAGCCGAAGCGCACCGCGACGGTGGTGATATCATTGGGTCGGGCGGTCAAGTTGATATTCACCTTGGTGCCGTCCGGGGTGGATGCCAGGATACTGCTGTTCGTAGGAGTGTAATTTTCTTTTTCGATGGTCAATCGCAAGGTTTGGCAAGCGGCGACGCAGGCCTGATAGGTGGGCTCCATGGGCCGGGGATAGTCCTTGGTCATGGTACCTTCCGCCCACTGGTAGGCGCCGATCCCCAAGGCCGCGCCTACTGCCATGAGACAGCCGCCCAGCCAAACTACCATGAGAAGTATCCCCGCAAGCTTATATCCACTTTTACGCAGCATAATTCATCCTCCCCCTGTGTTAACCTTATCCGCTCTTATGCCATCAATACCCGGATATGTCAACGCCTGGCAGAGAAAGAAGGGAAAAACCTAAAAGTTGATGCTTATATTGGGGGGGATCCTTTTGTGGCAGGCACGATGCGGGTGAAAAAAGTATCTTCCACCCGAGCCGGTGACCCGGTCAGGATTTCTTGGCGCTGCCTTGGGCCTTTTGCCCGAAATCACAGTAAGGCAACAGGGGACATAGGGGGCACTTGGGGTTGCGGGCCACGCAGATTTGGCGGCCGTGCCAGATCATCTGGTGGGAAAATTTCACCCAACGCTCCTTGGGGATGAGGGGCATAAGGTCAAACTCGATCTTCACCGGGTCCTTTTCTTTGGTAAGCCCCAGACGTTGGGAGACCCTTCCCAAGTGAGTGTCCACAAAAATACCGGGGATGCCGAAGGCGTTCCCCAAGACCACATTGGCGGTCTTGCGGCCGATGCCCGGCAGTTTCACCAACTCTTCCAGAGAACCCGGCACCTTGCCGCCGAAGTTTTCCACCAGCTGCTGGCACAAGGACTTGATACTTTTTGCCTTGTTATGAAAAAAGCCGGTGGGCCGGATCATCTCTTCCAACTTCTCCAGAGGGGCCTCGGCATAATCCTTAGCGGTGGGATATTTGGCAAACAAAGCCGGTGTCACCTGGTTGACCCTGACATCGGTGCACTGGGCGGACAGGACCGTGGCCACCAGCATCTCCAGGGGGTTGGTGAAATCCAGGGTAACATGGGCCTCCGGATAATGCTGATCCAACAACTTTAGAATCGGTCCCACTTTCTCCGCCGCAGTCATGGGGCCTCCAGGGAATTGAATGAAATGTGGGGGAGGGGGCCAGGGGCCCTTGCCCTACCGCCGACATTTGTCGGGAGCACAGGCTTCCAGCCTATGCCACACAGGCAAGATGCCTGTGCTCCCGGAAGGAAAAAGGGCAATGGCTTGAGGTACTAACAACAGGCCACTGCCCTCTTTAGTCCTTATATCTGTTTTCACCTTATAAATTCAGCATTTGCTGCTTGCGGTCTTCGAGTACAGGCTCGAATTGGTCCAGGAGGTTTCCTTCGAACTTGCGCCATTCCTGTTGGAACTCAGGCAGGTTTTCCACATCCAGACGGACCTTGGTTTTAAGCTGGGCTTCCAAAGCCCGGGTATAGTTACCCAGGGTTTGCATGAAGCTGTTTTTCATCTGCTGGAGCGCGGTATTGCGGGCCATGAGGAACTGTTGCAAGAGCTGGTCTATTTCCTGTTTGATACGACCCATGGCCTTTTTATTGGTGGCCACCACCATGATGCCTTCCAGGGCCTTATTCAGCCGGGAGTCGATAGTCTCTTCCTTGGGAAAGGTGATGTTCCTCAGAAAGACCTCTTTCATGGCGACGCGGGCCAGGGGCTGGGCCTCGGGGGACAAGACGGCCAGTTCTTTCTCCAGGTCTATTTCTTCTTCTTTTAGGTATTGAACGGCCCATTGCCGTCCTTGCTCTTTGTATTTATCCTGGAGTAGGTCTTCTTTGGTGGCCCGGCCGTATTGCTCGGCCTTTTCCAGGGCCAGTTCCAGGGCGCTTTTAATTTCGGCCACGCGTGCTCACTTTCTTCCCCACCTGGGGAGTCTTAGCAGGTCCCTCATTTAATCTTGGGCGAAGCCGCAGTGTCGCCCGCGTCGGAGGTTTTCCCGGCACCGGTGTCTCCTGAGTCCTTGCCGGAGTCGGGGGTGGCGGAATTCGGCCGGCTGCTCTTATAATCGCTGACGTACCAGCCACCGCCTTTAAGATGAAAGGCACAGTTGCTGATAAGTTTGGTCAGAGGGCCGCCGCACGCGGGACAGGTGCTCAGGGGCTCATCGGAAAACTTCTGCCAGGACTCGGTAACGTGTCCGCACGCGGCGCATTGATACTCATAGATGGGCATATTTCACAACCTCCTTGCCATTGGTCCTCGTAATAACGGATAACCGGCCCCAGTTCCAGATAGTTCAGAGGGGCCAGGATTTTCCAGGTCAAACGGTGCACCCGGGCTTCTTCTTCATCCTTTTCCTGGGGAGAAGAGTCAAACAAGGCCTCAAACCGGCTGAACCGCACGATGTGCACCAATTCGTGGGTCAGGATGTAACACAGCAAGGGGAACAGCCTCAGGTCTTGCCGGGAGGCCAGGGCCTTCAGGATGTTGTGGTCCTGGAGGCAGACCCGGTAAAAATCGAAGGTTGAAGATTTGAGCACCCGGCCCGGCGGGCAGCCGTCATATTTGGCCACCAGGGCCAAGGCGTGGGGGGACACCTCCTCTTCCCTGAGGTGAGCCAGGGTGGAAATGTCATAGCGGGCCGTGAGCCAGTGGCGGTTGGTGAGCTTGAAAAAGTCCGAGGTTATCTCCTCGGCCACTGCCAGCGCCTCTCTCAGGGGTTCCCGATGCTTTGGTTGGAAGTATTGGATTTCCATAACTTCAATCTATAAATTTATTCATCTTCCCTTGCCTTGTCAACCGCCCTTTGTTATGAAAAAATTATGAGAAAAACCATGTCTAGTCAGAAAAACAGGGAGGCTCATCCCTGGTACCGGCCATGACGCGACTGCCCCGGCAACTGGAAGACCTGGCCAGGGTCCTCACCTATCTGTTCTGCCACCGGCCGGACGAATTCGGTCTGGTGCTGGACCCTGAGGGGTTTGTCCCGGTCAAGCAGCTTCTGCAGGCCCTGGCGGCGGAGCCGGGCTGGGGACACGTCCGCCGCCACCACCTGGAGCAGTTAGCCGGCCTGCTTCACCCTCCCCGCTTTGAGCTGGCAGAGGACCGTTTCCGTTGTTTGACCCCGGGTCCGGCCCAGCTCCGCCAACCCGGGGAAGAACTACCGGCGCTGCTGTATATAGCCATTCCCGCTAAAGCCCATGAGCCGGTTTTTGCCGCGGGCTTGAAGGCCCCCCGGGGGCAGGAGCTTATCCTGGCCGACACCCCGGAGCTGGCCGTGAAGCTGGGCCGCCGACGCAGCCCCGAGCCCATTTTGGTCACGGTGCAGGCCCAGGCCGCCACCCGGACGGGTGTTACCTTGGACAAGTACGGCGAGCACCTGTATCTGGCCCGGGAAGTTCCCCGAAAATTCCTGCAACTGGCCACCCCGACCCCCCAACCGGAAAAACCCAAGCCGGAAAAGGCCGCGCCGCCTCCCCGCCCCCTCTCCGGCACCGTGGTCCTGGACCTCCCCGAGTTCCTGGGAAAGCAAACTCGGGGCAAAAGCAAGGGCAGAAAGGACGAACCGGCCTGGAAGTCCGGAGCCCGGGCCCTGCGCCGGCAGCGCCGTAAAAAATAGCTTTGAGCTTTGAGCTTTGAGCTTTGCGCTATAAGCTTTAAGCTATGAGCTGTAGGTCTTGAGTTTCGAGTTTTCACTTCAATCGTTACCTTTGTGGTCCGGGATATGGAAGAGGCCAAGCGCTTCTTCGGGCTTTTGGGTTTTCAGGTGGACCTGGACGTCACCATCTCCGGCGAGGTCATTGAGCGCTACCTGGGGATCAAGGACATCGAAGCCCAGCATGTCACCTTGGCGCTGGCCGACTCGCCGGTGCGCCAGGAAATACAGCTCCTGCAATACAGTCACCCCGACCCCATCCCCGATCCCCATATCAATGATCTTAATAAACTGGGGTATAACCACGTCTGCTTTGTGGTGGAAGATATTGAAGCAGAGGTGGCAAGACTCAAGGCCAACGGCGTCAAGTTTCGGAACGACATCATGGACTTCCATAGCCGGAAACTGATTTATTTGTATGGGCCCGAGGGCATTACCCTGGAACTGGCGCAATGGCATTGAGATTGCGGCGAGTTTATGCCGGCAGAAAGCCTTTCTCTTGATTGTCTCATCGTTTTAGGAGCCCGCCTCAACCAGGAGGGCCGTCCCGGTCGCATCGCCCGTATGCGGGTGGAGCACGCCCTCCGTCTCTGGCAGGCGGCGGGCGGCACCTGCCGCCTGTTGATCACGGGGGGATGCTCCCGGGGGAGCCTGGCCGTCTCCGAAGCCCGGGCCATGGCCAACCATGCTCTGGACTTAGCTGAAACGCAGTGGGGCCCGGATTCCCGGGAACGCCTGGGAACCTGCCTGGTGCTGGAAGAAACCAGTCGGACCACCCGGGACTCGGCCCGCCATACCCTGCCCCTGGTCCTTGACTTGCAGTTCGGCGCCGTGGGCCTGGTCTCCGACGCCCTGCACCTGCGCCGGGCCCATTATCTCTTCCGCCGCCATTACCAGCCCCACCCCGTTAGGCTGCACCCCCTCCCCGTCCCCGGGGTCTGGCGCCACTACTGGCAAAACCGGCGTTACCTCTGGCTCACCAAGATGGCCCTCCGGGAAAGCGGCGCTTGGCTCAAGGTCCTGACCCGCCGGACCAGGCCCCGGAGAGAAAAATAGCAAGTCTTTCGTGTTTAACCCGAAAAATGCCCAAAAACCTTACCGGACAGGCGCCTAAATCCCTTTTTCAGCAAGGGGTCTGGCAAAACTCCAACTGTTTTGCAGCTATCCTCCCTTTTTTCGCCAAAAAAGACTTGACAGATAGACGGAATGGGATTAAAAAGGCATGGATTAATTAAGAAAATTTTCACAATACCTCGCCACGGATTCACCCATGCTGGAGATCAAAAAAGTCGAAAGCGCCACCCTGAGTCCTCCGCAGATTGCTGATATCCAGGACATTTGTTCCCGCTTCAGCCGCATCAAAGGCGGCCTCCTGCCTGCGCTGCACGCGGTGCAGAGCGTCTGCGGCAATTGGCTTCCCATGGAAGCCCTGCAACTGGTCTCCCGGGAGTTTAACCTGCCCTATGCCTATCTGTATGGCGTCTTGAGCTTTTATACCATGTTCGCCACCCAGCCCCGGGGTAAGCACATCATCCGCCTGTGCGAATCCCCGCCCTGTCACGTCATGGGTGCGGAAAGCCTCCAGGAGGTGTTGGAAAAGGAACTGGGCATCCACGTGGGCCAGACCACCGAGGACGGCCTCTTCACCTTGGAGCACACCGCCTGCCTGGGAGTGTGTGAAATCGCCCCGGCTATGCAAATCAATGAAGTGGTGCACGGCCGCCTCACCGCGGACTCGGTGAAGCAAATCCTGGCCGACTACCGGGCGGGCAAGGCCCCAGATTACCGCACCATCCGGCGTACCACCAATCCCTTGAGCGACTATCCGGCCAGCCCCGACGAGGTGACCCTGCTCAGAAACGTCGACCAGATCGATCCTATGAGCATCGATGACTATCTGGCCCAGGGCGGCTATGAGGGCCTCAAGCAGGTGGTCACCACCATGACCGATGAAGAGGTGGTGGAATTGGTGAAAGCCTCAGGCCTGCGGGGCCGGGGCGGCGCCGGCTTCCCCACCGGCCTCAAGTGGTCTTTCACCCGACCCTCCCCCATCAAGCCCAAGTACATCGTCTGCAACGCCGACGAAGGGGAGCCCGGCACCATCAAGGATCGTTACCTGATGGAAGGCGACCCCCACCGGGTCCTGGAAGGCATAGCCATCACCGGCTATGCCGTGGGCGCCAATCAGGCCTATATCTACGTCCGGGGCGAATATTATCTCAGCATGCTCCGCCTGCAAAACGCCATTGACCAAGCCATGGACAAAGGCTATTTGGGGGACAACCTCTTCGGCACCGACTTTTCCTTTCGCATTCAGATACAAACCGGCGGCGGCTCCTATGTCTGCGGTGAGGAAACCGCGCTCATCGAGTCCATTGAAGGCAAACGGGGCTATCCGCGGGTCAAGCCCCCCTTCCCCGGCCAGGTGGGGGTGTGGAACAAACCCACCATCGTCAACAATGTGGAGTCCATGGCCAGTGTGCCGGATATCATCGTCAAGGGCGCGGAGTGGTACGCGGCCAAAGGCACCGAGGACTCCAAGGGTACCAAGATCCTCCAGGTGGTGGGCCAGGTCAACAAGCCCGGCATCGTGGAGGCCAATCTGGGCATGCCCCTGTCTGACCTGATCGACAAGATCGGGGGCGGCGTGCGCCAGGGCCGGAGAATCAAGGCGGTCCAACCCGGCGGCGCGGCCTCGGGCTTCATCCTCCCAGAGCACGTCGATACGCCCCTGGAATATAAAGCCATGATGGAGGTGGGGGGCGCCTTGGGTTCCGGCACCATGCTGGTCCTGGACGATACCACCTGTGTGGTGGACGTGGTCCGGTGCTTGATGTACTTCTTCCAGCACGAGTCCTGCGGCTTCTGCCTGCCCTGCCGCCGGGGCACCCGGGTGCTCTATGAGCTGGTCTGCAAGGTGGCCGAAGGCAGAGGCGAAGAGGCGGATTTGGATCGCCTGCTGACCTTGTCCAAAACCATGGTGGACAGCACCAACTGCGCTCTGGGCTGGAGCCCCCATTCGTTCCTTAAGACCACCATCGAGCGCTTTAGGGACGAGTGGCTGGCCCATGTAGCGGGAAACTGCCCATTAGGCGTATGTAAAAAGGAAGAAGCCCCGGCTCAGGCTGCGGGGGAATAAAGATAATCATCTCCTGGTTCCCTCATTAAATGGGAAACAACTGGATAACCGGGGTCATGGCGAGTTACCTTATCAAAGTGGAGAAGACGAACGGCAAATATTCCGCCACTTGTCCGGATCTGCCAGGTTGTGTGGCCACCGGCAGGACCCGGGGAGAACTTCTTCAACGCATGTCGGAAGCACTGAAGCTACACCTGGAAGGTCTGCGGGAAGACAAGTTGCCTCAGCCGTAATCCAGGGGCTTTGCGGCATATATCTCTATTCATCTTTAAGTCGAACCCTCTGATTCCCGAGTTGGGAAGCTGATGGGAAATTTGAATAAAGCAACCTTACCCCTATAATAAAGGTTTCTTTATGCTCATTGACTACTTACCTGTCCTGATCTACATGGTCATCGCCGTCGGCCTGGTGGTGCTGATTGTGGGCATGTCCGAGTTCCTCGGCAAAAAGAAGCACACCTACCAGAAGGACCTGGCCTACGAGTGCGGCATGGACCCCATCGGCGACGCCCGCCACCGCTATGCGGTGCGCTTTTACGTCATCGCCATGTTCTTCATCGTGTTCGACATTGAAGCCATCTTCCTCTACCCCTGGGCCGTGGTCTTCAAGCCCCTGGGCTGGTTCGGTTTCGCGGAGATGGCTGTCTTTATCTTTATCCTGGTAGTGGGTTTGGCCTACGTCTGGGGTAAAGGCGCCTTGGAGTGGGAGTGATAAAGACGGTTTTCTGTTTTCGGTAAATAAAAAAGGACCCAATTATCCTGCGCTAAAAACCAACAACGGTTTTTTGGAGTATCTGCATGGGCATCGAAGAAAAACTGGGCTACAACGTCCTGACCACAACCCTCGAGAAGTTAGTGGACTGGGGGAGAAAAAGCAGCCTCTGGCCCTGTACCTTCGGGCTGGCTTGCTGCGCCATTGAGATGATCGTCACCGCGGCCAACCGTTGGGACATCGCCCGCTTCGGCATGGAAGCCTTTCGGGCCAGCCCTCGGCAGGCCGACCTCATGATTGTGGCCGGCACGGTCTGTAAAAAAATGATGCCCGCCATCGAACGCATTTATGAGCAGATGACCGAACCCAAGTGGGTCATCGCCATGGGGGCCTGCGCTTCTTCCGGGGGTATTTTTGATTCTTACTCGGTGGTCCAGGGGATTGACCTCTACCTGCCGGTGGACGTCTATATCCCCGGGTGCCCGCCCCGGCCGGAAGGTCTGCTCTATGGCATCCTGAAACTTCACGAGAAAATCTTGAAGGATCCCTTCTTAACTCAACAATACCGGGAAAAGCTGGCAGCCCGGCAGGAGGCGGCCTGATGCACGTCGCGGTGGATCTCCTTAAAAAGCAGTTTCCGTCCGAAATCGTGGAGGTGGTGGAACATCGGGGGGACACCACCGTCGTCGTCAAGCCCGGTCGCATCCGGGATATTTGCCGGTTTCTCCGGGATGATGAAACCGTGTCTTTCAAATATCTGTCGATGATTGCCGGGTTGGACTACGCGCCGCAAAGCCCCCGGTTTGCGGTGGCCTATAACTTGTATTCCCATAAAAACCACGACCGCCTGACCTTGAAAGTATTTCTGGAGAGCGACACCGCGCCGACCATCGACTCGGTGGTCCCGGTGTGGTCCACCGCGGACTGGCACGAACGGGAAGCCTTTGACCTCATGGGTATCAAGTTCAGAGGTCACCCCCAGTTGAAACGCATTCTGATGCCGGCGGACTGGAAGGGCTATCCTTTGAGGAAAGAATACCCCCAACGGGGGAGTGATTAGCAGTCAGCAGCCAGTAATCAGTATTGGGATGGTTTAGAGAGTTAGTCAAAATTTTTTCATCAACGAATAAGTCTTGTAGCTCATAGCTCATAGCTTTCTCAAGGAACTTCAATGGAACAGGTTAAACCCATCCCCCAAACGGAAATCATGGTCCTGAACGTGGGCCCCCAGCACCCCAGCACCCACGGTGTTCTCCGGGTGTTGGTGGAGCTGGACGGCGAGGTCATGGTCAGGGCTGAACCGGATATCGGCTATCTCCACCGCGGCATTGAGAAGCTGTGCGAAAACCGCACCTACCACAAGTGCCTGCCCCTCATGAACCGGGTGGATTATTTGGCCGGTGAGGTGAATAACTTCGGCTTCTGCCTGGCGGTGGAAAAGCTGCTCGGCATCGAGGTGCCCAAGCGGGCTCAGTACATCCGGGTGATCATGGCCGAATTCACCCGCATCGCCTCCCACATCTTCTGGCTGGGCACCCATGCCCACGACCTGGGAGCCATGACGCCATTGTTTTACGGTTTCCGTGAACGGGAAAAGATCATGGACCTGTGCGAAATGGTCTCCGGCGCCCGCATGTTTCCCCTTTATTTCCGCATCGGGGGCCTGGCCGCGGATCTACCCGAGGGCTTTTTGGCCAAGGCCATGGAATTCGTCAAAGAATTCCCGGACAAGTGGAAGGACTACGACAACCTGCTCACCAAGAATGAAATCTGGAAGGAACGCACCATCGGGGTGGGCGTCATGACCGCGGATGAGGCCCTGGATTGGGGCTGGTCCGGCCCCATGGCCCGGGGTTCGGGCGTCGATTGGGACCTGCGCCGGGATAACCCCTATTCCAGTTATGAAGACTTTGACTTTGTAGTACCCCTGGGCACGAAAGAAGGGGACACCTACTCCCGCTACCTGGTGCGCATGCAGGAGATGCTGCAGAGCAACCGCATCCTGCGCCAGGCCCTGGAAAAGCTGCCTGAGGGCGATATCAAGGTGGACGACCCCCGGGTAAGTCTTCCCCCGAAGGACAAGGTTTACAGCGATATCGCCGCGCTCATCAGCCATTTTAAGCTTATCCAGGAGGGTATCAAACCTCCGACCGGCGAAATCTACCAGGCCATCGAAGCTCCCAAGGGGGAACTGGGCTTTTACCTGATCAGCAACGGCACGGGCCAGCCTTTCCGGGTGAAGATCAGGGCGCCTTCCTTCGTGGTGCTGAATTCGTTGGGGAAATTGTCGGAGGGGCGCCTCTTGGCCGACCTCATCGCGCTCATCGGCACCATGGACATCGTGCTGGCGGATGTGGATAGGTAGGGCGGGCGTCCCGCCCGCCGGGTTTTCGGTTTTCGGTAAAGAGACTCGGGAGGAAAGCTGATAGCTGACTGATAACTGCTGAGCACTGACAGCTGACAGCTGATAGCCGATAGCTCAAAGGCAATCAATACAGGAAAGAACTATGGTAAACCTCACCATCGACGGCCGGGCCATTCAAGCGGAGCCAGGGAAAACCATCTTAGAGGTCGCCCAAGAGAACGGCATTTTCATTCCCTACCTCTGCTACCATCCGGCCCTGAAGCCCATCGGTTCCTGCCGCATCTGCGTGGTGGAAGTAACCCCCGGACCGCCCCGACCCCTCCCCGCCTGCGCCACCTATGTGGCCGAAGGTCAGGAGGTGGTCACCAACTCAGAGCGGGTCCAGGCCATCCGCCAAGAGCTGATGAAGCTAGTCCTCATCAACCATGCCCTGGAATGCCCCATCTGTGACAAGGGCGGCGAATGCGAACTTCAGGATCTCACCCACGCCCTGGGCATCGGCGAAGTAGATTATGAAGCCATCAAGCTGCCCCCCAACATCGACTATGCCTCCCGCCTCATCGAGCGCCACCCAGACCGCTGCGTCACCTGCGGCCGCTGTGTGCGCATTTGCCGGGACCACGTGGGGGCCATGGCCATTAACTTCATGGACCGGGGCTATTTCACCGAGTTGGGGTCGGGGCTGGTGCCCCTGGACTGCGAGTTCTGCGGATCCTGCGTGGACATTTGCCCGGTGGGGGCCCTCATCAACACGGTCTTTAAGTACAGGGCCCGGGCCTGGGAAGGAGAGAAGACCGAGATGGTCTGTTCCTTCTGCGGCGGCGGCTGCACTTACTCCGTGCACACGGTGGACAACCGTATCCTGCGGGTGGTGAACGAAGACACCGTGGTCCTGTGCGGTCGGGGCCGTTTCGGCTTCCCCGTGGTGGAATCCGAGGACCGTCTTAAGACCCCTCTCATTAAAGAGAATGGCGATTTCCGGGAGGCCACCTGGGATGAAGCCATGGATTTCGCGGCCTCGCGCCTCCAGGAGATTATGGACGAAGCGGGCGCGGGCGCAGTATATGGCGTGGGTTCTCCCCGGGCCACCAACGAGGCCAATTACCTCTTCCAGAAACTTTTCCGGTCAGTGCTGGGCACCAACAACCTGGACAACCCGGCCCGGCTCCACTATCTCAAGGCCGTCAGCGCGCTGGCCCAGGTCTTCGGCTGGCCGCAGCTTGCCAAGCTCGAAGGCCCCAAGGCCAAGTCCGAGCCTTATCACTCGTCGTTCAACATCACCGAGGGGTCCGAGGGCAGCGGCTTCAGCTCTGTCCTGGGAACCTTGAGTGAACTTCCCAAGGCTGACCTGGCCCTGGTGATCGGCACCGACCTCACCCCGGAAATGCCACCCCTGGGGTGGGCCCTGATGGCGGCCCGGCAAAACGAGGCTTTCAAGCTCATCGTGGCCAACCCCCGCCAGACCAAGTTCGACCGCTACGCCGATCTCAGTCTGCGCTATAAGCCCGGGGCCGAACGGATGGTCATTGCCGGCCTGATCAAAGCCCTGTTGGGGGCGAATCCCGAGCTGGCCCCGGCCATCCAGGCCAAGGGGTGGGAGGATTTTCAGGAGATCCCCAAGAAATACGGCCCCAAGGAGTGGGCCACCCGCTCCGGGCTGGAAGAATTCGCTCCCTTTGAAGAAGCCGCGCAGCTCCTGCTCCAGGCCCAGTCCCCGGCCATCATCTTCGGCACCGAGCTTCTGGGGCAGGATAAAGGCGATCAGACCGCCCTGGCCCTGGCCGACCTTTTTCTCATCATCGGCCGGCCTGACAGTCCGGGCAGCAAACTGTATCCCATTGCGGAGAAGGCCAACACCCGAGGCGCCTGTGAACTGGGCGTCCTCCCCGACCGGCTGCCCGGGTATCTGCCCCTCAACGCCGACAATGCCGCGGCTTTCTTCGGCAGCAAGCCCCCGGTTTCCGAGCCCGGCCCCACACTGCTAGAGGCCCTGGACCTTCTGGAGCAGGGTGACCCCGCCGCGCCCCAGGCCATCTATGCCCTGGGCGGCGACCTGCTGCGCTGGCTGCCCAACCGGTCCCGCACGCAAAAGCTGTTGAAAAAGCTTAAGTTCCTGGTGGTGCAGGATGCCTTCCTCACCGACACCGCCAAGCTGGCCGACGTGGTTTTGCCGGTGGCGGTGCACGCCGAGCAGGAAGGCACCTACCTCAGCAGCGGCGGGCAGTTGGGCGTTTTGGCCCGAGCCCTGAACGGCAACGGCGTGCGCCCCGACTGGCAAATCATTTGCGATCTGGCCACCCGGCTGGGCTTGCGCATGTCCTATCGCAACCCGGCCCACATCTTCCAGGAACTCTCCAGTCTTATGCCCTCCTGGGCTGGTCTGGCCCCCAAGCTGGCCCTACCCTGCCCCGCGGTGCAAGCCACCGTTTCTGGTGAGTTCCAACCCTTTGATGTGGACATCAGCCTGCCGGGACGGCGGCCCCTAGCATTGATTATCGGCAAATCCCTGCAACACTCCGGCTCCTTTACCACCCACGCGCCGGTCGGCACCCTCCAGGTAACCCCGGGGGCAACCCTGCGGCTCAATCCTGAAGATGCGGCCGGCCTGGAACTCGAGCCGGGAGAAGAGGTGAAGGTGATTTCTTCCCACGGCGAAGTGGCGGCCACGGTGCAATTGAGCCTGGACTTGCCGCCGGGAGTCGCTTTTCTGCCGGAGCATTTCGGCGAACCGGCGGCGAACAAGCTTACCCTCAATTCCAACTTGGTACGGGTAACTATTCAGAAGGCATAAGACGATGAACCTGCTCCTGCTGATTATTCTCACGGCCCTGAAGATCACCGTAGTATTTGTGGTCTTCTTGACAGTGATCGCTTACACGGTGCTCATGGAGCGGAAAGTCCTGGGGTTCATCCAGCTCCGTTACGGCCCCAACCGGGTGGGACCCTGGGGACTGTTGCAACCGCTGGCCGACCTCCTCAAGCTCCTGTTTAAGGAGGACTTCACTCCGCCGGGTGCCAACCGGGTGCTATTCACTTTGGCCCCCATAATCACCGCAGTCACCGCGTTTCTGCCCTTTGCGGTGATTCCCTTCGCCAGTAACATCCTGCCCGCCAAGATCACTATTTATGGGCAAACCATCGATCTGACCGTGGCGAACCTGAATCAGGGCGTCATTGCCGACATGAACGTGGGACTCCTCTACGTCTTTGCCATGGGCTCCCTGGCGGTTTACGGCGCGGTGCTGGGTGGCTGGGCCTCCAACAACAAGTACTCCCTGTTGGGGGGCCTGCGCCTTTCCGCCCAGATGGTAAGCTACGAGCTGGCCCTGGGCCTTTCTGTCATCGGCGTCCTCATGTTGGCCGGCTCCCTGAGCCTGGTGAAGATCGTGGAAGCCCAGAAGTCCATGTGGTTCATTGTCTATCAGCCCCTGGGTTTTTTACTGTTCCTCACCGCCGCGTTCGCCGAGTGCGCCCGCACTCCCTTTGACCTGATCGAGTGCGAAAACGAGCTGGTGGCCGGCTTTCAAACCGAATATAGCTCCATGAAATGGGCCTTGTTTATGCTGGGGGAATACTGCCATATCATTGTGGCCAGCGCGCTGACCGTTACCCTCTTTTTAGGCGGCTGGCAAGGCCCCTTTCTCCCGCCCATTGTTTGGTTCACCCTGAAGACTTTCGCTCTGGTGTTTTTCTTCATGTGGGTGCGGGGGACCTTTCCGCGGTTCCGCTTTGACCAGCTTATGCAACTGGGCTGGAAGGTGCTTCTCCCCCTGGCTCTGCTCAACATCGTGGCCACCGGAGTTGTGATGGTGATGCTGTAGATTTTAAGCTGCTAACATCAACTTTGAACTTTGAACCTTGAACCTTGAACGAGGCCATATATGATTATCCCGCTGCTCAAAGGACTGGCCACCACCATCAGGCACTGCTTCAGCAAGCCTGTCACCCTCCAGTACCCTGAGGTCAAGCGGCCGGTTTATCCCCGTTTTCGGGGCCACCCGGAACTGGTGGTGAACGAGGATGGCAACCGCCGTTGCGTGGCCTGCACGCTGTGCAAGGTGGTCTGCCCCAGCAATGCCATCAAGGAGATTGTGCCGGCGGAAGGCGAGGAGCACGAGAAATACCCGGTTCAGTTCGTCATCGACCTGACCCGCTGTATTTTCTGCGGTTTTTGCCAGGAGGCCTGCCCCAAGGCGGCCATCAAACTGAATAACCTGTATGAGTTGGCCCAGTACCAGAAAAGCGTCCTCATCCTCGACATCGACCGGGCCACCCAGGCCAAGTCGGAAATGCGTATGACGGATTGGCTGTAAGGCCGGTTTTCGGTTTTCGGTAAAACATTGAATACAATCGCCATGAATAATCAGCAGAAAACAGCACACACTGAACAGAAAACTCCCCTCAGGGAGGCATAAGGGATGGACTTAATTTTCTTTGGCCTGGCTGGAGTGGCGCTGATCTCCGGGGTGCTGGTGGTCTTCCAAACCCACCCCCTCAGGAGCGCGCTCTGGCTCATCGTGAATTTCTTTGCGGTGGCCGGCATCTATCTTCTGCTGCACGCCGAATTCATCGCCGCCATCCAAATCATCGTTTACGCCGGGGCCATTATGGTCCTGTTCCTCTTTGTCATCATGCTGTTGAACCTGAGGCAACCGGAGGAGCCCACCAAAGAGCCCTATTCGGCCCAGAAGGTGGTGGGGGTGGCCTTGAGCGCGGCCGCGGCCCTCTTTTTGTCCTACGGTCTGGCCCAGGTGAAAATGTCTCCCGCGGCCCCGGCCAAGGTCGGTTTGGGAAACACCGAGTCCATCGCCAAACTGCTCTTCACCGACTATCTGCTGCCCTTTGAGGTCACCAGTGTGCTGCTCTTGGTGGCCATCGTCGGCGCGGTGGTATTGTCCAAGAGCAAGTTGAAGTAAGCTAACACGGAGAACCCGTAATGGTTGTACCGCTGCCGTACATTTTAGGTCTTAGCGTGGCCCTGTTTGCCCTGGGGGCGATCGGGGTCCTCATCCGGCGCAACATCCTCATCATCCTTATGTGTCTGGAGATGATGCTGAACGCCGTTAACCTGGCCTTCATCGGTTTTGCCGATTATTTCAAAGCCGTGGACGGCCAGATGTTCGTCTTTTTCGTCATGACCGTGGCTGCGGCTGAAGTGGCGGTGGGTCTGGCCCTGGTAGTGGCCATCTTCCGCCAGCGCGCCACCGTGAACGTCGACGACCTGAACATCCTCAAATGGTGAGGCTATCCCCATGATCGAGTATGTCTGGCTCATCCCGGTCTTCCCCTTAATCGGCTTTATGATCAACGGCCTTATGGGGCATCGGCTCCCCAAGAACATCATAGGGACCCTCGGCTCGGCCATGGTGGGTCTGAGCTTCGCGCTCACGGTTTCCATCTTCCTCGAATACGTGAAGCTCCCGGTGGACGCCCGCCCGGTGGAAGTGACGGTTTACACCTGGATAGCTTCCGGCGGTTTCAAGGCCGTGGTAGCCTTCCTGGTGGATCCCCTGGCCCTCATTATGCTGTCGGTGGTCTCGGGTGTCAGCTTTATCATCCATATCTACTCCGTGGGCTACATGCATGAAGATCCCGGCTTCCCCCGCTACTTCGCCTACCTCAATCTTTTCGTGTTTTTCATGCTGGTTCTGGTGGGAGCCAACAACTTCCTCATGATGTTCGTAGGCTGGGAAGGCGTGGGGCTGTGCTCCTATCTCCTGATCGGCTTCTGGTATGAGAAGCAGTCCGCCAGCGACGCCGGCAAAAAGGCCTTCGTGGTCAACCGGATCGGCGACTTCGGCTTCCTCTTGGGCATCTTCCTTATCTTCTGGACCTTCAGCTCCGTCAACTTCCGGGAAGTCTTTACCCTAGCTGCCAAGTATCCGGTGGGAAGCGGTGTCATCACCGCCATCACTTTGTTTCTCTTTGTGGGGGCCACCGGTAAATCAGCCCAGATTCCGCTCTACACCTGGCTGCCCGACGCCATGGAAGGCCCCACCCCGGTCAGCGCCTTGATTCACGCCGCCACCATGGTGACCGCCGGGGTTTATATGGTGGCCCGCTGCAGCGCCCTTTTCACCCTGGCGCCCATTTCCATGATGGTGGTGGCCATCATAGGCGCGGCCACGGCCATTTTCGCCGCTTCCATGGGCATGGCCCAGTTTGACATCAAACGGGTCCTGGCTTACTCCACCGTGAGCCAGCTCGGCTATATGTTCCTGGCTTGCGGCGTGGGAGCCTTCACGGCCGGCATTTTCCATCTCATGACCCACGCTTTTTTCAAGGCCCTCCTCTTTCTGGGAGCCGGCTCCATCAGCCACTCGCTCTCCGGAGAGCTGGATATGCGCAAAATGGGGGATATGCGCAAGCACATCCCCATAACCTATTGGACCTTCATGATCGCCACCCTGGCCATCTGCGGTATCTTCCCCTTCGCCGGCTTCTTCAGTAAAGACGAAATTCTTTTCCACTCCCTAGTGGACGGCCATATGATGTACTGGGGCATCGCCACAGCCGCGGCCTTTATCACGGCTTTTTACATGTTCCGGGCGGTGTTCATGGTGTTTTTCGGCGAATCCCGGGTTGAGCCCGAAGTGGCCCACCATGTCCACGAGTCGCCTCCGGTCATGACCATACCCCTCATGCTTCTGGCAGTGGGGTCGGCCTTCGGCGGCCTGGTGGGCATTCCCATTATCGAGGGCGGCCACGTCTTCAAAGAATTTTTGGCACCATCCATCATATATTCCGCAGGACACCACGTGGGTCATTACTCCATCTCCTTTGAAGTGGGCATGATGATTTTATCCATGGCGGTGGCCTTTGCCGGCATATTTGTCGCCTACCGCATGTACATCCGCAAGCCCGATCTGCCCGCCGTCCTGGCCAAAAAGTTCAGGGTGGCCTACGAGCTCGTCTTCAACAAGTACTACGTGGATGAGATCTACGACATGGCGGTGGTGGAGCCCGTCAAGGAAAGCTCCAACTTTCTGTGGACCGGGGTGGATGACAAGGTGGTGGACGGCGCAGTGAACGGGTCGGCGGGAGTCGTCGCCTGGCTGAGCGCCCATATTCGCAAACTCGAAACCGGCTTCCTCCAGAACTATGCCCTGGCTATTGTCCTGGGAGTCGCCTTGATCGTCGGCTATCTCGTCGGGTTGTAACCTAGGAGTTGCCCATGCAGCTGCCCATTCTCTCTGTTCTGATCTTTCTCCCCCTGCTGGGGATCGTGCCCCTGTTTTTTCTGAGCCAGAAAAACGACAAGGTCTTGAAGGGCTACACCCTGGCCCTGTCACTGGTGGAGTTCGTGCTGTCCCTGCGTCTCTGGTTCGGGTTCAACGACGCCTCTGCCGGCATGCAGTTCGTGGAGCGCCATAACTGGCTGCCTCAGTACGGCATCAGCTATTATGTAGGGATAGACGGCTTTTCCCTGTTGTTGATCCTGCTGACCACCTTTCTGACCCCCATTTGCGTGCTGGCTACTTGGGAGGACGTGCAGTTCCGGGTCAAGGAATTCATGATCTGCCTCCTGTTCATGATGAGCGGCATGATCGGCGTCTTTGTCTCCCTGGATCTCTTCCTCTTCTATGTGTTTTGGGAATTGCAGCTCATCCCCATGTACCTGCTCATCGGCGTCTGGGGCAATCCGGCCCGCCGGGTCTACGCCGCGGTCAAATTCTTCTTGTTCACCATGTTCGGCTCGCTGCTCATGCTGGTGGCCATTTTGGTGCTCTACTTCCATTACGGCAAAACCACCGGCACCTATACCTTTGACCTCCTGAAGCTGTATGGCCTGAACGTCCCCTTCAACATGCAGTTCTGGATGTTTCTGGCCTTCGCTTTGGCCTTCGCCATTAAAGTGCCCATGTTCCCCTTCCACACCTGGCTGCCGGACGCCCACACCGAGGCGCCCACCGTGGGCTCCGTTATCCTGGCCGCGGTGCTGTTGAAAATGGGAACTTACGGCTTCCTGCGCTTTAACATGCCCCTGTTCCCTGAGGCGGCGTACTATTTCGTGCCCCTCTTCAGCATCCTGGCCATCATCGGCATCGTTTACGGGGCCCTGGTCTCCATGGTGCAGAAGGACCTGAAACGCCTCATCGCCTTTTCCTCGGTCTCACACTTGGGTTTTGTTATGCTGGGGCTCTTTACTTACACCATGCAGGGGGTCCAGGGGGGCATCATTCAGATGATCAACCACGGCCTGTCCACCGGGGCCTTGTTTTTGATTGTCGGCTGTATCTATGAGCGCCGGCACACCCGCATGATCGCCGATTTCGGGGGCCTGTCCACTCCCATGCCCATTTACGCCGCCATCTTTATGATCGTGGCCCTTTCTTCCATCGGGCTGCCGGGATTGAACGGCTTTGTGGGTGAGTTTCTTATCCTGCTGGGCGCGTTTAAGGTGAACAAACTGTATGCCGCCATCGGCGCCACCGGCGTTATTTTCGCCGCTTGCTACATGCTGTGGATGTTCCAGCGGGTGATGTTCGGCAAGGTGACCAACGAGAAAAATATGGGGTTATCGGACCTGTCCTGGCGGGAGATCGCTTATTTTGCTCCGCTCCTGCTGTTCATCGTCTGGATCGGCGTCTATCCCAGCACTTTCCTGGACAAGACCAAAGCCACTACCGCCCAGTTCATTTCCAAGATGGAAAAAGCCAAGAGCAGCAAACTCACCTTATCCCACCTCTTTAAGGGGGAGGCGAGATGACCATACCCGTACCCAGTTTCAGCCTGTCGAGCATCGGACCCTGGCTCACTTTGACCATTGCGGCCATTATTATTCTCTTGGTGGACGCCTTTTCACCCAAGGGCCGCAAGGGCATCTTCCCCATCCTGGCGCTATTGGCCCTGGCCGTGGCCGCCTGGCAGACTTACTGCCTCTGGGGCAAGGTGGGCGTTGACTTCTCCCGCATGGTATACCTCGACAACTTCGCGTTTTACTTCTACCTCATTATCATCCTGGGAACCGCGCTCACCATCCTCCTTTCTCCCAACTATCTGGAGGAGTTCGGCAAGAACCTCGGTGAATATTACGCCCTGGTGCTCTTTGCCGCGGTGGGCATGCTCCTCATGGCGGCCAGCGCCCATTTCATCATGATCTTCCTGGGCCTGGAAATCATGTCCATAGCGGTTTATGTGTTAGCGGGCCTCTTCCGGGAGGACCCCAGGAGCAACGAGGCCGCGCTCAAGTACCTGGTCCTGGGCGCCTTTGCCAGCGGCTTTTTGCTCTTCGGCATGGCCATGCTCTATGGCGCCGCCGGCGGCACCCTGTACCTCAGCGAGCTGTCCAGCAAGCTCAGCTCTTATGCGGCGGTCACCAAGCCCCTAACCCTCCTGGGTCTGGCTTTGATTATCGTGGGCTTCGGTTTCAAGGTGGCCTCCGTGCCCTTCCATATGTGGACTCCGGACGTGTACGAGGGCGCGCCTACCAACGTCACCGCGTTTATGGCCGTGGGCGTTAAGGCCGCCGCCTTCGCAGCCTTTGCCCGAGTCATGTTCATGGTGTTCCCGCATTTTACGGTGCAATGGAACATGGTCTTATGGGTCCTAGCCGTGGCCACCATGACTCTGGGCAACGTCGTGGCCATCGCCCAAACCAATATCAAGCGCATGCTGGCTTACTCCAGCATCGCCCACGCCGGCTACCTGATGGTGGCCCTGGTGGCCCACAACCAGCTCGGCGCGGTCAGCCTCCTCTATTATCTCCTGGCCTATACCATCATGAACATCGGGGCTTTTGGGGTGGTCATCCTGGTGGGGCGCAAGAAAGACAGCTATCTGAATATTTATGATTACTCCGGCCTGGGTTTCCAGCATCCCGCCCTGGCCGCCACCATGGCCATTTTCATGTTCGCTCTGGCCGGCATTCCCCCCACCGCGGGCTTTGTGGGCAAGTTCTATATCTTCTCCGCCGCGGTGAAGGCGGGCTACATCTGGCTGGCCATCATCGGCGTCATGAATTCCCTGGTGTCCGTATATTATTATCTCCGCATCACCGTGCTCATGTACATGCGCCCTGCCGAGGCCGAGTTGGGTCCCATCCCCTTCACCTACGGCTTAACCTTTGCGGTGGCCTTGACCGCGGTGGCCACACTGGCCATCGGCATCTTCCCGGGCTTCTTCTATGACATGGCCGTCAATTCCGTAAAGATCTTCCCCGGTCTCGCGGGGTAGGTTTGGATATAGATGGAACCGAAGAAGGGGGTAGTGGCTCTCGCCGCTACCCCCTTCGCTTTTCCTCCCCCTGGCCGTCAAACCCCCTCTGTTGTCATTTTGAACGAAATGAAGAATCTCTCTATCTTAAGCTCTTGAGATCCTTCGCTACGCTCAGGATGACAGGAAAAAAGAAGACTTTGGTGTCACAGGTTTTTAACCTGTGCTGGCGCAGGCTAAAGCCTGCGGCTACATTTAGTGCTGATTCCCAGCATCTCGGCAAACCCGGCCTGACGTTTTTTGTCAAGTGTTTTTATCACTCTATCCCGACTGTGGCGCATGATAGCGGCTGTGCTCAATCTTTAAGCACTTATTCATGACCACCTGGAGGCCCGCTTGCCGGGCCCGTTGGGCTGATTGATTTTCCGCCAGCCCCAATTGCATCCACACCACCTTGGCGCCGATGTCGATGGCCTCATCCACAATCCCCGGAATAGCGTCAACTTTGCGAAAAATGTCCACCACATCTACGGGGAAGGGGATATCCTTGAGGCTGGCATAAGCCTGTTCTCCCAGGATCTCCTCCGCCTTGGGGCGCACCGGCACAATCCGGTAGCCGTGGTCCTGCAAGTATTTAGCCACCTTATGGCTATCCCGGTCCGGCTTGGGAGAAAGGCCCACCACGGCAATCACCTGATTATTCTCCAAGATTGCTTTGATTTCCTCATCTTCCGGATTGGATTCAGGCATTTGACATTCTTCAGACATTCCAGCCTCCTCTGCAATTCCACCCGCATCAGCCCTCTCCTCCGACCCCATCAGATTTTAGGAAATCGAGGTCTCAGATCTCGATTTCCCCAAAACTTAAGGGGGGTTGGGAGGGGAGTTTGAGGGGAGGGCGG
>JARRKO010000040.1:0-16934 GCA_037388025.1 Syntrophobacterales bacterium
GAGGGGGCAGGGGTTCTCGACCCCTGGCCCCCTCCCCCGTAAAAAATCTTTATGCCGCCTGGGGTGGGGGCGGCAGGTGGATATAGGTGCACATGCCCTTGGCCACCAGGCGGTTGTCCTGGGTCACTTCCACCTCTCCCAGGGAGAGGGTACGGCCCCGTTTGCGGATGTGGGCCTGAGCCTCAAGCACCCCGTGTTGGGCCGGAGCCAGAAAATTAATTTTCATTTCCACGGTGCTGATCATTTCCCCTTCGGACACCAGGGAAAAGAGCGCGTAGGCCACGGCCTCGTCGGCCAGGGCGGCGATGACACCACCCTGGAGAAAACCCTGGGAGTTGTGGAAATCCGGGCGAATTTCCAGGGTGAAACGGGCGTAGCCTTCCCCCAGCTCCGGAACTTCGACGCCCATGAACAGGACAAAGGGGTTGTGGGCCAGCCGTTCCCGGAGACTTGCCTCGACCTCTGGGACCAGGGGTTTAATCTCCCGTATCATCTGCACCAATCCTTATAATGGTTACTCAGGTGAGACTTGGCAAGATCGAAGTATTAAAATCCTTGGTTTCTTTCCTGGGAAAAATCTTTTTCAAGTACTTTAAATCCAATGCTGTTCTCTTAAAGAAATTAATGGGCAGTGCCCATCTTACAACGATGGGTAGGGTCTTGATTCATCTATAAAGCTCGATTCATCGAGCCCTTCGAGGGCGCAATAAATTGCGCCCCTACATTGTGGGATAGGCAGGAATCCTCGACCGCAGATTCCCTCTCCTAAAATCTCCGGGCAATAATCTCAGTTTTTCGGGGTCAACCCCAGCAACCGGGCGATCTGGCCGGCCAGGTCGGTAATTTTTTCAGCCGGGTCCCCGGTCTGGGGGGTGAGGATCTGGGGCCGGTTCTGATATTCCGGCTTCGGGATCACCTCAAACTCCGGGGGGAAGGTATCTTCGAAATACATCTCTTGAAATCCCGCGAACTTGAGGTGGTGGGCGGTGGCATCCAGCACGGCCACTTCATCTTGATCCACCAGGCCTGCCGCCACCGCGGCCTTAAAGCCGGCCAGGGACTCCCCTCCCTGGGTGCAGGCAATGTGGCCGTGGCGGTTGGCCATAAGCATGCTGTCCATGATCTCCTGCTCGGTCACCTCCACCACCAGCACGCTGCCCTCGCCGGCCCGGCCGCGGTATTCCTCCACCAGACGGATGACCCGGGGCATGCTCACCGGGCTACCGATCATGGCGGCCTGCGCCACGCTGGGCGTCACCGTCACCGGCACAAAGACGCGCTGGGTCCGGTCAGGTTGGCGGTAATAGAGGAACACCGGATTGGCGTGTCGGGACTGGACGCCGATGACCCGGGGGAGTGTGTCGATGATGCCCAAATCGTGGAGCCGCAGGAACCCTTGCATGACCGCGGTAATATTGCCGGCATTGCCGATGGGCACCACCACCGCCAGCCCCGTAAGATCGTAGTCGAACCACTGGGCGATCTCGAAGGCGTAGGACTCCTGCCCCCGGATGCGCCAGGAATTTTTGGAGTTAAGAAGGGCCACCTGGTAGTTGTCGGCCAGGGTCTCCACCACTTTCATGCAATCGTCAAAAACGCCGGGAATTTCCAGGACCCGGGCCCCGGCTCCCAGGGGCTGGGAGAGCTGTTGGGGCGTGACCTTGCCGTGGGGCAGGATGACCGCGGAGGCGATTTTGTCCCCCAGGTAGGCGCCATAGAGGGCCGCGGCCGCGGAAGTATCCCCGGTGCTGGCGCAGATGGAGAGGATTTTTCCTAAGTTGCGGGAATTCACCAGAAAATTCAGGTAGCTCAGGGCCGCGGCCATACCCCGGTCCTTGAAGGAGGCGCTGGGGTTTTGGCCGTCATTTTTAAAATAAAAGGCCCGGCCCACCTCAGAGGCCAGGTCGGCGTTGGCGGCCACCTGGGGGGTGTGGCCTTCCCCCAGGTACAGAATGTCATCCAGGGGAATGATGGGCGCGATGAGTTCGTAAAACAGGAAAACGCCCTTCAAGGCCGGCAGATTCAGCATTTTGCGGTGGTCGAACAGCCGCCGCCAGAAGGCCCCGGATTTTTCTTGGAGGCGGGCCTCGTTTCGATCCACCAGCAAAAACAGCCCGCGGCACTTGGGGCAGGTATATAACAGCTCGGTGATGTCAAATTCGGCCCCACACTCCAGGCAGCTATAGACCATATCGCCGGAGGAGGCTGGGATAAGATGGGGACGAATGTCTTCAGGGAAATTATCTAATTTCACTAGATCCCTCTAGATTGATTGACACCGAATAGCAGTGAAAAACCGATACTTATTGGTAGGGGCGAGATTTTATCACGCCCTGAGGGCGCCATGAATGGCACCCCTACAATTAATTTGACTAATCTTTGAATGCCACTCAGTATGACTTTAATCAGCCTCACACAGTCAAATGATACTTCTTCAGCTTGTACTGCAGCAGGCTCTTGGTAATGCCCAGGATCTCGGCGGCCCGGACCTGCACCTGACCGCTCTGCTCCAGGGCCCGGCGGATCATCTGCTCCTCGATCTGCTCCAGGGCCTCGGGTAGGGGGGTCTGCAAGGGTATGAAGCGGTCGATGTTGAGCCGGGATGACTCCCGGGTCTCGCCGGCCAACTCCGCGGGCAGGTCGTTGACGGTGATGAGGCTTTGGATGCACAGAATGACCGCCCGCTCCATGACGTTTTCCAGCTCCCGGACGTTTCCCGGCCAGGAATACTGGAGGAGCAGCTTCATGGATTCCGGCGAGAGGTGCACCTCCCCCCGGGCGTTTTCCTGGGCGTATTTTTTCAGGAAGTGGGTGGCCAGCGGGGGAATGTCCTCCTGGCGCTCCCGCAAAGGCGGGATGTGCAGATGCACCACGTTCAGGCGGTAATAGAGGTCCTCGCGAAAGCGGCCGTCTTCCACCTCTTCCTTGAGTTCCCGGTTGGTGGCGGCCACAACCCGCACGTCCACCTTGATGGTCTTGTTGCCCCCCACCCGCTCGAATTCCATTTCCTGCAGGACTCGCAGTAACTTGACCTGGAGGGCCGGGGACATCTCCGCTACTTCATCCAAAAACAGGGTACCCCCGTCGGCCAGCTCGAAGCGGCCCTTGCGCATGCTCACCGCGTGGGTGAAGGCCCCCCGTTCGTGGCCGAAAAGCTCGCTTTCCAGGAGCGTTTCGGTCAGCGCGGCGCAATTCACCGAGACAAAGGTCTTGCCGGCCCGGGGGCTTTGCTGGTGGATGGCCCGGGCCACCAGTTCCTTGCCCGTGCCGCTCTCCCCGCTGATGAGCACCGTGGCCCGGGAGGTGGCCACCCGCTTCACCAAGGCCAAAATCTCCCGCATGGGCTGGCTTTCCCCCACGATATTCGGGGCGCCGTATTTTTTATCCAGGTCCTGGAGAAGCATGCGGTTTTGCTGGATGAGATGGTGATACTCCAGGGCCCGGGCAATGGTCACCAGCAGTTCTTCGTTTTTAAAGGGCTTCAAAATATAGTCGAAAGCCCCGGTTTTCATGGCTTCCACCGCCTTTTCCACGGTACCGTAGGCGGTCATCATAATCACCGGCAGGTCCGGGTAGAGGCGTTTGAGCTCCCCCAGCAGCTCGATGCCGTTCATCTTGGGCATCTTCATATCGGTGAGTACCAGGTCCACGTCACTGCTACCGGTGAGCTTCAGAGCCTCATGACCCCCGGGCGCGGTGAGCACCTCGTAGCCCTCCTCCCCCAAAAGGGCCTCCATGACCGTGAGGTAATTGCTTTCGTCGTCGACTACCAGAATGGTATCCATAGGTTCCTGACGCGCTCGGTTATTCTTTTTGGGGCAGCGGCATTTCCGGCAATTGAATAATAACCGAGGTGCCCTCCCCCGGGGCGCTGTCGATCTGGATGGTCCCCCGGTGGCTCTCGATGATGCTCTTGACAATGGGCAACCCCAGGCCGCTCCCCTTTTCTTTGGTGGTATAGAAAGGATTGAAAACTTTTTTCAGGGTTTCAGATTCAATGCCGTCACCCGTATCCCGAACCTGAATTTCCGTGCCCTGACCATTGGGTCCGGAGGTCACCGAAACGTTGAGGGTCCCTCCCCCGGGCATGGCCTGGATGGCATTCAACAGGATGTTCAAAAAGGCCTGATGCAGCAAACCGGGGTCCGCGGCCTGAATCTGGCCGTCTGTCTGGTATTCTCGGTTCACCGCGATATGCAACCGGTCGATCTCCGGATGCAGGAGCTCAAGACTGCGGTCCAGGACCTTGTTCAACTCACAGGGCTGCAGATTAGGCTCCCGGGGCCGGGCAAAATCCAAAAACTCCGAAACCTTGGTATTGAGGCGGTTAGCCTCATCCACAATGATCTGGGCCAGGCGGTTATCGGGTTCGTAACGGTTCAGGCGCTGCCTTAACAGCTCCGCGGTGGAACTGATGATACCTAATGGGTTGCGGACTTCGTGGGCCACCCCGGCGGTCATTTCTCCCAGGGCCGCCAAACGCTCGGTGTGATGCAGTTGGGCCTCCAAAGCTCGCTGCTCCTCCTGCCGCCGCTCCAGGATCACCTCCGCCTGCTTGACGATCTGGCGCAGGACGAGAAAAAGCAAGCCCATGATAAACACGGAAATGACGAGAATGATGGCCTGGAATTTGCCGATTCCGGCAATATCACCTGAAATGTCCTGGGTAACCTCAAAGACGCCCACCACCGGACCGAGATCGGAGGCGTGCTTGCCCTCCAGCCTAAAGGGGAAATATCCCCGCAGGCGCTGGTTTCGAGAGCCCCAGTGGGGCACCAGATCCCAGAGGAAACTGCTGCCTAAGCGTTCAAAGTGCTGCTGCCCGAACAGAGCTTGCTTCACCCCCAAAACGTCAAAGCAATCTTTGCCCAGGGTCTGGCGGCTGGTGCTATAGGACAACACCCCCACCTGATCGTAGATGGCCAGTTCCTCCACGTGGAAGCCATGAATGGTGTTTTTCACCACTGCGTCCAGGCGCTTGAATTGTTCCGGTTCGGCTATGGTGATGCGCCCCTTTTGTTCAATGGCCGTAGGCACTAGAAACTGCTGGAAAACCTGGTGGTTCAGATTGGCCGCCAGTAGCTTCAGGTATTCCTCGCTTTTGGCCAGGGACATTTTCTGGGCCCGGTGAGCCAGGATGAGGGTGAGAATGACCGTGAACACCAGGATGACCACAAAGCTGGTCAAGGTAAAAAACTTGGCCAGCCGGAAGGTCTGAAGGTCCCGGCCCAAGGCCCACCAGGAGGTTTTTGATTTAGCTGGCGCCATGCCTCTCCTGTCCGGCAAGACATAATATTATCAAATTATTCTACCATAAATCTTGGCAGCTTGGGGGCAGCCTCGTCAACTTCCTGCCGGGAGGACTCATATCCCGGCCGCCCCAGAAGGCCGGACGCGGTTTGTTTGCCGCCCTCCACCCCAGGCTGGTCCAAGGGGTTGACCCCCAGCAGTCCCCCAGCCGCCACTGTGGCCACTTCCAGAAGGTATATGAGCTGACCCACCACAAAGGGATTGACCTCCGGCAGCACCAGGGTGAGATTTGGCCGTCCGGCCTTCATGAGTTGAAAGGCGGTGGCGGTCTCCTCCGCTTGGAAAAGCTCGTTCAAGGTGTGTCCGCCCAGGTAGCCCAAGCCATCCAACTCTTCGAAATAGCGCGGAATTTCCAGGTTATGCTGGAATTTGCCCGTACTCCAGAAAGTGATGAGCTTATCATGGGGGCCTTCCATGTACAGTTGTAATTGGGAGTGCTGGTCCGTGACTCCCAAGGCCCGCACAGGGGTGCTGCCGGTTTCCAACAGGTTGCCGTTCAGGTCCAGCCTCTTGCCCAGGCTTTCGGCCCAGAGTTGGGCGAACCATTCCGCCATGGCCGTCAGGCCGACGGCATAGGGCATGGTTACCAGAATGGGTCGGTTTTTCTCTCGAAAGAACAGATAGTAAAGGGCCGCGAGCTTGTAGGCCAGGTTTTCGGCCACCGGGGTGTCTTGGAGGCGCTGGTCCATAAAGCGGGCGCCGGCCAATAATTCCTCCACGTCGATCCCCGCCAGGTGGGCCGGAAATAAACCCACGGCAGAAAGTATCGAATAGCGGCCTCCCACCCGGGTCGGGACGGCCAGTGATTTGAAGCCTTTTTCCTTCACCAGTTCCCGAAGCGGACCTCCGTTGGGGTCCGTGGTAATGAAGATCCGCCCGTCCAGCTTGTCCGCGCCCCCCAACCGGCTCGCCAGCAGCCGGTAAAGAAACAGGAACTGAGCCAGAGTCCCGGGGGTGGCCCCAGACTTGCTGACGACGTTGACCGCCACCCGTTTCATATTGAGGGCATCCAGCATGCCGTAGAGATAGTCCGGATCGATGTTGTCCAACACCCATAAACCGGGGCGATGTTTTTTTCGGCCCACGGGAAGCATATTGTGTTGAGGGTGACACAGGGCCTGATGCAGGGCCTTGGCCCCGAGGGCCGAGCCGCCCATACCCAGGACGACGAATTCCCAGCACCACTCCAGAAGGGGTTTGGCCAGGCCGTGGATTTCTTTGATAATTCCGGTATCGTAAGGTAGCTCGAAAAACGCGTATTTGCCGCTTTGCCGCCCGGCTTGCAGTTCCTCGTGCACTTGGGCGAGCTTGGGGGTCAGAGCATCCAGTTCTTCGGCCCGCAGGCCACGGTCTCCCACGAAATCCGCCATCGCATAGTTATAATCCAAGCTGACAGCCTGGGTGATCATCCACTTGGGATCTTCATACCGTTTCATCAGGGCTCCGTTGGGAAAAAAGTATACAACAGCAGGAAATTACAGCAAAACTTAAGTAATTATATAAATTTAGCCCACTTGCCGGGGAGATGCAAGCTTTAAAGGCGGGTGTGCTTTTGCAGTGGGAGGAGGGAGTTTGAGGGAAGGGGCAGGGGTCTGCGACCCCGGTAGCACGGGCTTCCAGCCCGTGGGACCCTCCTCCCTCAAAGAAATTTTCTTCATGAAAGCATCTTCTCGCCCCGAGCGTCGTAGAAGAGGTTGGGGGAAGGCTCGCCGGCCAGAAGTCGTCTAAGCGCGTCCACCATCAGGCCGCCGATGATCTGGTTGGTCATAATTACTGCCGGTTCGGGGGCGTAGACGCAGGAGGCCCGCTGCCGTTCCTGGACGTCAATCTGCCGCTGTCCCACGATATCATACAGTCCCAGGAGCTCCGCCGGGGTGTGGCCTCCATGGGCGGGGTTGAAGACCACCACCTGGCCGGCTTCCACTCCCGTACCGCCGCTGATGAGGATCTGGCCGTTTTCCCGGCACCGTTCGCTCAGGAGGATGCGGCTTTCGAAGTTATCCGTGCCATCGAAGACCACGGCAAAATCAGACAGGTCGAAGTTCCGGTCCACATAGGAAATCTCTGTCCGGGCCGTCACCCCGAACCATTCCTTGATTCTCCCGGTCAGGGCTTTGGCCTTGGGCTGTCCCACGGCATCCCAAAACAGGATCTGGCGGTTCAGGTTGGTGACCTCCACCGGATCGGGATCGATGAAGGTTAGCCGGGTGAAGCCCAGGGAGGCCAGACCAAGGCCCACGAAGTTCCCCAGGGCCCCGGCCCCCACCACCGCAATAGAGTTTTCGGTTTTCGGAGGGCCGGGGTGAGGGGGGGCTCCCTCGTCCAGGCTGGTCCGGACGTAGGTTATCCCCTCCGGCGTCACCGGTTCCCCCAACAAAAGCTTTTTGGTTTCCTCGAGGACCATCCCGGCAGTTACCAGAGCCAGCACCGGGTCGCCCGGATAAGGCGAAGGAAGTTGAGCTCTAGGCAAGACGTTGAGGAGGTCCCGCCATTCCCGGCCTTGGTAGTAGGTGAACAACCGGAGGCCCGTCGCCACGTCTTCCGCAAAATTATACCCCCGCACCAAGGGCAACCCTTGCCGATGGGCCTGATTGAGCAGAAGCTTGGTGCCCAGGGCGTGGTGGCCGAGGTCCACCAGGACGGTGCAGCCCCGGAGCGGTTCCTCCAGGAGCGGGTGGCTGAAATATCCAGGAAAGAAGGCGAGATTGAGCTCCGGGTTCAGGCCCCGGGCCGCGGTCAGCAAACGCTCATCCAGTTCCGGGGCCACCACCGTCAGCCGGTTGATTCCCAGGGCCGCGGCGGAAGTCACAAAGAGGGCAGTGAGCCAGGGGTCGTCGCCCACCACCCCCACCCGGGCCCGAGCCAGGGCCTCCTGGTTCCACCCCGGGATGCGCACCTGCCGGTCCAGACGCTCGTCCGGGGGCGCGTCCTCTGGAGTTAACGAGGTTTTATCAGGAAAAGTCACAATAAGGTTGAATATCTAGGAAGTTGTCAAGGGCCGACACATGGGTCGGCCCCTACGGAATTATTAATCCGGGGCATCCCTTGCTTCATTTGAATTTTGCCAAATCGTATTTCTCGGCCAATTCCAGGCGTTCCTGGTCCGGCAGGGATTTCATGTAGGACTTCCAGCCCGGACACCAGTTGGCATGCCATCTCCACAACCGGCCCAGCAATGATTGGGGATTTTTGTCATATCTTGCTCTGAAACTGCACGCGGCACAACCGGATCCTGCCATTTGTCTCGCTCCTTGTAGTATTGTCTGTTTATAGATTTTGCCTTTTATTTAAAGTGAACCTTCTCTCAATTTTTCCGCAGCTTGAGGTCTTTCAGGACATCCTCCCAGGGCTGGTTGGGTTCGTGCCGGCGCTCCTCGAAGGCCACCAAATCCTCGTTGTTCTCACGTTAAGGCGCTAAGACGCCAAGTATATTACATACGTTCAATATTTTCCGGTTTGTGGGTAATGGGCCGGATGCGGTCCTTGACCTCCAGTTCCAGGGTCTCCAGGTCTGAGGTGGTGAGAACTTTGCCGGTGGTCACCAGGGTCAGGTCGGCTTCGCGTTTGCTGATCAAGGTCTCTCCGGTGAGGACCCCACGGGTCTTGTAGTGAATTTCCTGTTGGGTCCAGCCCTCATCGCCGATGACGATGGCGAAGCAAAAGCCGCCGTACACCGTCTCCAAAAGCTTTGCCCGGCCCACCGGCACGTCGGTGAGCAGGGTGACGCTGGCCGGAGCCGGGCGGGCCTTTTCCTCTTCCCGACCGCCCATCGGACCCTTGTCCGGAGCCTCGCCCAGGACACCGAGGACCAGATCCCGAATAACCACCTCTTTTTGGGCCACGGGTACCCTGAGCAGCGAGGTGACATAATCCAGCACCGTGGCCTGGTTGAAGTCGTCCATAGGGGAAAAGTGGCGGTAGTCGAGCTCGCCGTGGGAGTGGAGCCAGCCGTTGATGATGCGCCCGGACGGCAGGGCCTCCTGGTAGGCCGCGATGCGTTCCGGGCTGATGCTGGTGTAGGTCTCCTGGTTTTCGGTATTTTCGGGGAGGCCCACGTCCACGATGACTTCCGGCCGGGCCCGCTCCGCCAGGGTGAAGCCGTACCACTCAAAGGCCTCCCCATGCACCCGCCGCACCAACTCACTCACGGCAAAGGCCTTGGCCTTGGCGTAGTCGGTGATGAGGATCACTTCGGGGAGAGAGCCCAGCACCACCTCCAAAGGCGCGGCCCGACTCAGGTCTTTTAAGGCCTTGAATCTCACCCAAGCTTCTCCCGGACGTAGGCCCCGTCCATCATGAGCTCCCCGGTATAGGAGCCGGGCAGCAGGAACATATCCTCCAGCAGCACCCGGTGAAGGATGCCGGTGAGGCCCCGGGCCCCGGTGCCCTCCCGCTTGGCCCGGCGGGCGATCTCCCCCAGGGCCTCCTCGGTGTAGCGCAGGTCGATATCCCAATCCTTCAGATCCTGGACATAGGCCTGGAGGGGGCTGTCCGCGCTCTTGGTCAGGATGTCCTCCAGTTCCTGGGTGGTGAGGCGGTTGTACACCACCCGCACCGGGAAGCGCCCCACCAGTTGGCGCTCCATGCCGAAGGACACCAGGTCCTCGGTGGCCAGGTGGTCCCGCCAATCCCCCACCACATTCAAGCGGGCCAAGCGGTTCCGGACAATGCCCTCCAGACTGTCGTAGGCCCCTCCGGCAATGAACAGCACATGTTTGGTGGACAGGCTGAGGCGTTCTTTGCCGATCTCCAGGGTGTTGTCCACCCCTTCCACCAGCTTGAGAAGACCCTTCTGGACGCCTTTTCCTGAAACATCCCGGACAGTGGAGGTTTCGGCGCTGATTTTGTCAACTTCATCGAGGTAGACTACACCCATCTGGGCCACGTTGGGGTTGCCGCCCCCTGAGATGAGCAGGTCCACCAGGATGTCACTGACGTTCATGCCCACGTAGCCCGTCTCACTGAACTTGGTCATGTCCTCCACCACGAAGGGCACCCCCACCAGCCCTGAGGCGGTCTCACAGGTGTAAGTCTTGCCGCACCCGGTGGGGCCCACCAGGAGAATATTCGCTTTGGGGGTGCGGGTACTTTTAAGGGCCCCCTCAATATTCCCGTCATTTTCCCCCAAAGCCCGCTTCAACGCCGCACCCAGACGCCGATAGTGGAAGGCGATGGCCGTGGCAATGATCTTTTTGCCTTTTTCCTGACCGATGACAAACCGGTCCAACTCGCCCTTCAAAAGCACGGGAGTCTTGCTAAATTCAAGAATGTGCTGCACCGCCTCGTCTACCTGACGCTCCCGGAATTGCTCCATCTTCTCTTCAAGGCGACGCCGCTTGTCATCAGTCAAACCATTCGGCATGAATGCTCCTTGTTTATGGTTTTTTGGGGGAGGGGAGTTTGAGGGGAAGGGCGGGGGACCCACTGGTCCCCCGGCCCTCCTCTCAAATAAAATCATTCAAAACCAACGCCGCAAAGTGGCGGTGGGCCAGGTCTTCCGGGTCAAGATCTGGACGCTGGCGCCACAGAGGGTGCGACAAAAGAATTTCCTCCGGACTCTGAGCCCAGGCCAGGTAGGGGTTGTCCAGGCCAGAGAGGATCTCCTGGATCACCTGATACTCTTTCGGGGTGGCCAGAAAAAATAAAGGTGGCTCATACGGAACTTTGGCGTCGGAACGGCGGGACCGGGCCAGTTCTTCTGCACCTTCTGCTGTCAGAGTTCCGAGGCGCCGGCAAAAATCCGCCCCCAGGTGATGGCGCCGCACCAAGCCGCCGACATGGGAAAAGAGGGAGGGGGAAAAGGGCGGTTTTTCCTTTCCCCGAAGTCGCTGCCGGCGCAGGGAGTCTTTGAGGTCCATATCAGGTGGTCCGGTTTTTCACTTCCACTTCCCCGGAGACGATGAGGGGGTGGTCCGCGGGGATGCGATAGTCTTCAAAATCCACCAAACGCATCATTCCCGGCAAAACATCCAGTCGGTGGTAGCCCCTCCGACGCCTGGTGTCGTAGCTGTACAGGAGGGTATTCATACCTTCCTCCAAAACCCGGATGGCATTTTGGGCCGAAAAAAAGAGATTCTGGTTTTCGGGACCCATGCAGATGGCCTGGCCGGAACCGTGCCTCCTCAGGAAAGGATGTTTATAGTGGTCCACCACCACCGGCCGCAGGCGCCCCTGGGTGGTGACCGCCACCCGGCAATCCCGGAAGAAGTAAAGGCGGCCGTAAAAGTCCTGGAGGACATACGGTCCGGTGCGCTTGTAGATCCGATAGCCTGCCTTCTTCAACCGGGTAAACCCGAAGCCGTCCAGCTCCAGGGAGCCTTTGTGGGCCAAGTAGAGGAGGACCGCCAGGCGCCCCTCGTGCGCGGCGGCCCAGCGCCCCCTCTCTTCGAGCTCCGTGGTGAGGCGGCGGCGCTCCTCGGCCAGGAGGCGGGCCATCACGGCTTCTTCCCACCAGGCCTGCAGCCTGGAAAAAGGCATGAGGCCGGTCGGAGGCGGCTGGGCCTCCACCGACGCGGTTTCCAGGTGGCGGAGGGCCTCCTCCAGAGGCTGGGTATCCAGGAAGCGCCGGGCCTCCTGCTCAAAGTAATGAGGCATGGGGACGCGCTCCCGGATGAGGTCCAGGATCTCGTCTTCCTTTAGGCGCTTCCTTTTTTGGAAGCCGTCCCGCCTAAGAAAGTGGGGCAAAATATGAAAAACAATGGTGACCAGGTGGGGGTCCAGATGGACCCCGTACAGGTCGGCGGTGAGGGAATACTGCTCCCGTAAGGTCCGGCGCCGGTGTTCGTAGTCTGCGGGGAAAATTTGCGGGAAATTATCGACCAGGGAGGCCGAGCTTATAGCCTGGACGTACAAGGTATCCTGGACGGTGAGGACCAGCGGCAGAGGCGAAGGGGTGGTATCACCGGGGGAGGTTTCGCTGCTTTGACTCCGGGGAAGGGAGAGCTGGATTTCCTGGTGGATTTCGGGGTCGAAGAGGAGGGGAAGATAAAACTGGCCCCGGTGTACCAGGATTTGCTCAACGGTGGCAAAAATCCTCCACATCCCTGCTCCCATTTCTCCTCTCTAAGGGGAGGAGCCCCCCTCCTGGGGTTTGATGGCCCGCACCGGCACGTAGAGATACTCTTCCCCGGCCTCCGTCTCTTCCACGGTGCCAAAGACGTGGACCGGAGCATCCACGTCCCGGCCCTGGCACAAAAGCTTTCCTCCCTGCAGTTGACGCTCGATATCCTCGATGATCTGGCGTTCTTCGATGCTGTAATCGGTGCGGCTCAGGGCTTCCTGGCAGAGTTTCCTCAGGGTGCTCCCCTCGTAGCTGCCCGGCTCCAGGACCACCACCAGGCCCTCCCCGGCCTGTCCGGGAATGATTTCCAGGATCAGGGGCAGGGGTTTTTGTATTTTTTTCGGTTGATCTTCCGGTTTGATCTGAATATCCGACATGTCGGTTCACCTTTCTCTGGTTTGCCGTCCAAATTACCTTTCTATTATCTCTTATTTCACAAAGTCCGCCAAGACCCCTCATGAGGGTGGGCGTTTAAGCAGGTTGATGATCCGGGCGGCGACGCCGCTGCCGGTGCAAACGGTCTCAGAAATATCCCGGGGTCCCTGGCAGGTCCCGGCTAAGAAGACCCCCGGCACCGTGGACTCCAGAGATTGGAGAACCGGGTGGCGGCTGCCGTAGAAGCCCTGGTCGTCCCGCATCGGCTCCCCCTCCGTAAAGGGGAGCTCCTCCCGGGACGAAGCCAGACCCAGAGAGAGCACCGCCAGGTCCACGGGCAGTCGGCCTCGATGGCCGCCTCGCTGGTCTTCATAGACGATCTCCAGGGGGGAATTTTCGCCCGCCTCAATGCGGCCCGGCAGGCCCTTAATAAAGCGCACCCCCGCGGCTTGGGCCCTCAGGTAAAGTTCCTCAAAACCTTTCCCCGAAGTGCGAATGTCATTGAAAAAGATGGTAACCTCGGCATCGGGTTCATGCTCCAAGGCCAGCATGGCCTGCTTGATGGCCGCGGTGCAGCAATAACCGGAGCAATACGGCAGGAAGCGCTGGTCCCTGGAGCCCACGCATTGGATGAAGGCGAGGCGCTTCACCGGTTGGCCGGCCGGGGTCTGGAAATACCCCTGGGTGGGACCGGTGGCGCACACCAGGCGCTCGAACTCCAGATTGGTGAGAACCCCGGGGAGGCGGCCATAGCCGTATTCGCTGCGGATGGCCGGATCAAAAGGCTTGGCCCCGGTGGCCAGCACCACCGCGCCCACCTCAAGGCGCCGCTCCTCCGGTTGACAATCAAGGTCAATGGCACTGTGCTCGCAGGCTGTTAGGCACATCTGGCAGTCGATGCAATATTCTTTTTCGATGGTGGCCATCAGGGGCACGGCCTGGGCGAAAATAATGCGGATGCACTTGCGGGACTTGAGCCCCAGGTTCCAGCGGCTGGGAACGATGACCGGGCAGACCTGGGCGCAATTGCCGCAGCCCACGCATTTGCTCATGTCCACATAGCGGGGTTTCAGGGTCACATCCACCGAAAAATGCCCGGCCCGGCCGGCAATGCCGGTAACTTTCGCATAGGTGAGAAGCTCGATCAAGGGGTGGGCCGCGGCTTCCACCAGCTTGGGCCCCAGGATACAGATAGAGCAGTCCAGGGTGGGAAAGGTCTTGTCCAATTGGGCCATGGTGCCGCCGATGGACAGGGACGACTCCACCAAATAGACCTTAATTCCGGCATTGGCCAGGTCCAGGGCGGCCTGGCAGCCCCCCACCCCACCCCCCACCACCAGGACTTCCCGGTGAGGGACCGCCTCTCCGGGGACAACAGGAATTTCCTCGGCCAAAGCCGTAAGGATGGCGGCCACCGCGCTTTCCAGGTGGTCTTCCTCCAGAAGATTAACCACTGGCAGGATTTCCTCTCCTGCCAGCCGCTGAAAGAGACCTTGATGTTGCGCCGGTCCGCAGGCGGCCACCAGCCATTCCCCGGGTTCTGCTTGAAGACGCGCCCCTTGCTCCTGCAACCCTGCGGGAGTACACAGGGGTGGGGACACCTGGATCTTGAGCCCCGCCTGGGTGAGGCGCTGGGCCAAGTCTTGGACCTCCACCTTGAGGTCCGGGCAGGCGCACAGCAGTACTTGCGATCTGGCCATCATTAACCTGAACTACTCGATTTTGGTAATCCTACATTACGAAACTAAGTAGCACCCGTTACATTTTCTTCCCCTGACCGCTTACTTCCTTGATGGGCTCCTCATGTTCCAGAGCCTGGGCCATATCTTCAATGACCCGTTGGAAGGCCCTGCCCTCCGTGGCCGAAATCCATGCCAGGCGCAGGCGGGAAGGGTCGATGCCCTTTTTTTCCAGTTTGGGCCGCAGCTTTTCAATGCGCTCCTGGGCCCGGAGATTTCCCGAAACGTAATGACAATCTCCCGGGGGATGACAGCCGGAAACCAGCACCTGGCCGGCCCCCTGCTTAAAGGCATGGAGGATGAACTTGGGGTGAATCCGGCCGGCGCATAAAGTACGGATAATCCGAACCTGAGGAGGATAAGCCAGACGCGACACCCCGGCAAAATCCGCGCCGGCATAAGAGCACCAATTGCAGCAAAAAGCCAAAATTTTTTGTGACGGATCCACCGCCAGGGCCTCGTCGATCTGGGCCAGAATCATATCATCGGTGAAACCCGCGGGGATGACCGCGCCGGTGGGGCAGGCTCCGGCGCACACCCCGCAGCCCTTGCACGCCGCGGTAATCACCTGGGCCTTCTGCTTTTTCCCCTCCCCCACCATTTCCATGGCCTGGAAGGGACAGGCCGCAGCGCATTCCCCGCAGCCCACGCAGACTTCCGGGTTCACTTGGGCCACCAGGCCGTCAAGGGTGATGGTCTCGTGGGCAAAAAGGGCCAGGACCTTGGCCGCGGCCCCGCTGCCTTGGGTCAGGGATTCGGCCAGGTCCTTGGGACCCTGACAGGCCCCGGCCAGGAAAATGCCGTCTAAAACTGTTTCCAGAGGCTTGAGCTTGATATGGGCCTCCAGGAAAAAGCCATCCGGCCCTACCGGGAGCTTCAATACTTCCCTGAGGGGGGCGCCGCGGCCGGGGACCATGCCCACGGCCAGGACCACCAGGTCCACCCGGTCTTCAGTGGGCCTTTGAAAAGTCTCGTCAAAAGCATGAATGAGCAAACCGCCATCCGGGGACGCTTGAATATCATCCACTTTCCCCCGCAAGAACAGGATACCCGCGTCCCGGGCCCGGTTATAGAGTTCCTCCCACTCCTTTTTGGTGGTGCGGATGTCCCGGTAATACATGCGGATGCGGGACTGGGGGAGGCGCTTTTTCAACTCCAGGGCCTGCTTCAGCGCGGTGGGGCAGCACACCCGGGAGCAGTAGCGGTTGCCCTCCTCCTCCCGGGAGCCTACGCAGAGGATGAAGGCCACATCTTGGGGTTCCGCCATATCGGGAAGTCTGAGCTCCCCCTGGGTGGGACCTGCGGAGGAAAACAGGCGCTCCAGAGCTATGGTGGTGGTAACTCCCGGGAGAGCGGCCCAGGGCTCATAGCGGCTGCCCGACGGGTCGAAGGGCGAAAAGCCCGTGGCCACCACGATGCTCCCGACGGTCAGCTGATGTTCCTCTTCCCCTTCCTCTAGGTTGATGGCCTCTCGGGGGCAGGCCGCCACACAGTCGCCACAGCGGGTGCAGTGCTCCAGGTCCACCACGTAGCGGCCGGGGAAGGCCTGGGGAGCCGGCAGATAGATGGCCGCCCGAGTCATAAGGCCCGGGGCCTCGGGGTCGGGGACCTCCACCGGACAGATCTCGGCGCAGCTGCCGCAGCGGTCGCAGGCCTCCCCCACCAGGGGTCGTTTCTGGCGGATGGTGACCGCGAATTCCCCCAGGTGGCCGCTCACTTCAGTGACTTCACTTTGGGTGAGCACCTGAATACCGGGATGCAAGGCCACTGCGGCCATCAGGGGGTTGATCAGGGCCAAGGCGCTTTCTCCCCGGGGAAAGGTGTGATGCAGCCGGTTGACCATGCCTCCCAGGATGGGTTGCCGTTCCACCAGGGTCACGGGAAAGCCGACATTGGCAATGTCCAGCGCGGCCTTCAGCCCCGCCGGCCCCCCGCCGATGACCAGGGCATGCCGGGTCATGGGCACCTGGCGGTCTTGTAACGGCAGGGCCAGGCGGGCCTTGGCCAACCCCATGCGGATGAGCTCCAAGGCCTTATCCTGGGCCGCCTCGGGCTCCCCGGCGTGCACCCAGGAGCAGTGCTCCCGGATGTTCACCATTTCCAGGAGATAGGGATTCAGCCCCGCTTCCACCAGGAGCCGGCGGAAGGTGACCTCATGGAGCTTGGGCGAGCAGGCCGCGATGACCACCCGATTGAGACCGAAGTGCTTGATGTCTTTCAGAATCTCGGCTTGGCCGGCCTCGGAGCAGGTGTACAGATGGTGGCGGCACACCGTCACCTCAGGGAGCTCCTGCCCTTGGCCCATGAGGGCTTCAGGACTGATGACCCCGGCGATATTGAGGCCACAGTGACAGATATATAGGCCGATGCGAGGTTCAGATTCCATTATTGATGCGGTTTTCGGTTTTCAGTAAATTTTTTTGTTGGTCCGCGTCAGGCGGGCCTGAAGG
>JARRKO010000041.1:0-54389 GCA_037388025.1 Syntrophobacterales bacterium
CCAGCCCGTGGGAACCCCCCTCCCCCAAAATATCTCAGTCTCATCTCCCAAACTTCCTTAGCCGCAGGCTGTTGGTGACCACGCTGACGGAGCTCATGGCCATGGCCAGGGCGGCGATGGCGGGGGACAAGAGCCCCACGGCCGCGGCGGGGATGGCCACGGTGTTATAGCAGAAGGCCCAGAACAGGTTCTGGCGGATGATGCGCATCATGCGGCGGGAGAGGCGAATGGCCTGGGGGATGAGGGCCAGGTCGTCCCGGATGAGGGTCAGGTCCGCGGCTTCGAGGGCCACGTCGGCCCCGGTGCCCAGGGCAATGCCCACGTCGGCCTGGACCAGGGCGGGCGCGTCGTTGACCCCGTCTCCGGCCATGGCCACCACTTCCCCGGCGGCCTGAAGTTCGGCGATTTTGGCGGCTTTGTCCCCCGGCAGGACTTCGGCCATGGTCTGGTCAATGCCCACTTCCGCGGCCACCGCGGCCACGGTCTCCTGGTTGTCGCCGCTGATGAGGCTCATCTTAAGGCCCATGCCATGGAGCTCGGCCACGGCCTCCAGGGCTCCCGGTTTCACGGTATCAGCCGCGGCCAGCAGACCCCAGGGTTGGCCGTCCACTGCCAGGAAGATGGTGGTTTTGCCTTCCTGGGCCAGGCGGGCTTGCGGTTCAGCCAGGGGCTCCGGGGGCAGGCCCTCCCGCAGGCAAAAGGCCAGGTTTCCCAGGAGCACGTTCTGACCGTTGGCCCGGGCCTTAACACCCATCCCCGGGACAGCCTGAAAATCCTCCAGCGCCGGTAGCTGCAGTCCTTGCTCCCGGGCAGCCCGGATCACGGCTTCGGCCAGGGGATGTTCCGATTTCTCCTCCAGGGCCGCGGCCAGGGCCAGCACTTCTTTTTCCTGCTCATCCCGAAACGACAGGATGTCCGTGATCTGGGGGCGACCCTGGGTCAGGGTGCCGGTCTTGTCAAAGACCACGGTGGTGAGCCGGTAGGCCCGCTCCAGTGGTTCGCCGCCCCGGAGCAAAATACCCAATTCCGCGCCCCGGCCGGACCCCACCATGACCGCGGTGGGGGTGGCCAGCCCCAGAGCGCAGGGGCAGGCGATGATGAGCACGGCCACCATGTTCACTAGGGCATGGGTCAGGACCGGGGTGGGGCCGAACAGGAACCAGCCCAGGAAGGTGAGGGCTGCCAGGCCCAGAACCACGGGGACGAAAATACCGGCGACCTTATCCACCAGGCGTTCGATGGGTGCTTTGCTGGACTGGGCCTCCTCCACCAACTTGATGATCTGGGAAAGGACCATGTCATGGCCCACCCGGGTGGCCCGGAAGACCAGAAAGCCCCGCTGGTTAAGGGTGGCCCCCCAGACTTCGGCCCCCGGCTCTTTGGCCACGGGGAGGCTCTCGCCGGTGAGCATGGACTCGTCCACGCTGCTGGTCCCCTCGAGGACCACGCCATCCACCGGAATTTTCTCCCCCGGGCGCACCACCACCTGGTCCTCCACCGCCACCTGGGCCAGGGGCACCTCCTGCTCCTCCCCGTCCCGGCGCACCCGGGCGGTGGGGGGAGCCAGGGCGAAGAGGCGACGGATGGCCTCCGAGGCCCGGCCCCGGGAGCGGGCCTCCAACCAGCGGCCCAGCAGAATAAAGGTGATGATCATGACGGTGGTGTCAAAGTAAACCGCGGGAGTTTGTCCCGCGACCGCCAAGGTTTCCGGGAAAAAGACCACCAGGGCGGAGTAGACGTAGGCTACTGAAGTTCCCATGGCCACCAGGGTATCCATGTTGGTGGCGCCGTGGCGGGCGGCCTTCACCGCGCCGGCAAAAAACGAGGCGCCGGAATAAAACAACACGGGGGTGGCAAGAATCAGAAGCACGAAATGCCAAATTTGAGGCGTCAGTGCCAACCACTGGGGCAAGGTCGGCAACTGGGGCAAGGTCGGTAGCAAGTGGCCCAAAACCACCGGCAGGCTGAAAACTACAGCTATGAGGAAACGCCGCCTGAAGATCCGGACTTCCTTTTCCGGGGGTGAGGGCGGCGGGGCTTCCTCAGCCCAGGATTCCACTTCATAGCCGGCAGTCTCCACGGTTTGTCGCAGGGTCTCCACGCTGGCCTGGCGCGGGTCGAAATGCACCTTGGCCCGGCGGGTGGCAAGATTTACCTGGGCCTGGTCCACCCCGGGCACCTGGCTGAGGGCTTTTTCAACCCGGCCGACACAGGCAGCGCAATGCATGCCCCCCAAAATTAAGGTCACTTCAGTTTCTTGATTTGCCATAAGGTTCGCTCAAATATTCGGAACGAGGCTAAAGGCGCAAAGGTAGGGTGCGTCTTCCGGTCGATGCTCCGTTCGTTTCATTGGTTATTTACAAACTTTAAAGAAAATCCGTTAGAAAGCCTTTGGAGGAGGGCCGGGAACCTGAGGTTCCTGCCTTCTGGCCTCTCCCTCCACTTAAAATAAGGCCTCACATGGCTAAAAACAAGGGTAATCCGGGGAGAGGGCGGCCCCTCGTCTTGCCCGGCTGGTGGAGAATTGTTACTATACGACCATGTTCAAAAAGAAGAGATTTAATTGGGGAAGAAGAAGCAGTTTTTTCCTGGCAGGCCTGGCCCTGGGGGGTCTGGCTCTGATAGCCTGGATGGTTCTAGGCAGCCTGGACTGGGGCAACCCCTGGCTGGAAGTCTCGGATCAGGTGGCCGTGGTAAGCCCCAATACGGCCTTTACCCTTAAGGCCGGTGACCGGGGGAGCGGTTTGAAAGAAATAAAGGTCACCGTCAGCCAAAGGGGGCAGGAGAAGGTGGCGCTGAGCCGCAGCTTTCCCCCGGGGGGAGAAGTGGGTTCGACGGTGGAGATGCCCGTGACTCTGGACCCCAAAGCTCTAGGCCTCCAAGAAGGCCAGGCCACTTTGACCGTCAGTGCACTGGACCGCTCCTGGCGCAACTTTTTCCAGGGCCGGGGCACGAGCCTCACCTGGGATACGGAAGTGCAGCTGGTTCCCATGCAGGTGAGTTTCGTGGCCGCCAGCCACCTCCTGCGCCCCGGGGGCACCGGCCTCATTGTTTACCGGGTCAACAAGACTCCCCAGGAAAGCGGTGTAAAGGTGGGGGAGCGTTTTTACCCGGGCTATCCCGCACCCAAAGGCCAGAAGGGGGAATATGGGGCTTTTTTCCCCATCCCTTTTGACGCCCCGGCCCCCCTCCAGGCGGAGATCATCGCCCGGACGGGGGTGGGGAACGAGGCCAAGCAGAGCGTCTCTCTGCATTTAACTCCCAAGAGCTACCGCCATGACAACATGCATCTGTCCGAGGGTTTTTTGGACCAGGTGGCCGCCAAGTTTCCCAAAGCCCAACAGGGTGACCTCCTGAAGACCTTCCTGGAAGTCAACCGCAACATGCGGCAGGCGAACCACGACAAGGTGCGCCAGGTTTGCGCCGCCACTCAGCCCCAACCTTTGTGGTCCGGCCCGTTCCAACGTTTCCAGGGGAAATCCATGGCCCGCTTCGGGGACCAGCGCACCTATATCTGGCAAAAGCGGCCCGTGGATGAGCAGGTACACCAGGGGGAAGACCTGGCCTCCCTTGTCCAGAGCCCGGTGCCGGCGGCCAATAACGGCGTGGTGGTGCTGGCGGAGCCCATGGGGATTTACGGCAACACGGTGATCCTGGACCACGGTATGGGTGTCTTTTCCATGTACAGCCATTTGAGCAAGATTGACGTGAAGACCGGAGAGCGGGTGGAGAAGGGGAAGACCGTGGGGCTCACCGGGACCACGGGGTTGGCGGGAGGGGACCACCTCCACTTTTCCGTAATAATTCATGGGGATTTCGTGAACCCGGTGGAGTGGTGGGACGCCCATTGGCTTAGGGACCAGGTGGAAAAGGTGTGGGCCCAGGGCGCTACTCCGGCCAGCGCCCAAGCCACGGCGTCCTCTGCCAAATCCAAGGCCAGTCCCCGCCAGGCCAAGACCCGCAGAGGCAAAAAGAGGAAGCGCTAACCATGTCAGGGGGGAAGATTATGATTTTGCGCATCAACCAGGATAATCCCCAGGTTCGCCTGCTGCGTCAGGTAATGGAGGTCCTCACCGGAGGCGGCTTTATCGGCTACCCCACGGACACAGGCTATGCCGTGGGCTGCGACCTTTACAACCTGAAGGGTATCAGCAAACTTTACCAGATCAAACGCCGGCCCCTGTCCAAGCCTTTCAGTTTTATCTGCGCGGATCTGAAAAATATCAGCGAATACGCCCGGGTGGGGAACTATGCCTATAAAACCATGAGGCGCCTGTTGCCCGGTCCCTATACCTTCATTTTGGAGTCCTCCCGCCAGGTGCCGAAAATTCTCCAGACCAAGCGCCACACCGTGGGCATCCGGGTGCCCGACCACCCCATCTGCCTCGAGCTGGTGGAAATGCTGGGACACCCCATTATCTCCACCGGGGCGAATATCCCGGATCAACCCCCGGAGAGCGACCCTTACGAGATTGCGGAAAAGTTCAAGGCTCACCTGGATGTGGTGATCGACGCGGGGATTATTTTGCCGGCCCCGTCCAGCATCATTTCCTTGATTGATGATGTGCCGGAAGTCATCCGGGAGGGCGCCGGGGATCTGAGTTCATTTTAGGAAATGAACGCCGAAAATTGACCTTTTGGACTCAACCTATAATTTTCCCGGGAATTCCCGGCTTGGCCCACTTATAAAAAAGGAAACGGGCATGGAAGGGGAACAGCCGGATACAGCCGTGGGAGGCGGGATACCCGGGCACTATGCCTTCGTGGATGAAAAAATCACCGCCAATATTCAGGGCATGATCCATGGGCGCCCGGTCATATTTAATGGAGTTATGAACCTGATCCATAAAATGTATCACGAATGTTCTTGAAGGCGTCGAATTCGAGGTCCCGGAAGAAATTGGATAAACGTATTTTAAATTTCCCCATTCATAAAGGCCGAGATATTGCTGGCGGCGATCTATCAAAATGTACTTTTCATGCTTGGCCGCAGCTTTCAAAAATTCCGGGAGAATTTTCGGCTTGATGGAATAGTCGAGGGGCACGAATATCTTGTTCTTATTGGTGCTGACGTTACCTGGTCCATCCACGATCAATAGGTAATGTGTTTTATTAATGAGAGCAATCCTTTCCTGAACAGGTATGGAGTTTTTCTCTAAAGATGGTATGGATTTGACAAATGATCTAATGCTTTCACCACTCTGCAGCATAACTTCTACGCAGGGTACGCCATAAAAAATATCTATCTGACCTGTCGTCAACCTTCCCTGTTCAGCCAATTCCTTATAAATAGGATTATTTTGCTGCATGCCTTGAGCCTGAAGCAAGGGGCTCCAAAGTAACAATGAAATTACTACGGCACTCAACATAGATATTGCTTTCATGAGTTTCATCTTATTTTTTCTTTGTGCTAATATGAGCCTGTCGCCACAATCTCAAATGCTGAATCGGATTGTGGTCCTAAAATGTATGCGCCTGGGCTATTTCTTCTCATTTAAGTTATTGAAAAAAGGGCAAGAAGTACCTCGGCAGGTCTAATCGCCCGGAAACAGTGAATTTGCGCGAGATTTTCGCCTCAGGTTATTAGGAGAAGGACAGACACGTCCACAGCGTTATTATATCATAATCATTAGTCTTACTCTTTCAAGTATCTATACAAAATATGTATCAAAAAAATTGAGCGAGAGTTGCACCAAGCACTGGATTCTGCAGAACGGATTAGATGGCCTAAATTGCTGGGGCGCTTGCCTAGCGGCAGTTGGTAATTCCGATTTGTCGCTAGCTATTCCAAAAATTCGGCATAAACCCCCTTGTTTGCTTGGGGGGGACGACTGGGACGCATTCTACAGACCGGGTCAAACTCACAAAAAAGCCAGAGGCTGTCGCCCCTGTAAGAAAAACGCGCCTTTGAAAACAAAGGCGCGTAGGTATGGCGGTATGATCTTAGTTTAAGCCAAGTGCCGAGGCGGGAGGCGCTTCGCTTTCCCGCCTACGGTTACTGCTCCATTCCCGGTTTCACCACCCCAAGGGGGACGGGGGAGGTTAGTGAAACCAGGGAGGGAGAAAAGCGGGCTCAGGATAGGGCAGGGTAAGAGATTCCAGATTTTTGCCGATATCCGTGCCCAGAAGCAGGCTCAGTAGAGAAAAGCCTCTTTTTTCCGGATAGACCGTCTGGATTCTGCCCTTGATGCCTCCCAGGCGGCCGGCCCGTTCCACCGCGTCGTTGAAGTTACCCAACGCGTCCACCAAACCGATTTTTTTGGCTTCCTCGCCGGTGAAGACCCGGCCATCGGCCAGGGCCCGCACCTTTTCCAGGGGAAGCCGGCGGTATTGGGCTACATCCCGGATGAACTGCTCGTGGATGTTGTCCAGCAATCCCTGGAGCACCTGGCGGCCTTCCGGGCTCAACGGTTTAAAGGGAGACCCCGCGTCCTTTAAGGCTCCGGCTTTCAGAGAATAGAAGTCCACCCCCACTTTCTTGGTGAGCTGCTCCAGATTGGTCAGTTGCAGAATTACGCCGATGCTGCCGGTGGCGGTGCCGGGGTCGGCCATGATGAGATCGGCGGAGCAGGCGGCGTAGTAGCCCCCCGACGCGGCCATGCTGCCGAAGGAAGCAACGACCTTCTTTACTTTCTTAGTCTTGGCCACTTCCATCATGATCTCCTGGGAGGGACCCACCACTCCCCCGGGGGAGTTAACCCGCAGGACGATGGCCCGGATGTTGCGGTCTTCGCGAAAGGTCTTCAAGTCCTCCAAGATGGGAGTGGACTTGGAAATCAGGCCGGTGAGTTCCACCACCGCCACCTTTTCGCCGAAGCCGAAGATTTCCATGGGGTCCCAAGAGGCCCGGGCGGTGGTGGCCCCGGTAATCAGGAACACCGCCACCCCAGCCGCCAACAAGAGTCCGGTCAGGAGCTGTCGCCACATGGTGATCACCTTATGAAGAGTTCACTTCGTCGTTGCGTTCCCTCTCCAGGGTTTCCCGGAGGATTTCACCCAGGTTGGAAGTGGCTTCCGAGGAAGACTTCATATAATCCCGGTAGTTCTTCTGCTCTTCTTCCGTTTCCAGGCGGCGGATGCTGAGCCCGATGCGCCGGTCCTGGGGTGAAGAGTGGATGACCTTGGCCCGTATTTGGTCCCCGACTTTGAGGGCAGCCATTTTTTGCTTATCCCGGCTGAGTTCCGAGATGTGCACCAAACCTTCGATGCCTTCCTCCACCTCCACGAAGAAGCCGAAATCGGTAATATTGGTGATGGTCCCCATGACCACACTATTCACCGGATAACGCTCCTCTATGGTTTCCCAGGGGTTGGGGTTGAGCTCTTTGATGGACAAGGAAAAGCGTTCATTCTCCTTGTCGATATAGAGCACTTTGGCCTGCACCGTTTGGCCTTTTTTATAGAGCTCCGAGGGGTGTTTGAAGCGCTTGGTCCAGGAAATGTCGGAAATATGCACCAGACCGTCGATGCCTTCATCGATGCCGATGAAGATGCCGAAGTCGGTGATATTTTTAATTTTCCCCTCGATCACCGAGCCCACCGGGTACTTCTCGCCGATGACTTCCCAGGGGTTGGGCTCCACCTGCTTCAGGCTGAGGGAGATGCGCTTGCGTTGGGGGTCAAGTTCCAGAACCACCACCTCCACTATATCTCCCACGGTTAAAACCTGATTGGGATGGCGGATTTTCCGGGTCCAGGACAATTCGGAAATGTGAATCAGACCCTCCACCCCGGCTTCCAATTCCACGAAGGCCCCATAATCGGTGAGGCTCACCACTTTGCCGGTGACCCTGGTGGTCAGGGGATACTTCTCCTGGACCATGGTCCAGGGGTCCGGGGCCAGCTGTTTCAAGCCCAGGGAAATGCGCTCCTTTTCCCGGTCGAAACTTAGCACCTTGATGGTTATGGAATCCCCTACCTTGAAGAGGTCGGCGGGATGGCGAATGCGGCCATAGGAGAGGTCGGTGATATGGAGCAATCCGTCCAGGCCCCCCAGATCAACGAAAACGCCGTAATCGGTGATATTTTTGACGATGCCTTCCACCACCTTGTCCTCTTCCAGGGTGGCCAACAGCGAGGCCTTGGCTTCTTCTTTGGCCTTTTCCAGCAGGGTGCGGCGCGACAGGACGACGTTGCGGCGTTTACGGTTGAATTTTAGGACGTTAAAGGTGAAGGTTTGGCCGATAAGGTGGTCTGTGTGGCGTACCGGCACCAAGTCCACCTGGGACCCGGGCAGGAAGGCCAGGATCCCTCCGAGATCCACGGAAAGGCCGCCTTTGACTTTGGCAACGATGGTGCCCTCCACCACGCCTTCATTGTGATAGGCATAGCTGATTTCTTCCCAGACCTTGATGCGGGAAGCCTTGTTTTTGGAGAGCATGAGAGGCCCTTCCTCATCTTCACGGCTCTCCAGCAAGGCCTCAACCTGGTCTCCCACCTCGGCGGTGATTTCACCTTCCGGCGAGGTGAATTCGGCGATGGGGATCTGGCCCTCACTTTTGTAACCGATGTCCACCATGACAAAGTCTTTGGTGATGGAGACAATACGGCCCTTGACCACTTCGCCTTCCTGGACCCGGCGTAAACTCTCTTCGTAGAGCTCGCTCATCTGTTGGGCGTCCGAGTGCTCGGTGACCGTCTCCAGGGAGATGGACGGGGTCTCCTCCGATGGAGTTTCTGCCAGGGCCTCGGCCGGGGTTTCAGTCAGGCCCTCGGTGGTGGCCTCCTCGGCGGATTCGGCGAGGGTTTCCGCCACAGTCTCCGGCGCGGCTTCGGGCTCCGGAGGGGTATCCTCGGCAACAAGGGCCGTGGTTTCCTCGGGCTCGGCGGGACTGGCCTCAGCGAGGGGCTCCGGGGCCGCTTCGGGCTCAGTGGGAGCGGCCTCGGCTACGGGCTCTAGAACTTCTTCCGCTTCGGCGGGAGCGGCCTCGGCCACGGGTTCCGGAGCTTCTTCAGGCTCGGCGGGACTGGTCTCAGCGAGGGGCTCCGGGGCCGCTTCAAGCTCAGCGGGAGCGGCCTCGGCCTCGGGCTCTAGAACTTCTTCCGCCTCGGCGGGAGCGGCTTCGGCCTCGGGCTCCGGAGCTTTTTCCAGCTCCTCGGGGCTGGCTGCCAACTCCTCGGCAGCAGCCGCCTCGGGCTCTTCAGGCTGCTCCACTGCTGCGGTTTCGGAGGTTTCCGCCATCATTTCTTCCTGGGACTGGGCTTCCGCTTCCTGGCTCTCGACGTCTTGAGGCGAAAGGTTGTTAGGTGCTTCCTGCTTGTCAGTAAAATCCATAAAAACTCGTCCCCCTTGCATGGTTATTAAGGTGTTATATGCCAACCGCCCTGGCCCTCGGGCTCTCCCTGATGATGGCCAGGCATTGCGTTACCACTTCCTCCGGCTGGAGGTTGGTAGTATCCAAATAATGCGCGCCCTGGGGTACGGCCAGGGGCGCCGTTCCCCTGGTTTTGTCCCGGTGGTCCCGGGCGGCGATATCGCTTTGCGTGTTACTCAGATCCGAGCTGCCACCACTATTCTGCCACTCCTTTTGTCGGCGGGAGGCCCGGGTGGCCAGATCTGCGTCCAGGAAAAATTTTACTGCTGCGTCGGGAAAGACTACGCTGCCCAAATCCCGGCCCTCGGCCACCACCCCACCGTCCCGGGCGAGATTTTGTAAAAGCTGATTAACCCAGTGCCGCACCTGGGGTTGAGTCGCCACCAGGGAGGCGCTCTGGGTTACCTCCGGCGTCCGCAGTTCCTGGGTGATGTCCCGTCCAGCCACGGCCACGTGAAACCCCTGGGAGGCCGCGGTGACCTGAGGACGAAAATCAACCAGCATCTGGGCCAGCGCCTCGCGGTCCGCCGGGTCCAGTCTAATCTGACGAGCCTGCCAGGCCACGACCCGATACAGGGCGCCGCTGTCCACATAGCGGTAGCCCAGGGACTGAGCCAGACGCCGCCCGAGGGTGCTTTTGCCGACCCCGGCCGGGCCGTCGATGGTGATGGTGATCTTGTGATCCACCCGCTGTTTTACAACCCCAGCACCTTTTTCAAAGTGGCCAGAAAACGCTGATTCTCTTCCGGCAGTCCGACATTGACCCGGATATGTTCAGGATAGCCATAGGCATCCATGGCCCGGATGATAACCCCTTGTTTGAGCATGGCCTCATAGACCTCCCTGCCTTCCCGGCCCAGGTAAATCAGAATGAAATTGGCCTGGCTCGGCACGAAGCTCAGCCTCAGCCGCTGAAGCCCTTCCTCCAGGAAAGCCCGTCCCCTCTGCACCAATTCCCGGGTGTGTACGAGAAATTCAGTGTCGGTGAGGGCCGCCCGGGCCCCCACCTGGGCCAGACGATTGATATTGAAGGGCAGGCGCAGTCGGTTGAGATAATCCATGAGTTCACTGGGCCCAAAGCCATAGCCCACGCGCAGGCCGGCCAGGCCATAGGCCTTGGAAAAGGTGCGTAGCCCCACCAGGGGGCGTTCTTCGCTCACGTAATTGAGGCTGTCAGGCACCTCGGGGTCATCAATAAAATCTATGTAAGCTTCATCCAGGACCACGGTAACCGTGGGAGGGAGAGTCGCCAGAAAATCCTCCCAGGCCTTCCGGGTGAATACGGTGCCAGTGGGGTTGTTAGGGCTGTTCAAGAGGATGAGCCTGGTATTGTCTGTGACGGCCTGGGCCACGGCCGCGAGATCCACGGCCATGTTTTTTAGGGGAACAGTGCGGAAAACTCCTCCCACGGCCTGAGTCAAGAGGCCATACATTAAGAAGGTGTGGGTGGTGCTGATCACCTCTCCCCTGGGAGGGACCAGGGCCCGGACCAGGAGATCCAGGACTTCGTCGGAGCCGTTACCCAGGATAAGTTGGCTGGGCGCAAGACCCAGATGGCGGCTCAAATCCTCCTTGAGATAGTAGGCGTGGCTGTCGGGATAGCGGTGCAGCGAGGTAAGGTGTGCTTGAATGGCTGCCAGAGCCTTGGGTGAAGGACCCAAAGGGTTCTCGTTGGAGGCCAGTTTGATGGCATCAGTGAGGCCAAGCTCCCGGGTCAGTTCTTCCAGGGGCTTGCCGGCCTGGTAAGGGGTCAGTTGGGCGAGGTGTGGTTGGACAATAGCAGCGATGGAAACGCGTGACACCATAAAAAGGTTATTTGCCAGGGGCCTGATCAGACACTAGATCCAAATGATTAACTTGAGGGTGGAACCGGGGTTGTGGAGAAAAAATTTAGGTTGCGTGCAAGCCCACCCTCGCTCTGGACCGGGCCGGGGCTGTCTCCTTTATTTGTTTTATATTAACAAGCCAACCAGTTACCTTGTGGCCAAGGGTCGTAATAAGCCGCGGTTTCTTCAGGTCAAGTGTATTTTTCATAGCCTAAATTGCTTTAAAATGCAAGGATTTTTAATAAGGGAGAAAGTAGGAGCGACTGGCGCCAAGTAGTATTGTCGGCAAGCATTGAATTTTTCGTCGGTTCCTGGTAAGGTGCGTTGCAGTTTCCCAGCCTTTTTGGACCTCCATGTTAAACGCCAATCTCTATGTGGACCGCATTGACCTGGCCCGTTACCTGACGCCGGCCGAGGTGCGCCAGAGTGGGGCGCGGGACGCCCGGGACCTGGCGGACCGTTTGCAGCAGGGGACCCTCAGCCCGGTGGACTGCTCCTTTTTCCCGCCGGTGAAACGGTATGCCCTGTCCCTGGCCCTGCGCGCCGCGGAGGTCCTGCCCCCGGTGCAGTCTTTGGATCTCCCCCGGCCGGTGCCGCCGGATCTTTTTGAACTCAACGAACCCGGCCCGGACGCGGCAGTCATCGTGACGGGGAACAGCGAATTCACCCTGACGGTTATGACCGGCCTGCTGGCGACCACGATAAGTCCCTTTTACCTGCTGCTGGTGGACTGCCGGGGGGACACGGTGGACATGGCCATGGTTTTCCGCAGCTTCACGCCCCAGCGTCTGACTCAGTCCCTGGATGCTCATCGGCTGGCCGTGCGCCTGTCCCATCGCCGTCTCCTCCTCCCGGGGATTCTGGCGCCCCTCAAGGAGGAACTGGCCGCGTATACGGGTTGGGAAATCCAGGTGGGGCCCATTTGCGCGGCTGAGTTGCCCCTATTCTTCGGGGAGTCCTGGCAACCACCTCTTGGGGCAGCTTGAAGAAAGTGGTGCAGCCTCGCGGCTTCGGAGGCACAGGTGAGGACACCTGTGCCACCAGCCTTTGTAGGATCTCGCCTCGGCACCTCCCGGTCGTAAGAGGCTCAGACCGTTAGCGATGATTGAAAAAAACCGGATTTTCGATTCCAAGATCAATTGCTCACCTGCGAGAAGATGACTATAGTTAAAAGAGACGAGAATCGGGAGACCGTTCATGAAAACTATCCTGGTGGTGGATGACGACGACGCCATCCGCCTGCTGATTGAAATGGAATTTACCGAAGAGGGCTATCGAGTCCTGACCGCGTCCAATGCCCAGGATGCCCTGAAAATGGTGGAGACCGAAGACCTGGACTTGGTCATCCTGGACATCCGCATGCCCGGCATGGACGGCCTGGAAGCCCTGCCTCGCATGCTGGGGTTGAAGCAGGGGCTCAAGGTCATTCTCAACACCGCGTATTCCCAGTATCAGGAAAGTTTCATGAGCTGGGCCGCGGATGCTTACGTCATCAAGTCCGCCGACCTTTCCGAACTCAAGGCCAAAGTCAAGGAACTCCTGACATGACCCCGGCAATGAAACGATTGAAGGGACTCACGACCATCATTATGGCGGGGGGCAGGGGAGAACGCTTGTTTCCCCTGACTCGGGATAAGGCCAAACCGGCGATTATTTTCGGGGGCACCTATCGCATCATCGACTTCACCCTCTCCAATTGCCTGAATTCCGGTATCCGGAATATTTACGTGCTGAGCCAATACGGCAGTTTTTCCCTTGACATCCACCTCCGCCTCACCTGGGATATTCTGCGGCCGGACCTGGGGGAGTATATTTATTCGGTGCCCCCCCAGCAGATTACCGTGAACCGGTGGTACCGGGGCACCGCGGACTCCATTTACCAGAATTTAAATCTGCTGGAATATGAGCGGCCCCGGCAGGTCCTCATTCTTTCGGGGGATCACGTTTACAAGATGGATTATCTGGCCATGCTGGATTTTCATCTGGCCAAAGATGCCGATCTCACCGTGGCCGCGGTGCCGGCCCCCCGTCGCGAAGCCAGCGCCTTTGGCATTCTCCACGTGGACGCCGACAGCCGGGTCATCGATTTCCTGGAGAAACCCGCAGAGCCGCCCGCCATGCCTGGCCACCCCGATTTTTCCCTGGTTTCCATGGGGGTTTATATTTTCAAGGCCGAAGTCCTGGTTCAGGAGGTTATTGCCGACGCCAAGAGCTCTGACAGCAAGCACGATTTCGGTCGCAATATCATTCCTCGTATGGTGGGCAAAAAAAGGTCTTCGCCTATCCTTTCCAGGACCAGGAGACCGGCGAACCCTCGTACTGGCGGGACATCGGCCGCCTGGACGCTTATTTCGCCGCGCATCAGGACCTGTTGGGCCCTCAGGCCACCTTTAACCTCTTCGATGAGGACTGGCCCTTACGGGGGTACGTGGTTCCCACGCCCCCGGCCATGTTTGCCGGCCATCGCTTCAAAGTGAGCGACTCCCTCATTGCCGAAGGCTGCGTCCTGGAAGACGCCAAAGTGGTAAACTCGGTACTTTCTCCCGGCGTGAAGGTAGGGGCCGGGGCCGAGGTGGAGGCGGCCATCCTCTGGGACAAGGTCTCCCTCGGCGCCGGAGCCAAAATCCGCCGGGCCGTCATTGAGGACGGGGTGACGGTACCCCCTGGCTTTACCATCGGTTACGACTCAGAGGCCGACGCCCAGCATTTCACCCTGACCGAAGAAGGAGTGGTGGTGGTCCCCAATAACGTCCGATTGGAAGTGGATTGATGCGTGACCAGTCCCTGGCCCAAGTAAAAGAAACCCCACCCACCCGCCTGTACCTGGTGCGCCACGGCCAGGTGGCCGACGGCCATACCCACCGCTACCACGGCAATAACGATATCGGCTTGAGCCCTGAAGGGGAAAAGCAGCTCACGCGCTTGGCCCAGCAGCTCCAGTCGGTGTCCTTGGCGGGAATTTACGGCTCCAACCTGAAACGTTCCTGGGAAGGCGCGGCCCGCCTCTGCCAGGGGCGGCAACTGCAGCCCCAGTCGATCCCGGAATTTCGGGAGATTCATTTCGGCGTCTGGGAAGGGCTGACCTTCGAGGAGATTGCCGAGCATTATCCGGAGGAGCTGGCCTCCCGGCTCCAGGACCTGGCCAACTTCCGCATCCCCGGAGGGGAAAGTTTGCTGGACGTGCGGCAGCGGGTCATGCCCCGCTTAGAAGAGGTGGTGGCCGCTCATCCGGGTCAGTCTCTGGCCCTGGTGGCCCACGCCGGGGTCAACCGGGTCATCCTGTGCGAGGCTTTGTCCCTTCCCCTGGCACACCTTTTCCGCTTAGACCAGAACTACGGTTGCCTCAATATCATCGACTACTTTCCCGACTTCACCGTGGTGCGTTTGATGAACGGGGGCGTCAACGGGTCTTGAGGGGAGGAGCGAAGGAGAACTTCATTGAGGGAGGGGGCCAGGGGTCGTGGACCCCTGGGTTGGGAGGGGGGCTTGGGGGGAGTGCAGGGACCTCAGGTCCCTGGCCCTCCATCCAACAACCATTTTGTTCTGAACTCATTTCCTCTCAGCCTCAGGTTTCGCACTCGTGGGACAGGGGATATTCTCCCAGGCGGCCCAGAAGATCGAGGAGCATGCGGGCGGTGGCGCCCCAAATGACGGTGCCGCCGTATTTCCAGCAACAAACCTGAACAATTTGGCCTTTATGGCGGTATGTCCCGGAGTTCCAGCGTTCCGGGACGCAAAAGGCCGCCAGCGGAAACTCCAAAAGATGCATGACTTCGTGATGATTGAGGCGAAAGTCATAAGGATGGGGGATCAGGGCCACGAAGGGGTTAATCCAATAGCCGGTGACGGTGGTCACGGGCTTCAGGTTCCCCAGGAGGTTTACCGCTTCGGGTTGCAGACCGATTTCTTCCTCGGTCTCCCTTAAGGCCGTGGCCAAAAGATCGGCGTCTCCCGGGTCCTGGACTCCTCCGGGAAAGGAAATTTGACCCTGGTGATCCTTCAAGGACATGGTGCGCTGGGTAAAAAGCAGGCTCATCTGACCGTCGGCCTCGAAGACGGGGGCCAGGATCGCGGCCGGCAAAAGCCCCTCGGGTGGGGCCAAGGCATGGTCCTCAAAGGATAGGCAGGATTTCAGATGATCCAGGGTCAGGGGCACAAAGAATTTTTACCATGCCTGGCCGGACCTGACAACGGCAAGGAAAACCTGAGGGAGAAATTTGACAAGGGGCCAGGGGAGAATTACGGTTATTGCAATAAGGAAAATAGCTTATAAAATCATTTTATAACCCATGAAAATCACTATCAGGAAATGTCTGAAGGGAGAGCCTAAGTCATGACCAAAGTGGAGGAATATCTGCTAAATTCCCTGAAAGAGGCCATCCAGATGGAGGTGGACGGCCGCCAGTTTTATTTGGAAGCCGCCAAAAAGGCAAAGAATGATGGGGTCCGCCAAATTCTGGATTATTTAGCCGAATCGGAAGTTTACCATATCAAAAAGTTTAAGCAGATTTATGACAGTCTGGAGAAGGACCCTACCTGGACGGCGGAGCTGGCCGAGTTCAAGCCGCCCCATGGCGAGCCCTACGCCTGCGTCATGGCCATGACCCAGACGGACCAGGGCACCGGGGGGCAGGACGATCTGGAGGCTTTGCGCACCGGCCTCAAGATGGAGCAGTGTTCCATCGACTATTACACCAAGCTGGCCAAGGAGACCCCCATCCCCCTGGCCCGTCGGTTTTTCATGAGCCTGGCCCACGAGGAACGGGGCCATTATCTCATGCTCATGGACATGCATAATTACCTGACCGACCCCGCGGATTGGTTCTATGTCACCGAGATGTCCATGGTGGACGGGGCCTGATAAGAGTTCAAGGTTCAAGGTTCAAAGTTCCAAGGAAAAATTTACGTCAAACCTCCTGACTTTGAACCTTTAACTTTGAACTTTGAACTAAGTCATGGACCTTATCATTCTCGGCTCCGGGACCGGGGTGCCGTCCTTGCGGCGGGGGTCGCCGGCTTATGCAGTTCAGGCGGCGGGCCGGCTCCTCCTGCTGGACCTGGGCAGCGGCGCCTGTCGGGCTCTTTTACGGCATAACCTGGATTTTTCCCAAGTCGACCTCATCGCGCTTACCCACCTCCATCCCGATCACATCGGGGACCTGGTGCCCTTTCTGTTCGCCTCCCATTATTCCCTGGGTTATACCCGCACCGAGCCTTTTTGGCTGTTGGCGGCCCAGGGCTTTCAGGATTTTCATGAACGCTTGAAAGGCGCGTTCGGGCAATGGGTGGAAGCCCCGGCGGGTTTGCTGCGGCTTCGGGAGCTGAACCCGAAGGGGCCGGACCGGTTTGATTGGGAAGAACTCACCCTCAACAGCGCGCCGGTGAATCATATTCAGGGCAGTTTGGCTTACCGGGTGGAGGCCGGAGGCCGGACCCTGGTTCATTCAGGGGACACGGATGTCAGTGACTCCCTGATCGAGTTGGCCAGGGGGGCCGACCTCCTGATTTTGGAATGCGCCAAGCCCACCAAGGTACCGGGACACCTCACTCCTGAGGAGGCGGGGCGTATGGCGGCCCGGGCCGGAGTGCCGCGCCTGGTGCTTACCCACTTTTACCCGCCGTGCGACGAGGTGGATGTGGTGGCCTTGGCAGCCCAGGAGTTTTCCGGAGAGATTATCCGGGCGGAGGACGACCTCAGGTTGACGGTATAGCCAGTTCAAAGTTAAAGGTTCAAGGTTCAAAGTGAAGTTTCGAGTTTGGGGTTTTTAGTAAGCCTTAGGGGGAAAGCGAAGCGCATCCCGCCTTTCACATTTGAAGTAACTTTTCGTAATTGTCCCATAAGCCGCGGCTCTCTCAAAATCATGGAAAGTCTGGTGGCACGGGTGTCCTCACCTGTGCACAATTGATGCTAATACAGAAATAGCCTTTCTCCACGGATTCGGGAAAAGCCTCCAGATTCTCCTGGGCTTTTAAGGTGAAATGCCGGGCCTGGGTCCTGGCATAGTCCAGAGAGCCGCATTTTTTCAATAATGCCAGAATCTCCGGGGCATTCTCCGGCCTCACGTCCCGGGCCAGGTCCTTGAGGCGGCGGTGGTCGGCCTCACCGGCGTGGGCCAGGGCATGAATGAGGGGCAGGGTGATGCGCCCTTCCTTTAAATCATTGATCACCGGCTTGCCGAGCTGTTGTTCATCTCCGGTAAAATCCAGGACATCGTCCACCACCTGAAAGCTGATGCCCAGGTTCAGGCCGAATTGGGTCAGGGCCTCTTCCCGGGCCTCAGAAACCCCGCCCAGGATGGCGCCGATCTGGCAGGCCGCGCTCATGAGGGTGGCGGTCTTGCGGATGGTGACCTCGAAATACTGCTCCTCGGTGAGGTCCAGATTGCCGGCGTGGAGCAACTGCAGAATCTCCCCTTCCGCCATGAGGGTAGTGGTGTGGGCCAGCACCTTGAGGACTTTGAGCTTGTCGGTATCCACGGCCAGGGCCAGGGACTTGGCCAGGAGAAAATCCCCCACCAGAATAACCGCCTGGTTGCCCCAGATGGTATTGGCGGTGGAGAGACCCCGACGAACGGTGGCGGTGTCCACCACGTCGTCGTGCAGTAGGGTAGCCGCGTGCAGGTATTCAAAAATGGTGGAAAAGTCGGCGAGATGGTTGCCCTGGCAGCCGCAAAGGCGGGCTGACAGAATAAAGAGCAAGGGCCGGACGCGTTTGCCGCCGCTCAACAGAATGTGGCGCCCCACCTCGGCGATGAAGGGGACGTGGGTCTGGAGATTGGCCCCCAGAGCCTGGTTAATGGCGGCGATGTCCGCTTCCAGTTCCTTGAGGAGGCTTTTGTATTTCCGGGCCAGCATATCTATAAGTGAATAAAATAACTTAGTCGGGTGTGGTTGTCAATTTTTTCGGAACAGGCCTTTAGGGGGTGGATAGCGAAGGCCGCTGGCCTTTGTTTTAAGAAGCTCAAGGTTCAGGGTTCAAAGTTCAAAGTTTAGTTTCAAGTTTCGAGTTTTGAGAACAAGGAAGGTTCGCTCTTCGTACCGAGTCCTTCCCCCCAGAGACTTCCGCCAGCGCCTCAACTTAAAATCTCACCCACTAAATCATAGGGCAGGGCCCGGGTAAGGCGCACCGGTTGGATTTCCCCCACCCGTCCCACCCCCGCAGTGAGATAAACCTGGCCGTCGATATCCGGGGCCTGGGTGATCAACCGGCCGGTGAGGAGATACTCGCTCTCCGAGCTGACCCCTTCCACCAGCACCGGCTGCACCGTGCCCACCAGGTCCTTCAGTCGCTGCCGGACCCGGCGAGCTTGCAGGGCCTTGAGGTGGCGGGCCCGGGCCCGAGCCGTACGGCGGGGCACCGGCTCGGGATACCGGCAGGCCGGGGTCCCTTCTTCCGGATAATAGAGAAAAACCCCCAGGTGTTCGAACTGCACCTCCTCCACCAGGTCCACCAGGGTGTGGAAATGTGCCTCGGTTTCCCCCGGAAAACCCACCATCACCGTGGTGCGCAGCGCCAACCCGGGGAGGGCCTGCCGGAGCTGCCGAAAGAGGTTCAGGAGATGGGTCTGGTTATAGCGCCGACCCATGCGCTGCAATATCTCATCATGGGCATGCTGGATGGGAATGTCCAGGTAAGGGGCCATTTTTCCAAGGCTGGCCAGGGTCTCGATCAGCTCCGGGGTGAAGTGGGCCGGATGGGTGTAAAGGAGGCGGAGCCAGGTGAGTCCGGGAATGGCGGTCAGTTCCCCGAGAAGCTCCACCAGCCCGGGCGGTCCGCCCCAATCCCGGCCGTAAGCCGTGGTGTCCTGGGCCACCAGGTTGAGTTCCTTGACGCCGGTGGCGGCCAGATGCTGAGCCTCAGCCAGGAGGGTGCCCAGAGGCCGGCTGCGATAGGGGCCCCGGATGGCGGGGATGGTGCAAAAGGTGCAGCGGTGGCTGCAACCCTCGGCTAGCTTGAGATAGGCCAAGTGACCGGGAGTGGCGGGAAAACGGGGCTGGGGCTCAAGGTAATCAAAGCGGGGGACCTGATGGGCCAGGCGGGGATCGGTGGCGGCCATGGAGCCGTTCAACAGCTCGGGCAGCCGGGAAAAATCGTTCACTCCCACGAAGAGGTCTACTTCGGGGAGAGGGGGCAGCAAGTCCTCCCCATAACGGGCCACCAGGCAGCCGGCCACCACCAGCCGTTTGTCGGGATCGGTTTCTTTGTGTCGGGCCATTTCCAGGATGGTGTCCACCGCTTCCTGGGAGGCTGGGGCGATAAAGGCGCAGGTGTTCACCAGGAGCACCCAGGCCTCCTCCGGGGTGGCCACCACCCGCCAGCCCTGATGGGCCAAGCGGCCCAGCATGATCTCCGTGTCCACCAGATTTTTGGGACAACCCAGGCTGACGGGGTAGAGAGTTTTCGGTTTTCGGTTGTCGGGTTTCGGCGTTTTAATGGTCATGACCTCAGCCATATTGAGAATAAGTTCCTAACATTATAACAATTTTTACGGAGGGAGTTTAGAAAGGTTTCACCGAGGGGACGGGAGACCTTGGACCGGGCCTTGGCGGGCAAACTCCTTTACCGACTTCTCCTGAGGGGAATGGGCTGGAAAAAATGTGCAAGGATCCATTCCCAAGTTAATAAATAGTTAAACCTGAAAAAACGGTTTTTCCCATAGCATCCGGCCCTGAGTCGTGAAACAATTATGGTATATGACCCCACTAGCACCGGACCCAGACAAGATGAACAACGAGGCTGAAAGGAGGTTTCCAAGGCGCCTGATACCAGCCGTGGCCTACGGTCAAATAATCGGCGCCGGGGTTATTTGGTTTGTGGCGATCTGGGGTCGCCTCCTGGGGGCCGAGCCCTTCACTACCTGGCTTTATTTTTTCGCCTGGTGGCCCTTGCTGCTGTTCCTGGACGGGCTGCTCGCCTGCCTCACCAGCAAGTCCTTGATTTGGCAGCGACCTAAAGATTTTCTCCGGATGGCCCTCTTTTCGGTGACCGTCTGGCTGACATTTGAAGTCTTCAACCTGTGGCTCCTGAATTGGCGCTACGTGGGGGTCGAACCCATCCCCTGGTTGCGCTGGCCCGGCTATGCCCTGGCCTTTGCCACGGTGCTCCCCGGGGTGCTGCTCACGGCTGAGGTCCTGGCGGCCCTGGGGGGTGGGTCCCACCTCCGGGGGAAGCCCCGCCACCTCGGCAACTGGCAGCCGGTCGTCCTCCTGGCCGGTGTCGCTTGCCTGATTTTACCTGGCCCCATATTATGCCTTCTCCCTCATCTGGCTGGCCTTTTTCTTTCTGCTGGACCCACTGGTGGACTTGATGAGCGGCGATTCCCTCACCCGGCGCCTGGCCGGCGGGGAGCGCCAGAGGCACCTGTGCCTCTTGTTGGCCGGGCTTTTGTGCGGGCTTTGGTGGGAACTCTGGAATTATCCTTCCCCGGTCAAGTGGATTTACACTCTGCCGGTCCTGAATTTCGGAAAAATCTTTGAAATGCCCGTCCTGGGTTACCTGGGCTTTCTCCCTTTCGCCCTGGAATGTGCGGTAATGTATAGGTTTTTAAAGCTGATAGACCAAAGGCTGTCCGGGTCCGCCCGTCTTTGCTTTTATCTGGCCCAAGTGGCCTTCTGGTTGGTGCTCTTTTTTGCCCTGGATAGTCGAACGGTTCTTTCCTTTGCTCAAAGGTGATTCATTCCGGCTATGGTCTTAAGGCAACCTTTTGGCAGGCTGGGGGCGACCGGCGGCTCTGCCTTGATTTGTGCCATTTCCGGTCCCGGCCGCCGGCAGCCCTTCCCAGACCGAGCAGACCAGGGAGGAAATTCCCTCGCTAGGGACCGCCCCCCATCGCTTCCGCATACATACTCCAGTCATAGGCGCTCCACTGCTGAGACGATGCTGCCTTCTGGGCTTCAGCGGCGTGAGCTTCGGCGGCCTTGGCCTTGTAGCGTTGATACGCGGCCTCATTGCCAAAGTACAAACGATTCTTCCCCGGATCAGCGTAGACATAGTAAGTCTGTCCGTGCCGGTGCACAGGGACAAATTGCTGGGCCGGCAGGCGGGAGATATGTTCCGGTCTTACCGGCGCTTGCGCCTGAAAGCCGGTCTGCAGGAGCAGGTCCGTGGTGGAAGGGGCCTGGCTGGAGGGGGCCCCGGCGCAGGCGGCCAGCCACAGGGCACAGGCCATGAAGATGACCAAGAAAAATGTGGCAGTTTTCCGGTCCATGGAAACCTCCTTATTCACGCAGGTCTCTATTGGGTAAGTATTATCCGGCGCGGTGTCAAGAACGCCCGGCTGACCAGGTTAGGATAATAAACGGACAATAATAATGGCTATGATGATTCCCACAAAATCCGCGGTGATACAAACCGCGACCAGGTACTTGGCGTTTTTAATGCCGACGGCCCCGAGATACACCGCCAGGACGTAAAAGGTGGTTTCGGCGCTTCCCATAATTACCGCGGACATCAAAGTGGCCATGGAGTCGGGCCCAGTGGTTTTGAGAATTTCGGTAAAAATACTGAGAGTGGCCGCGTTGGATAACGGCTTGACCAAGGCGATGGAGAATACTTCCGGCGGAATGTGGAGGGGCGAGCCCACCACGGAAAACATATTTTTCATAAAGTCGTGTGCCCCTGAGGATTGGAAGGTCTTGACCATGATAAAAATAGCCAGCACATAGGGAAAAATCCCCATGATGATCTCAATGCCGTCTTTGGCTCCGGTTACAAAGGATTCATAGACAGGCACTTTCCTGAAAAATCCATAAGCGATGGTGAACAGGATAAAAAGCGGTATGATGTACTGAAAGGCTACATTTAAGGCATTCATCATGACTTTTTCCTATCGTTGACTCTTTTAAAGAGGTAAAGAATGGTGACGGCCAGTATCGAGGAAATGAGCGTGGCCAGGAAAGTCGGCAAAAATACCCAGTTCGGGTTTTTGGAGCCATAATTGGCCAGCAAACCGATGACTGTAAAGGGTATCAGCTGAATGCTGGAGGTATTGATGACAATAAACAGCATCATCTCAAAGGTAATGATTTCCTTCTCTGGATTTAGTGTCTGAAGATCTTCCATGGCTTTTATGCCCAAAGGGGTAGCCGCGTTGCCGATGCCGAAAAAATTGGCCAGGAGATTAAGCGTTATGGAAGTTATGGAGGCGTGGCCTTTGGGGATGTTTTTAAACAGGGCGGAAATCATCGGCGTGAAAAAATTCGAGAGCTTGTACATCAGCCCTGAGTCTTCTAAAATTTTGGTGATACCCAGCCACAGAGAAACGATGCCCAGCAGATATAAGCATACTTCCACCGATGCTTTGCCGGCTTCAAACATGGCCTTGGTGAACTCATCAATCCTGCCGTTCACCACCGAGAACAAGACACTGATACAGATGACCACGAGCCAAATGGTGCTCATCGAGCCTCCTTGAAGGGGAAAAGTTCAAGGTTCAAAGTTCAAGGTTCAAAGTTTTTAGTTTCGAGTTTCAAGTGAACGCGGGGTGCGACCCGCGCCCCATGAGTGGTTGCTAGGCCCAGGGGAGAAGGTATCAGGAGCCCATGAGCCCGGCTGCCAAGCAGAGCATAGCAGACTTTGGGGAAACAGTTTAGCCATGACTTGGAAAAAAATGGCTTAGAATCGGAAGGCGCTAAAATTATTAACAAACCCTCGAGGGAAGGGCTGGTCTACTCAATTAGTTCAAGATACTTCACTTCGTTCAGGATGAACCGGAAACCGGCTGGTCTGGCAAACGGCGGCCCAGAAAAATTGCGGCCTGGGTTTTTATAATCAAAACCTAACAAGATCTTTGCAATTCTATCCCATAATCCATTAATTTTTAGCCGGGTGAGGGGAGCCGCAATGATGGCCGGGCTGCAAAATAAGATCTTCAGTTTCATTCACGGCAACCGCTTGATTTATAACACCTGCTGGGAAGATCCCCGGATTGACCGGGAGCTTTTGGAGTTGGACCCATCAAGCTCGGTGGTGGTCATCACCAGCGCCGGCTGCAATGCCCTGGATTACCTCCTGGACGGTCCCCAGGTCGTTCATGCCGTGGACGTCAACTTCAGGCAGAATGCCCTCTTGTGCCTGAAAATGGCCCTGATCCAACACGGCGACCAAGAGCTGCTGTTTTCCCTGTTCGGCAACGGCGGCGTCTCGGCCTATCGGGAGATCTACCAGGCGGTGAAGCCGAATTTGCCGGATTGGGCCCGGGAATATTGGGACGCCAAAATCGACTATTTCAGACCGGGGGGAGTGCGCAAATCCTTTTATTGGCGGGGCGCGGCGGGAGATTTTGCCTGGCTCTTTCATACCATGTTGCATAGCCTGAAGCGCCTGGGTTGCTCCATCCAAGCCATGCTCCGGGCCCGGAGCCTGGAAGAGCAAAGGAGCCTGTATCGGCAGATCGAACCGCACCTTTTCCGCCGGGGTCTGACCTGGCTGCTGTGCCAGCCTGCGGCCCTGGCCTTTATAGGGGTTCCCACCCCGCAAATCCAGCTCATTGAAGACCGCTACCCCGGGGGGTTGGTGCAGTATGTTCAGGAGAACCTGAGGCGGGTCTTCACCACCGTACCCTGCCGGGAGAACTATTTTTGGTGGGTTTATCTCACGGGGTCTTACACCTCGGACTGTTGCCCCGGGTATCTTTTGGCGGAAAACTTCCCGATTTTGCAGCAATACCTCCATCGGGTCACGATCCACAATGCGACGATCACGCAATTTTTACAGCAAAACCCGGGAGATTACAGTCACTTTATTCTGCTGGATCATCAGGATTGGCTGGCCTGGCATGATACGGGCCTGCTCTTGGAAGAGTGGCAGGAGATTTTCCTAAACAGCCGCCCCGGGTCCAAAATATTGCTGCGCTCGGCGGGGCCGGACTTACGGTTCCTGCCGAAAATGGTCACCGACCGACTGCGATTTTTTCCAGAGCTCACCCAGCCGCTGCACGAGCAGGACCGGGTCGGTACCTACGGCAGCTTACACTTGGCCGAGGTGACCTGAACATGCCCCCTCCTCAGGCAGATACCCAAGGGAAGCATCGCGCCCTCATGCGCTATTACCGGTTGCATGCCGGGATCTATGACCTTACCCGCTGGAGTTTTCTTCGGGGGCGGGAAGCCCTGGTGCGGCGAGTGGCGGCCGGTTATACGCCCACCCGTATCCTGGAAGTGGGCTGCGGCACCGGGAAAAACCTCGGCCACCTGGGACGCCTGTTTCCCCAAGCCCAGCTCTGGGGGCTGGACCTGTCAGCCGCTATGCTGGGGGTGGCCGGGAAAAAACTTGCGGGGCTGGCTCACCGCCTGACTTTAGTTCAGGCGGCGTATGACCGACCGGTGGCGGAGGAGCCCTTTTTCGACCTGGTGGTCTTTTCCTACGCCTTGTCCATGTTTAATCCGGGGTGGGAGGAGGCCCTTAAGGCCGCGGGGCAGGATCTGGCCCCCGGCGGCGCTATGGCGGTAGTGGACTTTTACGACTCGAACTCGCCAATTTTCAAACACTGGATGGCCCTGAACCATGTCCGCCTCGACGGGCACCTCTTGCCCGGCCTCAAAAGCCATTTCCCTCACCATGAAGCCACCATCCGACCCGCGTATGTCGGTCTCTGGTCTTATTTTCTGTTCATCGGCCGGGCCCCCCTCCCTCAACCTGACCTTTTCATAGATCTCGTAGGGGCGGGTTTTAAACCCGCCCTGTTTTTTATAGGGCGGCCCGTGGCCGCCGCCTGGCGCGTACGGCCCGCCCCCCACCATTACACCATCATTCTTCAGCTCTCAAATCTTTAGAGTGCACAGTTGAGAGCACCTGAGCCACCTACCTGAGGGGGCCTAAAAAAAGGAAACTGTTTGGGTTCTGCAAGATCACTGGGTGGTTTTTTCCATCGGCTCCTCATCGAGGCCAATTTTCAGGAAGCGCAGGGCAGTTCTGCCAACTCTTGATCTTTTGCAACGCTGAAGCCCAGGAAACCTTGTACTTGCACCCGAATATCAGACGTGCTATCAGGATTCTAAAATAATCAAAAGCTTGGTCCCGAATCTCACCTACATGCACTAGGTCTTGGGCACTGGGAGAGGATAATTCCTCCAGGAGGGGCATAATGGCTACTTTTTTTGATCCAGCATTTTTTGACAAACTAATGTCCCGGGCCCAGGAATATTTCTTTCAGCACGTACTTTCCTGGGCCATGGCGGTCCAGGTCGTGGTTATCATAGGGGCCGTTTTATTAGCCCACAAACTCACCCAGGGCATTAATGCTTGGTTCACCCGCTTAGAAACCCATTGCCTCTCGATGCCGGACTTATGTGCCGAGCTTCCCCTCCTAAAGACCTTTAAGAGGGTTATCAATTCCTTTCTCGCTTTTGTTCTTATCTGGATTGCTTTCAGCATTGCCGGGCATTACCACTGGCCTCGGGATGGTCTGTACACCGCCGGCATAATTTTGATGGCCCTGACCTTGGTGCGGTTATTCACCAGGGAGATGAAAAACCGCTTCTGGGCCAGAATACTGGCCGGAGCCTTGTGGCTGTTAGCCGCCCTCTATATTTTCCATCTCATCGAACCCTGGTTCAAGCTCCTGCGTCATATTACTTTTGATGTTGACCGGGTGCACCTATCCCTGTTCCAAATCACCCGGGCCCTCTTGGTTTTGTTACTTCTTTACTGGTTAGCTAAAAATCTGGCCATAGTTTGGCGTTTTTGGCTGGTAGTGGGATCGGGGTTGAGTCCCGCTATTCAGATTCTGTTGTCCAGGCTGGGCAGTATTTTTCTCTATACTGCCTCGGTCATCCTGGTCCTAACTTATCTGGGACTCGATCTCACAGTTTTCGCTCTGTTCAGCGGCGCTCTGGGATTAGGGCTCGGTTTCGGGTTGCAAAAAGTCTTTGCCAACCTGGTGAGCGGCTTCATACTGCTGGCGGATAAGTCCATCAAGCCCGGCGATGTGATTCAAATGGGAGACAGCTACGGGTGGATCAATTTCCTGGGAAGCCGCTATGTTTCCGTCATTACCCGGGACGCCACCGAGCATCTCATCCCTAACGAAACCCTGATAACCGGAGAGGTGGTCAACTGGTCATACAGTGAAAATCTGGTTCGCTTAAATGTGCCCGTCGGAGTGGCCTATGGATCGGATTTAGAGCAAGTCAGGGACTTGATGCTGGAGGCCGCGGCGGCTATCAAACGGGTCCTCAAAGAGCCCCAGCCCAGTTTCCGATTGATGGGCTTCGGGGATAATGCCATCAATGTGGAACTGCGCATTTGGATTAACGACCCCCAACATGGCATTCATGCAGTGAAGAGCGAACTCTTTTGGGGCATCTGGCAGCGGTTTCGGGAACACGGCATTGAAATCCCCTACCCGCAACGGGACCTCCACCTGAAGGACATCCCTGAAACAAAAATCAGGACTGGGGCCGAGGAACAATAAGGCCCCCTTTTTAACCAAGAGTCAGGTCGGAAATTCTTGGGAGTCGGGGGATATCTTGCCGTTTTGGCAAGATACGCGGCCTTAGAAGGGAAAGGGAAAGTAGATGAAGACGACCTTTCATAAAAATTTGGTGAAGCCTTGACAGATAAGTACTATCCATCTAATTTTCTATTCTAGAAATTATTAAAAAACCGAAAAAAACCGAGGTGGGGTCCCTGAAGATATCAGCTAGGTATTTCCTTGGGATTCGTCAAAGACAACTTGAATATCCCATGGAGAACACTATTTCTTCATCACCATCGCTCTGCAATAACTTACGCAACAAATGAATCCGGGCCAGGTTAACGCTAATGCCTCTGGAGCTAAGGAGGAATGAATGCCCCTAACGGCAAGGCTCTTGGCTTTACCACCGTGGTTAGTCCTTTTACTAATCAATACGATTTTCATTGGCGGTTCCTTAATATTACTATTCTTTTTCAGGCGCTGCATTTCGTATGAGACAAGAAAAGACCACCATGGGGTAATCTCGCCCATATTTGGCAGAGTAGCATCTATGTTTGGCATTCTATTGGCTTTCATAGTGATAATTTTATGGCAGGAATATCAAGCTGCCGAAGTAAACGCGATAAATGAGGGCAATGCTGCCTTTGATGTGTACCGCGATCTATTGCATTATCCTGATAAATCTCAAGTAGGGTCAGCCACCTCTTCATACAAAATATTTATTAAGTCAATGGTTCAAGATGAATATCCGGCAATGGCGCAAATGATGAAAAGTGAAAAAACTCAGAATGCAAAAGACGTTCTTTGGCTGAACATAATGAAAATTCAACCAAAAACCTCACAGGAGCAAGCATTTCATAAAAATATGGTAAGAAATCTTGAATCACTTGAGGATTTTAGGCAAACCAGACTGAAGGAGATGCGCTCAAGTGTTCCTGATGTATTATGGGTGGTGATAATAATTGGGGCCATAGTTTCCATTGTTTTGGCAGCACTGCTTCACGCCGAAAAATTTTGGGTGCATGCACTATCTATATCCATGCTGGCTATAATAATTGCCACTACGATATTTCTCGCAATACAATTAGATTATCCATTCTTGGGTGAACTATCAGCCGAGAAAGCAAGCTACGTAGAAATATTAAAGATGATTGGTGATCGTTCAACTGGTCAAAAAACTATAGAAAATTCACGGGTGACTATCACAAGGGGTTAGCCTCGACCTAGAAGCCATTGCAAAACCTATTTTTTGTCATCCTGAACGAAGTGAAAGATTTCAACTTATTGAAAATGCGAGATTCTTCCCTTCGCTCAGAATGACATGTTTTCACTTTCCCCGGAAACCACCCTGACGTCTCCGGCAACAACCTTACCGAATCACTTTAGGCGCCTCGCGATTTGATTACCATCTTTACCGCACAAGGTCACAATCTTAACTGAACCAAGTTGCCTGTTAGAGTCAACAATATTATATTTAAGCATGGAAACATAATAAGTTGAGGCCAGGGGAGGGAGCCATGAACGATTGTGAATCATCAGATTCAATCCAAACAGATCCCGTCTGGGGCACGGAGGTAACCCCTGAAAGCCTGTTTTGAGCCACTTATAAGGCGGCCCAGGTGTGCCCCCTGCACCTGGACTGGACTAATGGGGCCCAACAATGAGAGACTGCCCCAAAGGGGACAGGAAAATGGAACCAAGAAAGGTGACCGAGGAAAGAGCTAGGGAGCATGAAGGGGTTTCTCCAAGTATCGAGTAAAATAAAATAAATTTCTTATAAAGAATTGGGAGCCATAGTGTTATGTACGACCTTATCATTATAGGTTTGGGGCCAGCCGGTGTCGCTGCTGCAGTTTACGCAGGCAGGGACAAACTAAAAACACTTGTGGTTGGTGAGGATGTGGGAGGACAGTCAGTAGTATCTACCAACATTCAAAATTGGATTGGCATTCCTTCATTTTCTGGAGCAGAAATGGCAGACAGATTATCAGAGCATCTGGACACTGTTAAAGAAGATGTAGAGGTTGCCAGGGGATCTGTGGTAAAATCCCTTGCCAAGGTTGAGAAAAAATCTAAGACAATTTTCAGAGTCATGACCGAGAATAATGAGTATGAGGCAACAACCATCTTGATAGCCAGCGGGGGCAGAAGAAGAAAATTGGAGATACCAGGAGAAAATAATTTCGTCGAAAATGGAGTTTACTATTGTACAATTTGTGATGCCCCACTAATGGTCGATAAAAAGGTCGCCGTTATAGGTGGAGGAAACGCTGGTCTTGAGTCAGTTATCAATCTTTTGCCTTATGCCAGCCAAATATATTTAATAGAAATCACCGGTCAACTGGGGGGTGATAAAAAGACCCGGGAAAAAGCTTTGCAGGACGAAAAAATCAGGGTTTTGCTTAATGCCAAGCTACTGGAAATTCTGGGCAATCAATCTGTTACGGGTTTAGAATATGAGGACTTAACTACCCAGGAGCGAAGAAAAATTGAACTTGACGGTGTATTTGTTGAAATCGGGTCTATCCCAAATAGTGAATTTGCCAAAGATTTAGTGGAGAAAAACTCGCATGGTGAGATTATCGTAGATCCTTTGAGTGGTCAAACCAGCGTAAAGGGGATTTGGGCGGCCGGAGACGTAACATCATTACCCTATAAACAAAATAACATTGCCATGGGAGATGCTGTAAGAGCCACGTTAAGCATCTGTGATTATTTAATGAAATAATTAAAATCTGTGCAGTCTTCGCCAACGAGCGGTTCAAAGCCAAATCACCGAAGGTCACTACGACTTTCCGGGGAGATGCCAAACTAGCCTGGCGGGAGGGAAGAGATGCACTCGCCCCTTTGCGGCTGTTTTGGTTAAAGCGCTGCAGCCGTGCCTTCTGCGGGAAAGAAGGGGAAGTCTAGGCATGAATTTTCTGAAGTGGTTTTCATCCCTAAAGAAAGGCGTGTTATCCTTTTTTCTCCCCGTGGAGGAGGACCGCTATGGCTGGACAAGCCACATCCGCTGGCCCCTGCTCAGCATCGTGGTGGGCATCTGTGCCGGGCTGGGGGCCATCTTTTTCGAAATACTCCTCAAGTATACCCTGCACTATGTCCTGAATCTTCCCACCGGCTATCTGGAACCCATAAAGGGAGCGGAATTATTGCTAATCGAGAATCTGGCCCGCACCCGTACCTGGTTATTTATCCTCATCCCCACCCTGGGCGGGTTGGGCGCCGGCCTCCTGATCTTCCTCATAGCCCCGGAGGCGGAAGGGCATGGCACCGATGCCATGATCGATGCTTTCCATCATGCGGGCGGTTTCGTTCGCAAACGGGTTCCCCCGATTAAGGTCCTGGCTTCGGCCCTCACCATCGGGAGTGGCGGTTCCGCCGGTAAAGAGGGCCCCATCGCCCAGATCGGCGCGGGCTTGGGGTCGATGCTGGCCTCTTGGATGGGTCTTCGGCCCCGAGATCGACGCATCCTGGTGCTGGCCGGCGCGGCCGGGGGAATCGGGGCCATCTTCCACGCCCCCTTGGGCGCGGCTCTGTTCGCTCCCGAGGTTCTGTACCGGGAAACCGAGTTTGAATTTGAGGCCATTATGCCTTGTATTGTAGCCTCCATTGTGGCCTCGGCGGTTTTTGACCAGTACTCCGGACGGGCAGCCCTCTTTTTCCCCGGGCCGGTCCACTTTGAGTACCGGGAGCTGTTGGCTTATCTTATCTTCGGCGCCATCTGCGCCTTAGTGGGTTATGTGTACATCAAAATATTCTATGGCTCCCGGGACTGGATTTTTCACCCTTTGAAGATCCCGAGAATTTTTAAACCCGCCTTGGGGGGACTGCTGTTAGGCTTGGTGGCGTTTTTAGGCCCACCCATTTTAGACGGTGGTTACGGGTGGATTCAGGTGGTTATGGAGGGGAAGATTATTTGGAGCACCATGTTATTGCTGGCTTTCTTGAAGATTATCGCCACCTCCTGCACCATCAGTTCGGGCGGCAGTGGGGGAGTGTTCGGGCCGTCGGTCTTCATCGGCGCTATGCTGGGCGGGGCTTGCGGCTTTCTGGGGCACAGCCTGGCTCCCGCCTGGGTCATCAACCCTCAATCCTTCGTATTGGTGGGCATTGGCGGCTTTTTCGCCGGGGTAGCGAAAGTGCCGGTGGCATCCATCATTATGGCCTGTGAAATGAGTTCGAGCTACACGCTGTTGGTGCCACTAATGGTAGTCTCCGCCATCTGTTATCTACTTCTGGGCAAAACCAGTCTTTATGAGAAACAAGTGGTCACGCGCCTGGCGTCCCCGGCACACCTGGGTGAATTTGCCCGGGGACTGTTGGAGAAGGCCCAGGTGCAGGAGGCCATGCTGAACCGGAAGATCATTACGGTCCCGGAGGGGTTGCCTTTCGGAGAACTAATCAAAGTTGTTACTGATTCACCAGAATCATATTTCCCCGTGATCAATGATCGAGGCAAAATGACCGGTATTTTGTCCATCAATGATATTCGGGAAATCCTGTTTGAAGAATCATTGGCCCAGGTAATCATCGCCAAAGACGTGGCCACTCCCACCGTGGTTCGGGCCTTCTGGGATGAATCACTGCAAGATGTTCTGGATAAAATGGCCCTGATCAACGTCAACGAATTACCGGTAGTGCGGGAAGAAGATCCGGATGAGATCATCGGCATGATCGCCAAACGGGATATCATCAGCTTCTACCATGCCTGCAGCCTAAAGAGGTGGTAACCCGGCCTCCCCCGGCCCTTCTTGACCATTTTGCTTAAGAAACTGAATAGAAGTCCCTAGACCGGCACGCTGAGACTTTAATATCGAAAGAGAATTCAAACCGGGCTTAGTACATAACCATGTGCGAAATAATCCGAAGGAATATCAAGAACGAACGTGCCGACATTCCGCGGGCAATTTCCAGCTCCAAATCGCAAGCAAAAATAATAAGGAGAGACAAGAATGGCCGACTTCATCTTCCCTCTTCGGAAAAGACCTGCTAAATCCTACAAAAAAGGTGGCAGGGAATTCGGAGCCCGCCGAGGTGGTGGTACTAGATTGCACGCCGCGTGTGACTTGCTTGCTCCCCCGGGAACGGAAATTCTGGCGATGGCAGACGGAAAAGTCCTTCATCCAGGAGTCTACCCTTTTTACGACGTGGTGTATGCGCTGGAAGTCAAACATGACAACGGTATGGTCGTTCGTTACGGGGAAATTTACAAGCTAACTCCTCCCGGCATCAAGGCTGGTACGAGCGTCTCCCAGGGGCAAGTCATTGCCCGGGTAGGCAGACTCAACTCGGGTAGTTCCATGCTTCATCTCGAAATGTATGCGGGCTATGAAATGGGCTCCTTGAGTGGGGGGAAGACGAGGACGAATCGGGCGCCCCCTATCGCAAGGGTCGCGTCAACGCTCTGGTGACAAGTACACTCAAAGTCAGGGATAAAGCTTCCACCGAGTCGGAGATATTGGCTAAATTAGCCCCTGGAGCAACCTTTAAGATTATTGAGGAAGTTGAGGGTTCTTTCTATCCGCCGAATAATTCAACAACATGGTACAAAGTGAAGCTTGCGGAACAGGAAGGTTTTGTTGCCGCTGATTTCATTGATGTCATCACCCCTCCCTTGCCTCCACCAGAAGTATTCAGCAGTGTGGGGCGAGTGAATCACCGGGTTACGAGCAGGCTTCGGGTCAGACAGGAACCGTCTGTATCTGCACCCGTCGTAACCAATTTGGAGCTCGGGGCTGTCTTCAAGGTCCTGGAAGAGCTCCATGGGGAGGCGTATGATTTTGGGAGAACCGACTGGCACAAGATCGAATACGAAGGTAAACAAGGGTATGTCGCCGCTTATTACGTCGACATCCAAAGCGAGCCCAAACCGTTAAACCGTTGGGACCTAGCTTTGCCGCACGTGCCGACCGACGGCGCCTCAGCAGTAACCGCAGGGCAGGACAACCTGCCCGAAGGAGTTCAATCCTCGCGTGACATGGCTCAAACAGACCTAGGAAGGATCAAGGCCATCGCCAATCGTTTCGTCACGGCTGCAAGTAAATTCAGTGTGCCGGCAGCAGTGCTGGCTGCTATTGCCAGCCGCGAATCCCGCTGTGGCGCAATCCTGGATAATGGCTGGGGAGACCATGGCAATGCCTTTGGAATCATGCAGGTTGACAAAAGATACCATGATCTGGAAGATACCACCGACCCCGCCAACCTGGACCATATTGAACAAGCCACCGGCATCTTTGCCCGAAACCTTGAAGAGGTTCAAAGGAGACATCCTGACTGGGAGGACCCTTATATCTTGAAGGGCGCTGCCGTTGCCTACAATTCTGGGGTGAACAACGTTCGAACGAAGGACGGTATGGATGTTGGGACCACGGGCAATGATTATGGATCTGACGTCATGGCGCGAGCTCAGTACTATGCCAACCATTCGGAACTGTCTATTTTCAGAATCTGAAGATAAACAGGGAAGGCAACAACCTTCGAGTATGAGATAATTTCGCTAGGCCTCGATATTCAAAAGAATTTCTTTTGCAATCAGTCACCATGCCGGCAAACACCAGCGCTCATTAAGGGGGTTCCTCTTCGGATAGGGCCGTGAACCCGGAGACGATGTCCAGGAGTTCTTCGGTGATGGACATCTGACGCTGGCGATGGAAGGAGGCCCACAGTTCCCCCAAACGTTCCTCGATGTTTTTTTCGGCGCCCTGCATGGAGGTGAGGCGGCTGGCGTGCTCGCTGGCCAGGGACTCGGCAAAGGCCCGATACAAGGAGACAAACAGGTGTTGGCGCACCAGCCTCCGGAAGAGCAGGTCCCAATCCATGGTGAAGGTGGGCAAGACATGGTGCGGCCACTTTTTTTCCTGCAAAGTTTTCAACCACCATTCCTCCACCGGCATCAGATACGCGGTGGTGGGGAGATACGACGCACCCCCCAGGTGCTGGCAATATAAGAGTATAATCCGTTGAACCCCCTGCTCGGCATGCCACTTTTCCAATTCTATAAGAACCTCGTAAGCTTGGGGAACGATCCCCGGGGCGGATGAGGGTACGGAAAAATAGTTTTGGACAGGCTGCCCCTCATCTTCGAGGCGGCCAGCAATGCGCAGGCCCACCGCCAGGACTGACCGTTTCGGGAGGTCGACGCCCATATTGTCCATGGTTACCAGGGCATGGGTTAGGATTTGTTCGTTGAGCTGCCCGCACATGCCTTGATCGGAGCCGAAAACCACGGCCCCCAGGGTGGCGTCGTGTCTGGGCTCCCGGACCAGAGGCACGGCATCCGGCCGGTTCTTGAGGAGTATCTGAAAACCCAGCTCCACCGTCCGGTGGTATTCTTCCAGGGACTTGACCGCTTGTTCGTATTGGCGGATGCTCACCGCAGCCAGGGCCTTCATGGTTTTTACCACGGATTGCAGGTCCTCGGCGGTTTTGATCTTGCCTTTGATGTCTTCCAGGTTTGGCATGGGTTGATCTTGGTTGAGGGAGGGGGCCAGGGTTTGCTACCCCTGCCTTCTTCAAGTTCCCTTCCTATCCGTGATGTCCGTTAAGGTGCAGGCATCAGCAAAACTGGCCCGATAAAAATGTAGCCGCAGGCTTTAGCCTGCGCCAACACAGGCTGGAAGCCTGTGCTCCCTCTTTTATGAAGGAAATAATCAGTTAAATCGATGCTACCGCCTTTTGGGCCACTTCCAGCAGCGCGTCCCGGTCTTCCTCCGTGAGCTTTTCCCCGGCGCTGAGGCGGGCGCAGATTTCCGGAGCCTGGGTGGTGACCGCCTGGCGGATTTTTTGTTCCGCCGGGCCCAGGCGGTCCAAAGGCAAGAGATCCAGTAAACCGCCGGTCACGGCCACTAAAACCGCCAACTGCTCCGGCACCGGAATAGGTTCGTATTGGGGCTGTTTGAGAATTTCCCGTACCCGCCGCCCCCGCTCCAGGGTCTTTTTGGTATCCTCATCCAGTCGGGTGCCGAACCGGGAAAAAGCCTCCAGTTCCTCGAATTGGGAATAAGACAGACGCAAGTCGCCGGCCACCGCCCGGTACGCAGGCAGTTGGGTTTTGCCCCCCACCCGGGACACGGATTTACCCACGTCCACCGCGGGCATGATGCCCTTTTGAAAGAGGGTGGGGGACAGGTAAATCTGGCCGTCCGTGATGGAGATGAGGTTGGTGGGGATGTAGGCCGAGACATTTTGGGCCTCGGTCTCCACGATGGGCAGCGCGGTAAGGGAGCCGCCGCCGTATTCTTCTCGCAGGTGGGTGGAACGTTCCAGCAGCCTTGAATGAATAAAAAAGATATCCCCCGGATAGGCCTCCCGGCCGGGGGGCCGCCTAAGGAGCAGGGACAGTTCTCGATAGGCTCGGGCGTGCAAGGTCAGATCGTCATAGACCACCAGCACGTCCTGGCCCTGCTCCATGAAATACTCGGCCATGGTAGTGGCGGCATAGGCCGCGATGAACTGTAATCCTGGCGGATCCCCCCCGGTGGTGACCACAATGGCGGTATAGGGGAGGGCCTCGTATCGTTGTAAATCGGCGATCACCTTGGCCACCGCGGCGTTTTGCTTGCCGATGGCGCAGTAAACGCAGACCATCTCTTTATCCTTTTGGTTGATCATGGTGTCCAGGGCGATGGCCGTTTTCCCCGTCTGCCGGTCCCCCAGGATAAGCTCCCGCTGGCCCCGGCCGATGGGAATCAGGGCGTCCACTACCTTGAGGCCGGTCTGGAGGGGCACTGTCACCGGGGCCCGGTCCATGATGCCCGGGGCTTCTCGTTCCACCGGGCGCCGCTCCGCCGCTCTGAGAGGCCCCCGGTTGTCCAGGGGGCGGCCCAAGGGGTCCACCACCCGGCCGAGGAGACCCCGGCCCACGGTCACGTCCAGAACCCGACCGGTGGGGTGCACCTCGGTGCCGGCCTGCAGGTCCTCGCTTTCATCCAGCAGGATGACGCCCACCTCATCCATATCCAGGTTAAAGACCAGGCCGAGGCGGTTGCCCGGAAAGCGCACCAGTTCCTCGGACCTGACGTCACGCAGGCCCTTCACCCGGGCGATACCCTGGCTGACGAAGGTGACCTCCCCCACTTCCTGGAGCTTGAGTTCCGGTTGAAAGCCTGCCAGAACCTCATCCAGGGTGGTGAAGGAGGAATCGAGGATATCCCTGAGGATGTCTTCTGGATTTTTGGTGGTTTTCGTCATAAAATAATCTTAATCGAGTTTCGAGTTTCGAGTTTTGAGTAATATGGGTGTGCCCTATACACCATGAATTGCTGTTACTGAAAATAGAAAACAGAAGTTATTAATGACCCGTAGGGGCGGGTTTTATACCCGCCCTATTTTTTAATAGGGCGGCCCGTGGCCGCGGCTGGCGTGCACGGCACGCCCTATAACCTCCCACCATCATTCCTCGGAACCTAAATATCCAGGTGCACAGGTGAGGACACCTGTGCCACCGGGCCTCTGGCTGGTTTGGCTTAACCTGGCATTTTTTCTTCCAAAATTTCCCGGGTTTCTGCTTCCAGATCCGCCAAATAGTGATCCAGGCTCCAGGCCACTTTGTGCCCCGGGGCTTTCAATTCAATGCCGGAGATCACCTCGGGGGAAGTCTGATAGCGCAGGGCCACGCCGTCCTGTAAATAACCCTTTAAAATACCTTCAATTTTTTGTTTGGCCTCTTCAGGCAGGACAAAGGCGCTGGTGATGGTGGCCTCGGCGCCCTGCTGGAGGATGGCCGTCAGTTCCCGGCGTTTTTCCGGGGGCTGCTCCTGGAGCCGCCGGCAGAAGGCCTCGATGATCTGGTGCTCCAGGTCGGCGGTGGCCAAATCCGCCAAGGCCTGGCGGGTGATGGTATACACCTGCCTGCCAGCCCGTTGCCGCAAGTCCTGCAGAAACGTAGTTTTTTCCCGCTCTAGAGCTTCATACCACCTTGATTTGACCGCCTCAACTTCCTCCCGGGCCTCCTCCAGGAGTTTTCTCCGTTCCGAGTCGGCTTCTTGGCGGGCCTGGTTCAGGATGTCATCCTGTTGCTGGGCCATTTCTGCTTGCCGGGCCTGGTAATGCTGCCGTTCATCTGCCGCTTCCTGTTCCCGTTGTTGAGCTTCGGAGAGGCGGGCGGCGATATTCTCCTCGCGCTGATCCATGGCCCGGATGATGCGCCCGTACAGAAAGTACTTGAGCAGGCCCACCAGGATTAAAAAATTGACGATTTGGGCGGCTACCGTGAACCAATCAATGAGCACGGGCTTTCACCTTCCCATCATTTGATGACGAAATCCCAAAAGGGATTGGCAAAGATGAGAATCATGGAAATAACAAAACAATAAATCGCGGTGGATTCGATCATGGCCAGTCCCACAAACAGCGTGCGGGTGATGGTGCCGCTCTCGTCGGGTTGCTGGGCGATGGCGGCCAAGGCCTGGGCCACGGCCCGCCCTTCCCCCAAGGCCGGTCCCACGGAGCCGATGGCAATGGTAATTCCTGCAGTAATTATGGAGGCCAGGCCGATCAAGCTGATGTTATCCATAAGGGTCTCTCCTTATTGAGGTTCCTGGGTTGGTTCTTCTTGGGGGCCGGCCAGGCCGGCATATTTTTCTTCCCGTTGGCGGCGGGCCTGGGTAGCCGAAGCAATATACACCATGGCCAAAACCGCGAAAATGTAAGCCTGGATGAGCCCGGTCAACAAGCCCAGGGCTTGCATCACCACCGGGAAGAACAGGGGCATCACCACCAGCAGGATGGCGGCGATTTTGGTGCCGCTCATAATATTGCCAAACAGACGCACCGCCAGAGCAAGGGTGCGGGATAGTTCGCCCATAACATGGAAGGGCAGCATCAAAGGGGTGGGCTTGATGTAGTGGCGCAGATAGCCTCCCAGGCCCTGATCGACGATGCCGTAAACCGGCACGGCCACGAACACCAAGATGGCCAGGGCCGCGGTGGTGGACAGCGACGCGGTCGGCGGCACAAACCCAGGGATAAGGGTTAAGAGATTAGACAGCGCGATGAACAGAAACAGTGTCCCCACAAAGGGCAGATAGCGCCGGGGTTTTTCCGGGGATATTTCGGCAATTTGGTCACGCATGCCGTTGACCAGGACTTCCAGCAAATTTTGCCAGCGGGAGAACCTGGTCTCTGACGTCAGGTTGCTGGTTCCCAGCAAGGTAATAATAACCAGCAGACCCATCACCGCCCAGGTAAAGACAATGGTGGCATTGAGAGACACCCAGCCCCACTGCCAGAAGACCACGGTATCCGGGCTGATGTCCTTCAAGCGCATGACATCCATGGTATTTCCTTTATTTGCTGGCAGGTTGGGGGGCCGGCCGCCAACGCCGCAATAGCACAAAGCGCATCAGCAAAAAACCTGCCAGGCAGGCCAACAGCCGCTCCCACCTCCCGGCCATGACCAGATAAAAAACCGCCAGGGTCAAGCCGAGCCGAATAATCAGGCTCACCAGGGATAAAACCGCGGGGCGCCGGCTTTGGGGCAGGCGCTGCACCGTGAGCCACAAGCCGCCGAAATAAAAGAGTCCTGCGGCTATTCCGGCGACAACGGCCAAAAACAAGGGGATAAGCTGATTCATGTCAACCAGTTATTTTCTCCTAAGGCCAGCGAGCTTGACTCACCCACGCTTGCCCTCCCGTTGCACCCAGTACCAGGCGTTGACACAGCCGATGGCCACTCCGAGGAAAAGGAGCATCAGGGTCCAGGAATACCGGCTGGGGTAAGTGGCGTCGATCCACAGGCCGAGGGCGATGCCAATGAGGGTGGGGATAGCCACCGACCAACCCACCAGGCCGAACATGCCCAACCCGAACCAGACCTTGGGGCGCTCCTCTTGCCTGGCCTTGAGTTTACGCGCCTCTTTGGCCTCGATCTGTTGCCGGAATTTCTTGGAGTCTTCCGAAGAGGTCTCCGGCGGTGCCTCAAAGTCGTTCACGTTCACCCAATCTCATAAATTTGCGGACAATATCGGCTTCCAGCCTGGCCCCGGCGGCCAGGGCCTTTCGTTCCCGTTCGTCCTTGACCCGGAACTCCTGAGCCACAGTTTGTCTCAGCTTCCCCAATTCCGCACTTGTCACCGCGTTGCGGGTGGACACCAGGACCTCCCGACCCATCTTTATGAGGATACCTTCGTCCACCGCCACAAACTCTTCCTGTCCTTCCGGGGTAAAAAATGACAGAATGCCCGGCACCAGCGCTGCGACAAAATCGATATGGCGGGGCAGTAGGCCAAACGAACCGTTTTCCGCCTCGGCAATGACTTTGGCGGTTTCCCGGTTCACCACAATCTGGGTGGGAGTCATGACTTTCAGGCGCATATTCAGGCCTCGTCTATGGCCCCGACCATGTAGAGCTGTCGTTCCGGGGTCTCGGCGAACTCGTCGTTGAGAATACGCTCACAGCCGGTGAGGGCGTCGTCCAGGCTGACGGTCCTGCCCTTGTGGCCGGTGAACTGTTCGGTGACCGCGAAGGGTTGGGTCAAAAAGCGTTCCAAACGGCGGGCCCGGTTCACGGTCAGCCGGTCCTCCCGGGAGAGTTCTTCAATCCCCAGCATGGCGATAATGTCTTTCAAGTCCTCGTAGGAGGCCAGGGTTTTGCGAATTTCCTGGGCGATGGTGTAATGCCGCTGGCCGGCGATATGCGGCGACAGCATCTTGGAGCCGGATTGCAAGGGGTCAATGGCCGGATAAAAGCCCTCGCTGGCCCTCTTCCGGGACAAGACAATGAAGGCGGACAGATGGCCGAAGGTGTGTACCGCGGCCGGGTCGGTAAAGTCGTCCGCCGGCACATAGACCGCCTGCACGGAGGTGATGGCCCCGGCCATGGTGTTGCAAATGCGCTCCTCCAGTTCGGCCAATTCCGACCCCAGCGTGGGCTGATACCCCAGGCGGGAGGGCAACTGGCCCATGAGGCCGGAGACTTCGGCCCCCGCCTGGATGAACCGGAAGATATTGTCGATGAGCAGAAGAACGTCCTGGTGGGCCTCGTCCCGGAAATACTCCGCCATGGTCAGGGCCGCATGCCCCACCCGAAACCGAGCTCCCGGGGGCTCGTTCATCTGGCCGAAGACCATGACGGTGTTGTCCAGCACTCCGGCCCCCCGCATTTCCCGGTACAGTTCTTCGCCCTCCCGGCAGCGTTCGCCGATGCCGCAGAACAGGCTTACTCCTTCGTGCTGGCCCACCATGTTGTGGATCATTTCCATGATCAGAACGGTTTTCCCCACGCCGGCGCCGCCGAAAAGCCCGGCTTTGCCGCCCCGCTCCAAGGGGGCCAAGACGTCGATGGCCTTGATACCGGTAGTGAATATCTCAGAGATGGTGGACTGGTGGGTCAGGGGCACGGGTTTCTGGTGAATGGAGCGCCAGTCGCCGCCGCTTATGGCCTCTTTCCCGTCAATGGTCTCCCCGAAGACATTGAAGACCCTGCCTAGCAGCCGCTCCCCCACCGGAACCTTCACGGGGTGGCCGGTGTCGGTGATCTGGGAGCCCAGGGCCAGGCCGCGGGTGGGCGTCAGGGCGATGCCCCGCACCACCTGGGAATTTTGGTGATTGATGACTTCGATGATGATATTGCCCGTATCTCCAGCCCGCAGCAGGTTATTGAGGGGGGGCAGGCGTTCCGGAAAGAGGGCGTCCACCACGCTGCCCCGGATGGAGACCACCTGTCCCAGGTTTGCCTCCGGTGGGTTCGAGGTAGTCGGTGTCATCATAGGCGCGGCCCGAGGATAATCTAAAAAGGGGATATATTTATTTTAACCTTGGAAAGCAGGTGTTCCAAATGCGGCCTTTTGGGGGGAAGCTGGCCCTGCTCCCCAAGACGCCGTCTGGAGGTTTACTTCCCTAAAAGTGCTGACCACGGAAAGTAAAAACGGAAGAGCTTATCTCAGCACACAATAATAAATTCTTAGGGGGTTGTCCACCCCTACCGAAGACGGAAAGGATACGGAAGACCGGGTGGGGGAGGGTTCAGGGGAGAGCAGCGATTAACTATTGGAGTGTTTAAGAAATGAAACAACTAGTTAAAATCAGTTATTTTCATGACTAGAGTTATATTATATGAAAATTATGTTCCAAATACTGAACAAATTTAAAAAGAAAGATTATTAAATTATCAATAAGTTGCTGTTTTTAAATTTGGCATAAAAATTGCAAAATTTATAGACCATAGGAGTTCCCTAATGCAGCTGCAGAAATATGTCCTTGTTACCGCTTTGCTGATCCTGGGGCTGGTTTTGGGGTCGGCAGAGGCACAGGCAACGGCAGAGGCAATTATCATTACAAATCTCGTTACTAATGGAAGTTTTGAAACCGGCACCGATCCGCCTACAGAATACTTTAGAACCCTGAATGCCGCCGATGATTCCTTCGATGATATTTCCGGCTGGATAGTAACCGGCTCCGTAGACTGGGTAGCTACCTATTGGACGGCACAGGAGGGGGAAAGGAGTTTAGACTTATCCGGGAGCAGTATTGGTGCGATCTCCACCACAATAGACACCAGTCCAGAGGTAACTTATTTGGTAACTTTTTATTTGGCCGGTAATTTTGAGGGAGGAGAAGAAACGAAAAGGCTGAAATTTACTGCTGGTGATGCATCTGAAACTTTTTATTTCGCCAAACCAACTGAGTGGTCCACGGAAAACATGGGCTGGACCAAACAAACCACGACCTTCACGGCAGATGATTATTCCACTCAGTTAACTTTTGCCTCGCTGGATAACAATGCCTTCGGCCCCGCGTTGGATAATGTCACAGTAGGAATCGTCCCGCTCCCGCCCGCCGCCCTGCTCCTGGGCAGTGGTCTTTTGGGGCTCCTGGGGTGGAGTAGAAGGAAGAATAAGTAAGTCGCCAACCGTTAAAGATAAGCCGAGGCAGGGCCAAACATGGCCCTGCCTTTTTTATGGAACTGCGGACAGACGCGGTGGCATGGTCGGAAAAACTTCATTTTTGGTCAGCAATCGGCGTGCCCCGGGATAAAAAAGACACCCCTTGTTGGCCTTGGACGCCGATCATTAACCCTTCGATAATCGGGGGATTAACCTGAGTGGCCGCCTGCCAGACCACGATAAAAAAGGCCTCCGCCCCGCCGGTTACATCTGACTCCTTAATAAAGAACCGAGTAGAGTTCCAGGGCTTAAGTTCCACGGGTTTCTTCAAAAAATCCCGCACATTTTTGCCAGTTTGATCGTAATAGGCCACCTTGATGAGTTTGATGGGGGCTTTCCCATCCGTATTGCGAATACTGAGGGTCACGGATAGTTCAAAGGCCCTCTCCTGGTCTCCGTAAAAAACCCTGGAATGAACCGGCACATATACGGTCTGGCCCTGGGAAAGACCTCGTTCCGCAGCTTGGGCTCCCATAATCCAGGGGCCGGCGAGGACCAGTATCATAAACCAGAGAACCAAGGGGGCGTGCAGGCCGAGACGACGCATGGGCGATATTCCTCCGGCAACTCTTGGGTTTGATTCTTCGCTTCCGGAGCTAGTCTATAGAAAATAGTCTGACTGTCAAGGAATGGGAACAGCGGTTTGGTAAGACGGTAAGATTTCCAGGTTACGAAAAAACGCTCCAATTAACCAATGACGCGGTGTGACGGGGCCGCCAGGGGGGTGGCCTCCAGAAGGTCAGGCAGCTCTGACAAGGTCACTCCCGTAACCGAGCCCTGCTTGACCAGCCAGGCCAAAAAGTCCCGGAGCTTGGCCGTCAGGCGGTCCACCGCCCCGGCGTCGGGAAAATCGGGACTGCCCCCGGGCAGGAGTTCCGAGGAGTGGAGAAACAAGGTAAGGACCCGGCCGCCACGGCGCTGATGCAGGCGGGCCGCCAGGCGCATGGACAGCCGCGGAAACCAGGACGGATGAATGCCGGCCGCGCCCACAAACCGAAACCGGGAGAGCAAGGCTTCAGCCAGGTTCGCCGGCAGGAGAAAGGCCAAGCGATGCCAGGCTCGGGCTGAGGCGGCCCATACCGGCACCATGGTGACCGGCGCCTCCAGCAGCATAAGGTCGGGGGAGTCCGACATCTCCAGCCAGAAGGGGTCGGGCGGGGCCAGGAAGTTTTGGGGACCCTCGCCTTTCCAGGTCAGGGGCACCATGCTGCTGTCCACCCTCAGGCCGAAACGGGGCAGAAGTTTCAGGAGGCCGGTGGACCAGTCAAAGCGGCCCATGCGAAAGGAGCGGGGGGATTGCTCAAAGGTTTCGGTGATACAGTGAACCAGGGACCCCAGCTTGGCCTCTAATAGGTCGGGGGGCAGTTGGGCTGTGGGTATGGGTTCCGGCTGGGGCAGGTCCCGGAACGGCGGGGTGTTCCAGGGGTGGAGATGGACGCCGATTTCCGCCCCGTGTTTTTCCCGCCAGGAAATGAGAACCTCCCGGGCGGCGGCATCTTGGGCCACCGGATAGGTTGTCAGCAAAGTCAGGGGAAAGCCGAACTCCATGGAAATGAACTCCAGGCGCTGGAGTTCATGGACATTGGTGACTCCGGCCCCTGAGGCGGGATAGGTGCCGGAAAACAGGCCTTCTTCTTCCACGTCTATGGTAATGACCAGATACAGGGGCGAGCTTTCCACGGACTTTGTCACCACCTCACGTCGATTCCAGCCGGTTCACCAAAAGACCCGACCCTGCTCTCGGATGAACTCCCCCACTGAGGCATAGATCTCATCGTTCCCCAAAAATTCTCCCTGGCTGATGGCCTGCCGGAAATCCTCCAGCCGGGCCTCAAATCCAGCCATAAAATCCGGCTGAGGCGGAAAGCTGGTGAGCCCGCGGCCATATCCCAGCCGTTCCAGATAAAAAACGTTGAGATATTGTTCAAACGCGCCCTGAAAGGGTATGGACAGAACCGGTTTGCCGTAATAAAGGGCCTCGGAGGTGAGGGTGTGGCTGCCGGCGCAGATGACATAACGGCAGGAGGCCAGGTCTTCCAGGAACCCCTCTTCTGAGTTTTCTTTGAAGGTGAGGTTGCCGTCCCGGCGATGTTGATGAAAGCCGTACACCACCACGGGATGGGGCAGGCTCTGCAAAAACCCAAAAAAGCCCGGAAAGGGGGAGATGCTCTGATAGACCAGGACGTGATCGCCTGCCTGGGGTTGCCGGGCCAGGACACTCTCCCGCAAAAGGGGCGGCGTCAGCCGGCCCCGCACCCCTGGCTTCAGAGGAGGACGGAAGAAGGAGATGACCAGGTAATGGCTGGCCTGACTGAAGAGCCATTGAATGACCAGGGCCAGTTGCCAGTAGGGCAGGCGATGGCGCCAGGGTAGGGGGTGATGGCAAAAGGTGATGATGTGCTGGTGGTCCACGGAGAGGCAGGGGAGCCCCACTTGCTGGGCGGCCCGGGCCACCAGGTAGTCGTAGTCGCTCAGGGCCACGTCGGGCTGAAAATCCTCTATCAGGTCCCGGACCTGCCGGAGCCGGGCGCCCTGAGTGGGAAACTGGCGGAGGGTGTGGAGCACCGTGGGCCAGGTGGCCACCCGGTGATTTTGATAAATGGTCAGCGGGCCGGGGATTTCCACCACCGGGTACTCGAGTTTCAGGACCGCGGTCCCCCGGTCATGGGTGACAAAGAGGAATTCGTGCTCGGAAAAATGGCGGGCCAGGGTTAAGGCCCGGACGGCATGGCCGTGCAGGGTGCCGTGGACGCCATACAATATTTTGGCCATGGCCCAAGCATATTCCAGGAAGGTTTAAACGACAATGATAAAATAATCCCGGGAAACAAAGGCACTCAGACAGGACCTGGCTGAAAAGGATAGTCTACTAAAATTCGGAACAGCTCCTTCTCGCGGCCCCCATAAAAGTGATCGGCCCCGGCTACCACCTTCAGGTCCACGGGAGGCTGGCGGTGGACCAAGAGGTTTTTCAGGTCCGCCAGGGGGCAGAGGTCATCCCGGTCCCCGGCCACAATCAGGCGCAGGCCGGGGGTCTCGGACAAATAGTCCAGTTCCATAAAGGCGATGGGAGGGGAGATCAGCACGGCGCCGGCTGCGTCCAGGCCTTGGAGGAGGGCCTGGGCCGCCACCGCGGCGCCGAAGGAATAACCCACCAGCCAGCAGGGGCCGCTCAACCGGGATTTGAGGAAATCCGCCGCGGCCACCACGTCCTCCACCTCCGCCAGGCCACCTCCGTAGCTCCCGGTGCTGGCGCCCACTCCCCGGAAGTTGAAACGCAGGGTGGACCAGCCCCGTTCCCCGAAAGCGCGCACCACGGTCCATACCACATTGTTGTCCATGCTGCCCCCATAGAGAGGATGGGGGTGGGTGATGATGGCGCCGGCGGCCGCGGCGCCGGGACTGAACCTGGCTTCCAGACTGAGACCGTTGACCTTTAGGGTAAGGTGCTCCTCCACTTTCCCCCCTTTAGTGCACCCAGGGCAAGACGATCGCCTTGGCCAGGTTGATGGGGATGGCAAAACCGATGCCCTGGCCGGTGGACAGAATCATGTTATTAATGCCGATGACATTGCCGTTGATATCCAGGAGGGGCCCGCCGCTGTTTCCCGGATTGATGGAGGCGTCGGTCTGGATATAATAGCCGCCGGATCCCGGACTCAGGCCCCGGCGCCCCACGGCGCTCACCACCCCGACGGTGACGGTTTGTTCCAGGCCGAAGGGACTGCCGATGGCGATGGCCCACTGGCCCACCCGGATTTGATTCGAGTCTCCCAAGGTGGCGGGTCTTAAGCCCCGGGCTGAGATTTTGACCAGGGCGAGATCGAGCCGGGGGTTACTCCCCGCCAGCCGACCCCGAAATTCCCGACCGTCGCTCAGACGCACCAGGATCTGCTGAGCCCCGCCCACGACGTGGAAGTTGGTAAGGATATAACCCTGGGAATCAATAATGATACCGGAGCCTTGCCCCACCTGGGGTCGTTGGATGGTCCGGGGAAAATAATCCCGAAAAACTCCCTCATAGGGCGTTCCCCGGAAAAAATCATCCGGCCCGGGGACACGATAGGTGACCACCGTAACGGCTTTGAGGCTTACCACCGAGGGTTTCACCCTTTCTGCCACCCGAATAAAGTCTTGTTGGAGTCCCAAGGCGGTGACCCCGTAAACCGGGGAAGTGACACCCGGACCCAAGATGAGAAGAAGAATCAACCAGCCCGCCAGAACCACGGGGGACAGGACACGTTTCATCTGAAAACCTCCACGACTAGATGCACATTTTCCAGTTAAATAGCCTTAACTACCCCAACAGCGGGGTCTCGGCGGCAGGCCGTGGGCCGATGACGACCGAGACTTCCGGAGGGATGAGTCTTTCCGCCAAGGCCAGGAAAGCTACCCCTCGGGAAGATTCCTCGCCCAGCACCCGCAGGCCGGCGTTACCGCCGATGGCCAGGCAGACGGCGGGGCCCTGAGGATTTTCTCTGGTCCAGAAAACCTGCACCTCACAGGGTTGCCCGTCGGCGCCGCGTCCCTCCAAAATTTCCACCTCGCCGTCGGGATACTCCAGATGCAGGGCCGGCCCGCGCCAGACGGGAGAGAGCACCACCAAGCTCTGCCGAGGCAGGCCCTCGGGGAGATTTTCCCCTGGCTGTACCTCATAGTCCAACAGATATTTCAACATTTGTAACGATACGATTATTAGGGGGCGCGTTAGACGCGCCCTACAACTTTTTTATTATCAAATATAACAAATTTGGTGGCCGAACCCGGCAGAGCCTATCTTTCCAGGGACGGACCGCCGGCTATCAGCACCTTCAGGGTCCCTTTCTGCCGGGCAAAATCCAGAGCCGCCGGGCCCTGGTACAGGGGGAAGCTGCGGCTGATAAGGGGCCGGGGATCGAGCCAACCCCGCTCCAGAAGGCGCAAGGCCGGGGGAAAAGGCCCGCAGCGTGAGCCCAGCAGCCGCACCTCCGGCACCACCACCAACACCGGGTCCAGGGGTAGGTGGCCGGCGATGGTAGTCTTGAGAACCACCGTCCCCCGAGGGCGGACCCGGGCCAAGGCCAGGCCCAGGCCTCCATGGGAGCCGCTGGCTTCCACCACTAAGTCAAACTCATTAGGCGGGAGTTCATCCTCCAGCCAGGTCGAAATACCATAGGGTTCGGCCAGACGCAGATGCTCCCGGTAATGGCCCACGAGATGAGTGTCCAGCCCCCGGAGGGCCAGGGTAAAGGACACCAGGAGGCCCAAAGTGCCGTCGCCCACCACCAGGGCCCGCTGTCCGGGAGTGGCCGGCGCAGCTTCGGAAACCGAGAGGGCCGCGGCCAGGGGCTCGGTAAAAACCGCGGCGTCGTCCGTCACGCCCGAGGGCACGGGATGGAGGTTTGCTGCCGGCAAAGTGAGGTACTCGGCAAAAGCGCCGTCTTTGCCCCTCAAACCCAGGACCCGGCGTTCCTGGCAGTGCTTGGCCAGGCCCTGGCGACAGCGGAGGCAGATGCCGCAGGAAATGTTGATCTCCCCTACCACCCGTTGCCCCAAAAGGGGGGACTCCGGCGGTCCCACGACTTCCCCTACGAATTCGTGGCCGGGAACCCCCTGAAAATCGTGATAGCCCTTCAGGACCTCCAGGTCGGTGCGGCAGATGCCCGCCAGGCGCAGCCGCACCAGGGCCTCCCCCGGCTCCGGTTGGGGCGGGGACAACTCCTTCAATTCGAGACTGCCGTCAAAATATAAGGCTTGCATTGTATTAAAGGATAATTTGAGGGGAGGGCCAGGGTATCGCCGACCTTTGGCCCCCGCTCCCAAATTCAATGTTTCGCAAATTAATTTGCAGAGGCGGCCTCTTCCAGGACCTCCAGGGTCTGGGAAACCGTGGCCTCCCAACTCAGATGGGCCACTGCCTCCCGGGTGGTTTGGGATACCTGGGGGTCCCGGCTTCTGGCCAGCCAATGGCGTAAGGCTTCAACCCATAGCGGGATGGCATCCGGTTGAGCTATAATCCCCCCGTTTTCTCCTACTGTGATGAATTCGGCGGCACCGTTGGCTGCAGTGGTGAGAACCGGACAGCCGCAGCCCAAGGCCTCCAGCACCACGTTGCTGCACGGGTCATAAAGGGTGGGGAGGGCCAGAAGGTTGGCAGCCTGATAAAAAGGAGCCACTTCGACTTGGGGGCCAAAGAACCTGACCTGGCCGGCTATACCCAGTTGTTGCGCCCGGGCCTGATAGTTTCCCACGCGGCCCTTGCCCACCACCCAGAGTTGGACCGGCTCATTTCTTAAATGACTGACCGCCTCAAGCAGGTAGGCCAGGCCTTTGCGGGCAAATCCCGAGCCCACAAAGAGGATGATCCCCTCTTCCTCTGAGACCCCAAGTTCCCGACGCAGGCTGCGGCGCCCACTCTCGTCCACCGGGCGGAACACCGTGTGGTCCAAACCGTTATGCACCACTCTAATTATAGCCGGGTCCACCTGAAAGTGGCGGATGATCTCTGCTTTTACCTGGCGGGAGTTGGCGATGACCCTTTTAAGCTCCGGGGACGTAAAGAGCCGCCATTCCAGCCAGAGCATGACCCGATGAAAAGGGCTCACCTGTTGGAGGATTCTTTTTCCGGGGGATAAAAACGGGGTCCGACGGGCCAGCCACTCCCGGTGGCAGCCGTCCCCAGCCCGGTAAACCTGCTGAAACAAAGTGCGCTCCAGGCTGAAAACCACGTCTATCTGCGCTTGTTGCACCATCCTACGGGTGTTAAGGGCGTAGGTTAGCAGACGTCCGGTTTTTAAACTGAAACCTGATGACCGGCCGCGGCCAGTCCCCGGGCCAGGTGCTGGAGGGTGGCTTCCGCCCCGCCCGGGCCTCCCATTCTGAATCTTAGGAGCGCGATCCTCATGGAATCTGGGTACTACGGCTGCTATCCTTTTTGGGCTTCGGCTAAGAGTTCTGCCACCCCCGCTTTTTCAAAGGCTTCAGCCTTTTCATTCCGGGGGACTGAGGCCGGACCCTGAATAACCCGCTGCGCCGGAGAGGTGTCCTGCTTCACTTTTTCCACCTGCATCTCCCAGAGGACCATGGCGTCACTAAAGGCCATGGGTTCCTTGACAAGACGCATGGTTCCCTGAATCCCGAAGACAAGGTCCCCTTCCCGGAAAAGTTCCAGGGAAACCCGCCCGTCTCGGCGAAGGTTGGTGGCTGTGGTGGTGTTCCGGAGGGTGGCCACCAGCATAGTTTTCGGTTCCTTGGCATAAATGAGAGATACGGGGGCGGTGTTGGGAGAGCCGTCGGCCCCCACGGTCCCAGCCACGACAATGATGCGGTTAGGGTTCTGGTTGAAGAGCTCCATGAGATTGAAAAGTTGCTCTTCCCCCGGCTTGCGGGCCAGGTTGACGATCAGGTTGTCTCCCAGTACTCGGGCCATGATTCCCTCCTTGGGGATTGTCGGGAGGGAGAGTGGTAAGGTCCTTAGGCCCCCATCCCTCCTCCCCTCAAGTGCTTCGTCATCCTCTCCAGCACTTCCTCCGGGGTCAATTCCGTCAGGCACCGGCTGATTTTGGTCCCCTCACAGCCGTCCTGGCCGCAGGGCACGCACTCCAGGTCTTTCTGGATGACCAGGTGGCCTTCCCCCCAGGGCCCCCAGTTGAAAGCCCCGGAGGGTCCGAACAGGGCCACCGCCGGGGTATTTACTGCGGCGGCCAGGTGCATGGGAGCGCTGTCCGCCCCGAAAAAGAGGCGGGCCTTGGCGATGAGGGCCCCCAGTTCTTTCAAGGTAAGCTGTCCGGCCAAATTGATGGGGGTCTGGCGGCATTTGGTGAGGATTTCACGGATAAGCTCCTGTTCATGGGGCGCCCGGGAGGCGGTGAGGATGACCTGCAGCCCCCAAACCTCTTTCACGAACTCGATAACCCGGGCATACCCCGCCGGGGTCCAGCATTTGAAGCGCCAGCCCGCACCCGGATGCATTACCACGAATTCCCGGGGCTTAAGACCCAGGGATTGCAGCTTTTTTAGCACCCGGGCCTCCACCCGGTCGTCCCAGAAAAATTGCAGGCGGGGGTTTTGGGGCTCCACCCCCAAGGCCCGCAACGCCTCCAGATTTTGATTCACCATGTGCATCCTGACCGGGGGCCGGGGCAGCAGCCGGGTGAACACGCTCTGGCGCTGCCAGGCAGGTTGACCGGGTCGCTCAAAGCCCAGCCGCTCCGGGGCCCGGGTAGCCAGGGTGTAAAACGCCCCCCGGTCGCCGCCGGAGAGTTCCAGGACCAAGTCGTATTGCGCCCGCCAGAGGTTTTGCAACAGGCGCCAGGACCGGCTCCAGGTTTCTTGGCGGCGGTCCGCCACCAACAGTTCATCCAGGAGGGGGTGGTTGCTCACCATCTCCTGGGCGGCCCGGGGGACCAAATAGGTTACCCGGGCCTGGGGCCAGGCCTCCTTCAAAGCCGCCAGCACCGGTGTGCTCACCAGCACGTCACCGGGCTGCTTCAGTTTGATGACCAGGATATTCTTATAGCTCATCGTTCAGGGAGCGCCGGGGTCCCAGGGCCACGCCGCGTTGGGCGGATTTGATGAATTCCAGAAGGTGGGCGACCTCCGGGGTGAGGGGCACTTCGGCCTCCACCCGTTCCAGGTCCCGGGAGAGGTTGCCCCGCCGGGCAAAGAGCAGCCGGAAGGCCTGGCGCAGCGGCGTAATCTGGGCGCTGGTCAACCCCGCCCGTTTCAGACCCACCAGGTTGATGCCACGCACAATATGGTCGCCGTCGAGAATGCTGTAAGGGGGCACATCCCGGGAGGTACGGGCGCCACCGCGCATCAGGGCCAGGGTGCCCACCCGGCAAAACTGGTGGATCACACAATTGCCGGAGATGAAGGCCCGGTCCGCCAGCTCCACATAACCCCCCACCAGGGCGCCGTTGACCACGATGACATGATTCCCCACCATGGTGTTGTGGGCCAGATGACTCAAGGCCATGAGAAAATTGTGATTTCCCACCCGGGTGGCGCTCCCCGGCTTGGTGCCCCGGTGGATGGTGGCGTACTCCCGGATGATGTTGTGGTCGCCGATGATGGTGTAGCTTTCCTCACCTTGAAAGGCGTAATCCTGGGGGTCATAGCCGATGACCGCGCCGAAGCCGATGAGATTTCCTACGCCGATGGTGGTATAAGGGCCGATATAGGCGTGGGCCAGGATGCGGCAGCCAGCGCCGATGCGGCTCGGTCCCTCGATGATGACCCCCGGTCCCACTTCCACGTCGGGGGCCAGATCGACGTCAGGCGCGAGGCGGGCGGTGGGATCAACGGCCATTTTTGCCCTCGTGGAGAAGCTCCCGTAAATAATAATACTTGAGGAAATTATACAGGCTGGAGAGGAGGGCCAGGGTGTACCCGAGTCGCCCCTCCAAAAAACCCAAGCGCAGCACATAGAGCTTGAGAAAGTGGCTGAAGGGCCGCCAGAAAAGCTCTCCGCCTCGAGGCCGCCGGCCTTCCCGCAGCATCTCCTGGGCCGCCAGGCGGGCGTAGCGGTTCTGGCGGGCGAGGTAGTCACTCACCGAGACATAGCTGTAATGATCCAGGGGGTGGTGCAGAAATCCCACCGGGCCGTTGACCAGCACCTCTTCATGCACCGCTCGCTCCCTAAATCTCCCGTTTCCCTTTTGAAAAAGGCGCAGGGTGTAGTCCGGATACCAACCCAGGCGTTTGACCCAGCGGCCGCCGAAGTAATTCTTGCGGGGCACCTTATAGCCGGCAAATTTTTTGTCGGTCCGCAATGCGGCAATAATCTCCTCCCCCAAGGCCTCTGACACCCGCTCGTCGGTGTCCAGACTGAAGACCCAATCCCCCCTAGCCTGGTCCAGAGCATAGTTTTTGGCGGTCCCGAATCCCGGCCAGTTGATGGTAAAAATGCGGTCGGTGAAGTTCCGGGCCAGCTCCAGGGTACGATCCTGACTGCCTGAGTCCACCAAGACGATTTCATCGGCCCAGCGCACTGTTTCTAGACAGGGGACGATGTTGTCCTCCTGGTTTAAGGCGATGATGATGACGGACAGCCGGGGCATGGGAACGGTTTGCGGTTTGCGGTTTTCGGTTTTCGGTCATAGTTTTGGTTTACCAAGAACAGAAAGCCGAAAACTGAAAACTTTCTGTTATGTAAGTGGCTTGGCCTCATCGATGAGCATGATGGGGATGTCGTCCTTGATTTCGTAAACCAGGCGGCAGGCATCGCAGATGAGCCCGTCGCCTTTTTCATTTAAGCGGATATCCCCCTTGCACTTGGGGCAGGCCAGAATTTCCAGTAATTCCTTGCTGATAGGCATAAGCCCTCCAATTTATTGATGAAGAGATAAGGTCCATTACTTGGCCTAATCCTTAATCGCTGCTCACTGCTCAATCTCTCAACTCATATACCAGCCGCCGTTGATGTTGATAGTCTGGCCGGTAATGTAGCCATTCTTCGCCAGCATGACCGCCACGTCCGCCACTTCTTCGACACTCCCGAAGCGGCCGATGGGAATGGCCACAGGGCTGGCCTTGAGATCGGCGGTCACCATATCCGTTTCGATTAGCGCTGGCGACAGGGCGTTAACGGTAATGCCTTCTTTGAACAGATGCCGGGCGTAGGAATGAGTGAGGCCCAGGGCCCCGGCCTTGGACGCAGCGTAATGCGGGCCGGTGATGCCGCCGGTCTGGGCGGCCACCGACGACAGAAACATGATGCGGCCCCATTTTCGGTCCCGCATCCCACCCAAAACCTGCCGAGTCACCAGAAACGCGGATTTCAGGTTCACCGCCAGCATCTCGTCCCAATCCGCCTCACTTATTTCCGCCAACGGCTTATGGCTGACGATACCGGCATTGTTCACCAGGATATCCACCGGCCCCAGTTCAGAAACAATGGCGGCCACCATCCGGGCCACCTCAGCGGCTTGTGAGACGTCGGCCTGTACCGCCAAGGCCCGGCGTCCGGCTTTTTTAATGGCAGAACAGGTATTTTGAGCCTCGGCCTCCCGGCGATGGTAATTCACTGCGACGTCGGCCCCCGCTTCGCCCAAGGCGATGGCGACGGCCCGACCGATGCCCCGGGAAGCCCCGGTCACCAGAGCGATTTTGCCGTTTAGATTATCCAACATCTCGGGTTACCTCACACAGCTGGTTTGGTCCCGGCGGTCGTACTATCTGTATATTATCAGCTAATTTCCCTCTTTGGACAAGATTTTCTCGCACGCCGCCATAACCATCTCCGGCGTGAGATCAGTCAAACACCGGGGTTGGCGGCAGTGGCGTTGAAAGCACGGGCTGCACGCCAGATTCAGGCGCACTACCTGATGCCCCTCGCCAAAAGGGCCGGTGCGCCAGGGGGCCGTTGGGCCGAACAAGGCCACCACCGGGGTTTCTGAGGCGGCGGCCAGGTGCATGGCTCCGGTATCGGTGGTAACGGCCAGATGTGCTTTTCGTAAGATGCCGGCCAGTTGGGCCAGAGAGGTGGAACCGGCCAGATTGAGAACTGACGACCGGGTATTCCGGCTGATCTCGGACACCAAAGGCTGATCGGCCCGGCTGCCAGTGAGGGCTACCTGAAATCCTTGCTTCTCCAGCCACTCCGCCAGTCGGGCCCAAGACGCGGGCAGCCACAGTTTGCTGGACCAGCGGGCCCCGGGGTGGAGCACCACCAGGGGCCGCTCATCTGCTGCCGGGATGAGCCCCGCAAGATCTACTCCAGCGTCAAAAGCCAGGTGAAAGCGGGGCACGGCGTAGGGCGCCCCCAGATAGTGGGCCAGGTTGAGGTAGCGCCGGACAGCATGGGCCTCCGGGTCATACGGCGGCACCCGTTCGCTGAGCGCCAGATAGCTTAACTCCCGGGTCCGGTCATAGCCTACCTTGTGGGGACTTTTGGCCAGGGCCACCCACAGGGCGCTTTTCATCAATCCCTGGATATCCACAACCAGGTCGAAGGATTGGGCGCGCAGTAACCTGAGAACCCGCTGCAGTCTGGCCCGATTGGCCCCAGCCAGCAACTCGCCGGGATGCAACCTAGGCGCCTCCCAGATCTCATTAAGGGCAGGATGGCCGGCCAAAAGCGGCGCATACGCGGCTTCCACCAGCCAGGTAATATGCGCGTCCGGGTAGGCAGAGCGCAGGGCCGCAAGTGTCGGCAAGGCATGGAGCACATCTCCGAAGGAACTGAGCTTGACCAGGAGAATCCGGGGTCGGCCGGGGACACGTGCTTCAGTCATTTTCCACTCTGAACATCCCTTTATACTGAATACCAAGAGGGAAGATCGCCCAAAATCATCCAACTTTGGAGTCCTGAAAAATCCACTCCACCGCCTCCTTAAGATCTGGCGCCACGTGGACCGGCTGCACGCTTTGACCCTCGCGCAGGTATTCATATTCTCCCAGGCCGTAGCCGGTGAGCACCAGGATACCTTTTATCCCGGCGTTGGCCGCGGTTTCAACATCCCGATAGCGGTCGCCCACGGCGTAGGACCGGGTAAGATCCAGGTCCAGGTCCCGGGCCGCCTGGTGTATCAGGGTGGGCTGGGGCTTGCGGCAGGCGCAGGCGTCCTCCGGGCTGTGGAGACAGGCGTAGATGCCATCCACGTGTGCTCCCCCGCCGGCCAGGAGCATTTTCAGGTGCTCATGAACCTCCTTCACCAGTGACGCGGTAAAGTACCCCCGGGCGGCTCCGGACTGATTGGTGATGATCACCACCTTGAAGCCGGCCTCATTCAGGCAACGGATGGCAGTCACGACCTTGGGCAGCAGCCGAAACCGGCGGAGATGATTAATATAGCCCATTTCCTCGTTGATGGTGCCGTCCCGGTCCAGGAAAACTGCGGGATGGCTCATGACCCGGCCTCGAGACGGGCATGGGCCGCGGCCAGGACTTCCTCCATGCTAATGGCGGTCAGGCAAGGGTAGCCGAGTTCGCAGGTGCGCTTGAAGCAGGGGCTGCACGGCTGAGGGTGG
>JARRKO010000042.1:0-16272 GCA_037388025.1 Syntrophobacterales bacterium
CTCCGCAATCATTTTAAAGAAAAATAACCACGACTTTGCACGTTGTAAAGGGAGGGAAAAAAGTAATTCCCCCACGAGTTCAGGGGGCCAGCGCCCAGGTGACGGTAAGGCGAGCCCTAAAGGTAATGTCCCCGACCTCGATGGGGGTCTGCACCTCCCGCGCCGCGCCTGGTGGGGGGGCCGCTTTGGCCATACTCAACACCCGGGGGAGAATGGTGTGGGTGGTGCTGATTTTGATTACCCGTTTAACCTTCAGCCCCGAGGCCTGGGCCAGGGCCTCGGCTAATTTTCGGCCTCTCTCCAGGGCCTTGACCGCAGCCTGGGCTTGCAGGTCCTCTTCTTGGGTGTGGCTGAAATAGGGTCCTTGTACTTGATTGGCGCCGTTTTTCAGGGCGGCATCCGCCACCTGGCCGATTTTTTTAAGATCCCGCAGTTCCACCTCGAAGCGGTGGGAGGCCCGGTAGCCGGCAATTTCGCTGGTCCGGATTTTTTCTTTTCCCTTAACCTTCTCGACTCTTTTGAATATGGGCAGGACTTGATAGCGCAAGGTCTTCACCTGGTCTTCCTGCCCCAGAACCTTCTTGACCGCGGCCAGAAAGGCCTCGGAGTCTTTGGCGTTCGCCTGGGCGGCTTCCTCGGCTTTTGCCGCCTCGGTCACCACGGTGAAGTGGAAGGTGGCTTTGTCCGGCTTGACCTTCACTTCGCCTTCTGTTTGCAGTTCCACGGTGGTGTCGTGGTTCTTTGCTGCCGCCGCCCCGGCCAGGGGTGACAGGGTCAGGGCCGCCACCAAAGCCAAGAGCAGAAAAAGCCGGGTGGTTTTTGAGGCTGGCCGGGGCCAGAAGTAGAACTTTCCATTGGTGGTCATGGTTGATCCCCCTGAGATATTCTGCCAATTTTCCCTATTAAGACCGCCGGACCCGGGCCAGCGTTAACCTCCGAGCCGGAAGAAAGTTCCTTGGAAAGCCCCTAAACAACCAACCTGACATTACATAGTCAGCACCGCGGCGCCGTTAACTTTGCCTTCTTTCACCAGCTTCAAGGCCTGGTTGGCCTCTTCCAGGGGAAAAAGTTGAACCTGGGGGCGAATGGGAATTTGGGCCGCCAGTTCCAGAAGTTCCCGGCCGTCCTGGCGGGTGCTGGCCGTCACCGAACGCACGGTTTTCTCGAAGTACAGGTACTTGTCATATTCCAGGGAAGGGATGGCGGACATGTGAATGCCTGCCAGGGCCAAGGTGCCGCCCCGGTCCAGCACCCTCAGGGCCTCGGGCACGAGGTTTCCGGCCGGCGCAAAGATGATGGCGGCATCGAGTTTGGCGGGCGGGGTGTCCTGGGCCTGGCCCACCCACACGGCGCCCAGTTGCCGGGCGAGCTCCTGGTGGCCGGGGCTCCGGGTGAAGACTGACACCTCGCAGCCCCAATGGCGGGCCACCTGGATGGCGATGTGGGCTGAGGCCCCGAACCCGTAAAGCCCCAGACGCCCACCGGGCTTGATTTCAGAAAGGCGCAGGGCCCGGTAGCCGATGATGCCGGCGCAGAGCAGTGGCGCGGCCTGCTCTCCCGGGAGGTCGTCCGGGAGGGGATAGACGAAGTCGGCCTCGGCCACCACCTGCTCGGCATAGCCACCGTCCCGATGTAACCCGGTGAATTCGGCGGACTCACACAGGTTCTCCTGCCCCCGCTGGCAAAAGCGGCAGGTCTCGCAGGTCTTAAAGAGCCAGGCCAAACCCACCCGGTCTCCGGGCTGAAAGCGGAGCACTCCCGGACCCTGGTCCACCACCTGCCCCACCACCTGGTGTCCGGGAATCACGGGCAGCCGTTCCAGGGGAAGCTCCCCTTCGATGGTGTGCAGATCGGTGTGACAAACACCGCAATGACTTATCTGGATGACTACTTGCCCCGGACCGGGTAACGGAGGGGGCAGTTCCACAAGTTTCAAAGGAGAGCTGGCTACGGGACCGGGGAACTCCAGAAGCATGGCTTTCACGGTGCTGACCTCTTCTCGGGAAAGATAGGGGGGACAGTCAGGGATTCGGGCTTCCGTCTGACCCCACGATGGCACCTGTTATGTTACCACAATTCCGGGGAATTTGAAGAACTTCTCGGTCTTCAAAGAGAGAGAGGGGCAACTTGCGCATTACTTGTCCCTCACTTATACTGTTATCAGTTAGAAACCCGCGGCGTGAATTCGAGGTGATTATGTCCTCCAAACCCATGCGTTTTTCCATCTGGTACTTTCTCTCCTTCTTCCTGATTCTGGTGCTGATCCAGACCTTTTTTTCCTGGGAACGCTCCTATCCGGTGAGCTACCGGGACTTCCGTCACCTGGTGGGAATCAAGGGCGTGGATGATTTGGAAATCTCCGGCGAAAACATTACCGGGGTCCTCCTGCCCAAAGGGGTGGAATATCTGGCCCAAGAGACCAATGACCCGAAATTGCCCCAGAAGCTGGAAAAGCAGTTTGCCAAAAAGCCGGTCTTTTCCACCGTGAGAATGGAGGACCGAGACCTCCTCAAACGTTTGGATAAGCAAGGCATCAAGTACCGGGCCCTCCCCGAACGGGCTTGGCTTACGGCTCTCCTCTCGTGGCTGTTGCCTATGCTGCTGTTAATTGGCCTGTGGCTGTTCATCTTCCGCCGCATCGGCGCAGGTCCGGGGGGCATCATGTCCATCGGCAAAAGCAAGGCCCGGGTCTACGTGGAAGATGAGACCAAGGTAACCTTTGCGGATGCCGCCGGCGTCGAAGAGGCCGAAGAAGAGCTCAAGGAAATCATCGAGTTTCTCAAGAATCCCGGCAAATTCCAGGTCCTGGGGGGCAAGATCCCCAAAGGCGTGCTGCTAGTGGGTCCGCCGGGCACCGGCAAGACGTTGCTGGCCCGGGCCGTGGCCGGGGAGGCCGGAGTGCCTTTCTTGAGCCTGACCGGCTCGGATTTTGTGGAAATGTTCGTGGGAGTGGGCGCCGCCCGAGTGCGGGACCTTTTCCAACAGGCCCAGGAGAAAGCGCCAGCCATCATTTTCATCGATGAACTGGACGCCCTGGGGAAGGCCCGGGGAATGAGCCCCCTGTCTGGACATGAAGAGCGGGAAAACACCTTAAACCAGCTTTTGTCGGAAATGGACGGGTTCGACACCAGGAAAGGGGTTATCCTGATGGCCGCCACCAACCGGCCGGAGATCCTGGACCCGGCCCTCATCCGTCCCGGGCGCTTCGACCGCCAGATATTAGTGGACCGCCCCAGTCTGCCGGGCCGGGAGGATATCCTGAAAGTCCACGCCCGGGAGGTCAAATTGGACCCGGACGTTAATCTGCGCACCCTGGCGGCCCGCACCCCCGGCATGGTGGGGTCGGATTTGGCCAATATTGTCAATGAAGCCGCCCTGCTGGCCGCCCGCAAGAATCGGACCGCGGTTTCCATGAACGACTTCGAGGAGGCCATCGACCGGGTAGTGGCGGGCCTCGAGAAGCGCAACCGCATGATGAACCCGAGGGAAAAAGAGATTGTGGCCTATCACGAAACCGGCCACGCCCTGGTGGCCGAGGGGCTCCCCAACGTGGACCCGGTTCACCGGGTATCCATCATCCCCCGGGGCATCGGCTCCTTGGGTTACACCATGCAGCTGCCCACCGAGGACCGCTACCTCATGACTAAAAGCGAGCTGGAGGACCGCATGGTGGTAATGCTTGGAGGCCGGGTGGCCGAGGAAGTCCACTTCGGGGAAATCTCCACCGGCGCGCAAAACGACCTCTACCGGGCTACGGACATAGCCCGCTCCATGGTGCGGGAATACGGCATGAGCGAGCGCCTGGGGCCCCTCACCTTTGAGCGGGAGCGGCGACCCTTGTTTTTGGAGACCATGATGCCCTCCACCAGCAAGGATTACAGCGAAGCCACGGCCCAGGAGATCGACCGGGAAGTGAGCAGCCTGGTGGATAAGGCCTACAACCGGGCCAAAGAAATCCTGGAGGCCAAGCGGGAAACCCTGGAAAAGGTGGCCCAGGTTCTCCTGGACAAGGAGGTCCTGGAGGGGGAGGAACTGCGGAGCTTCTTGAACGAGAGGAACTAACCCAGAGAAAGGGCTAAAGATCATTACCATTTGACCTGAAGAGGGAGCAGAACTCCGGCTTGAGGGCTACGAAAATGTCCGAAGCAACTCAAATGAGTATGGCGAAATCCTTGGGGTTGTTTTTTCTGGTTTTCACCATAGTGCTTCTGGGACAGGGAGGCCTCAATCCGGCTTTCTCCAAAGATTTCCATGTCTCCCCCCACGGTAATGATGCCCAGCCGGGAAGTGAACCCCAGCCCTGGCGCACCCTCCAGCACGCACTCACCATGGTCCAGCCGGGTGATACTATTTTCCTGCAAGCGGGCACTTATCCGGAAGACGTGCATCTGAGCGGCTCGGGTGAGAGGAAGAATCCCATAACCATTGCCGGGGCGCCGGGGAAACAAGTAACGCTGCGGAGCCTCATCTTAGAGCCTGGTGTATCTCACCTCCGCCTGCAGGACTTTAACGTCAAGGGATATCGCGACTGGGGCATCGAGCTCAGCGGTAATAATCATTATATATACCTTAGCGGACTGAAGATTCAGGGCGGCGAAGTGGGTGTGCGCCTGACGGTGGGGGATTCCGGTAAGGCTCCTGAGCATGGGCCTGTGTCTCACATCACCCTGGAGGACTGTCTCATTCAAAACACGGTGTATGCCGGGGTGGACGGCACTCCCGGGCCCTGTAATCATCTCACCTTTCGTAAAGTGGAAGTTTCCGGCGCCGGTCTGCAAGGGGAAGAATCCTACGCTGCGGATGGCATATCCATCGAGCGGGGCCACCATATTGCAGTGGAGGATTGCTTCATCCATGACAACGGCGGAGACGGCATCGACCTGAATTCCCGGGACCTTACGGGCCGGGTGCCGGGCATCGTGGTCCGGGGCAACCGGGTGGTACGCAACCATCTGAACGGTCTCAAAGTTTGGGCGGGGGGCCAAGTCGAGCACAACGCCATTTGGGGCCAGGGGGACAATCCGTTGGTGGTGGGTGTATTCAACTGCCAGACGGCAATTGTCCACAATACGGTGGCCTATAATATGTGGGCTCGGGATTTTGGCGACCGCAATTACGCGGCCACCTTGGGCTACCCGGAACCCGAAAGCGGCGGCCCGGCCCGTCCTCAGGTTGAGCTGATCATGCATCATAATATCTTTGCCTTTAACACCGGTCCGGCCCACGGGGAGCCCACCGGCATCTATGTGGGCCCGGGAGTGCGCTGGGTCGCAGAACATGACAACGTCTTTTTCAGCCGAGCCGACGCGGAAATATTTTTGGCTCAGCGGGGCCGGGAAAACGGGCGAGAGATCAGCCGCCGGGACATTGCCCAGGGAACGTGGACCCGGCTGACCGGTCAGGGGAAAGGGGATCTCACGGTGAATCCGAGGTTTGTCTCGGGTTGGCCCAAGGTAGACCTGCATCTCAAACCGGGCAGTCCGGCCACCGGCCGCGGGGCGTATTGATCAGCTGACCGGCGTTGATCTCAATATCCCAACCAAAAGTTTCTCTCTTATGACCCACCTGAAAAGTTTCTCATCCAGCGCCTCCTTACAACAGTATCTCCTGGATGAGACCACGCCCGACACCCTGGTGTTGGTCCCCCACCGGCGCCTAGCCCGGCAGGTCTGGCATAAGCAGCGGCTGGCCAACTTGAAGCAGGGACGCACCGCCTGGGAACCGTTGCCCCTTAAAACTCTTCCGGATTGGTGGGCTGAGCTCTACCGGAACCTGTGGCCGCCCTATGCCTTGGCGCCGCGCCTGGTGCGTCTGGGTCTTTGGCGCCAGGCCATCGAGGCCGGCCCGTCCCTTCCGGGAATTTCCCCGGACCAGGAATGGACCCAGGCCCTGGACGAAGTGCACGAACTGCTCCTGCGCCATGCCCTGCCCCTGGACAGTCCGAGTCCGGCGGAACCGCCCCTGGTGGGCTGGCGCCGGGAGGTCACCCGGATTTATCGGAAACTTCTCCGGGAGGAGGGCTGGGTGTCTAAAGGAGAAGTACCGGAGTATCTTCTGGCCAATTTCGGGAAAAAAGGCATGCCCCTGCCATCCCGGCTGGCGGTGGTGGGTTTGCAGACCTCGGCCCCCCTGGAAGAACGCTGGCTGGAGGCCGTGGCGCAACATCTGCCCGTCACCCGGCTGCTGATTCGGGGAAACCCGGAGCATCTCCGGGAGGGCCTGGTGATGCCGGACCGGGAAGAAGAAATGGCCTGGGTCGCGGCCCGGCTTCTGGAATGCCACCATCTGGAGCACACTCCTTTGCACCATCTGGCCGTGACCTCCCCGAGCCTGGACCGTTACGCCCCCCGTTTCCACAGCGTCCTCCGGGAGCTTTTGGGGCCCGCCGCCGGAGAGCATGGTGGCGCCTATAACTTCTCCCAGGGCCCCTCCCTGGCCGAGACCCCCCTCTGGAACGCGGCCCTGCTGCCTTTGGCCTTCCTGGCCCAGGGAGAGCGCCGGGAGGACCTGGTGGCCTTGTTGCTTTCCCCCTATTACCAGGCCGCCAAACCCCATCAGGGCAGTCTGGCTGCCTGGGACCGGCTTTTTAGGGAAAAGGGTGTGGCCCAAAGCTGGACGTCATTGCGGGCCGCCGCGGCCCAAGGACTCTCTGGGGATTCGGCCTTACCCGAAGTCCTGAATAACCTGGATCATATCTGGTCCTTACCCGGGTGGTCGCGTCTCAGCGGCAGAGATTGGGTCACCTGGCTCCAGGATGCCTGGAAGTGCCTAGAATTCCCCGGCAGCCTGGAAGGAAGGGAAGAGTTTCAGTTTGATCAGGCTGAGTCGGTTTTGCGAGATTTTGCTGCGGCTTTGGGGGACGAGGTGCTGCCGCCGGCCGGGGTTCTTTTCTGGCTGAATCAGGGCGCCCGGGATGTGGTGCTTCCAGGCGCCGGAGTGCAGGACGCCGGGGTCCAGGTGCTGGGCTGGCTGGAGATGCGGGGCCTGGACTTTGATCGGGTCTTCTGTCTGGGCATGAACTCGGGGGCCTTTCCCGGCTCGCCCCGGCCCTTGCCCCTGTTGAGCCAGTTTGAACGGGAGCGGGTCCTGGGAGGCACCCAGGAGAGCCAGGATAAGTTCGCCCGGGAGCAGTTTGATACCCTCCTGGGGTCCGCGCCGCATATCACCCTGACCCGCCCGTCCCTGGAGAACCAGGAACCCCAGGTGGGCACCCCCTTTTTTCTGGGGAACTGGGAGCATGAGCGCCTGCCTTTACCGAGTCAGTCCCATCCGGCCTGGCTGCGGGTTCCCCTGGTCCAGGCGGCCCTTACCCAACCGGAAGGAGGACAGGGGCCGCCAGGGCTCGAGGGCACCTTGACCTTGGACCTGCCGACGGAATTGCGCGTCACCCAGGTGGGTAAAGCCTTGGGGTGTCCTTTGCGCTTCGTCCTGGAGGACCTCTTGGGCCTCAAGGAATTGCCGGAAATCGAGTCCGGCCTGGACCCTCGGGAGCGGGGGGACAAGCTGCATAAGGTCTTGGCCCGGTTCGTCGAGCTGGCCGGCTATGCCTTGCCTCAGGAGGATGAGGCCCTTGCCTTGCTTAAAAAGGCAGCGCGTCAGGTGCTCGGCACGGCTGCTGATGATGTCCATTGGCAGGCGGAATGGCGCCGCTGGTTCGGTGATGAGGACACGCCGGGGCTTCTACTCGCCTGGCTGGCCCTGGAGAAGGAGCGCCAGGACCAGGGCTGGCGCTGGCTGGGGGTGGAAAAGACCTTCCAGGGACTGGCCCGGCCGGGCTGGCCCTTCACCCTGAAGGGCCGTCTGGACCGCCTGGACATCCACCCGGAACTGGGTGAGCTTATCATCTGGGACTACAAAACCGGTAGAATTCCCTCTGCGGCCCAGGTCTTTGACCATTTCGAGGAATTTCAGCTTCCTGGGTATCTGTGGGCGGTACGGGAAGGTCAGGCGGGCATTGATCTAAACGACATCGCCACTATGAGCGCCGGTTTTATCTGCCTGAAATCCACCCGGGAGGATCACCTGCGGCACCAGGATTTCTCCGGGAAAAAGGACCGCTGGGCCGACCTCCTGGAAGTCTGGGAGGCGGAGGTGCGGCGCCTGGGAGAGCTCCTCACGGCCGGGGACCTCCGTCCCGCGCCCCGCCCTGCTCCCCGCAAACGGGACGAGGGGGCCTGTCATTTTTGCCCCTGTTTCCTGGTGTGCCACTATGAACGGGAAGCCGCCGACACCGAGGACGAACCCTGATGGCCGCACCCCAGGACCACGAAGCCAGGGAACGGGCCCTGGACCCCCGGGGAAGCTTTCACCTGGAGGCCCCCGCCGGTTCCGGCAAGACCGCGGTCCTCCTGGCCCGCTTCCTTACCCTGTTGGCCCGGATCAACGACTCTCCCCGGGAACTTCTGGCCCTGACCTTTACCCGCAAGGCCGCGGGCGAATTTCGGGAGCGGGCCATGAAGTATTTCTGGAGCCGGGAAAAACCGGAGACGGATACCCCTCCTCATGAGCGCCGGCTGCTGGAACTGGCGGACCAGGCCTTTCAGCATCTGGAACAGAAAAATCTGGTCCATCAGTATCTCCATGTGCCGGAGCGGCTACCCGTCACCACCTTCCACGGTTTTTGCGCCCAGCTTCTGAAAGCTGCGCCCCATGAAGCCGGGGTGCCCCTGGAATTCCAGCTCCTGGAAGGCGAGCGGGACGCGGAATGGCAGAAACAGGAGGCTCTGGAGGAACTGCGCCGTCGCTTGAACGCCCGGCCGGAGACGGACCCGGTCCGCCGGGCCCTGGTGCAAAGACTGGTACGCCTGAACAACAACTGGCCCCGGCTGGCCCGGGAATTGCGGGATTTGCTGGCGCGGCGGGACACCTTGAAGGATTTTTTGGCCCTGGCCCAGGGGAGCCTGGCCGTAGAGGATTACGCCAACCTTATGGAAAAGCGCCTCTCCCAAGTGATGGCCCATATCCTGCGACCCCTGGCCACCGCCCTGGCGGACACGGAACTGAGCCGGCGCTGGCCGCAATTCCACCAGGCGATTCGGGAAACCGAGGCAGCAGCGGGAATAACCCTACCGGCCAATCCCCCCGGGAGCGCCTGGCCTGACATCTGCGCCTGGCAGTGCCTGGCCGAAACACTGCTGACCAAGTCGGGGCAACTGCGAAAGCGCTGGCCGGGGGGCCTGAGTGGGAACGCCTGGCCTGAGGTGTTCCAGGAATTGCCTCCTGACTTTCTGGCCCGCCTCCAGGCCTGCCGCAAATTGCCCCTGCAACTTTTTTCCACCCAGGAAGTTGGCGCGCTGCAGGATTTAATCCTGCTGTTACATGCCGCTTGGGAAACCTATGACGAACTTTGCCGGCATCACCGGGTACTGGACTTCATTGCCATTGAGGAAGCCGCGCTACGGATGCTTAACGTGGAAAGTCCCGGGGAGCTGCTCTTGCGCCTGGACTGGAGGCTCCGGCACCTCCTGGTGGACGAATTCCAGGACACCAGCGCCAACCAGATGGAACTTTTGTGTCGGTTGCTGGCGGGCTGGACCGGGGAGGATGGCCGCACCTTCACGGTGGTGGGAGACCCCAAGCAATCCATTTACGGCTGGCGCCAGGCCCGCCTGGACCTTTTTCTGGAATCCCGGGAAGGCCTTCCTTGCAACGGCAAAACGACCCTGCCTTTCATCCCGCTGAACCTCACCACCAATTTCCGGGCCACCCCCACCCTCATCACCTGGGTAAACCGGGTCTTCGGTGACACCGTCATGCAGGGGCCGCACCAAACCGGGGGCCTTATCTTTCAAAAAGCCACCCCCGGCCCGGCCTCGAGGGATGGCGAAGCCCCGTGTCTGGCTTTATTCGCCCATGAGGACCGGGATGAGGCCCGCACCCGGGAAGCCCAATGGCTGGCTTGCCGGATAACCCGAGCCCTGGAGGATTTGCCTGCCAAGGAATACCTGGCCCTGCTCCTTTTTGCCCGCACCCACCTGACCGCCTACCTCTCGGCCCTGCAGGAGGCCGGCCTGGTGCCCAAAGTCAGGGAGGGCTTGAAGCTTAAGGACAGCCGGGTGGTGCAGCACCTCCACAACCTGGCCCGGGCCCTGGTGCGCCCCCAGGACGACATGGCTTGGGCCGCTCTTCTGACCGGGCCCTGGCTGGCGCCCGACCTGGCCAGCCTGGCGGCCGCGGCCCAGGCTCCCGGAACCGTATGGCCGGAAAAACTTGCGGCCTTGGCCTCCACGCCTCAATGCCCCCCTGAGTTGGCGTCCCTGACCCAGATCCTGCTGGCCGCCCGGGAGCGGGTGGGCCGGGAGTCTCTGGTCCGCACCCTGGGAGACTTTTTGGGGGAAGCCTCGGCCTGGGCGGGGGTGGCTGCCTGGGAGGGGGCCCTGGGAGTGGCCTGTGCCCGGACCTATCTCGCGCTCCTGGCCGAATCGGACCTGGGTCTGCCGGAGGCCACCTTTTTGAAGGCCGATTTCGCCCTTGATGGGGCCTATCAGCCTCCGGACCCCCGGGCCGAGGACTCCCCGGTGGAGGTGCTCACCGTCCACGGCGCCAAAGGCCTTGAGTTCCACACCGTGTTTCTGCCCTTTTTGGATTGGCAGCCTCTGCGGATGGAGGGCAACCAGCCCCCGCCCTTCCTGTTGGAAGAGATTCCCGGGACCAGGGCCCACGTCCTGGGGCTGGCTCCCCCCGCCTGGCAGACGGGCAAAGACTCCTCTTACCGCCTGGTCAGGAAATTAAAGGACGACCGGGTGCTGGCTGAGGCCCGCCGGGTGTTTTACGTGGCCGTCACCCGGGCCCAGGAGCGGCTGTTTCTCTCCGGCGTTCTATCCAGGAGAAAGGAAGACTTGGTCCCCTCACCGGACAGCCCCTTGGCCTGGCTCTGGGAGCATTATGGTCCCGGAGCATTGGTTCCCGGGGATTCACCGGTCTGGCCGGACCCGCCCCTTCAGGTGGAGATTTTTCCGGAAATCGCCCCGGCCCCCCGCCCCGTCCCCAAACTTCAGGCGCTGCCGCAGCCCTGGGAGTTTATCCCCGAGCCGCCGCCTTACCGCTTCGCCTACCCTTCCCAGGAGGCCGCCATTGAACTGGCCGAGGATTATCCGGTGGTAGAGGCTGCCGTAGAGGGGGACAACCTCGCGGCCCGGGCCCGGGGGGAAGTGACCCACCGTCTTTTGGAAACCCTGGTCCAGGGGAACGGACTGCCCGGGGAGCAAGGCGTAGCCGCCGCGCTGGTGGGCCTGGGGGTATCCAGGGAAACGGCGCAAAATCTGGCCCCGCAGATTCTGGCCGAAGTCACCGCCTGCCTGCAAGAGCCTTTTCTCAGAAATATGCTCACTTCCGGCTCGGGGGTGAGTGAATTGCTCCTGGAAGACCGGCCCGGGCCGGAGATCATCCGGAGGGGTCGTTTGGATCTGCTGGCCTTTGACGGTAAGGACTGGTGGCTGGTGGACTTTAAAAGCTCCCGACCCCACGTCGGCGACGATTGGGAGGATTTTCTCTTCCGGGAAACGGACAAATACGCTCCGCAACTCCTGGCCTACCGGGAGATGGTGGCCAAGGCCCGGGGGATCAGCCTCAACGCCATCCGCCTGGCCCTGTACTTCACCGCCTGCCAGAAAGCGGTGGAGTTGGGAGAGCCATAAGTTTTCAGTTTCCAGTTTTCGGTTATGACTCCATGTATTGAATAATTGCTAATTTTGATAATGGCAAGTTAACGGACTCGCGGAATTTTTATAGTAATTAATAACCCCATATGAGTTGTGCATGGACCACTCGTCAGCCCGCACGTGGATCAAAGCATTCTCAGCAGCCATCGGACCAGCCCGGCCAGCAGCACGGCGGTGAAGAGTCCGGCGCACCACAGTCCGATGAACCAAGCCCATTGATGCTGTCTCTTAGTAAAAGCCTTCATGAGAGGTTTTTCCCCTGAAAACGAAGTAAGAATAGGCGGTGTAAGAAAGAATCACAGGCAGGCAAATTGCGGCGCCGATGAGCAATAACGATTGAGATTGCGGCGAGGCGGCCGCCTGCCGGAAGGTAATGGCGTAGGGGACCAGCCATGGCCAGATGCTGAGGCCGAGGCCGATGTAGTTCATCAGAAAAAGCCCCAGGCTCAGGAAGAAAGGCCGGTATTCGCGCCGATGGCGAAGATCGAGCCAGAGCAGCACCAGCATGACGGCAGAAAGCAGGGGCAAGGGTGACAGAAAGATGATATTCGGCCAGCTAAACCAAAAATTTTTAATGCCTTCATTGATAAAGGGCGTTCCCAGGCTGACCAGAATCATAAACACGACGACGAATACCAGAAAAACCTTGGCGCACCGGCGCGCCCACTGTTGAGTGTCGTCTTCGGTTTTCATGATTAACCAGGTGGACCCCAGCAAAGCATAGCCACACACCAGGGCCAGACCGGTCATGATACTGAAGCCGCTCAGCCACTCAAAGCCGCTGCCGGCAAAACTGCGGCCCTGCACCTTGAGGCCCTGAATAAATGTCCCGAGGAACAAGCCTTGGCAGAACGTTGCCACCAGCGAACCGACGCTGAAGGACCAGTCCCACAATTTTCGCGTGGCTCCAGCCGCTTTATAACGGAACTCGAAGGCCACCCCGCGAAACGCAAGCCCCAGCAGCATCAGAATGACCGGGATATAAAGGGCCGGCATTAACACCGCATATGCCAGGGGAAACGCAGCAAACAAACCGCCGCCGCCCAATACCAGCCAGGTTTCGTTGCCGTCCCAGAAAGGAGCGATGGAATTCATCATCCGGTCACGGCATTTTTCGGTGGGGGCAAAGGGAAACAGAATCCCTACGCCGAGGTCAAAGCCGTCCAGGATGACATACATGAATACGGCCAGGATAATCAGACCAAACCAGATAAGGGGTAAATCCAGAAAACTTGCGAAACTAAACATGCTTACCTCCCTTATCCGGTTCGGAGCCCAGTTCGGTAATCAATGGGGGTTTCTTGACACCATGGGTGCCGTAAACCTCCTCATCCGGCTTGCCGGGTCCTTTGGCGATCAGATGGAGGATGTAATAGCTGCCGGCGCCGAACACAAAGGTGTAGCAGACGATGAAGGCCAGCAGCGAGGCCGCGACATGCGAACCCGCCACCGGCGAGGCGGCATCGGCTGTCCTGAGCAAACCGTAGGCAACATAGGGCTGCCGGCCGACTTCGGTGACAATCCACCCAGACACAACGGCAATAAATCCGGCCGGAGTCAAGGCCATGCACCACAATTGAAACCAGCGCGTGTCAAACAGCCTTTTGCGGAAATAGAGAACTATGGCGATGAGACCGGTTAAAGCCAGCAAGATACCTATACCGACCATCACCCGAAAGGCGAAGAACACCGGGACCACCGGCGGCCAATCATCTCTGGGCCATGCTTTCAGGCCTTTGACTTCGCCGTTGAAGCTATGGGTCAGGATGAGGCTGGACAGCTTGGGGATCTCCACCACATACTCGTTGCGGGCTTCGGCTTGATCCGGCCAGGCAAACAGCCTTAGGGGAGCGCCCCGTTCGGTCTCCCAGGCGCCTTCTATGGCAGACACCTTGGCCGGCTGATACTGGAGGGTGTTCCGCCCGTGCTGATCACCGATAAACGGCTGCAACGGCGCCACAAAGATCGCCATGATCATGGCCATGCCGAACATCACCCGGGCCTGGGGTTCATGTCGCCGCCGCCAGAGGTAATAGGCACTGACGCCACCCACCACGAAAGCGGTGGTCAGGTAGGCCGCGACCACCATGTGGACCAACCGATAGGGAAAGGACGGATTGATAATGACTTCCAGCCAGTTGGTGGGATACAGCGTACCGTTTGCACCGATGTGGTATCCCTGGGGGGTTTGCATCCAGCTATTGACTGAGAGAATCCAAAAAGCGGACAGCAGGGTGCCGCAAGCCACAATAATCGTCGCGGCAAAGTGCATTTTGGGGCTGACCCGGTCCCAGCCGAAGAGCATGATGCCGAGAAAGGAGGCCTCCAGAAAAAACGCGGTCAATACTTCAAAACCGAGCATGGGGCCGATCATACTGCCCACTTTGTCTGCGAAAACCGACCAGTTGGTGCCGAACTGGTAGGCCAACACCACCCCGGAGACTACGCCCATGCCGAAGGTGACCGCAAAGATTTTCACCCACATGCGGTAGATTTCTTCATAGACCTTTTTGCCGGTTGCCAGCCAACGCCACTCCACCACTGCCAACCAACTGGCCAGACCGATGGTGAAGGCCGGAAAAAGTATGTGGTATGCAACAGTGAAACCGAATTGAATGCGTGACAGCAATGCGACATCCATGGTGGCTCTCCCTATCCGATACCGGACCAGGCTAAGGTGGGTTCGCCGCCCTGCCGGGCTGGCGCCATGGACTTGATGAGCTGCCGGATATACTGCTCCAGCCCATCATCACACCTGCGAAAGTAGCTAATGGGGTAAGGCAGCCCTTTGTGCAGAAAAAAGCAATAGGAGCAGTTAAAGTTGCAAATCGCCGCGGTGAGCTTGGCCAGGACGTGGATTCGAGGGGGCAGTTTTTTATTCGTCATATAGAGACCTAGAGGACGGGAAAACTTGGACCTAATTAGAAAGTAGTAGCCCTTGAGCCGTTGTCAAGAAGACACTGCCAAAGCGACTAGCTGCTCTGCTTAGAAACTTATCTCGCGGCCAAAAACTGCCATAACCAAATCATATCAACAAACTTAGATCACCATCGAGGGCACTTGCCTGCCCGGTCCTAAGCCTGCCCTTTGAGCAAACCCTCCTGTTTTGATTTACAACACGCTCTCATTCCTGGGAAAATTATTTCTTTTTGAGCTAATCTGTTCTATGGGATACTTCAACCTAAAAAGATAGAGGGAAGAAACGAATGCACATACCTGATTAGCCCGTATTGAAGGCCATGAAAGGCGCAGCGTCCGACAGTATTTGGAGGCGCCCGGAGGACCTTCATTTCTCCTCCGGCTGTCTTGGGGTGCTCTGAAGGCAGAAGAAATTTCAACCAATCCCCAGATACCCGAAATCTATAGGACCATGAAACTGCTTCGCCCCGGTCTTCCTTGAATGATGACAAGCAGACTAGAAGCTAACTGTTCTGTTCTGAAACCTATTTAATTTGCTGAAAATTTCACCTATCTGGTATAAATTAAACCTTAATTAAGATCTCAGAATTCGACCTATCTCATCACTCATGAAAAATTACGCCAAGCTGTTCAGGCTCCGTCAAGTGAAGTCTGCCTACAGAGACCACAAAACTTGGTTCTGGTTAATTTGCTGGCTGTTACTGGCCTTCTCTAACTCCGCCCTGGCCCAGAAGACCCCGGAATCGCTGGGCCTGCGCTTCCGTCTCATCCCCGGCGGCAGCTATTTTATCGGCAGTCCCTTAAACGAAGCCGGCCGCTACACCGATGAGCCCACGCCCTACAAAGTGACCTTGGGCCCCTTTTATCTGGCGGCCACCGAGACCACCAACGCGCAGTACGCCCTTTTCCTCAAGGCCACCGGCCATCCCTCGCCGCTATACTGGCAGGATGCGAACCTGAACGCCCCCACCCAGCCAGTGGTGGGGGTAAGCTGGGACGATGCTCAGGCCTTTTGCCGCTGGCTCACCCAAAAGACCGGGGTAACGCACCGCCTGCCCCGGGAAGTGGAGTGGGAAGCCGCGGCCCGGGGAGGTTTGGTCCTGGAACCGTATCCCTGGGGCCGGGAGCTCCCCAACGCCGGCGGCCGTTATCGGGCCAATTATTATCCCAATGATTTTGACGATGACGGCTTCCGGCTCACCGCGCCGGTGGGCTCTTTTCCCGCCAACGGCTACGGCCTGTTTGACATGGCCGGCAACGTCTCGGAATGGTGCGCCGATGATAAAACCCCCCTGGGAGGCCGGTCCCCCTTTGCCGCCCCGGATTACCGCATAAGAAAAGGGGGCTCCTGGCGGTCTCGGGCCCGGGACCTGCGTTGTGCCGCGCACAAATTCGCCCCGCCCCACACCTCCGACGGTTTCATCGGTTTTCGGGTCCTCCGGGAAACCGATGTCACACCCTAGTTTTTTTCTTGACGTATAAACATAAACATGTATAGAATAATTAACGGTTATATAGAAAAATTTTCACAACCTTACTTGCCCAAAAGGAGTCGTAATGTCAGACGTGGAAAGATTTTCCGTAGACGTGGCGGCGCAGGAGATGCTCAAGAAGGCCCAGGCGGAGGGCATAGAGACCATCTTTGACCGCGCCGAGAAGATGAAGCCCTGCCCCATCGGGGCGGAGGGGGCCT
>JARRKO010000043.1:0-15853 GCA_037388025.1 Syntrophobacterales bacterium
GGGGGCGGCACACGCCGTTTTTCACGGGCTACCGGCCCCAGTTCTACTTGCGGACCACGGACGTCACCGGCGTGGTGAAGCTGCCGGAGGGGGTGGAGATGGTGATGCCGGGGGACAATATCTCCATGGAGGTGTCCCTGATCACCCCGGTGGCCATCGAGAAAGAGCTGCGCTTCGCCATCCGGGAAGGCGGCCGCACCGTGGGCGCCGGCGTCGTCAGCGATATTATTGAGTAACCCCCGAGCTAACGGGTTAAGCTATGAGGGATATTATTACATTGGCCTGCGGTACGTGCAAACGCCGCAATTACACGACAACCAAGAACAAGCGGCGGACGCCCGACAGGCTCACGCTCAAAAAATATTGCCCACACTGCCGGAGCCATACCCCGCACCGCGAAACCAAATAGGGAGATTTAGGCCAGTAGCTCGAACGGCTAGAGCACCGGTCTCCAAAACCGGGGGATGGGGGTTCGAATCCCTCCTGGCCTGCCAGGTAAAGCACCGGAGATGGTGCCAGTTGGAGGCCTCTTCGCCAAAAAGCCGCCTGCCACACCTGAAAATTCCTATGGAAATCCATGACCTAGGCGTCCTGGAGCCACCAGGGGAAGGGCAGTGTGCGGCCTTTTTTTGGTTTCAGACATCAGGCCGGGCCTCGGGTGACGCAGGGGGGCCCCAAAGACGGAACTGATGAAAAAGCAAAAAACCAAACCCAAGAGCCAGGGGAAAGAGACGGGAGCCAACGCCAGCCGAGGACAGGTGGTCAAGCTGAAATCCGCCAAGGCGAGACCTATCAAAGGCGTCAAGGTGCCGATGGTGACCAACTGGTGGCAAACGGCCATCCAGTTTGTGGCCGAGGCCTGGCAGGAACTGAAGAAGGTCACCTGGCCCGGACGCAGAGAAACTTTAGGCACCACCCTGGTGGTCATAATCCTGGTCATCATCATCGCCGTTTTTCTCGGGGTGGTGGACATGGGTCTGTCCACGCTGGTGAAAAAAGTTATGAGGTAAAGGGGTCCAAGGCGCTGTGTCCCAGAAATGGTATATCATCCACACCTACTCCGGTTTTGAGCAAAAGGTGAAAAACGCCATCCTGGAGCGGGCCAAATCCCAGGGGTTGGAGCACCTTATCGGCGAGGTTCTGGTGCCCACGGAGATGGTGGAGGAAATGGTCAAGGGCGAGCGCCGCCTCTCGGCCCGGAAATTCTACCCCGGATACGTGCTGGTGCGTATGGAACTCACGGACGATTCCTGGCACCTGGTGAAGGATACTCCCAAAGTGACTGGTTTTGTGGGCAGCAAAACCGAGCCCGTGGCCATACCCGACGAAGAGGCGCAAAAGATCATCAGCCAGATGCAGGAAGGTATTGCCAAGCCTAAGCCCAAAATCCAGTTTGAGCTGGGGGATAAAGTCCAGGTAACCGATGGACCTTTCGCCAATTTTACCGGCACCGTGGACGAGGTGCGGGCCGACAAAGGCAAGGTCAAGGTGATGATCAGTGTGTTTGGAAGGCCCACGCCGGTGGAGTTGGAATTTACCCAGTTGGAAAAAATATAGCAGTTAGCAGTCAGCAATCAGCAGATAGCCAAAAGCCTAAAGCTTAAGGCTTAAAGCTTAAAGCCAGGAGTTAATACATGGCCAAGAAGGTAATTGCCCAGATCAAATTGCAACTGCCGGCGGGACAAGCCAACCCGTCGCCCCCGGTGGGTCCGGCCTTGGGCCAGCATGGGGTCAATATCATGGAGTTCTGCAAGAGTTACAACGCCCGCACCGCCGCCCAGGAAGGCACTATTATTCCGGTGTTGATCACAGTGTTCGCGGACCGGTCGTTCTCGTTTGTCACCAAGACGCCGCCGGCCTCGGTGCTCATAAAACAGGCGGCCCAGGTGGCCAGCGGCGCCAAAGAGGCCAAACGGGAGAAGGTGGGGAGCATCTCGAAGGATCAACTGGCGGAAATCGCCAAGCAGAAAATGCCTGATTTGAACACCACCGACCTGGACATGGCCATGCGCAGCATTGCCGGCACGGCCCGCAGCATGGGCATCGAGATCATGGATTGAGGGATAACATGGCCAAGCAGGGAAAAAGATATAGTCAGGTAGCGGAAAAAATAGAGAAAGGGCAGCGCTACACCTTTCAAGAAGCGGTGGTCCTGGCCCTGGACACCGCCAGCGCCAAATTTGACGAAACGCTGGAGGCCGCGGTGCAACTGGGGGTCAACCCCCGGCACGCGGATCAGATGGTCCGGGGCGCGGTGGTTCTGCCCAACGGCCTGGGCAAAACGGTGCGGGTCCTGGTGTTCGCCAAAGGGGAAAAGGAACAAGAAGCCCGGGAGGCGGGGGCCGACTTCGTGGGCGCGGAAGATATGATCCAGCGCATCCAGGGCGGTTGGCTGGATTTTGATAAGGCAGTATCCACTCCGGACCTCATGGGTCAGGTGGGCAAAATCGGCAAAATTCTGGGCCCCCGAGGTTTGATGCCCAATGTCAAAGTGGGCACCGTCACCTTTGACGTGGCCAAAGCGGTGAACGACCTCAAAGGCGGCAAGGTGGAGTTCCGGGTGGACCGGGCCGGGGTGGTGCACGCCCCCATGGGGAAGGTTTCCTTCGGCAGCGACAAGCTGCTGCTGAATTTGGCGGCGTTCATGGACCAACTGGTGCGCCTCAAACCCGCCACCAGTAAAGGGGCCTACCTCAAAGGCATTCACCTGTCCACCACCATGGGTCCGGGCATCACCGTGGACACCACTGACGTCAAAAACCTGGTACGCATGCTGTCATAAGGAGGCCGGGATGCTCAAGCCCCAGATAGAAAAAAAGGCCAAGATCGTCGAGGACATTCGGGAAAGGGTTAGCCAAGCCCAGATCGGCATCCTGGCGGATTTCACCGGTCTCAAGGTAGAGTCCATGACATTGTTGCGCCGCCAGGTGAAGGAGGCCGGGGGCGAACTCAGGGTGGCCAAAAACACCCTGCTCAGAAGGGCAGCCGGGGACGGCAACTTGATTGAGCCCATCAGTAAGGAGTTGACGGGACCCAACGCCCTGGTCCTGGGTTATGGAGACCCGGTGGCCCTGGCTAAAATTCTGATTAAATTCGCCCAGGACAAGCCCTTGCTCAAGATCAAGGGCGGGGTTATGGGAGGGAAGCCCCTCACTGCCAAGGAGGTGGATTCTCTCTCCAAGCTGCCGGCTCGGGAGGTGCTGCTGGGCCAACTCCTCGGTCTCTTGCAGACCCCGCCCCAGGCTCTGGTGACCGTGCTCAGCGGCGTAATCCGCAACTTCCTGAACGTGCTGGTGGCCATCCGGGACCAGAAAGGCGAGGGGGAGGCCCCGGCGGCCCAGGCTGAAAAAACTGAGGAGGCGCCGGCGGCCGAGGCTGAAACCACTAAGGAGGCCCCGGCGGCAGCAGCCAAAACCGGTAAGAGGGCGAAACCGGCGGCAGCGGTTGAAGCCAGCGTTGAGGAAAAACCGAAGGGAGCAGCGGAGGCCGACAGCGAAGGGGAGGTTCCCGCGACCGAGACCAAGAGCGGGGACAGCGAAGGCTGAGTTATTTCAAGAAAAAATTTTTCAAGGAACAACGCTTCCTGGGAAATCGGGAGGCTGAAGGAAATATCCGGCTAACCGCAGTGGCGGCCGGTTGATTGCGCAACGTAAGGAGGAAAAGCAATGGCTATTTCACGTCAGGAGCTCATTGACACCCTGGCCAACATGACGGTGTTGGAGCTCTCGGAACTCATCAAGGAGCTGGAAGAGAAATTTGGCGTATCGGCCGCGGCGCCGGTAGCGGTGGCCGCGGCGGCGGCCCCTTCGGCGGCGGCAGCGCCGGTGGAAGAAGAAAAGACCGAGTTCGATGTGGTCCTGACCGTTTGTGGGCCCAACAAGATCCAGGTCATCAAGGAAGTGCGTGGCATAACCAGTTTGGGCCTCAAAGAGGCCAAAGAGGCGGTGGAGAATGTGCCCACCACCCTGAAGGAGGCCATTTCCAAGGCAGAAGCGGAAGAAGTCAAAAAGAAGCTGGAAGAACAGGGAGCCACAGTCGAGATCAAATAGCAGGATTTTATTAGCAGGACAATTCAACTGTCTTGCGAGGAGAATGCATGGCGAAGTTGCTCTCGCCCATGACGCTGTACCGCCGTAATTTCGGCAAGATTGAGCGGGTGGTGGACATCTCGAATCTCATCGAGATGCAAAGGGATTCCTATGCCCGCTTTTTACAAAAGGATTTGTATTCAGAGGAGCGCCAGGACGTGGGGCTCCAGGGGGTCTTTAAAAGTGTGTTCCCCATTTGGGACTTCAGCCGCACCTGCTGCCTGCAGTTTGTGGATTATTCCCTGGGGGACCCCAAGTATGACGTGGACGAGTGCCTGCAGCGGGGCATGACCTATGAAGTGCCCATGAAGATTCGGGTGCGGCTCGAGGTTTATGAACCGGAATCGCAGGGCCAAATCATCCGGGACATCAAGCAGCAGGAGATTTACTTCGGCACCCTGCCCCTGATGACCGAGAACGGCACCTTTATTGTCAATGGTACAGAAAGGGTAGTGGTGAGCCAATTGCACCGCTCCCCGGGCCTGTTCATCGATCATGACCGGGCCAAGATCCACTCCAGTGGCAAGATCATCTATTCGGCCCGGCTTATCCCCCTGAGGGGCTCCTGGATCGACTTCGAATTCGACCCCAAAGACATTCTCTATGTGCGCATCGACCGGCGACGCAAATTTCCGGCTACCATCCTCCTCAAGGCTTTGGGCTACACCACTGAAGAGCTTCTGAACCAATTTTACACCACGGAAAAGGTTTTTCTGGAAGGGGAGAACATTCGTCGCAAAATGCTCCCCGAAATGCTGCGGGATAAGACCTTGTCCACGGACATTGTGGATCCCAACACCGGCGAGATCCTGGTGCGTAAGATGCGCCGGGTGACTCCCACGGCCATCCAACGTCTGGTCAAGGCCGGGGTCGAAACCATTCCCGCCACGGTGGATGACCTGGTGGGCAAGGTGGCGGCCCACGACATCCTGGACCCAGAGGACGGCGCGACCCTGCTGCGCTGCAACGAATCCCTGACTGCGGACAAGATCGAGGAGCTTCAGGAGCGCGGCATCAAGGAGCTGGACCTCCTCTACATCGACAACGTGCATATCAGCGGCAGTCTGCAAAAGACCCTGGTGGCAGACAAGCTTGATACCCGGGCGACCATGATGCAGGATTCTATCATGGAAATCTACCGCCGTCTGCGACCCAGCAACCGCCCCAACGTGGAAGTGGCCACCAGCTTTTTTGATAACCTTTTCTTTAATAAAGAGTTTTATGATCTGTCCCCCGTGGGTCGATTCAAGCTGGACTTGAAGTTGCGGCCGGAAAGTCTGAAACAAATGACGCCGGAGGAACTGCGGGATCGGTTACACGAAACCACCTTGTTCAGAGAAGACATCCTCCTGGCGGTCAAAGAGCTTATTAACCAGAAGGAGCGGGAAGGTCCGGTGGACGACATCGACCACCTGGGGAACCGCCGTATCCGCTCGGTGGGAGAACTTCTGGAAAACCAGTTCCGGGTGGGCTTGGTGCGGATGGAGCGGGCCATCAAGGAGCGTATGGCTATTCAGGATCTGGACACCCTGATGCCCCACGACCTCATCAATGCCAAACCGGTGCAGGCGGTGATCAAGGAGTTCTTCGGGACTAGTCAGCTGTCCCAATTCATGGATCAGACCAATCCCCTGTCGGAGATCACCCATAAACGGCGGCTCTCCGCGCTGGGACCCGGGGGCTTGACCCGGGAACGGGCCGGTTTCGAGGTCCGGGACGTGCACCCCACTCATTACGGCCGCATCTGCCCCATTGAGACGCCGGAAGGTCCCAATATCGGTCTCATCGTGTCCCTGTCCACCTATGCCCGGGTCAATGAGTTCGGTTTCATCGAAACTCCTTACCGGGTGGTGGCCAAGAAGAAAGTGGGGAATAAGTGGGAGCCCCGGGTCACCCGGGAGGTACGCTATCTGTCGGCCCTGGGCGAAGAGGACATGGTCATCGGCCAGGCCAACGCCATGATCGACGAGCAGGGGCGCTTCCTGGAAGAACTGGTGGAGGCCCGCCAGGGCGGTCAGTACGTCATGGTCAGCCCCGACAAAATCGACTGCCTGGACGTCTCACCCAGCCAGTTGGTGAGCGTGGCTGCCTCCCTCATTCCCTTTTTAGAGCACGACGACGCCAACCGGGCCCTCATGGGCTCCAATATGCAGCGCCAGGCGGTGCCGCTGTTGAGCAGCAGCACGCCTCTGATCGGCACCGGCATGGAAGGGGTGGTGGCGCGGGATTCCGGGGTCACGGTGGTGGCCCGCCGCAGCGGCCTGGTGGAAGACGTGGATGCCACCCGGGTGGTCATCCGGGCCACGGACGGCAACGGCGGCGGTGACTCGCCGGTGGACATCTACAAAATGACCAAATTCCAGCGCACCAACCAGAATACCTGCTACAACCAGCGGCCCATTGTGCGCAAGGGCGATCTAGTGGAAAAAGGCCAGGTCATTGCGGACGGTCCGGCCACGGAGATGGGGCAGTTGGCCCTGGGTAAAAATGTCATGGTGGCTTTCATGCCCTGGGGCGGCTACAACTTTGAGGACTCCATTCTGGTGAGTGAGCGGCTGGTGAAAGAAGACGTTTTCACCTCCATCCACATCGAAGAATTCGAGGTGATGGCCCGGGACACCAAGCTGGGGAAGGAAGAAATCACCCGGGACATTCCCAACGTGGGGGAAGAGGCCCTGAAGGACCTGGACGACAGCGGCATCATCCGCATCGGCGCCGAGGTCCGCCCCGGTGACATTTTGGTGGGCAAGATTACCCCGAAAGGGGAAACTCAGCTTACTCCGGAAGAGAAGCTCCTGCGGGCCATCTTCGGGGAGAAGGCCGGGGACGTCAAGGACACCTCCCTCCGGGTGCCGCCGGGCATTGAAGGGGTGGTCATCGACGCCCGGGTGTTTTCCCGCAAAGGGGTGGAAAAAGACGACCGCAGCCGCTCCATCGAAGATGAAGCGGTGGCCAAGCTGCAAAAAGACCAGGCCGATGAAATTACCATCATCACCCAGAGCTATCGCCAGGGGCTGGCTGATCTGGTGGTGGGCAAGAAATTGGCCGACAACATCGAAGACGAGCGCCAGGGAACGGCCATCCTGGAAAAGGACCAGCAGGTCCCCCTGGAACTCGTGAAGCGCCAACCCCTGGAATTCTGGCGTCATGTGTCTTTTGAGGAAGTGGGGCTGGAGGACCAAGTGGACAAGCTCCTGGATAACTACCAGGAACAGCTTGAACTGGTGAACATGGTCTTTGAAGCCAAGCTCTCCCGTTTGCGCAAAGTGGACGAATTGCCTCCCGGGGTCATCAAAAAGGTGAAGGTCTTCGTGGCCATGAAGCGGAAGCTGGCCGTGGGCGATAAGATGGCCGGCCGCCATGGCAACAAGGGCGTGGTCTCCCGCATCATGCCGGAAGAGGACATGCCTTACTTCGAGGACGGCACCCCGGTGGACATCGTGCTCAACCCCCTGGGGGTCCCCTCCCGCATGAACGTGGGGCAGGTGATGGAGACCCATCTGGGTTGGGCTTCCTATGCCCTGGGTCGGCAGGTCAAGGAGATGCTGGACCGCTTCTATGACGTGGACGTCATCAAAGGGCGCCTGAGCCGCTTTTTCAAAGATAAGGGCCTGGAGGCGGAACTGGAGGGCCTATCCTACGAGGAACTCCAGAATATCTGGAACAAGCACTACCAACACGGCGTCCACATCGCCACCCCGGTATTCGACGGCGCCACCGAAGACGAGGCCCGGGCCTGCCTGGAGGAGGCGGGACTGCCCCTGGGCGGACAGGCCATCCTGTTTGACGGCCGCACGGGAGAGCGCTTTGACCGTCAGGTGACGGTGGGCATCATGTACATGATGAAGCTGCACCATTTGGTGGCGGACAAGATTCACGCCCGCTCCATCGGCCCCTATTCTCTGGTGACGCAACAGCCCCTGGGCGGCAAGGCCCAGTTCGGCGGCCAGCGTCTGGGAGAAATGGAAGTTTGGGCTCTGGAGGCCTACGGTGCGGCTTATACCCTGCAAGAGTTTCTGACGGTCAAGTCCGACGACGTGGCCGGCCGCACCCGCATCTATGAAAAGATCTTTAAAGGCGAATACGACCTCGAGGCCGGTCTGCCGGAGTCTTTCAATGTCCTGGTCCGGGAACTCAAGAGCCTGGCTTTGAATGTGGAGCTCATGAAGACCGAAAGGGGCAAGGACGAGGAGTGAGTGAGCTATCAGCTATCAGTTTTCAGCTGTCAGCAGCTGTAAGCTAGGAGTAAAAGGCTCAAAGCTCCTTAGCGGTACGATAGAAGGAAAAAATTTATGGAGAAATCCAAAGACGTTAAGTTGGAAGACCTGAACAGCCTGTTTGCCCGCCCGGAGGACCCCCTCAACATCGATGCGGTGCGTCTGGCGCTGGCCTCGCCGGACCTGGTGCGGTCCTGGTCTTTCGGTGAAGTGAAAAAACCGGAGACCATCAATTACCGCACCTTTAAGCCAGAGCGTGACGGGCTGTTCTGCGCCAAAATATTCGGTCCTGCGAAGGACTATGAATGCAATTGCGGTAAATACAAGCGCATGAAGCACCGGGGCATCACCTGCGAAAAATGCGGCGTGGAGGTGATTCAGTCCAAAGTGCGCCGGGAGCGCATGGGCCACATCGAGTTGGCCTCCCCGGTGGTGCATATCTGGTTTCTGAAAAGCCTGCCCAGCAAGATCGGCAATCTTCTGGATCTGACCCTCAAAGAATTAGAAAAGATCCTGTATTTCGAAGCTTATGTGGTAGTGGACCCGGGGGACACCAACCTCACTTATGGAACTCTCCTGTCCGAGGAGCGCTACCGCCAACTCCGGGATGAGTTTGGCGACCGCTTTGAGGCGGGCATGGGGGCCGAGGCCATCCGGGCCATGCTGCAAAAGGTTAATCTGGAGGCGGTCTCCCAGTTTATTCGGGAAGAAACCGCCAAGACCAGCTCCGACGCCAAACGGAAAAAGCTGGCCAAACGTCTCAAAATTGTGGACGCGTTCCGGGAGAGCGGTCAGCGCCCCGAATGGATGGTGCTGGAGGTCATCCCGGTATTGCCTCCCGATCTCAGGCCCCTGGTGCACCTGGACGGGGGCCGTTTCGCCACCAGCGATCTCAACGATCTCTACCGGCGAGTCATCAACCGGAACAATCGCTTGAAACGGCTCCTGGAGCTGAACGCCCCGGATATTATTATCCGTAACGAAAAACGCATGCTCCAGGAGGCGGTGGACGTGCTCTTCGAGAACGGCCGGCGGGGCCGCACCATCACCGGCCCCAACAAGCGCCCCCTGAAATCCTTGAGCGACATGCTCAAGGGCAAGCAGGGCCGCTTCCGCCAAAATCTTCTGGGCAAACGGGTGGATTATTCCGGCCGCTCGGTGATCGTCATCGGTCCGGAGCTGAGACTGCACCAGTGCGGGCTTCCCAAACAGATGGCCCTGGAGCTTTTCAAGCCATTTATTTTCCATCGCCTGGTGGCCAAAGGCCACGCCACCACCATCAAGGTGGCCAAAAAGCTGGTGGACCGGGAGACCCCGGAAGTGTGGGACATCCTGGATGAAGTGGTGCGGGAGCACACCGTGCTGCTCAACCGGGCCCCAACCCTGCACCGCCTGGGCATTCAGGCCTTCGAGCCCATTCTCATTGAAGGCAAGGCCATTCAGTTGCACCCCTTGGTGTGCACGGCTTTTAACGCCGACTTTGACGGCGACCAGATGGCGGTGCACGTACCCTTGTCCATTGAGGGCCAGATCGAATCCCGGGCTCTGATGATGTCCACCAACAACATCCTGAGTCCGGCCAACGGCGACCCCATCATCATCCCCACCCAGGATATCGTCTTGGGGTTATATTACCTCACCCGGGAACGGCCCTTTGCCAAAGGGGAGCGGGTGGCCAAAGATGGGCAGCGGCCCGTGCCCTTCGCCTCGCCGGAGGAAGTGCGTCTGGCTTATGACCAGGGGGAGGTGCATCTCCAGGCCCGCATCCCGGTGCGCATCGAGGGCAAAATTTACGAGACCACCGTGGGGCGGGTGTTGCTGGCGGAGATTCTCCCCGAGGGACTGCCCTTTGACATGGTGAATTTAACCATGACCAAGCGGCAGGTGCGGAAACTCATCGCCTACGCCTACCGCAAAAGCGGCATCAAGCAAACCGTGCTGCTGGCGGACCGCCTGAAAAATCTGGGCTACCGCTACGCCACCAAGGCGGGCATCAGCATCGGCATGGAAGACATGATCGTCCCGCAGCAGAAAGCAGACATCCTGAATGCGGCCATGGCCGAGGTGAGCCAGGTGGAGGAGCAGTACCTGGATGGTATCATTACCGAAGGGGAAAAATACAACAAGGTGGTGGACATCTGGGCCAAGGCCACAGATGAGGTGGCGGCCCGCATGATGGAGGAGATGGCTCGGGAAACTATTTCCGTGGAAGAGCCGGATCTCGATATTCCCGGCCAGGTGATCACCCACACCGAAGAGGTGTCCAGCTTTAACCCCATTTTTATGATGGCCGACTCCGGGGCCCGGGGCAGCAAGGACCAGATGAAACAGTTGGCTGGCATGCGGGGCCTCATGTCCAAGCCCTCCGGCGAAATCATCGAGACACCCATCACCGCCAATTTCCGTGAAGGTCTGTCGGTGCTGCAATACTTCATCTCTACGCATGGCGCCCGGAAAGGTTTGGCGGATACGGCGTTGAAGACGGCAAATTCCGGTTACCTGACCCGGCGCCTGGTGGACGTGGCCCAGGATGCGGTGATCAATGAACTGGATTGCGGCACTATCGACGGCATCTATGTCACACCCTTAGTGGAGGGCGGTGAGATCATCGAGCGGGTGAAGGACCGGGTGCTGGGGCGCACGGCCCTGGAGGACATTGTTGATCCTCATACCAATGAGATCCTGGTGGAGGCCAACGAGGAAATCGACGAAGAGGCGGCCGACCTCATTGAGAACGCGGGTATCGAGAAGGTGTGGATCAGGTCGGTCCTCACCTGCCAGACCAAGTGGGGGGTGTGCGCCAAGTGCTACGGCCGAGACCTGGCCCACGGGACCCAGGTGAACATCGGCGAAGCCATCGGTATTTTAGCGGCCCAGTCCATCGGCGAACCCGGCACCCAGCTCACCATGCGTACCTTCCACATCGGCGGCACTGCTTCCCGCCGGGCCGAACAGAGCCGCCACGTGGCTCGCATCCCCGGTCAGGTGCGGTTCGAGAACGTGCGTTTCGTGGTCGACCGCTTCGGCGTGCTGGTGAACCTGAGCCGCTCCGGGGAGCTGGTGATTCTGAGCGACAAAGGCATCGAGCGGGAGCGCTATCCTTTGACCTACGGGGCCCAACTGAAGGTGCAGGACGGCGAGGAGGTCATGCCCGGCCAGGTGCTAGCGGAATGGGATCCCTTTACCAACCCCATGCTGACCGAGGTCGGGGGCACCATCAAGTTCGGGGACATCATGGAGGCGTTGCAGGAGCGGGTGGACCCGGTCACCGGCAAAGTCTCCCGGTTGATCATTGAGGCCCGGGACCCGGATTTGCGGCCCCGCATTTCGGTGAAGGACGAAGCCGGGCAAACAGCCCGCATCCCCGGCTCTCCGGCGTACGCCCGTTATTTCATGCCGGTGGGGGCCATCCTCATGGTGATGGAAGGGGACCAGGTCTATCCCGGTGACGTTATCGCCAAGATTCCCCGGGAGACCATGAAAACCAAGGACATCACCGGGGGTCTGCCCCGGGTGGCCGAGCTCTTCGAGGTGCGCAAACCCAAAGAAACGGCCATCATCAGCGAGATCAACGGCGTGGTCTCTTTCGGGCGGCACATCAAGGGCAAGCGCAAGATCGTGGTTACCCCCGAAGTGGGCAAACCCAAGGAATACCTCATCCCCAAGGGCAAGCACGTGGCGGTGCAGGAAGGGGATTATATCCGGGCCGGAGAGCCCCTGATGGACGGCTCGGCCAACCCCCACGATATTCTGAACATCAGCGGCCTCAAAGAACTGGCCCGTTACCTGGTGGATGAAGTGCAGGAGGTTTACCGCCTCCAGGGCGTCAAAATTAACGACAAACACATCGAGGTCATTGTCCGGCAGATGTTGCGGCGGATCAAGGTGGTGGAGCCCGGCGATACCGACCTGCTCATCGGCGAGCAGGTGGAAAAATGGATCTTCGAGGAGAGAAACGAAGAGGCCCTGCGCCAGGGGAAACGCCCCGCCACCGGCGAGCCCTTGCTTCTGGGTATCACCAAGGCCTCTTTGACCACGGATAGCTGGATTTCTGCGGCTTCCTTCCAGGAAACCACCAAGGTGCTGGCCGATGCCGCGGTCCAGGGCAAGGTGGACGCGCTGCGGGGCCTCAAGGAGAATGTCATCATGGGGCGGCTCATCCCGGCGGGCACCGGTCTACCTCTGTATCGTGATGTGGACATCAGGCTGACCGAGGAGGCGGAGCCCGAGGAAGAGATGCTGGAGTTAGAAGCTCCGGCTGCGGCGGAGATGGAAGTTCCTGAGGAGGAGCTGCCGGCCTCATAAAAAGATTGACAGAAAGCCCAGAAAATTTTATAAATAAAAATTTTCAATAGCCCATGAATTACGGGCTGGAGAAGTTATGCCGACCATTAACCAACTTATCCGGAAGGGCCGGGAAAGGCAGAGAAGGCGAACCGCGTCACCGGCCCTGCAGAGCTGTCCGCAGAAACGGGGCGTGTGTATCCGGGTCTACACCACCACTCCCAAAAAGCCCAATTCGGCTTTGCGGAAAGTGGCCCGGGTGCGCCTCACCAACGGTATTGAGGTGACCACCTATATCCCCGGGGTGGGGCACAACCTCCAGGAGCACTCGGTGGTGCTGATCCGGGGGGGCCGGGTGAAAGACTTGCCAGGAGTGCGCTATCACGTGGTGCGGGGCACCTTGGACGCTTCCGGGGTCCAGGACCGGCGCCGGGGACGTTCCAAGTACGGAGCTAAAAAACCTAAGTAAGTTCAAAGTTCAAGGTTCAAAGTGCAAAGTTGACAAAATGAATCTTGGCACGCCAGACCTTGAACTTTTATCTTGTGAATAAACGGAGTTAGAAATGCCCAGAAAAGGTGGAGTGGTCAAACGGCCCATTTTACCGGATCTGAAATATAGTGATCCCCTGGTGAGCCGCTTCATCAACGGCCTGATGCGCCGGGGTAAAAAGAGCGTGGCTCAGCAGGTCTTTTACAATGCCCTGGACATTGTAGGCCAGCGGACCAAAGAGGACCCGGTGAAGGTGTTCCACCAGGCCATGGACAATGTCAAGCCGTTAATCGAGGTAAAATCCCGGCGGGTGGGCGGAGCTACTTACCAGGTGCCGGTGGAAGTCCGCCAGGATCGGCGCATTTCCCTGGCCATTCGCTGGATCATCGGCTTTGCCAAAGGCCGGGCTGACAAGTCCATGGAAGTCAAGCTGGCCGGAGAGCTGATCGACGCCTCCCAAAACCGGGGAGGCGCTATTAAGAAACGGGAAGACACGCACAAGATGGCCGAGGCCAACAAGGCCTTCGCCCACTATCGCTGGTAAATTATCGTGTCCAGAACTACGCCTCTGTCCCGCGTTCGCAATATTGGTTTTATGGCGCACATCGACGCCGGTAAGACCACGACCACGGAACGCGTGCTGTTCTACACCGGGGTCACCCACCGGATGGGTGAGGTGCATGACGGCCAAGCCGTGATGGACTGGATGGTGCAGGAACAGGAACGGGGCATCACCATCACCAGCGCCGCCACCACGTGTTTTTGGCGGGACTATCGGATCAATATCATCGACACTCCGGGGCATGTGGACTTCACCATCGAAGTGGAGCGGAGCCTCAGGGTTCTGGACGGGGTGGTGGCCCTGTTCGACGCGGTGGCCGGGGTGGAGCCCCAATCAGAGACCGTTTGGCGCCAAGCCGATCGCTATGGCGTGCCGCGTCTGGCCTTTGTGAACAAAATGGACCGGGTGGGGGCCGACCTCTTCCGCTGCCAGGAAATGATGCGGGAGCGCCTGAACGCTAACCCGGTGCTGGTGCAGTTGCCTCTGGGAGAGGAAGACCGTTTCCAGGGGATTATTGATTTGATCGGTATGCAGGCCCTGGTTTACCAAGCAGGAAGCCAGGGTTTGGAATATGATCTTGTCGACATTCCGGCGGATTACCAGGAATTGGCCCACAGCCAGCGCAGTAAGATGCTGGAGGCCTTGGCCGAAGTGGACGACGACATCATGGAACGCTACCTGGCGGACGAAGAGGTGCCCCCCGAGATGATCCGGCGGGCCCTGCGCCAGGGCACCGTGGGTCTGAAGCTCGTCCCCACCCTGTGCGGCTCGGCCTTCAAAAACAAGGGCGTGCAACCCCTCTTAGATGCAGTGGTGGATTTCCTCCCCTCTCCGGAAGAAGTCCCGCCCATAAAAGGCGTTAACCCCAAAGGGGAGATCGAGGAGCGGCCGCCGTCAGATGAGGCGCCCCTGACGGTCCTGGCCTTCAAGCTCCTGACCGACCCCTATGTGGGCCACCTTACCTTTCTGCGGGTTTACTCCGGGGTCCTGAAATCCGGCACGGCCGTGCTCAACGCCACCAAAGGCAACAAAGAGCGCATCGGCCGGCTCCTCAAAATGCACGCCAACAAGCGGGAAGAAATTGCTGAAGCCTACGCCGGGGAGATTGTGGCGGCGGTGGGCTTGCGCCAGACTACCACGGGGGACACCCTGTGTGACGACCGCCACCCCATCACTTTGGAAAATTTGTGGATTCCCCAGCCGGTTATTGATATCGCCATCGAGCCCAAGACCAAGGCGGATCAGGACAAGCTGGGCACGGCCTTGTCCCGCATTTCGGCGGAGGACCCCTCTTTTCGGGTGCAGACCGAACCGGAGACCGGAGAGACCATTATTTCCGGGATGGGCGAATTACATTTGGAGATTATCGTGGATCGCCTGACCCGGGAGTTCAAGGTGGACGCCCGGGTGGGGCGGCCCCAGGTGTCCTACCGGGAAACCATCACCGAGTCCGCCCGGGCCGAAGGTCGTTTCGTGCGCCAGACCGGGGGCCGGGGCCAATACGGCCACGTGTGGCTGACGGTGGAGCCCTTGCCGGCGGGCACTGGCGTGATTTTTGAAAACAAGATTGTGGGCGGGGTAGTGCCCAAGGAATACATCTCCTCGGTGGAACGGGGCGTCCGGGAGGCGGCCCAAACCGGGATCATGGGCTATCCCATGGTGGATATCCAGGTGCAGCTGGTGGACGGCTCCTATCACGAAGTGGACTCGTCGGAACGGTCCTTTCAGATCGCCGGGTCCATGGGCTTCAAAGAGGCGGCCCGCCTGGCCCGGCCGGTGCTGCTGGAGCCGGTCATGGCCCTGGAGGTGGTGACCCCGGATGAATTTGTCGGTGAAGTCATGGGTGAAGTCAACGCTCGGCGGGGCCGGGTCATCGGCCTGGAGAGCCGGGGGTCCATCCAGACTATCCAGGCCCAGGTGCCCCTGGCCAACATGTTCGGTTATGCCACGGTTCTGAGAAGCGCCACCCAGGGGCGGGCCACCTTTACCATGCAGTTTGATCATTACGAACCTGTGTCCGCCTCGTTGGCGGAAGAGATACTGGGCCGGCGGCAGGCGCGCGCCTGACCCGGCAGATTTTTGGGAGGAATGCAACATGGCCAAGAAGAAGTTTGAGCGCACGAAGCCGCATGTGAATGTGGGGACCATAGGTCACATTGACCATGGCAAGACGACCCTGACCGCGGCCATTACCAAGCATTTGGCCAAGAAG
>JARRKO010000044.1:0-19879 GCA_037388025.1 Syntrophobacterales bacterium
AGTTATCGCAAACTTATGAAAGGTGGGTTTTTAAGAATTTCATTGACGATCCCAAGCCCAGGATGTAAGGCATTATCATCCACCCACCTGGTATAATAGGCATCTTTCACCATCCTAAAATAGTCACTTTTTGCAATAGACTCACTTGTTGGTTCTGCTTAGGATTTAAACTAGACCGTCAGTTAAGTTCATCAAATTTTTCAAGGAGGGAGGTTTATGAGGACCACAGCTGTGCTGGTAATCTTGTTGTTGGCCGTCGGCCTGAATCTGGGTGCCTCCATGGCCCTGGCCGAAGACCACGCGGTAATTCAGCCATTGCCTTCTGCGTGTCAGCCTGTCAGTGATGTTGAGCTGTCCCAAATGCGGGGGAAGTTCCTTGGATGGGGGGCCCACGATGTTTCGCACCGTTTCACTGAATTCATAACACATGACACCATAGTATTCCGGCAACAAGTTCCTGTAGAGGATGCGCTCGTGAATGCAAACAAGGTGATCGATTGGTTACGCGAGACCAACCCGGGGACGTATAAGTACATCCTCTACGACTTCGGGAGAATATACGGCAGTGGCCATTGATCTCGAATCTACAGAATGTAGACGATCCCCTAGTACCCTGGACGCACGGACCAGCGATCCCAGGATTTCTGGTATTTCTGCTCGAAACCAGAAGTGTCCAGAAACCTATTGGGGAAATAGCCGCGCAGCCACCAACATCGGCCAGCGCCCCGGCGAGTTCGCCGCTGAGAGCCCAGCCGTGCCACCTGCTGAGATACTCTCCGAGCCGCCTCACCCGCAAGGGGGGCGGCTCTTGCTCATAAAGCCTGAGAGCTTTGCCGGCAAATTGGAAAGCGGTATATCATTCTCCCCCGAAGGTTGATTTCTGCTCTTCTTAGAAACCTATCAGGCGGCTGAAAGTTCAACATATTTAGAAGCTATCGACTCTATTTAGCCCGCAGGGCGGGAGAGCGCCGCGCCTCCCGCCCCTTTATTTGAAAATACTACCGGGATTTTCCGGAAATAAAAAATCTTCCTTAAAAGAAAAGCACTGCCCTTGACACACTAAAAAACTGTATTTTCCCATGGGTTTTCAGAGGCTTGGATGACAGAGCGCTATAAAAAATGTACAGACCTCTGGTGAGTCTTTTGAAGATGATTATTGTAATGAATAAAGGACAGGCGGGGCTTGGGATAATAATGGCCGTTCAGCCCCTTCTTCTAGATTCGAACCACCATGAATTACGAGCTTCCCCCAAAAACGCCATCGGGAAAACCACCAAAAGCAACGGGCCCCAAATCGCAGTCTTGGACAGTGCTTTTGTGGTTGGGGCTCCTAATGGTGCTACTATTTTGGAACGCCAAACTCTTTTGGCAACCCTCGAAGCCTAAAGCCCTTATCCCGTATTCAACTTTCCTGGAGCAGGTTCGCGCCGGCAATGTCTCTAAGGTGCTCATAACCGGTCCGCAAATCACCGGTACTTTTGCTAAACCCATCCTCTGGCCGGAATCCTCAACGGCCACACCTTCCCAGCCCGGGAAGGCCGAGAAGGCGACCGGTAAAGGCTTAGAGCATCCTTCCGGAACTCAGGCAGGGAAAAAGACTCCCAAGCCCAAGCCTAAAGCAGTTCCCAAAAAATACACCTACTTTGCAGCAGTGTTTCCCGAATCTGTGGGGGATCCGGCCCTGATGTCTCTCCTTGAGTCTCATCATGTAACCGTGGATGCAAAAGTACCTGCCAAGCCGTGGTTTCTCACCCTGCTCGTGGACTGGGGGCCGATGCTCCTGCTGGTTTTATACTTCGTATGGATGGGCCGCAAGGCCATGGGCAGTCAGGCGGGCATATTTAGGTTCGGGCAAACAAGGGCCCGCCGTTACAGCAGTGAGCAGCCTAGTGTGACATTCAATGACGTCGCCGGTGCCGATGAGGCCAAGGATAACTTACTGGAAGTGGTCGATTTCCTTAAAAATTCTCAAAAGTACCACAAGATAGGGGCGCGGATACCTCGCGGCACCCTACTGGTTGGTCCCCCCGGTACTGGAAAGACCCTGTTGGCCCGTGCAGTGGCAGGCGAGGCCGGGGTGCCTTTCTTTTCTATTAGCGCCTCCGAGTTTGTCGAGATGTTCGTTGGGGTTGGAGCCAGCCGGGTCCGCAACATGTTTGAGCAGGCCAAGGCTTCCTCACCTTCCATCGTTTTCCTTGACGAACTGGATGCGGTGGGTCGGCGGCGCGGCGCTGGTCTCGGCGCGGTGAATGACGAAAGAGAACAGACCCTGAATCAGCTACTGGTCGAGATGGACGGTTTTGATGAGCGGCAAGAAGTCATCGTGCTGGCCGCTACAAACCGGCCCGACGTACTTGACCCTGCCCTCTTGCGCCCGGGCCGGTTCGATCGGCAGGTAATGGTTCCCCTTCCCGACCGGCAGGGACGGGAGGGTATTTTGGGCATCCACACTGCGAAATTACCAATTGCACCCGATGTCGACTTCGGTCTTTTATCTCATAAGACCGTGGGCATGAGTGGCGCCGATATCGCCAACCTGTGCAACGAAGCGGCTCTGATCGCAGCCCGGGCTCTCCATAACCAGGTGAGCATGAAGGATTTCGAGGAGGCCATCGATAAGATTATCCTCGGCGGGGTGCGTCCGTCCCTAACGGATCCACAGGCAAGGAGAGTCGTAGCTTATCACGAAAGCGGCCATGCCACAGTCGCATGGCTCACTCCGGCGGCTGACATTGTTCATAAGGTCACTATCATTCCGCACGGACGCGCCCTGGGGATTACGGAACAGGTGCCTGCCGAAGAGCAATACAATTTTAGCCGTACCTACCTGGTGGCGCGCATCGATGTCATGCTGGGCGGCCGGCTGTCGGAACAGATAGTTTTTGGCGATGTCACGACCGGGGCCGAAAACGATCTATTAGAGGCCACCCGCCTTGCCCGGCGGATGATGACGCGTTGGGGAATGGGAAGTCTGGGTCCGCTCGCCTTCGAATCCGACGAGCAAAAGCCATTTCTGGGATACGAGATAGCGCGGGGCAAGGATTACAGCGAGTCTACAGCAGCCCGTATCGATGACGATGTCCGAAAACTGATCACGGAACGATGCGAGGTAGTAACCGGCCTCTTGAACTCCGCCAGGGACAAGTTGGACACTCTCGCTGAAACATTACTACGCGAAGAAACTGTCGACGAAGCGATTTTAGAAAAAATTCTCGGCGCTCGAAAGCCGGTTTCCAGCTAACCGAATCCAACTCAATGGTCCTAAACAGCCACATAATCAGGCAATAACCTCAAAGAGACCAACAGCGCTATATTGTTATTCTAGCCGCGCCCCACGGACTCTCCCTGAATGTTATGCTCTTTGAGCCTTTTCCACAGGGTGACCCGGCTCACCCCCAGCAGCCCCGCGGTCGGCAGGTGCTCCGGCAAAATGGTGTCCTTGTTACAAAGGCCGTAGGGCGGGAAAGCGCCGCGCCTCCCACCTTGCTTATTTAAATACAGTTTATGGGTGGCACAGGTTTTCAACCCATGCCGTGGCAACTTGAAGCCTAAAGCTTCTAGACTGGCGACGCCGAAAGGAGAGCTGGTTGAGCTGACTAAATTCCAGCCCCTGAAAAAACCACAGGCAGGGCCCCAGGGCCCTGCCTTTTTATTAGCAAGAAAATAAGGTTAAAAGTGAGCTAACTGCCCTTCAAAGAAAACTTATCAAGCGGCTCGGGTAGTGAGGATGCCAGCCTGCAAGGGATCGGTAGCCCCCGCTTTGCTCAATTCTATTATGACCGGAGTTAAGGAAAAGACCTTGATTTTTGAAAAAAGTATGACTTATCCTTGTGCTGCAGGCGAGTTGTCTCAGAGGAGGGGCGTTTCAACGTTCAAACCGCCGTGATCGACCTCGAGAAATTGCTTCCTTGATGCTTTTCAAACGCCTGCTAAATTACTAAGGGGGAGAAAACCATGCTTAAACGCCAACCCCTCAACCCACCTCAGCATATCTATCCGGTTGATCCCTGGCGGATTGTGGAGAAGCAATTCTACCCCCGTATGCTGGCCCAGACTGAGAGCATCTTCTCCATTAGCAACGGTTACCTGGGGCAGCGTGGTTGTTTCGAAGAAGGGACTCCGGCCTTTGAAAATTGCACCTTGATAAACGGTTTCTATGAGATCTGGCCCCTAAGTTACGGCGAGAAAGCCCATGGGTTTGCCAAGGAAGGGCAAACCATCGTGAATGTGACTGATGGCAAGATCATCAAGCTATTCGTGGATGATGAACTTTTCTCGCTGAATGATGCCAATCTAGTTAAGTTTGAGCGAATTCTCGATTTCAGGGGCGGTACCCTTGACCGAGAAATTGTCTGGGAGATGCCTTCAGGCAAGCGCATCTCCATTAAGTCCACCAGGCTTGTATCATATAAACATCGGCACGTGGCGGCCATTTCTTATGAAGTCAGGGTATTGAACGCTCAGGCTCAGGTAGTCATCTCCTCGGAGATGCGTCATGAACCCAGTCACCCGTCTCGTGATGACGACCCTCGTTTTCAGCAACACCTGAGCGGCCGGGTACTGAACTCCCAGGTTAAGTTCTGTAAGGATAAGCGGGTGGTGCTCGGCCACCTCACTGAACGGAGCAACATGGCTCTGGTTTGCGGCATCGACCATAACCTGGAAACGGATTGTCCCTACTCCTTCGAGGGCGAGTGCTCTGAAGATGAGGGAAAAGTCGTCTTTTCCTTTGACGCGCCACCAGAAATGCCCATAAAGCTTGTTAAGTTCATGGCGTATCACACTTCAGACAACCCGTCTTTCGAAGAGTTGGTCAGCGAGGCGGAACGGACCCTTGATGCCAAACTATCCCGCGGCTTCGAGGACCTTCTGGCCGGACAGCGAGAGTATTTGGATGACTTCTGGTCTCGAAGTGATGTCCAGATTGAGGGGGATCCCCGTCAGGAACATCGGTGCGGAGAGCTTCAACAGGCCCTGAGGTTTAATCTTTTCCAAATTTTCCAGGCGGCGGTCAGAGTAGGGGATAAAGGAATTCCCGCCAAAGGACTCACGGGGCAGGCCTATGACGGCAATTATTTTTGGGACACGGAAGTTTATGTGTTGCCCTTTTTAACTTATACCCACCCCCAGATTGCTAAAAACCTGTTGAATTTCAGATATAGGATGCTGGACAAGGCCCGGGAGCGCGCCAGCGAAGTCAATGAACAAGGGGCTCTTTTCCCCTGGAGGACCATCAACGGTGAGGAAGCCTCTGCTTACTATGCCACCGGCACAGCCCAGTATCATATCAATGCCGATATCATGTACGCTGTGATGAAATACGTTGAAATTACGGGAGATGAGGAGTTCCTCTGGCAAAAGGGTGCGGAGATGCTGGTGGAAACGGCCCGGATGTGGTGCGGACTCGGATTCTTCTCGGAGCGGCAAGGCGGACTTTTCTGCCTGCACGGGGTGACCGGGCCGGATGAATACACCACGGTGGTGGACAACAACCTGTACACCAATCTTATGGCCCAAAATAATTTGCACTTCGCCACCAACACGATAAAGTCCCTAAAAAAGAAGGAACCGGATCTTTTCGCCGCCCTGGTAAACACCACCAATCTCGATCCCGCGGAGATTGACCTTTGGCAGCGGGCCGCTGATCAGATGAATATTCCCTTCGATAAAGAATTCGAAATCCACCCTCAGGATGATACGTTTCTCCAGAAAAAGGTCTGGGATTTTAAACATACGCCAGTGGAAAGCTACCCCCTCCTGTTGCATTTTCATCCCCTGAAAATTTATCGATACCAGGTGGTCAAGCAGGCGGATGTGGTGCTGGCCATGCTTCTGTTAGGAGATAAATTCTCTCGAGAACAGAAACGGCGCAACTTTGATTACTACGATCCCTTGACTACCGGAGATTCCTCTCTCTCGGTGTGCATTCAAAGTATTGTGGCTGCTGAACTCGGCTACCTGGATAAGGCCTTAGAATATTTTCATTACGCCGTGCTCATGGACCTTGAAGATGTGGGGGGAAACGTCAAGGATGGCTGCCACATGGCTTCCATGGGCGGTAGCTGGATGCTGTGTGTTTATGGTTTGGGTGGCATGCGGGATCAAGGAGGACACCTGTCCTTCAACCCCAGGCTCCCTCCAGAGCTCAAGCGGCTTCACTTCCCCTTAACCATTCGGGGTCAAATGCTGGAAGTCACCATAACGCAAGACTCTGTCACCTTTCTTCTCCGGGAAGGTTCTAAGCTTGCCGTCAGGTGCCAGGACCAGGAAATCAACTTGACCCGGGGAACTCCTGTGTCAGTTGAGTACCATTTTGATCCGGCCGGGAAGTAGTACCTCATGCAGCAGCAGAGAAGATGCAAGTATGGCTAGTGATGTCGATGCCCTGATGGAGGCCTTGCTGGCTCAAGGGAAGCGCCAGGGGCTGTTCCTGCTGTTGGATTATGACGGCACCTTGGTGGAGATTGCTCCATGGCCGCACCTGGCCCGTCCCACTCCGGAACTGCTCGGAACTCTGACACGTCTGGTGCTTCTCCCGGACCTCGAAGCCGTAGTAATTTCTGGCCGGTCTCTCCGAAATTTGCAGGAATTGCTTCCCATTCCCGGCCTTCATCTTGTAGGCTCCCACGGCGGTGAGGGACTGATCCAGGGATCCCTCTGGACCTCTCATGCCGGCAGGGTAAGTGAGGAAGAGCGGGACCGGCTCCACCAGCAATTGCTGGATTGCTTGCGTGACTGTAAAGCCTGGTGGGTGGAAGCCAAGCCCTTTGGGCTCGCCGTACACTATCGGCAAGCTACACCGGAGGAAGCGGGGAAAATCCTGGCAACCATAGAACCACTTCTTAACAAGGTGACCGAGGGAGAGCGCTTTGAGGTCTTGAGAGAAAGCGCCGTGGTGGAGATACTCCCCGGGGGTGTCAGCAAGGGGGAAGCCATTACGGAACTCATCTTAAGTGCGGAATTTTCGCATCTTTTCCCGATATATTTCGGTGATGATTACGCTGATGCCAGCGCTTTTCAGATCCTCAAAGGGCAAGGGCTCACTGTCAGGGTGGGACCTAGCGCCGCCGGGGCTGATTATTCCTTAGCGAACCCTGCCGAGGTACGTCAATTTCTCGAGATGTTGGCTACTCGCTGGGGCAATCAAACATGAAATAGACTGTCTTGAAAAGTTCCTTTAGGCGGCCCAGGGCCGGCGCTGGATTACACCCGCTGCAAACCGGTAAAGATGCGAAAGGCGGGATGCGCTGCGCTTTCCCGCCCTACGGCCCTCTGCTCTAAAAGTTTCGAGTTTCGAGTTTCGAGTTTCGAGTTTTAAGTTAGCTATTTTCTCCTACAAGCAATTCCTCATCCCCCTCTCCACCCGCTTGCGGGGGGAGAGGGTTGGGGTGAGGGGGGAGTTAGACTTCCATGTTTTCGGGTGAACCGCAGATTCATGAACGATTGCGACAATCCTTTCATGAACCCAGTTTTATAGGGCGGCCTGTGGCCGCCGCCTGTCGTGCTGGGCACGCCCTGTAACTCGAGGGTCCATGCAGCTAAACATTGTGTAGGGTGCGCTCTGCGCACCAAGATGGCTACCAACCTTTTCCTAGTTTTGAGAGAGTCTAAGGTTCATGAGCCATAACTACCGAAAACCGAAAACCGAAAACGGTATTAAAGCATTCCCCAACCCTAAGCCGCATTGTAAAGGGACTAAACCAAGGATTCTTTAATTTCTGAACCTAAGACCAGGGAGACATTTTATGCCCGATGAAAGTCTTAACCTCACCGTAGAAAGGTTGGGTGAAGGGCGCATTCCCTCCCCGATGCCCGGGGTCCGCTTTGTCAGTGATCAGGATAAAGTGCTTTATCAACAAGGCCTGAAGGAAATCGAGGCGATCCTGACTGCAGGCCGGGAGGCGCCTGCCTTCGAAATGGCCGGTCCCCGAGAGAAGCTTTACTTCGATCCCGCCAAGCTCAAGTGCGGCATTGTCACGTGCGGCGGGTTGTGTCCCGGGCTCAATGATGTAATCCGGGCCGTTGTCCTGTGTCTTTTCCGCCATTATCGCGTGCAGGACGTGCTCGGCTTCCGGTATGGCTACGAGGGACTCAGCCGTCAATCCGCTCATCCTCCCATGGAGCTCAATCCGGAGGTGGTGGCCGCCATCCAGGAAAGGGGCGGGACCATTCTGGGCACTTCCAGGGGGCCCCAGGATGTTGCTGACATGGTGGATACTCTGGAACACTTGAATATCGGTATCTTGTTTGCCATCGGGGGAGACGGGACCTTGCGGGGGGCCCAGGCCATCTCCCAGGAGATCGGCCGGCGCCATCTGAAAATCGCGGTCATTGGTATCCCGAAAACCATTGATAATGACGTTTCTTTCATTGATTGGACCTTCGGCTTTGAAACCGCGGTATCGGAAGCCAGAATCGCCATCTATGCGGCCCACACGGAAGCCAGCGCGGCCCGTAACGGCATCGGCCTGGTAAAACTCATGGGCCGAGAGTCCGGCTTTATCGCAACTCATGCCACCCTGGCTAGCAGTCAGGTGGATTTCTGCCTGATCCCAGAGTTTAGCTTCTCCCTCGAGGGCTTTTTGGCAGCCCTCCGGAGGAGACTGGAGAGTAGACGCCACGTAGTTATCGTGACCGGCGAAGGGGCCGGCCAGGATCTCATGGGGGAGTCCCAGGAGCGGGATGCCTCCGGCAATATCCGGTTTGGCGACATCGGTATCTTCCTGCGGGATCAGATCAACGCCTATTTTAAGCAAGCCGGCATCAAGGTGACCCTTAAATACATTGATCCCAGCTACACCATTCGCAGTGTGCCCGCCAACCCTCATGATTCAGCCTTTTGCCTGCTGTTGGGCTATGATGCCGTGCATGCCGGCCTGGCCGGACGCACCAACATGGTGGTGGGCAGTTGGAAGCGGAATTTCACCCATGTGCCCATCGGACTGGCTGTTTCCCGGCGCAAGCGCATCGATCTTAACGGGAGACTATGGAACGATGTGTTGGCGGTCACCGAACAGCCACGGGAGATGTAGGGAGGTCCAGTTATGTGTACCCGGTCAGGGACGATGATATATGCTAGAAGTCTGCGGGAAATTTGATTTTTTAAAATTCATTGTGCTAACATATAACTTTGGGCCGCCTGGATAGATCGGGTATTCCCAAATAATCGGTCACCGATGACTCCTGGCCAGGATTCTGGCCATCGTATAGTTACCGTCTCTGAACCCGAGGCCTGTTTCTCCCATCCATCGGCAACTAGTCGAAGCATAAACGAAACCATCAATGCCTAACATTTTGACCCTTGGGGTGTAGGATTCCTCGGTCTCACCCATTACGAGCTTGGTTAGTTCCTAGACACCTCTTTCCACCCTGGTGTGTGAAGGGAAGCACTTTAACCGACAAAGGAAGGTAAAAATCTTAGAGGAGGGCAACCATGACCCAAGCTGCCAAATATGTCCGTTGGTTTAAAGAATTAGGGATTGATGATGTACCCCTCGTGGGCGGCAAAAACGCCTCTTTGGGGGAGATGTACCGCGAGCTTACCAAGGAGGGAGTTAAAGTACCCAATGGTTTTGCCGTAACTGCCGAGGCATACTGGCATATAGTAAAATCCGCCGGGATTCTTGACAAACTCCAGGAATCCATGGCCGGTCTGGATAAGACCAAGGTGGCTGATCTGGCAGTACGCGGGAAGAAAGCACGGGATCTTATTTTGGGTGCTGGCATTCCCGATGACCTCTGGGCGGAAATAAAGACGGCTTATGACCAATTATGCGAGGAGTACGGCCCGGATACAGACGTGGCCATACGGAGTTCAGCCACAGCAGAAGACCTCCCCACCGCCTCCTTCGCAGGCCAGCAGGAGACCTATCTAAACATCCGGGGATACCATACCCTCAAAGAGGCCTGCAGCAAGTGTTTGGCGTCACTCTTTACGGACCGGGCGATATCCTACCGTATTGACAATAACTTCGACCACTTCAAGGTAGCCCTCTCCGTAGGGGTTATGAAGATGGTACGTTCCGATCGGGCCACCAGCGGCGTGATGTTTACCCTCGATACCGAAACGGGCTTCCGTGACGTGGTTTTCATTACAGGGTCTTATGGACTGGGAGAAAACATTGTCCAGGGTGCTGTTAATCCTGATGAGTACTACGTGTTCAAGCCGACTTTCAAAAAGGGTCACAAGGCCATCATCAAAAAGAGTCTCGGGGATAAAGCGATTAAAATGATCTACGGGGTCGGTGATTCAAAGGTTTTAACCCGCAATGTCGAGGTACCCGAGGCTGACCGCAGACGATTCTGCCTTACTGATGACGAAGTCATGATATTGGCAGGTTACGCCACTACCATTGAAGACCATTACACCAAAAAGAGCGGGCAAAATCGTCCCATGGATATTGAATGGGCCAAAGACGGCATAGCTAACGAACTGTTCATTGTCCAGGCCAGGCCTGAAACGGTCCAATCACAAAGAGATCTGGATGTTCTGAAGACATATCACCTGGACAAAAAAGGGCCGGAGCTGATAAGGGGCAAGAGCGTCGGAGAAAAGATCGCCAACGGTAAGGCCCGCATAGTCCCTGATGTGGCTCACCTCCCCTCTTTTCAGCCGGGGGAGGTACTCATAGCTGACACTACCACACCCGACTGGGAGCCTGTAATGAAAACCGCGGCGGCCATTGTAACCAACCGGGGCGGCAGGACCTGTCATGCAGCCATCGTCAGCCGCGAACTCGGCATTCCGGCCGTAGTAGGCACAGAAGGAGCCACGGAATTAATCCAAACCGGACAGGAGGTGACCGTAAGCTGCGCCGAGGGTGATGATGGTATCGTCTATAAAGGGCTACTGCCGTTTCATGTGGACACGCTTACCCTCGGTGATCTGAAGCGGACAAAAACCAAGATAATGATGAACCTGGGAAATCCAGAGGAAGCCTTCTCCCTCTCCATGATCCCCAATGATGGCGTTGGCCTGGCACGTATGGAATTTATCGTTAACAGTTACATAAAGATCCATCCCATGGCCCTCATCCATCCCGAGAAGGTAACGGATGAAGATGTGCAGGAAAAGATTGAGGAACTCACCTTTGGTTACGAAAATAAGGAAGATTACTTCGTTGAGAAACTCGCCCAAGGTGTCGGGACCATTGCCGCAGCTTACTATCCAAAACCAGTTATTGTGCGGATGAGCGACTTCAAAACCAATGAATATGCCAGTCTCGTAGGGGGACAGTACTTCGAACCCGAAGAAGATAATCCTATGATAGGTTTTCGCGGGGCTTCCCGTTACTACGATGACCGTTATCGAGAAGGCTTTGCCCTGGAGTGCCGGGGAATGAAAATGGTTCGGGAAGGGATGGGATTGACCAATCTCGTCATCATGATCCCCTTCTGCCGCCGGGTGGATGAGGGGGAACAAGTCCTGGCCGAGATGGCTAAAAACGGTCTGAAAAGGGGAGAAAACGGCCTCGAGGTTTATGTCATGTGCGAGATCCCCAACAATGTCATCTTGATTGATGAATTCAGCCAGCTGTTTGACGGCTTTTCCATCGGCTCCAATGACCTGACTCAGCTTACCCTGGGAGTGGACCGTGACTCGGAATTGGTGGCCCATGACTTTGATGAGAGAGACCAAGGGGTGATGAAGATGGTCTCCATGGCCATTCAGGGGGCCAAAAGAAATAATCGCCACAGCGGGCTCTGCGGACAGGCGCCCAGCGATTATCCTGATTTTGCAGAGTTTTTGGTTAAGCAAGGGATAGATTCCATGTCCCTCAACCCTGACTCGGTACTGAAAATCACCCTCAAGGTAATTGATATCGAGAAAAATCTGTAAGGCATCGCCACCTGAGCAATTGACCATCATGAGGGCTTGGCCGGTCACTTCGGCCAAGCCCCATTAACTATCCCCCCTAGACCTTACTATCCCCTCGTGGAAGCTTACCTTAAGGGTAAAGCCTTGGTGGCCCAGGCGTCTCGCCTGTGCTGTCGCAGGCTGAAGCCTGCGGCTACATCTTTATGATATAGATATATAGATTTTTTTATCCGCGCCCAAACCTTGCCGGACACTAGTGAGGGAGCAGGATGATGGCTTTTAGGAAGAGCCGGACATTCAGTGGGATAAAAATGATCACCGCGGTGATGGCGGTTCTTGCACTTGGGGTAACCGTGTCCCAGGGAGAGAACCATGCTTTGATTAAGGCAGCATATTATGGCGATCTGTCTGAGGTAAAACGCCTCCTCGCCGCAGGCGCCCGGGTCAATTCTAAAGACAAAAACGACATAACACCTTTGATGGCTGCCTCCTTGAGGGGGCACCGGGAAATCGTGGAGTTGCTCCTCCACAAGGGGGCCGAGGTCAATGGCAAGACCAAGGACGGCCAAACTGCCTTGATGTATGCCTCAATGAAAGGCGACCCGGAAGTCGTGGAAATGCTTCTCGCCAGGGGAGCCCAAGTCAATGCTCAGGACAATAGCGGCAAAACCGCTTTGTTCTTAGCCGTCCGGATGAACCACCCGGTGGTGAGGGAATTGCTTATCAAGGCGGGAGCACGATGATTGGCGGCTGGAATTTAATAGGAGATAAGTAAGTCGGATAGGATTAAAGGTTTTATTCGAACCAATGGTCAAATCTGGCCCTTAAAGGAAGAATCAGAAAAACTTTAATCGTGTCCATGGAAGCATTTTTAACAATTATTTAATATTTATTAAATAAGAATAGAAGAGGTTCACAACCCGTAAGCTTTTTGATAAAATTAAGTAAATTTTTTAGTGCAATTATATCAATTGGTTAGCGAATATAAGCTCCTCAAAGCTTAAGGTCTTGGGCCCAGGAATTATGCGTTTCGGGATAACCATAATTCTTTGGCAGGTTTGGCAAAATTTTGACTATAGTGAAAGCTTGACCCAGGAGGTGGTCTATGCTTGAGAATTTCCCGAAAATGATTACCTTGCGTGACGGTCACGTCCTCACCTTGAGGCTCATGAACCGGGACGATCAGTTTGGCCTCTACGAGTTTTTTATGTCTCTGCCTTTGGAAGACAGGCGGTATTTGCGCAATGATGTAACGGATCGCAAAGTAATTGAAAATTGGGTTCGCAACCTGAACTATGAAAAGGTGCTGCCCATCCTGGCTGAGGATGACGGCAGGATTGTGGCCAACGGCACGCTCCACTGGCAAACCTTCGGCTGGGGGCGCCACGTGGGGGAGGTACGCATCACCATCCATCCGGATTTTCAAGGGCGGGGCCTCGGGGCAGTGCTCCTGGATGAGTTCTCCGACCTGGCAGCCCAAAGCGGGGTGAAGAAGCTGCTGGCCCGCATCGTCTCCATCCGCTCCGGCACCATTACTGCGTTTGAGAAAGCAGGTTTCAGTCAGGTGACGATCTTGCCGAAATTCGTCAAAGATATTCATCAGCAAAGTTACGCCGACATCGCGCTGTTAGTGAAGGAGATTGCTGCCTAAATACCAGACAATAAGGGGAAAGAAATATGAGAGAAGTGGTTATTGCTAGTGCGGTGCGCACGCCCATCGGCAGTTTTGGGGGCGCGTTGAAAGATATCCCGGTGGTGGAGCTTGGCGCTTTGGTGATAAAAGAAGCCCTGCGTCGGGCCAGACTGCGTCAGGATAAGGTAGATAAGGTGCTCATGGGCAATGTGCTGCAAGCCGGCTTAGGACAGAACCCGGCCCGTCAAGCCGCGGCCCTGGCGGATGTTTCTCAGCACACCCCGGCGGTGACCATCAACGTGGTCTGCGGCTCCGGCATGGAAGCGGTGATCTTGGCGGCCCAATCCATCCGGTCCGGAGACGCGGAGGTCATCGTGGCCGGCGGCATGGAAAGCATGAGCCAGGCCCCTTACCTGATTCCGGCCACCACCCGCTGGGGTTCGCGCATGGGTCATGTGCAGTTGGTGGACACCATGATTCAAGACGGTTTGTGGTGCTCCTTTGAAGATTATCACATGGGCATTACCGCGGAAAATGTGGCCGAAAAGTTTCATATCAGCCGGGAGGAGCAGGATGCCTTTGCCGCGGAAAGTCAACAGCGGGCCGAGACCGCCATCAAAACCGGCAGATTTAAAGATGAGATTATCCCGGTGGAGGTGCCGCAACGTCGCGGGGAACCGCTCATCTTCGATACCGATGAATTCCCCCGCTTCGGCACCACGGCGGAGAAGCTGGCCAAATTAAAGCCAGCCTTCCGCAAAGACGGTAGCATCACGGCCGGCAATGCTTCCGGTATCAATGATGGGGCCGCGGCCCTGGTGGTCATGTCCGCGGAAAAGGCTATAAAACTGGGAATAAGGCCCCTGGCCAAGATAACCTCGTACGATTGTCAGGGCTGTGAGCCCGAGCTGATGGGCACCGGACCTATTTACGCCGTGCGTCACGCCTATGAGCAGGTGAAAGAAGAGCTCAATAAGGATGTTGAATTGGTGGAGCTCAACGAAGCCTTTGCGGCCCAGGCCCTGGCCTGTATTAATGCCCTCAATCTCGACCCCGACATCGTTAATGTCAACGGTGGCGCCGTAGCCCTCGGCCACCCCATCGGCTGCAGCGGCTCCCGTATTCTGGTGACCCTGCTCTATGAGATGCAGCGGCGGGACGCCAAAGTTGGCCTGGGAGCCCTGTGCGTGGGCGGTGGCATGGGCTTTGCTATGATTGTTGAGCGTAGCTGGTACTTTTAGGGTCTCCAGAGAAACCGGAAAAGGAATAAGGATGGAAAAACTTTCTGAGCTTATCGTAACCAAATATCCCCGGACGATTACGCTGGGAGATGGCACCCAGGTTACTCTGCGGCCTTTGATGAAGGATGATGAACAGGCCTTGTTCACCTATTTTAAGAAATTGCCTCCCGAAGACCGGCTTTGTCTGAAAGAGGACGTCACTGATCCCGAGGTCATCAAGGGCTGGGTTCTCGACCTGAACTATGACGACATTTTGCCCATCATTGCCACGGACAACGGTCGGGTCATCGGCGACGCCACCCTGCACTTCAGTCCCATCGGCTGGAACCGGCATGAAGGGGAGATTCGTCTCACCACGGACCCCCAGTATCGGGTAAAAGGGCTCGGCACGCAATTGATCGAAGAGCTCATTGACCTCGGCCGGGAATTAGGACTGGAACAGATCAGCGCCGAGATTCCCCCCATGCTGGACAAGGCTTTTTATCTATTTGAGAAAATGGGCTTTAAAGAGATAGCCGTGCTCAAAGACTTTGTTCGGGATCTGGAGGGAACTGAATCAGATCTGGTGCTGATGATCAAGTTTTTGAACGAAGAGCCGGCTTGATAACTTTAACAAGGAGATCAAGGGAAAAGTTTGCCCGGAGGTGAGCTCAATAACCGGGACTTTTGAGTTAAAATCGTTGGCTAGTCTTCTGGTTCCTGGTCTTTGGGGGTGGATTTGGCCCCTGGGGGGGATTCGGCAAAGGGATTGTAGCCGAACAGGTTTTCCAGGTTTAGGTTAACTCCAGATAATTCTCGAAGAACTCGCTCAGGGTCTCACCATAGCGGATAATCAAATAAAGGAGGGAAAGGGGCAAAAGCGAACTTTTCTTTTTGGCCTCCTCCAAAACAATCTGGAGGAGGATGTACGAGGTGACGTCCTCCTTGGTTTCTACATCCACCACTTCCACCTGGCAGCCCTCTCGAACCATCTCCGCCACCTGACTCAGGGTCACAAAGGCGCTCTTTTCCGAATCGTAGAGGCGGCGGTTGCTGTATTTTTTAAGGTGGACTTTGTCGGCCATGGGTGTGGTTGGTAGCGTTCCTCCGGAGTCCTGAGGCGGATGAGGTTCCGCCTGCCGGGGTACTTTTTTTGCCAGTATAGAATATAAATTTACATTTTGCAAAAAAATTTCTAACCAAAAAATGATTGAGTCAAATTAATATAGAAAAAGTTAGTAATTTAAGATATATATATTATTAGCCCATTGACCCCCCGAAAATATTTTTTTATGCAATGCAAAAAAACATCTTGACAAAGGGTTTCCTCCTACCTATATTGAGAGCATAAATAAACAGGATCGACTAGATCAGGAGGATTAACCAATGATTGAACCCCGCAAAATGACCAAACAACTGATGGATTTCTACAAGGCCAGCTTTGACAACTCCTTCAATGCCCTGCTCATGGTGCAAAATCAGATGGAGCGCCTGGCCTCCATGACCCTGGAACAGACCTTGGCCCTGCCCGAAGAGGCCAAAAAGGCCTTCACCGACTGGACCAAAGCCTATAAAAAGGGGTGTGACGACTACAAAAAGGCCGTGGACGACAACTTCAAGCGGGTGGAAGACTTTTTCCAGGAAGCTGACAAGCCTGAAAAAGGCAAAGCGGCTACCGCCTAAAAAGTAACGCGGCTCGCGGAGGTGGGAAGGTCGGTTGCCTCCCACCTCCTTTTATGTTAACTAAACTCTTCAACCTCATACCATAGATTAAGGAGGTCCTATGGACCAGAAAGAACTTATGCGGCAGATGCTCAAGTTTAACAAAACTGCGTTTGACAATACCTTTTCCGCCATGGTTTTGCTGCAGGAGCAGTTAGATCGCATGGTGAAAATGTTCCTGGACCAAGCCACCTGGGTGCCCAAAGAAGGCAAACAGGCCGTCACGGACTGGGTCAAGGCCTATAAAAAAGGCGGCGAAGATTTTAAAAAGTCCATGGATGACGGTTTCAAGAAACTGGATGAATACTTGGTCTAACCAAAAGAGAGAGGGGGCACTGTGAAACCACCGAAAGACTTGTTGGAATCCTGGCCAGGCTGTTTGATGCAGTCCTTGATGGATAGCGCCGAAATGCAAGCCAAGGTAATGGCGGCCAGTCTCGAACAGGCCAAAGCGGCCCAAACCTATTGGGTGGGAATGCTCCGTTATTTTCAGGATTTCATGGCCCCCTCCGCCATGGCCCTCACCTCTCTGGGTACCCAGGAACAAGAAAGACTGGGCCAGGTGCCTTCCTGGGAAAACTTCAATGATTTGCTGGCCTTGTGCGAGTTTAATCTACTGGTGGCCGAGGCGGGATTGAAAAACGGCCTGCAAGCCGTGACCGACTATCATCTGCAGCAGGTCGAGCGGGCTTTTACCGCTTGGCTCAATACCATTCTCCAGCGCCAGGGAGAGGATATCGCCGACTTAATGGCCGACCGGGCCCGGCTCATGGACCTCTTGGTCTATGGCTATCCCCGGGCCATTCGGGGAATCGAGCCGGAATACGGCTTTCATTTCGATGATGGGGGCTATGTCAAAACCGCCGAAACCGAGCGCTTTATCCTCTATCAGGTACTGCCCCGGGACAAGAGCGTCCAGGTGCGGCCGGAGGGCAAGCCCGTGCTGCTGCTGCCGCCGTACGTCTTGGGGGCCAATATCATGGCCTTTCTCCCGGACGACAACAAAAGCTTTGTTCATTGCTTTGCCAACCAGGGTATTCCCACTTACATCCGCATTGTCAAGGACATTACCGCCACTCCGGCGGTCCAGCTCATGACCGGCGAGGAAGACTGCCTGGACACCAGGTTCTTCTGCGAGGAGATCAACAAGCGGCATGACCGGCCCCTCACCCTGGGGGGCTACTGTCAAGGCGGTTTCACCGCCGCCATTAATCTCCTCTCCGGGGAGCTGGACGGCTTGGTGGACGCCTTGATTACCTGTGTGGCCCCCATGGACGGTACCCGCAGCCCCGGGTTGGTGGAATTCTTGGGCCTCCTGCCGGAGCGCTTCCGGGACCTGGGTTATGCTGTGAAAACCCTGGAAAACGGCAACGAGGTGGTGGACGGCAAGCTCATGAGCTGGGTCTATAAACTCAAGAGCATGGACAAGGAAAATCCCGTCACCGCGTTTTACCGGGACCTGAAGTTGCTGGAGAGGGGCAAAAAAATCAGTAAGACCGCAGCGGCGATTAATTATTGGCTGCTCTATGACGTGACCGATCTCCCGGTAGAGATCACCCGCCTGAGTTTCGCCTCCTATAACACTCCGGTGACCAAGGACGGCACCTTGCCGGTGAAGCTCTTTGATCGGGAGCTCAATTTCAAGAGGATCGCGGAGAAACACATACCGTGGCTGATCTGTTGCGCCGAGGCCGACGATCTGGTGGAAAAGGAAGCCGCGGTGGCGCCCCTGGACTGGGTGGAAGCCGAAGTCTCGTTGTTTCCCAAGGGCCACGCCGCCATGGCCACGTCCTGGTCCTTGCCCACCTCGGAGTGCGCCCTGCACTGCTGCTTTGGCGACAACTGCCGGGGCCCGGTGCGGTTTCAGCTGGACCTGGAAGAATCCCAGAAAGCCAAGGTGGTGGAACCTACGGGCACAGAAGGGCCCAAAACTAAACCATCCGGGGCGAAAGGTGCCAGCGCCAAACCCTCAGCCGCAAAGCCGACTTCCAAGGCCAAACCCAAGAAAACGACCAAGTCCACCGCCAGGAAGACCCCTTCTCGGAGGACGAACTGAGGGTGGATAAGCATTTTCTGGAATTTTGGGGCAACTTCCTGATTAGCGTTGCCAAAGGACAGCAGCAACTGGAAGATCTGGCCGGATTTCTTAAAGGCGATTTCACCCAATCCGAGAACCTGGCGAAAATCTTCTTCCAGGCTTACGGGCTGGAAAGCCTGCAGGATAGAAAGCCTGACTTCCAGAGCCAGTGGGAAAAGTCAATAAGGGATTTCCGGGAGTCCTACCGCGCCTATCTTCATCTCCTGGGAGCGGTCCCCCGGGAGGACTATGAAGCATTGCAGGCCAAGGTGGCGGATCAGGAAGAGACCATTATGCAGCTGCGCCTGATCCTGGAAGAAAAGGGACTGGACTACAGTGCTGTAACCCGGAGCTTCCAGGAATTGCTCAAGAAACAAACGCAGACGGTCCAGGATTTTCTCAGCGGCTTGGCGGACCTGCAGAAAAAACGTTCCTAAAGATTACTGAAAAATCTTTTTTGCATTGCCAAATTTAAACCAAAGGGGAGAGTATGCTGGAGATCAAAGACGCAGTGGCAGTGATCACCGGGGGAGCCGGCGGTATCGGGGAGGAGCTGGCCAAATATTGGGTGAAGCAAGGCGGTAAGGTGGTTTTAAGCGATATCAGCGATGAGGGCTTAAACCGGGTGGCCGGTGAGCTCGAAGCCCTGGGCGGCCAGGTGAAGACCCTCAAGGGAGATGTCACCCAGGAAGCGGATTGCGCCAAATTGGCCGACACCGCCATCGAGGCCTTTGGCCAGATCAACTTGGTGGCCCCGGCCGCGGGCATCATCAAAGACGGCCTGTTTTTGGCGCCGGACCGGGAAACCGGCAAGGTCGCCAAGAAGATGACCCTGGAGCAGTTCCAGGCGGTCCTTGACATCAACCTGACCGGAGTGTTCCTGACCGTGCGGGAATGCGCCGAACGCATGATCAACCACAACTGCAAGGGGTTGATTTGTCTGTTTTCTTCCACCGGCTCCCTGGGGACCGCGGGCCAGCTGAATTACTCCTCCACCAAAGCTGCCATGAGCGTCATGCCCAAGGTCATGGTGGCGGAGTTTTTTCGCCGGGGACTGGCTGACAAGATTCGCTGTGTGGCCATCGCGCCCGGCTACGTCGCCACCCCCATGGTCAAGGGCATGAACCAAAAGGCCCTGGACAAAATTCTGGAACAGGTGCCCATCGGCCGGTTGGTGGAACCCGCGGAGGTGGCTTCCCTCATCGGCGAACTGTACCGCAACGAAGGCATCACCGGGGAAACCTTCTTCATCCACGGCGGCCTGCGGTTGAGCTCGAAGGGGTAAGGAGAATAGGAGGGGCCGCCGGCCCTGTGGCACAGGCGTCTCGCCTGTGTTTCCTTTCCCTCCAGCCCCTTTGCCGGTAGCACGGGCATCTTGCCCGTGCTACCGTTCTAACTTAAGGGGTTGG
>JARRKO010000045.1:0-20500 GCA_037388025.1 Syntrophobacterales bacterium
CACCACCAGGTCGGTGAAGGTCCAGGTGGAGGGGTCGCTGACCAGGGCGCCGGAGTTGCTGAAACTGCCCTCAAAGGTGACCTCGGCGTCGGTGGCCTTGAAAGTGCCGGCGTTGGTGAAAGCGCCGGTGAAGGTCGCGGTGCCGTTAGTGACCTGGAAGCTGCCGCCTGCCTGGTTGTTGACATCATTACTCCAGGTGGTGGTGCCTGACAGGACGAAGGTGCCGGCATTGTTCAGAGTCCCGCTCTCGAAGGTGCCGGTACCGGAAATCAGGCCGCTGTTGCTTATGGGTTGGTTATTGTTATTGAAGCTGCCGTTATACAGAATGGTGCCGGCATTGCTGTCTACGCCGTTGGTGGCAAAAAGCTCCAGACCCGCGGGGATGGTGATCTGCCCTCCGGCATCGTTGGTGATGCTCGTGCCGGTCAGAAGCAGATTGCCTCCCAGGACCTCCAGGTCGCCGGCGTTGGCCAGGTTGTTGCGGATGGTCCCCTGAGCCCGGATGGTGCCCGTGTTGGTGAGGGTCCCCCCGCCCCTGAGGTCGGCCTCCGCGGTGGTGAGCTTGATCAACCCGCTGTTGCTGAAGTTCTGAGTAACGGTGAGGGAGCCGTCCGACAATTCCAGCTCGCCCCCGTTAACGAAGTTGCTGTTGATGGTGGCCTGGCTGCCCGGATCCTGGAACTTGATGGAGCCGCTGGTGTTATTCAGGGTACCGACGCCGGTGATCAGGCTCAGGTCCTGCAGCGTCAGCTGGCCCTGGTTGTCCAGGGTGGCGCCGGGGCCCAGGATAAAGGACTGGGCGCTGGCCAGCACCATTTGACTGTAGTTGACGTTGGCGCCGGTGTTGAACAATGACAGGATGCCGGTCTGGGTGAAGGTGCCGTTATTGACGAAACCGCCGGTGCCCGCGATGGTGCCCTCTCCTGACATCACCAGGTTGTTCACCAGGGGCCCGCTGCCGGTCAGAGTTCCTTGCAGATTGAGAATGCCGCTGTTATCCAGACCCAGGCCGTTCATGGTGAAAGTCAGGCCCGTGGGGATGAAGAGGGACACATAATTGGCCATGCCGTTGCCCGCGGTGAAATCGGTGCTGAAATTGAAGATCCCGAAGTTGACCAGCCGCCCGGCAAAGACCCCACCGTCATAGTTGAATTTCCCCAGATTGTTCAGGATGCCATCGAAGGCGCCGCCATCCTGAATAAAGGTGCCATTGGCATTGACTTGCGTGGTGGGGGCATAGAGGCTGCCGCCCTGGAGATCATAGGTGCCATTGCTGCCAGCGTTTTTGGCCAGGGTAAGGGTATCGCTCACGACGTGGGTCCCCCCACTCTGGGTGAAGGTGCCGGCGCCCGAGTTGCCGATGATCTCGTTGACCGCCGCCAGGCTGCCAAAGCTCAAGTCATAGGAGCCAAAGCTGGCGGGTGCATCACCCAGGACAAAGGTGCTGGTGCCGGTGACTGTGTGGGTGCCGCTGCTTTGAGTGAACGCGCCGATGCCGGAGCCCCCGATGATCTCGTCCACGGTGGTCAGGCTGCCGAAGTTAACGAGCTGGTACGTGCCGGTGCCGCCGGCTTGCTCACCCAGGGTGAGACTGCTGGTCACCGTGTTGGTACCCCCGGCATTGGTGAAGGCCCCGACGCCGGAGCCGCCGATTATTTCGTTCATGGCAGCAAGGCTGCCGCCAAGGCTGCCGCCGAAAAGGAGGTAGGTGCCCTGGCCGCCGGAGGCGTTACCAAGGGTAAGGGTGTCCGTTACTTCATGGGTGGTGCCCACAAACTGGTTGAAGGCGCCGATGCCGCTGTAGCCGACAAACTCATATTGAACATCGAGGCTGCCGCTGTTCAAATTATAGGTACCATTGCCGGTGGAAAAGAAACCCAAGGTAAGGCCGCTATTTACCGTATGGGTGCCACCGTTCTGGGTGAAAACCCCGGTGCCGTTAAAATAGCCGATATTACCATTTTCGGTCGAGAGGCTGCCGCCGCTGAGGTTATAGGTGCCGAGGCCGCCGGCTGTACCTACATAGAGGTTTAAACCTACCACATTGGTGCCGCCGCTCTGGGTAAAAGCACCGGTGCCCCTATAGCCGATAGTCTCATAACCTACGACCGAGAGGCTGCCACCGGAAAGGTCATAGGTGCCGCTACCAGAGGAGCCATTACCAAGGGCGAGTGAGTCCGCAAAAGCGTCGGTGCCCCCCACCATGTGGGTGCCGCCGCTCTGGGTGAAAACACCGATGCCGGAGCCCCCGATAATCTCCTCACCGGCCACCGAGAGGCTGCCGCTGCCGCTGAGATCATAGGTGCCGCTACTGCCAGTATCAAGTCCTAAATAGAGGGCTGAGGGACCGGTTCCGGTGATCGTGTGGAAGCCCCCGATCTGGTTGAAAGTGCCGGAGCCGCCGTAGCCAATATATTCTGAGTAGCCCACTGACAGGCTGCCGCCTTCCAGGTTATAGGTGCCGCTGCTCCCGGAGAAGATGCCGACATAGAGCTGCAATTGGTTATCATGGGTGCCGCCGGTCTGGGTGAAAGCGCCGGTGCCGCCGTTCACACCATCGTACATGTAGACCGTGGAGAGGCTGCCGTTGTTCAACTGGTAAGTGCCGCTGCCCGTGTTGCTGTTACTCAGATATAAAGTGTTTCCCGTATGGGTACCGCCATCCTGAGTAAAAGCGCCGATGCCGGAATTACCGATTAACTCAACGTTGGCAACGGAGAGGCTGCCGTCCATCAGGTTATAGGTGCCGCTGCCGGTGGCTCGATCACCCAAACTGAGGGTGCCGCCCACGATGTTGAAGCCGCCGTTCTGGGTAAAGGTACCGGAGTCGTATTGGCCGACAAATTCTCTTACGGCTGCCGTGAGGGTACCGCCACTCTGGGTGAAGACGCCTGTGCCGCCAGAATAACTGCTGATTTCAACAGAATTACTTGAGAGGCTGCCGGCGCTGAGGTTGTAGGTGCCGCTGACGCCGTTATCGTCCCCTAAGTAAATATCACCCGCCGAGTGGGTACCGCCGCTCTGGGTGAAGACGCCGGTACTATCAGTATAGTAGCCGATAAACACACCATTATTACTTGAGAGGCTGCCGGCGCTGAGGTCATAGGTGCCGCTGGCGCCGTTATCGTCCCCTAAGACAATTTCACCCGCCGAGTTGGTACCGCCGCTCTGGGTGAAGACGCCGGTGCCGCTATAGGCGATTTCCACATAATTACTTGAGAGACTGCCGTCGACGAGGGTATATGTCCCGCTGCCGGTGTAGTCGTCCCCTATGTACATACCACCCGTCGAGTGGGTTCCGCCGCTCTGGGTGAAGACGCCGGTGCCAGCATAGCCGATTTCATCATAAAAGGAGCTTGAGAGGCTGCCGCCGCTGAGGTCGTAGGTGCCGCTGCCGCTAGTGTCATAACCTAGCCACAGACTGTTGGTCATCACATTGGTGCCGCCGCTCTGGGTGAAAGCGCCGATGCCGCTAGAGCCGACAAATTCATACTTAGCCGAGAGGCTGCCCGCGCCGCTAAGGTCGTACATGCCACTGCCGGAGGAATTGTCCCCTAATCGGAGGCCCTGACTAAAAGAAGTGCCGGTGACGGTGTTGGTACCGCCGGTTTGGGTGAAGACCCCGGTGCCGGAATTGCCGACATACTCAATATTGGCCGAAAGGCTGCCAGTGCCGCTGAGATTATAGGTGCCGCTGCCGATGCTGCTGTTACCCAGATAGAGTCCATTGGTTACTGTGTTGGTGCCGGCGCTCTGGGTGAAGACGCCGATACCGGAGTTGCCGACATATTCAATATTGGCCGAGAAGCTGCCGGTGCCACTGAGATCATAGGTGCCGCTGCCTCCGATGCCTCCTGATTGTTCGGCCAGGCTGAAGGTGTTGCTCACCGTGTGGGTGCCGCCGCTCTGGGTGAAGACGCCAGTGCCAGGCCTACCGATAATCTCACTTGTAGCCGAGAGGCTGCCATCGGTAAGGTCGTAAGTTGCGGACGCGGCGGTGCCATTAGCCATTATGAAGGCGTTTGCTTGGTGGGTGCCACCTGTTTGCGTGAAGGTGCCGCTGCCCAAATTCCCGATACGCTCATTATTAACCGAGAGGCTGCCGCTGCCCCCGAGATTGTACGTACCGGTACCGCCGGCGCCGGCGCCCAGGAACAAATAGTTGGATACGGTATTGGTACCGCCCGTTTGACTAAAGGAGCCGGTGCCGTCAGAACCGACCCGCTCATTAGCGGCCGAGAGGAAGCCGGTATTACTCAGACTATAAAAGCCGCTGCCGCTGGCTTGGTCACCCAGATTGAGATCGTTGGTCACGGTGTTGGTGCCGCCGGTCTGGTCGTAGGCGCCTGAACCGATATAACCGATGGTTTCATTCGTGGCAGACAGTGTGTTGGCAGTCTACTGTAGGGTGATGGTACCGCTGCTGGTGCCGTCAATGTTTAGGGAGGTGAGGGGATTTGACAGCAGGATTGGCGTTGCCGTGCCATCAAACACGGCGAGCGGGCTGTCGCCAGAGGCAACATCGGGAAGGAAGAGGTCATCTGTCCCCACCGGCTCCCTGTTGAGGTCCCAGTTGGATACCGTACTCCACTTATCATCGGTATCGCCTTGCCAAAAGATGCTAACCGCCTGGGCCGACGACGCCAACAGAAGCAAGGCCAGCACCCCCGCGAGTATAAGTATGAGCTTCCTGAATCCGGTCTTCCCGATGGCGGCGTTCATGGCACCTCTCCTCTCTTCCTGTGGCAGGGTTACGGGGAATGTCTTCAATGTTAACGGAACCCCGGGAGCCCCCCCGGGGGTAGTTTTATCAACCGAGGAGTTTATACGTTAAGACTAGCCATTTGGAGAACAAGGCTCAATAAGTAAGCAATTTTTCCTATATAATTATTCATAAAATGGATGCAAATACCATAGGTAAAAATACTCATTTTTATATGATTAAATGTGACCATATAATAAAGTAAATTGAATAATAGGAGGGAGATCTACAAAATACTGAAAATTTTTTGCCAATAAAATAATCATTTTTACAAATAACTATTAATAAAATAATCATTTCATATACTAATTTATACTAAATTAGACTTCTTCTTATATTTATTAGCCATTAACATACTGACCATTAAAAATGGTCAATATGACCATTGATGGGAAGCTTGAGGTGTTCTTACGAGGGCTATCATTGGCCGACTGATCCACTTATATGGCCAATGGTACCAAAGAAAAGCATCAGAATGACCTGGGCGAGGAGGCCGCTGGGGCTACAACAAGCAACGCCGGCACTCCCGCAAGAATAAGTATGTGAGGACGCTTCAGGTGGAGGGGGCCTGGCAGCCCCGGTTTGCCATCAACACGGTCTGGACACCGTCAGCTTTTACCCCGTGCTATGGAGCCTAGGAGGACAGAAACAAGGAAAAAGTTGTCGGATTCTAAAACACACAATATCTTGGCAAAAGGACAACTTATCGTGGGTCACTCCAGCCTTATATCCTCAATTCCCCTCGGTTGTGGATGGAATCGCTTCATGGTTAATGGCAGGTGGTATCGAAGTTCAACGCAAGGTCGAGTTGATTTCCTCGAGGAAACCGCGCACCGCGGTATTGAACTCCACCGGATTTTCCAGGTGGACGAAGTGGCGAGAATTGATCATAACCACCTTCGCACCAGGAATGCGAGAAGCAATCCAGGGCATGACTTTCGGTCCAAGATGGCTCTCTAGCCCACCGATGCAGAGCGTGGGCCGCCGGATTAGGGGAAGTAAATCCCGATAGTCAGACTGCATCACGCTGAGCATGAGTTTCGCCGCGGCACTGCGGGGCACTTTCAGGCTGGCCTCGATGACCCGAGCCAGGTCGGCCGCTGGAAACCCAGGGCTGAACATGTCGGATATAAAGGTACGCAGCATCTGCTCACCGTCCGGCCCCGTGAGGGCAGCAGCCAGGGCCAGAGCCTCGTCACCGCCCACCGACGCGCCGTACTGCCGGCTCTCCGCTTCCGACCACTCAGGTCTCTTTATGAGATCGATCATTTCGTCCACCAACACCAGGGCCCGAATACGGTCCTGTCCAAACAGGTCGATGAAGCTCCAGATCACGGTGCAACCGGCCGAATGCCCCAGCAATACTGCGTCGGGTAAACCGAGATGATCGAGAAAGTCAAGGCAGTCTCTCGCCAGTCGCGAGACGCGATAGCCGTGCTCCGGCCGTTCCGATTCGCCGTGTCCGCGAAAGTCAAGGGCCAGACAGCGAAAGGTATTAGAGAATGCCTCCAGCTGTGCGGCGAACTGCGCGGCAGACTGAGTCCAGCCCGAAAGCATGACAAGCGGCGTCCCTAAGCCTTTTTCGAGGTAGTGGAGCCGGACGCCATCACTTGTGGTGAAGTAAGCAGATGAGGCGCTGGTCGATGCGTCCAAATGTCGGTTCCTTTCAGAGTTGGCGTGCTGCTTGACCGGTCCATCTTTGCGAAGAGCAGCTACTGATAATCTGGCTCCCACTACTCAGCTGCGCCTTATGCTAATTTACCCGTTTACGACAAATCCCGTGGGGCTGGTACCCCAGAAAGTGAAGTTGCCTGCTGCGCGGCCCGCACCACCGCCTCCGCCAATACGGCAGCGGCAACGGCACCAATGACGGTAATATTAGGCGTAACCCCCTCCCGGAGGCCTGTAGCCAGAGCAAAGACAGTATCACCATCAAACATGGTGTGGATCGGACGAATGGCCCTAGCTAAGCCATCGTGGGCCATCTGCGCCATTTTATTAGCTTCCTCTTTGGACAGAACCGCATCCGTGGCTACACAGGCAATCGTCGTGTTGGCTGGAAAACCGATAGTATATTGACTCAGATCTTCGTGTAGTCTGGCCATGGTATCCAAGAAACCTTGACCATCGGGATCGCGGGTACCCGCAATAATTTTTCCGGTTTCAAAATCCACGACATCCCCATACGGGTTGACAGCTACCACTGCCCCGACCGTAATATCTCCCCCGATACGGCGGGCTGCTGAGCCCAAACCGGTCTTGGTGGCAAACTGGGGTCCCAGAAGTTTGCCGGCTGTAGCCCCTGTTCCCGCCCCCACGCAGCCCTCTGCCACCGGCCCCTCGTTGGCGGCCTGACACGCGGCGTAGCCGTCGGCCACGCCGGGACGGACATCAGGCTTGCCGATGGCCAGATCAAAGAGCACCGCGGCCGCGACAATGGGATTCACACTCACGCCCGTATGCAAGCCAATCCCTTGTTCTTCAAGCCAGTGAATTACCCCACTGGCGGCATCCAGGCCGAAAGAGCTGCCACCGGACAGCACCACGGCATGGGCTTTCTGGACCAGGTGTACCGGGCGCAGCAAGTCTGTATTGCGGGTTTCGGGTGCCGAGCCCCGAACGTCAACACCGCCTACGGCCCCTGGACGGCATAAGATGACCGTGCAACCGGTAGCTGCATCCAGGTTGGTATAATGACCTACTTCAATTCCCGGGACTTTGGTTATAGTGTTGTTCACGGTTTTTTCCCCTAATGCTAAAGATTTCTATCTTGTCGTTCTCAAGCCGTTCTTTTCTTTAGTATTTTCCTGGTGTCACCCCTGGACCAGCCTGACCGATAGTCAACAGGGGCATGTTGACTAAATCCGTGCTTTGGCCTCCTAGATTAAAAGGGCCCTCAGTTTATCCCAGAATTCATAATGGCCGCAGCTACCAACCAACAAAGTTCGGGAATGCCCAGCCTGAAAAGCCCCAGGACTATGTCTTCTTTTTTCTTACCGGCTCATTTTTTGTCCTTAAGCTTCTCCAGCAACCCCTTTATGCCCGGCGGAAGCAAGGTGAAGTGGATGAGATAGCGCTTGCCTGAGTCGTCGATGGGGTGCAAAACTTTGGCGTACACTTCCGGAAATGCATCCCCGCCGTCTTCCGCTACCAATCGAAGCATGATGTTCGTGCGCGGTGGTAACGGGACGGTTAGCTCGACAACCGCACGCCGGTGGGACAGGCTGACCAAGGTCCCGGGCACCGTCTGTTCGTCGAGATGCTTACCGGTCAGCTTTGCATAAGAAAAAGGCAACGGCTCGGCCAGAGTGGCCCAATTTGTTTCTTCCTCCTCAAGCAAAAGCTCCGGATGATCTTCGTGACCCTGCAATTCCTGACATTCGAGGGCCTCCCGCATACCCTTGGCGTGAACCTTGACTACCTCACCCAGAACAAGGCCCTGGCCAACAGCCTGCAACAGGCTGGGGGAGACGAGCACCTGCCCTCCCACGGTGTAACTTTCGATACGAGCCGTCAGGTTGACCGCCTGTCCTACAACCCCGTACTTGGAACGTTTGATGGAGCCAATGTTGCCCACCACTACCTCCCCGGTGTGCAGCGCGATCCCCATCTCGATTTCAGGCCAACCCTGCTTACGGTTATGTTCGTTGACCCCGAGCATCGCCTGCTGCATGTTAAGGGCGCAGAGGACCGCCCGCAGGGCCGAGTCCGGCATAGCCAGGGGAGCGCCGAAGAGCACGAAGATGGCGTCCCCGATGATCTCATCAATAGTGCCCCCCTGTTGTTGGATGATCTCAATCATGGCTGACAGGTAATAGTTCAACAAGGCCACCACCACGGTAGGCTCCAGGCGCTCGGCCAGGGCGGTGAAGCCGCGCAGGTCAGACATGAGCAAGGTGAGCTCGCGCTTTTCACCGCCGATTTTCAGGCCTTCGGGCATATCAAGCAGTACTCCCACAATGTCGTCGCTGGTATAGCGGCCGAAGGTCTCCCGGATGAACCGGTTGCGAAGCTCGAGCTCCTTGTTCAGGTTGAGGAGTTGCTCCCGGGAATCCTTGAGCTGCTGTGTCATGCTGTTGAAGGCGGTGGAGAAGTCCCCCATAAAATCAACTTGCTGCTCTAAATCTCCTGCGGCGACTTGTTGGGTCTTCCAGGTGAGATGCCGCAAGTTTGACTGCAGGGCCTTGAAGGCATGGGCCACGGCCATGCGGCCGAGTATGGGACGAGTATCCAACTCACCCTGGGCTATTTGCTCCATAGCCTCGGCATAGGTGGCAAACTCGATGAGGAAGCGATTCACATAGGTAATAAGCTGCCGGATCTCGTTGTCCGGCAGGTTCTCCGGAATGGGAATGGGCGGAGGAACTTTCCCGGTGCGCAGATAATGAAACGTTGCCGTTATCTGGTCAATGAGTTCTTCTTCGACCGAAATCATCTGGCCGCCTCATTTGGGGACGACGGTAAAACGACAGACCCGACCCCCTGAACCCCAGCAGTCCACTTCCTTGACGTGGAAGTCCTTTCCGGTATAGGCGAGCAGCAGACCAGCAATAAATCCCTCGTCATAGATGCAGACCTCCTCGGAGCACACAGGAATGCCCGAACAATCAAGGTCTTCAGCCACCGTGACGACGAAAGTGCCTTTCTCATGATCGGCCGATTCGACGCGAAAGATGCCGATGCCAAGTTCCCTCATGGTGCGCTGAATATCGGCAAAGAAGCTGGTCAAATCATCCTTTTGGGTGAGCATATTGTGGCAGTATTCTTCACCGGCCTTTTTACCGGCCTCGAAGAAGACCCGGTCAGCTTCCTCGACCCCGAAATCCCGGATGAGGACGTCGCGCAAAGTAAACTGCATCAGGCGGTACACGGCCACGTGCACCATGGGGCCGAGGTTCGGGCGGCCTTCTTCGATATCGCCCAGCATGCTCCAGGTAAATTGGCTTTCGTCCCGTTCTTCCTTAAACATACTTCTCTTCCCTTCTTAGAAGTTAATAACCGCTGCTCCTTTAGCGATTTGGACCTTACCTTGCTACTTCATTAATCAATCATAGACCCTTCGATCGGTCAACGGGTACCTCAGTGATTAATGACTCTGCTTAGCTTTGCATAAACTCGCGTTTGAGTAAATAAATCAGCTTGGCTAGCTAGCTTCTCATGCCAGAAACTTATCGAAATTCCTCATAAAATTATGATATATTTTAGATATTAGCATCGAGCTGATGCACCAAAAATTAGAGGGGCAGCAGCAACGGATGAAGTCTATGAGAGTGCTGTTGATTTCAAGTAATACTGAACAGATCAATATGCCCGTCTTACCCATGGGTCTGGTGAGTGTTGCTGCGGCCACCCAAAAGGCAGGGCATGAAGTCAAGCTGTTAAACTTGATGCTTCATGGTAACAACCAGGAACTGATCGAGGAGGCGATCCAAGACTTTCATCCGGAATTAATCGGTATATCAGTAAGAAATATCGATGATCAAAGCAGGGAGAACCCCAGGTTTCTCCTAGAGCCTGTAAAAGAAGTAGTAAGCTACTGCCGCACCCTTTCTTCTGCCCCTATTGTCTTAGGAGGAGCCGGCTATACCATCTTTCCCCAAGGTGTCCTCGATTACCTGGGCGCAGACATGGGAATTCAGGGAGAAGGAGAACAGGCCTTGGTAAGACTTCTGGAAAGTCTCCAGCAAAAGGGCGACATTACTGAGATCCCCGGCCTCTTCCTCCCCGGTAAAAGACCCAAGCGAAGACGTGAGTTGATAAAAAAGCTCGATGAATTCCCCTTGCCCGTTCCTGGCCAGCTTTCTTGTCCACCCATAGTAAATGGTCAACCGATCTGGGTTCCCCTGCAAACCCGGCGGGGATGCCCCATGCGGTGCAGCTACTGCTCAACGCCGGCTATCGAGGGGAGGATCATTCGCAAGCGCTCCATTCCCTTGGTGGTAAAAGCAATTTCTGGATTCTTTGAGGCTGGATTCTCCCATTTTTACTTCGTGGACAACACCTTCAACCTACCTCCCAGGTATGCCAAAGAACTCTGTGATCATCTTATTGCCAGCAAGCTGGAGATCAGGTGGCGTTGCATCCTTTATCCTCGGGGTCTAGACGAGGAGCTTATCGAGAAGATGGCACGAGCTGGATGCGTTGAGGTTGCTCTGGGTTTTGAAAGTGGTTCACCAAAGATCTTAGGATATTTGAATAAAAAATTCCTGCCTGAGGAAGTTCAGCATATTGCCCAGTTATTGCAAAAATACCAGATCAACCGCATGGGCTTCCTTCTGCTCGGCGGCCCCGGGGAGAGCAAAGAAACGGTTCTGGAGAGCTTATCGTTTGCTGAAGCGTTAAATCTGGAATCAATGAAGATAACCATGGGGATAAGGATTTATCCGTCTACCCTCCTGGCGCAAACTGCACAGAAAGAGGGGGTGCTCACTCCAGCCCACAACCTGCTCTTCCCAACTTTCTATCTGGCCCAGGGGCTTGAACCGTGGTTGCCAGACACCCTGGATCAATGGATGAAGTGCCATCCCAATTGGCATGGATGAAACCTTGCAAGGGTAAGTTTTCGTTGGGAATGGGAAAATTCCAGATATTATTTGCGGCGCGAGAATTTAAACAATCTGTCTCCCGAGGATAAGAAGCTCTTGGTGGAGAGCCTGGTTCCTGGTAAAATCCCCGTGTGGTGGGTTACCCTGGAGGAATTTGAAACCGGGCCGGAATGGGGCCTGGGGGCCTTTCCATGGTCATTCAACACGGCCATATTTGAGCGGCTCATCGCTGAGGGCAAATTGATGGGATTAACTAAAAATGATCGAGATCATCGATTTGTGCAAGTCCTTTAACGGGCAATTGGTGTTGGATCACATCACCCTGACGATCCCCGAGGGGCAAATTTCCGTGGTCATCGGCAAGAGCGGAGTGGGGAAAAGTGTGCTCTTGAAGCATATCGTCGGCCTCCTCAGTCCCGATTCCGGCCGGGTGCTGGTGGACGGCCAGGACGTGCACCGGCTGCGGGGCCGCCGCTTACGGGAGTTCAAGCTCAGGCTTTCCGTGCTCTTCCAGGGCGGGGCCCTGTTCGATTCCCTGAATGTCTATGAAAATATCGCCTTTCCTCTGCGGGAAAAGACCCGGCTGTCCGAAACGGAGATCGCCGATCGGGTGCGGCTGCGGCTGGAACAGATGAACCTTTCCCAGGAAGTGGAAACCAAATATCCCGCCGAACTGAGCGGGGGTATGAAAAAACGGGTGGCCTTGGCCCGGGCCATGATTCAAGAGCCGGAGATCATCCTGTTCGACGAACCGGTCACCGGCCTGGACCCCCCTATGTGCAACACCGTGTTCCACCTGATCAAAAAGACCCATAGCGATAGCGGCTATACCGCCCTTATGGTGAGCCACGATATTCCCGAGGTCTTCCAGGTGGCCGATTTCGTGGCTATGATGCATAAGGGCCGGATCATTGCTCACGGCACCCCGGCGGAAATTCAAGCCTGCCCCGACACATTGGTGCAGGCCTTTCTTCGGGGAGAACCTGACTTTTTGGAGGCGTAAGCAGAATGAGTAAGGGAAAAGTGGAAATGAGTGTCGGTATCTTTGTACTCATCGGCCTGGCCTGCCTCATTTACTTAGCCGTGCACCTCGGCAAAATGGAGGTTTTTGGCAAAGGCTACCAGGTGTCCGCCAGTTTCGACAACATCTCGGGACTGAAAACGGGTGCTGCCGTGGAAGTGGCCGGGGTCGACGTGGGTCGGGTGGAGAGCATTGCGGTGACTCCCGACAACCGGGCCAAACTCGAGTTGAGTATCAATCCTAATATAGTCCTGAAGGAAGACGCCATTGCCTCCATCCGCACCAAGGGTATTATCGGCGATAAATACATCAAATTGTCCCCGGGCTATGCCAAGAAAACCATTCCTCCCGGAGGCAAGATTCAGGACACGGAATCAGCCATGGAGTGGGAAGAGATCATCTCCCAGTACATCCACGGCAAGGTGTAGGGGCGGTTTTCGGTTTCCAGTTTTCTGTTTCCGGCAAAAATGCATTGCAAAGGTGGTCTTGTCATCCTGAATGAAGATTGTCTTTCCTAGATCCTTCTTGAAAGGAGTGGACCATGCGTGGCCTGATCTGTAAGGTCATGACCTTATCTTTGATAATTAGCCTGGCAGGCATGGCTGCCCCGGCCCTGGCCGGCCCCCCCACCGAGGCGGTGAAAAGCACGGTGGATCAGGTTATCCGGATCCTTCAATCATCGGCTCCCAAGTCGCAGCGGCGTCAATCGGTTAAACAAACGGTGGACCGCCGCTTTGACTATGAGGAAATGGCCAAACGCACTCTCCCCAATTGGCACAAACTTAGCCCCACCCAACGCCGGGAATTTGTGAACCTTTTCTCCGAACTCCTGGAAGCATCCTATTCCGATAAATTGATGAAGTATTCCGGAGAGAAGGTGGATTATGTGGGTGAACGAGTGGACGGCAACCGGGCCGAAGTGCGCACCCTGCTGGTGCGCCACAATGACCGCATCCCCATAAATTATCGCCTTCTGAATAATTCCAGGTGGGTGGTCTATGATGTGGTCATCGAAGGGGTGAGCCTGGTGAGCAACTATCGCTCCCAGTTTACCCGGGTGATCAGCCAATCTTCCTACGCCGACCTGGTGCGCCGCCTCCGCACCAAAGTGGATGAGGTACGACAGATGAGGACAATGTAAGATTTCCAGGGAAGGGGCCGGAGGTAACGCAGCCCCTGAACCCCTCCCTTAAAATTCTATTTCCGTACCCTTTCGATAGGCCAGAGCCTGGCAGGAACCGATGCGGCGGCCATCACCGCCGGTCACTTCGATGAGGCAGGTGGCCAGGCGTCGGCTGGTGTGAACCTCCCGGCCCGTGGCCGTGAGGCGCTCCCCAAACTTGGGGGCCTGGTGAAAAGTCAGACTCAAGTTGAGGGCCACGGCCGCAGTGCCGTGGGAGTTGACCGCGGCCTGAAAGACCTCGTCCATCAGGGCGAACAGCGCCGTGCCGTGCACCATTCCTAAAATGTTGCCCATCTCCTCCCGGCACACCATGGCGGCCCGGGCATAACCGGGTGACACTTCCTCCAAGTCAATCCCCAAATGCTGAGCAATTTTCTGATTTCCGGCCTGCTTTTTGAGTTTCTCTAAAAATTCCGCTGCCGGTTTTTCCATAACATATCCCCCTATTGAAAGAACTCTGAGAAAATCATTTTGAGGGAGGGGGCCAGGGGTCGGCGGACCCCTGCCCCTTGGGGGGAGGGCAGGGACCTCAGGTCCCTGGCCCTCCCCCCAAAGAGCTTCTATTCATAAGTCTCTATAAAGCTCGGGAAACTGGTTTTTCCAGCGCCGGTGGAGCCAGAGCCACTGGCTGGGTTCTTGCCGGACCCAGGCTTCAATCACCTGATTTTGTAAAGTAAGATGCCGGCGGAGGTCAGTTTCGGCGTCTACGGTTTTTTCGTAAGGCAGCTCCGGAAAGAACACCATGAGGTGACGGCCGTCCGGCAGGCGGCGTGACAGGCTGGGCAGCACCGGCACCCCCCGCCGGGCCAAAAGAGCGGCCACCGGCGTGGTGCGGGCCGGCTTGCCGAAGAAATCCACCAGCACCCCCTCTTGGTCCGAGGTGTTCTGATCGATAACAATGCCCACCACCCGATTTTTGTTCAGGTGGTAGAGGATGTCTTTCAGTCCCCGTTGCTTGTTGACCATCCAATTGCCGCCCCGCTCCCGCAGGAACCGGGCCAGGAGCCGCCCCAGGGGGTGGTCCAGCTCCCGGGCCACCACCGCCACCCGCCGGTACTGCAGGCCATAACCCATGACGGTGTATTCCCAATTGCCGGTGTGGGCCGCCACGGCCACCAGGCCCCGCCCCTTTTTCAAGGCTTCGATATAATTCTGTTCCCCCAGGATAACTACTTGTTTTTTTAGGTAGGAAAGGGGGGCCAGGAGCAGAATCACCATCTCCCAGGCGAAGCGCACGTAACTCAGGAAAACTGCCCGAGCCAGGCGCTCCCGGTCTGTCGGAGACAGGTCCTCGCCGTAGGCAAAGGCCAGGTTGCGCCGGACAATTTCCCGGTGCCGCCGGTCCAGGCGGTACCATAACACGGCCAGGGTTTCTGTAAAAAGGTTAGATATTTTCGACATGGCCGTGCACGCCAAGCGGCGGCCTCAGGCCGCCCTCTTAAATTTTTCCAGGCAGCCTCATATTAAGTCTGGTTACCAGTATCTTTTCCAGTGCTGCCGATAGTAGTCCACGGTTTTCTCAATGCCTTCCCGGAGACTGATCCGTGGGGCCCAGCCCGTGGCTTCCTGGAGTTTGGTGATATCCGCAATAAAATCCCCGGTTTCCACGAAATAACGATCCTGGGGCCAGGGCAGGTGCTGAATGTCGGTGCCCGGGATGGTCTCCCCCACCAGGCGCACCATGTCGATGAAGGGAGTGCCCACACCCGTGCCCAGGTTGTAGACCTGCCCGGCGGTCCCCGGGGTCAGCGCAACGTTTAGAATCCCCTCGGCCACATCTTCCACAAAAATATAATCCCGCTTTTGTCGGCCCTCCCCAAAGACGGTCAGGGGTTTGCCTTCCAGGGCCAGGCGGATGAACCAGTTGACGATGCCGTATTTGCTGTGCTTCATCTGCTGGCGGGGCCCGTAGGGGTTGGCGATGCGCAGGCTGACCGTATCCAGGCCGTGGGCGTCGTGATAGAAGCGGTAGTATTTTTCCCCGGCGAGCTTATGGATGCCGTAAATGCTCAGGCAGTTAAAGGGATGGCTCTCATCCACCGGATTATAGTCGATGCTGCCGTAAACGAAGCGGGAGCTGGTAAAAACCACTTTGGCCCGTCGGTTGATCTGGCTCAGGGCCAACAGCAGATTGATATGCCCCCGGCAGTTGATGTCCAGATCCAGAAGGGGGTCGTGGTTGCTGTCCACATAGCTCACCTGGGCGGCCAGGCTGAACACATAGTCAGCCCCGTCCACCCATTCCTTCACCCGCGCCAGATTCCGGATATCACCCTTAACGAAGACAATCCTGTCAAAAATATCCTGCAAATTAAAGCGGTTACCGCCGAAGGCCGGCAACAGGGCGTCCACCACGGTGACTTCGGCTCCCTGCTCTACGAGGAGGCGGGCGATGGTGCTGCCGATCATTCCGGCGCCGCCGGTGATGAGGACCCGGGAATCGGAAAAATAGGACAAATCGTTCATGAGGCGCCTTTTGAAGGGGAGACCTGGGGAGAGGAGGCTGGGAGCGGACCAGCCGGCATAATCTCGGCATATAAAGCTTCCAGGGCGTCGGCCATGCGGTCCAGGGAAAAGAGGGAGGCCACCTGCGGCCCCTGCTGGCTGAATCGTTCCCGCAAAGACGCGTCCCGCGCCAACCGGGACATGGCCCGGGCCAGGGCCCGGGAGTCCCGGGGGGACGCCAACAGGCCGGTTTCTTCAGGGATAATAACTTCGGGAATGCCTCCGGTGCGGGTGGCCACCACCGGCTTGCCCATGGCCAGGGCCTGGAGGAGGGCCTGGGGCACCCCCTCGTGAGCATAGGAGGCCAGGACAAAATCGTCCATGAGGGCGAGCCAGTCCGGTATCCACTCCTGATGGCCCACCAGGCGCACCTGTTCGGCCAGGTCCAACCCTTGCACCTTCTCCTCAATGACCGGGCGGTAGGGGCCCTCCCCGACAATGATGAGGACCGCAGACAGGCCTTCTTCCAGGAGATATTTCAAGGCCTCCAGTAGATAAAGGTGGCCTTTCCAGGAGCGCAACACCGAAACCGTGCCGAAGATAAAGGCCCCGGGAGGTAGCCCCAGACCGGCGGCCAGGTTCGAGTCAGGGGGCCGGGGGGTAAAGTCTGTCAGGGAGACCCCGGTGGGAATGGCATGAAGGCGCTGTCTGGGCACTCCCAGGCGCTGATGCAAAAGCTCCGAGATGTCCCGGCTGGTGGTGATCACCGCGGCAGGGGCCCGGTAGAGACGGCGGGTGGGCCAGTTTGTCGCCACCGGGGTGGACAGGTGGCGGGTGCGCACCAGGGTGGGGCGGTTTTTTATGGTCAACCAGGCCAAAAACCCCACCCAGGAGTCCAGAGAACTGTGGGTATTCAGGATATCCACCCGCTCTTGCTGAAGAAGTCGCCGCAAGGCGAGCCAGGCCCCCCAAGTCCGCGTCCCGCCGAATTCCAGGGGAAAGGTGACAAAATCTTCCCCCACTGACCGGCGGTAGAGCTCGCCCCGGGGGTCGCCGGCCAACAGGAGGCGATGGCCGCGCTCCCGCAGAAGGCGAATCTCGGCAAAAGTCCGGTGTTCCTGGCCGCCCCAGCCCAGGGAAGATTCGGTGTGCAAAATGGTGTAGGAACGCGGTGATCCGGTCATCAGCCAGATTTCTTCTTTTCGAGAATTTTCAGGTAGATCTGCTCCAGGCGGCGCAGCATGGCCTCCTGGGAATGCTTCTCGGCCACGGCCCGGCAGGCCGTGTCCCCCAAGCGCCGGCGGAGCTCGGGCCGGCGGTATAGCTCTAATATGGCCTGAGCTAAAGCCTGACTGTCGCCGGGGGCTACGAGCCTGCCGTTTTTGCCGTCCTCGACGACCTCGGTGATGCCGCTGACCCGGGTACCCACCACCGGCAGCCCGGTCCCCATGGCCATCAGGAGGGTGAGGGGCAGCCCCTCCCACAGGGAAGGTTGGACAACCAGGTCCATGGCCTGAAAAAGCCGAGGCAAATCCCGCCGGGTCCCCAGAAAATGCACCCTGGAACCCAGCCCCAGTTCCTGAACCAGGTGCCGGAGGGCGTCACCTTCCTTGCCTTCCCCCACCAGCAGCACCGTAAGATCGGGGATTTCCTGAATAATCTCCGGCAAGGCCGCCAACAGATAGCGATGCCCCTTTTGCTCCTCCAGACGGCCCACCACCCCCACAACGAAGCCGGAAATGCCCAGTTCGGCCTTGATTGCCGCGGGGTCCAGGGAGATCTCCAGGTCAGCCAGCCTGATGCCATAGGGGAAAACCTCCAGCTTGCCGGCCGGCACCCGATCCCAGGTGTGTACATCCTGCCATACTTGGGGGCTGCTGACCAGCACCTTATCGGTTATGCCGCTTAGGAAAAAATTCCACAGGCACCGGTGGAGTTTTACCCGGGTGTAGGAGTTGTGCACCGAGGCCACCACCCCTTGAAGCCCCAGCCCCAGAGAGGCCAGGCGACCGTAGAGATTGGGATGATAAAGGTGGGTATGGAGGATATCCGGGTTGACCTCCCGGAGCAGGCCGCGGAGCTGCGACACCAGCCGGACAACGGGGCTGCGTTTGAGGTCCAGGCCCAGACTGCGCACCAAATAACCGGCCCGGAGGAGTTCCTGGCCCACCACCCCCGGAGGACCGATGGTGGCCGCCTGCACCTCAAAGCGCCTGGCGTCAAGGCCGGTGACCATGGCCGCCATCAGGTCCTCGGCTCCGCCCACCGGCAGGCTGTAAATGAGCTGCAGCACCCGCCAGGGTCGGGTTTCGCTGCCATCCCTCCCGTTGGTCATCTTAATCTCTTACACCCTTTTGCTCCCCTAATAAACTTTTTTTGTCTTTGGCCCGATAAGGCCAACACAAACCTCCTCGGGGTTTTAGGGGTAACTCCTGGTTTTTCGGGAAATTTACCAGGGAGGGACTTGACAGGCAAATCTTCGTCAGTTACAAACTAGACTGCACAGCGGGGCTGTAGCTCAGTTGGAAGAGCGCTTGAATGGCATTCAAGAGGTCAGGGGTTCAACTCCCCTCAGCTCCACCAAAATTTGCTAAGAGTTATGAGGGGTTGGCGTTCAGGCGGGCGTCAGCCCCGTTTTCTTTGGGGCAAATATTTACCATTTCTTTACCACAGGGGAGGTCATTCAGCAGGTTTACCGAATCTCTTAAGTGCTCCTGAGAAAGGTGGGCATAGCGCATGGTCATCTTCAAGTCTGCATGCCCAAGAAGCTCCTGAACGGCCCTTAACGAGGCTCCCCGCATCACCAGCCGGGAGGCGAAGGTATGCCGCAAATCGTGAAACCGAAAATCCTCAACCCCGGCTCGCCGGCAAGCTGAGGTAAACGACCGCTTCACCTCATAAAACCGTCTACCCTGGGAATCGCAAAATACATATTCAGATTTTAGGTGATTCTTCCGCCGCACTTCCTTGAAAACCTCCGCCAACCGGACATTGATGGGAATCTGACGGGCCTTCCCGCTTTTTGTTTCCGTCAGGTAAATGAAGCCATTCCGGATTTGCTCCCATTTCAAAGAAAGGAGCTCTCCCCTCCGCATGCCGGACAACAGGGCCGTTTCTATAATTGGTCGCAAGTGGGGAGTGCAGGCTTTTAGCAGTGCTTCAATTTCCGGTTCTGAGAGAAACCTCAGCCTATGATTATTTTCCTTGAACATTAGCCGCTTGCCCTTTTTGAAGGGCGAAGTCTCCAACATCCCCCATTCAACCCCCTTCCCCAACATGTGAGACAGAAGGGCCATTTCCCGGTTCACGCTGGCATCTGTACGGGGCTTGTTGCCTCTCGCTGGGGTTGCCTTGCGCCGGTTACGATAGGTTTCCAAGTCCAGGTAGGTGATCTGTGAGAGCCGGAGTGTACCGAAATATCCTGCTACCACATCCAGAAGATACCGTTTACTGGTCTTAAAGGCTCTTTGGTTCCCAAAGTTTTCCACATACTTTTGGGCCAAGTCATTGAACGTAAGCTGGGTTTCCCTTTTCACATCAAACACGTCATGATAGCGCCCCTCTCTTTTGGCTGCCTGAACCTTTCCCAAATAGGCCTCAGCATCCTTCTTGAGGGGGAAACACTTCATCACCCGTTTTCCCTGGGGATCGTAATAGTCAATCTGCCATGTGATCCCCTTTTTATTGGTTCGTTTTCTAATAGTAGCCATTCTTACCTCCATTTCCCATTCGGAGTTCCAGGGCTTCCAAGGCCAAAGGCAAAAGGAACGGGATGCCCCTAGACCCTGTCTCCCACCGGCTTAATGTAACCTGATAGGTCCCTAGCAATCTGGCAAGCTCGCTTTGGGTGATCCTCCACTTACGTCGCCATTGTTTTAGGTCTTCCCCTGTCATGCCTAAGATAATATTACCAATGGTTATATTTGTCAAGAAAAAAGATAGTTTCCTCTATTGGCATCGTGTCACAACGAATTGATTCATGAATCTTACAGCGGCGGTGTTAACCCATTCAAGCCCCCCTCTGGAGGGGGAGTGTGCGATTGCGGCAGGTGGAGAAAGGGGTTCCTCTAGCCCCGCGATATCTTTGTAGAACTTTCGATACCCAAATCATCTCTGCAATTCTTCCAGGCTCATTGATAAGTGAAGGATCTGGCAAGTGATCGCAGCAAGGGCTGGTTTATGAGGCATAGATAATTTTAAGGCCTACTTCCCGTTTCGGGAGGAGCTTGGATGTGTAATATCTCATGCTACTCAATTAACCTTGTAAAAACATAGCCTTGCCGGTGTCCGAACCACCTCCTTAGCCACTTATCCATCTCCACCACCAGAATGACGCTCGAGGATATCCCTATGACCAGCACCCACTCAAAGGGGGTGAGTGGCACGGTGCGGAAAACCCACTGGAGCGGCGGCGCATAAATCACAGCCAGTTGCGCAAAGGTGGAGGCGAGCAGGGCATAGACCAGGAGGGGATTGGTAAAGGGATTAAGGCGGAAAATGGATTGGAATTCAGAACGGCTGTTAACGGCCTGAAAAAACTGAAA
>JARRKO010000046.1:0-16977 GCA_037388025.1 Syntrophobacterales bacterium
ATTTTCTTTCTCATGCACTATTGAAAGCGGTGGATGCCGCTCCACGTGAAAATCTAGCTAACGTCTTCTCCACCCGACCGCAGGAGAAGAGGGAGAAGGTGAGAGGTAAATGAAACAGAAAATATGTGCCTCTCACCTTCACCCTTTCCCTCTCCCTGTAAAAGTGGAGAGGGAAGGTTATGGCATTCTGTAAATAGTGGTGTAATCACGTCAACCAGTACGTCGGCCCGCCAGCATTTTTCAGGCGGCCTTGGCAATCTGAACTTTGATCAGTTTCAAAGGCGAAGTACCGGCATAATTATCCGAAACATTGGGGGGCAGCAAAGCCCCCACACCCTTGGTGCCGCCCATCTGCGGGTATTTGGGGTCGGCTTCCAGACCCCGGATGTGGCCGAAACCACCACCCATAGCGGTCACTCCCTGGCGGATATGCCAGGTTACAAAAGCCTCAGTGGTGATTTGGCCCCAGGGAGATTTTACCATCACTTGGTCGCCGTTCTTGATACCTCGGGCCTTGGCATCCAGGTAATTGATCCATATGGGATTTTTGCCCACCTGGGACATAAGGAAAAAATTGTTCTGAGTGCTGCTGTGCTCATGCTCGGCAAAACGGAAATTGCCCGCCACCAAGGGATAGTCAGCATCAGGTTTGAGGTCCGGCCAGTCAAGGTAAGGATCTTTATAATCGGGCAGCGGATCGATGCTCTTGTCTTCCGCCACCGGGTTCTTGAAGTTGTATTTCCCGGTCTTGGTCTTACCCGAGGAGCCATATCCTTCCGGACAATTCAGACTCTCCCATTTCTGGTACTTCTGGTATTCGGCCGGATCGGTGACCAAATAACCCTTGGCTTTCAGCTCTTCCAGGCTCCAGGGGGTACCGGCCAGCTGATTGGCCATGGCTTCCTCATCACTTTGCCACGGGAGATATTGCCCCAATCCCAAGCGCTTGCCGATCTCCGTGAAGGTGTAGAAATCCGGGCGGCTGTCGAACAGGGGCTCAATGGACTTTTGGGTAATGCAAACGGCGGCGTCAAAGCCCCATTCGGAATAAACCCGGCTCATCTCCTTGGTGGACACGCCGGGTAAGACCACGTGGGAGTTAACCGCGGTGTTGCACATGAAGGCGTCGAGGGTGGCCACGAACTTGAGTTTTTGAATAGCCTCTTCTGTGGCCTGGCAATTGGTCCAGGAAAGAATCGGACAGCCCCAGTAATTGATCAACGCTTCTATGCGTCCTTCAGCCACCGCTTGCGGAAAATAGGCATTAACAAAGCCAGCCCACATCTTCATTTTGTGCATTTTTTCCAGCTTTTTCTCCGGTGGCTTTTCCTGGCCTGCAGCCCAGGCGCTTTTCAGTTTCCGCTTGAAGGGCAGGCTGGGGCCCCCGGGGGCGTCAAAGGTGCCCATCAACCCGTTGATGGCCCACACCGCCATGGAGCCGTAAAAGGAGTTGGGGCTTTGGGCCACTCCGGTCCAGGAAACCACGGTGGGATGCTCTGATTGGGCCAATTCGCGGGCCAACCTTTCGATGGTGACCGCGGGTACCTCACAGATTTTTTCCGCCCATTCCGGGGTGCGGGCCACGCCATCTTCTTCTCCCAGGAGCCGCCGCCGGAAATCCTCGAAGCCATAAGTCCAGTTGTCGACAAATTCTTTATTATACAGGCCGTTTTTCACCAGGACATAACAGATGGCCATGGCCAGGGCGCCGTCCGTGCCCGGTTTGATGGCAATCCATTCGGTGGCGGCCGCCGCCGTCTCGCAGCGCCTGGGGTCCACCACCACCATCTTGGCCCCTCGAGACAGGGCGTCCCTGAGATATTTATGCTTTCGCATAGACTGCCCGCAGGCGAATTCGTTGTGGCCGAAGTTAAGGATATAATCGCTCTCCCGATAATCAATCCAGGGGCGCTTGTCGTTCAGATTGTGCTCGTTGGCCATCCGCATGGGGTTGTCGCACATGGTGCGATGGGTTACCATGTGGGCTCCATACGCTTTGAAGATGCCTTCGGTGAGCCAGTTATTGAAGTCGTTGCCCCGGAGGAAAACCACTTTGTCGGACTCCAGGGTCTTCAAGGCCTCGCCCACACGATCCAGGGCTTCTTCCCAGGTGGCTTTGCGGAACCGGCCGTCTTCCCGAATCAACGGGGCTTTCAGCCGGTAGGCGCTGTAAGTGATGTATTGGGCGGAGCCCCCTTTGGGACAGAGGCGCCCCAAGCTGCGGATATCCCCATCCAGGCCGCTGATGCCGGTAATAATGCCGTCTTTCACCTTTACCGTCACGCCGCACTGGGCATTGCAATGGTAGCAATGGGTGAGCACCGTCTTGTCGGGTTCCTCGGGGACAAGACCCGGGGTCAGGGTAAAGAGGTCTTGGTTCAAGTTCAGGACGCCGAGAGCTTGGGCCAGCTGGTCAAAGGCTTCCTCCCGGCTGGCCTCCGGTGCCAAGGCCTGGGCCCGATCCTGGAAAAGGGTCACCAGGATGACCTCCGCCAGGGCTTTATAGAAGGGGCTCTGGGCGCTGTGGTCCAGAACGGCGCAGAACTCCGGGGCCCAACCCATCAGGTGATCCCGACGGAAAGTGTCCAGGAGTTTAATCGACTCCGGGGCGCCGTCACCGGCAGCCGCGATACTATCCGCCAGGTGACGCATAAATTCCAGTTCCACGGCCAGGTGATCGTCCAAGTCGGGATAAGCAGGAGACTTGTGGACCTCGGCCTGGCGGTAAAATTTGCGCACCTCCGGCACCGCACCCATTACCAACGGCTGGCGGGTGAGATAGCAGGAAGCATACGGAAAGGCCGGGTTGGGCCCGGCATTGAGAAAAATGTCGGCATATTCGTATCGCCAAGCCGGCCAATCCTGGGGGCCTGTCTGCTCCAGGGCGGCCAGCAGTTTTCCCCCGGCGGTCTTGAGGTCAGCCAGGGAACAGCGTTCGACCATGTCTTTGAGGGCTTGGCGGAACTCCGTCCCCCGGAGTTTATCGAATAATTCCTGGGAGATTTCGTCCCGCAGTAAAGTGGACAGGAAATTATAGATCTGCGATCTTGCCAGGTGCAGTTTTTTGATATCTGCCATTACGCCTCTCCTTTCTACCAAGTTCTCAGCAGGTCTGAGCGCTTAAAGAACCAGGGGATCTTTCAGGTTGCGTTTGGTGGCTTTGGCCACCTTGGTAACCTTGGCCTCCAGTTCTTCTTGGTCCAGGGGAGTGAACAGGATTTCCTGGACTCCAAGACTGAGGGCTTGGCGCAGGCTGGGCAAACTGGGTGAACCGGTCACCGTCATCAGGCGCAGGTCCGGGTTGAGCTGCCGCAGCTCTTGCATCACTTCCATGCCGGCGGCTTGGTCAGCTTCCACCAGGGCCAGGTCCAGTTTCTGGGAGCGGGCGCAGTCCAGGGCCGACTCTTTGGCCGTGAAGCTGAAAAGTTTGTGCCCCTTCTTGCCCAGGACCTCTCCTAATTCCGCACTATCTGCAAAAAGCAGAATGTTGGCCACAATTAACCTCCTTTCAAACCCGGCTGCCGGCGTTCCTCCGGTGGGGAGATGCCGGCTTTACTTTTTATTTCCCTTGAGACTTTGTTTTAGGTTTCCCCTAGGGAAGATACATGAGGTTGATATCCAAATCATAGGTCCAGGGAACACCGGAATTTTTCCAGCCGTTTTTGGCGCGCTTTGAGGTTCCACTTATCTTTTCTTACCGGAGGAAAAGTCAAAAATTGCCCTTTCATTCATTTGAACAGGCAATGCGCCACGGCATAAGTATCATGGAGCATCGGCCGGTTTCCCGGGCCTGGTTTCGAGATCGGCGAAGGTTTTCATTTCCTTGGCCTGATTTTCATAGGAATCAAGGATAACCTTCATCCGTCGGAAAAAAGGTAACCTGTATTTAACTCGTTTGAAAAGATAATAGGCCGCCACATAGACCGGTAAAAACACCGCGATGTAGCCCACAGAATAACCGGTGAATGGAATGGGGAAGTCCACTTCCAAAAAGCGGTATTGCATCCAAGCCAGGGCGAAGGGAATAGGCCATAAAAAGGCAGCCGATAGGGCGATCTGGTGAAAGAAAGACTTGCCAAAGGCTTCATTCGCCAGTTTATTGGCTGCTGAATAGGCCTGCTTGTCCTTGGCGGCTATGGCATCTACTGACAAATTTTGATACCTGACGGTATCCTCAGTGTTCTGGTCGATGTGCTTCTTGACGGCCAGGAAGGCCAAAGAAATGGTAAATTCACCCAAGATGACAGCAAATAAAGCCAGCACCAAGGTGCCCAGGAAAAAGTCCACCCAGGCATATCCCGTGATCCGGTAGAACCAGATCAGGAAGGGGTCCAGCATCCTGAAAAATGCAGGCATTTCCATAGGTCGTTCCCTGAGTGAGGGTGGGGCCAACATTCCCTGGCCCCACCGGTCATGGAAATATTTAATGATTTCTTAAAAGGGCGGAACTATCGAGTAGCCCAGAAAACCTTTCGTCGTGTAACGCAAGCCCACGTAAATGGCTAGTATAACGAACAGGCGTTTCAGCCAGATATCCGGAATGTACTTGGAGGTGTAAGGCCCGACAATGGAGCCGATAAAAATGCCCACCAGCTCAGCACCGATAAGCGGCCAGTAGACGGGCACGCCCTTAATAACCATATAGCTGAAGATGGAGATGATCATGCCCACCAGCACCGCCACCGCGGAAGTGCCGGCCACGATGTACATGGGCAACCCGGCCACGCTGGTGAGGAAGGGCACGTACAGGAAGCCGCCGCCGATGCCCAGAAAGGCGGCCAGCGCGGCGATGAAGAAGCCGCCGATTATCGGCCACAGGGGATTAAAGGAAAACTCCACCCCAAAGAAGGTGAAGGTGACTCGGGTTAGGCTAAAGGAAGTGATTTTAGTGCCGGACAATTCGACGCCCGTAGCGGCGGGGTCCTTCGCTCTCACCGATTCTTCGAAGGCCTTGGCTGCGGCCTTGGCTGCCTTTTTGCCTGCCTGGCCCTTTTCGGTGGTATCGTAAAACAGTACGAAGGCAATCGCAAAGACACACAGGCCAAAGTAGCCGATGTAGGCGCTGAGCTTGATCTTTCCGGCGGTTAACACCGGAATCAGGAAGGCGCCCAGGACACTGCCGCCAGCCAGAAAGAGTCCCAGAGGCAGCACGATCCTTCCCATGCGGTAATAATTGGTGGAGGAAATCAGAGCCGAGAGACCCACCATCCATTGGTTCGAAACGCGAATGGAGTCGGTGATCAGTTTGTTGAGCATCGGACTGGTCTTCTTAAAGGCGCGGCCAAAGTCGGCCAAGCCAAAAATAGTGATGTGTCCCACCCCGGCCATGATGCCCCCGAAGGCGCCTACGGTGGAAAAAATCCAGCCCACCCAGATGGCCCACAACAAACCATAGAACCAGAAGGGTTGGGGGGCGCCGGGGATTCCCAGAAAGCCGGGTTGGGCGTCCATGTTGAGCTGGCCTTTTTCCATCCCCTTGGGAGTCTGGGCAATGGCCTGCTCCACGGACACGGCCTGGGCGGTGTGCGCCAACGTCAGGGTGGCCACCACGGCCAGGGCTACCATGACGCCCAAGATGATAAACGTTTTTTTCCTCATAAAACCCTCCTTAAAAATATAAGTGCAGATTTATCAAGCTCTGAAAAATGGGAAATTTCCGGTTCCTTAAGCTAAACAGCCGGTCAGGTTACAAGGTTAACATTGACCGATGGGATAATTTCTCGGCCAAAACAATAAAATACCGTCCTTTTAAGGACTTATGCTTAGGGCCGGTTATCTTGAGGAGTGGATAAAAAATTAACTATCATCTATTGGCTATGCAAGATATGTGCCGATTGAAACTTTCTTAGAAAATTTTATATTATTGAAATTATTATAAAAAATTAGGAGATCTTTTTAGTTGACGGAAAATTTGTTAATGGGCTACACTCATTCCATTAACATTAAACATAAACATCTTGTTAACATTTCCGCATGGCGCGGGGGAGAATAATGCTGCAAGAAGGAAACAAGCAGTTCTGGGAAGAGGTGATGAACACCATCATGGAAGGGGTGGTGGTGCTTGATCCCCGGGGAGTCATCCTGGCGGCAAATCAGGCCATGGAGGATATCACCGGCTACCACCGCCAGGAACTCATCGGTAAACCCTGCGCCCTCATCAAGTCCGACACCTGCTTTGATGCTCTGAAGCCGGGAAAGCATTGCGAGCTTTTTCAAAATGGCTCCATCAGGCGCAGCAAGTGTTCCCTGGCCAGAAAAGATGGCAGTCTGGTGCATGTGTTGAAAAATGCTTCTCTTTTAAAGGATAATGGCGGCCAGGTGGTAGGGGGCATCGAAACTTTCACCGATGTTAGCGAAGTGATGGCCAAAGAGCGGGTCATCTCCCGGTTGCGGCGGGAACTCAGCCAGGAGGACGGCTTCCACGGCATCCTGGGCAAGAGCCCGATTATGTTGCAACTGTTTTCCCTGGTCTCCAGCGCCGCAACCTCAGAGGCGCCGGTGATCATTTATGGGGAAAGCGGCACCGGCAAGGAACTGGTGGCCGGGGCTATCCACCGCCTCAGTCCGCGCCACAATGGGCCGTTTATCAAGGTAAACAGCGCCGCCCTGCATGAATCCCTCCTGGAAAGCGAGCTCTTCGGCCACGTCAAGGGGGCCTTCACCGGCGCGGACCGGACCAGGGTGGGACGTTTTGAGGCCGCCCACCAAGGGGATATTTTTCTGGATGAGGTGGGAGATTTGCCTCTCTCCACCCAGGCCAAGCTGCTTAGGGTGTTGCAGGAAAAAGTTATCGAGAAAGTAGGGGACCATCGGCCCGTTCCGGTAGATGTGCGGGTGATCAGCGCCACCAATCAGGACCTGCTGCGGCTCATGGCGGCAGGTATCTTCCGGGAAGACCTGTATTATCGCATCAACGTCATACCTATTCATATTCCCCCCCTCAGAGAGCGGCGGGAGGACGTACCTCTGTTGGTGGAAGCCTTTATCGAGCGGGCCTGTCTGAAAAACCGCAAGCCCATTACCGGCATCAGCAAGGAGGCCCTGGACATACTCGTGGAATACAAGTGGCCCGGGAATGTGCGGGAATTAATCAATACCGTGGAATACGCCTTTGTCCTTTGCCAGGAGAGAACCATCCGGCCGGAGCATTTGCCGCGGCAACTCAGCCAGAAAATCTCCAAGCCCGCCAAAGCCAACTCCAAGGTTGCAGTTCCCAACGGCATCCACCAAAAAGAGATGATTGTCAAGGCCATCAAACAAGCCGGCGGTAAAAAGGGCGAGGCGGCCCGTCTGCTGGGAGTAAGCCGGGTGACCTTGTGGAAATGGTTGAAAAGCCTGGACCTCCAGGTGGAAAAGATATTAACCATACCTTGACGAAGGGAGGCAGCCGCAAGTCTTCCTTGGCTGGGAGTCGGGGACTCATAGCTGGTGTCTCACCACCTGAGGGCCGGCTGAAGCCAACCCGGCAGGTAAGGAGTAAGAAGAATATGGCAAATAGGCGCACGGTGGCTTTTTTAATGCTTGCCTTCCTGGTCGCCATCTTTGTTCTGGCTGGCTGTGGCGAGGAAGAGCCGGTCAAAAAAATCGACCTGTCCAAGCGGGAGGAGGTGACGGTGTATCGGCCTGAAAATGCCATCACCTATGCCTATCTCCCCCAGTATACCCATACGGTTTCCTACGAGCGCCACCACCTGGTGATCGACTATTTGTCCAAAACCACCGGACTGACCATCCGCCAGGTTTTTCCCGACACCTTTGATGAACATATGCACATGGTGGGTCGAGGCCTCATCGATCTCACCTTCAGCAATCCTTTCATTTACGTGAAGATCGCCGACCGCTATGGGGCCCGGGCCTTTGCCCGGGTTGTTGAAGAGCGAGGCAAGGAAAATTTTCGGGGCCAGATCATCTGTCGCGCCGACAACCCCAACATCAAGACTTTGGCAGATCTGAAAGGCAAGCGCCTCATTGCCGTGGACCCCACCTCCGCGGGGGGCTTCCTCTATCCTTGGAGCTTGGTTCTGGAGAACGGCCTCCGCAAACAGGACTTTGCCGAAATTACCTTCGCACCGGGGCCGGGAGGTAAGCAGGAGAAGGTGGTCATGGCGGTATATTCCGGGAAGTACGATGTGGGCATGATCCGGGAGGGCACCCTGAAAATCCTGGGGGACAAAATTGACCTCAAACAGATTCGCATCCTGGCCTACTCCCGCTGGTATCCGGGCTGGGTGTATGCCGCCCGCAGCGGGCTGGACCCGGCCATCGTCGCCAAGATCAAAAAGGCCCTGTTGGCTTTAAATATCAATAACCCGGAACATAAAGCCATTCTGGAAAAAGCCGGCTTTATCGGGGTCATCTCCGCTCAAGACTCGGACTTTGACCCCGTTCGACAACTGGCCAAGGTAGTGGAATCGGGGGGGAAGCCTTGAAGACGTGAGGCGCCTCACCGGAGGATTACCATTGGGGCAGGAACTGCCCCGAAGCTAAGTAGGTGAGAATCATGAGGTTCTTAACCAGATTATCGTTTCGCAGCAAAATCATATTAGGCATCACCGCCGTGGTGCTGGTTTTTACCTTGCTTTCGGCGCTGTTGGTGAGCAACATTGCCTCCCGAGCCATGCTGGCCGAAATTAAAAAACGGGGCCAGAGCCTGGGACTGAGCCTGGCGGCCCGCTGCGCCGACCCGATGTTGGCCCTGGATTTCCTGCGCCTGAAAAATATGGTGGATGAGGTAAAAGAATCCAGTGACGACATTGTCTATGCCTTTGTTCAAGAGAAAAACGGCCAGGTGTTATCCCACACCTTCAAAGCCGGTTTTCCGGTAACCCTTAAAGAAGCCAACCAGGTCCCCCCGGGCAAATCCCAGCATATCCAGCTCCTGGATACCGGGGAGGGGCGGGTTTACGATTTTGCCATCCCCGTCACCATCAGTCACGAGCGCCTGGGGACGGTGCGGATCGGCCTCTCTCAAATCAAAGCCCAGGCTGCCGTGCATCGGCTCCTGCTTACTATTTTCGGGGTCTCCGCCGGGGCCGGCTTGCTGGCGGTGGTGTTGGGGACCTTCTTTGCTGGCACCGTCACCCGCCGCCTGAATATCCTGCGCCACTCCGCCGAGGAGATGGTCAAAGGGAACCTGGACCTGCAGACCGGCCCGCAACTCAAGCGCAATTGCTGGGAAATCATGGACTGCCAAAAACCCGAATGTCCGGCCTTCGGCAATACCCGCCACCGCTGCTGGTACCTGGCCGGCACCCTCTGCCCGGAATGTGCCGAGGGGGGGTTCGAGAAGAAAATCTCCGCTTGCGAGAATTGCAGAGTCTACCGGGAAAATGCCGGCGATGAGATCCAGAGTCTGGCGGAGGCCTTCGATTTTATGGCCTTAAGCCTCAACCATAACATTGAAGAGCTCAAGGAGGCGGAAACTAATCTCATCAGACAACAACAGCTCCTCAAAACCATCCTGGACGTGACCCCTGATCTGGTCAGCCTGCAGGATGGCAAGTTGGCCTACCAGGCGGTGAACCCGGCCTTCTGTAATTTCTTTGATTTGCAGGAGAAAGATATCATAGGCAAAACCGACAAGGATATCTTTCCTCTGGAGCAGGCCAAGACCAACGAAATTGAAGACTTGCAGATTCTGGACAGCGGCCTTTCCCTGTCCAAGGAGATGCTGCTCAGTAAAAATAATCACAAACGTTGGCTCCATATGGTCAAAGTACCGGTTTATGACCAGGAAAGAATTGCCGGCCTGCTGTTCTCAGCCCGGGATATCACCCCAATCAAAAGGTATCAGGAGCAGTTGATCCAATCCGTGAAGATGGAACAATTGGGCAAGTTGGCCGGGGGCATGGCCCACGAAATTAACACCCCGCTGGCGGTCATTTTAGGCTACACTCAAATGCTCATCGAGGATCTGCCCCAGGACAGCGAGAGTCACGAATTCCTCCAGATTATTGAGAAACAAGCCCAGATCTGCCGTCGTCTGGTGGCCGATTTGCTGGGCTTCTCCCGCCAGATGGAAAGCAAAATGGCCGAGATGGATCTGAATCGATCCATTGATGAGGTCTTGCAATTGGTCAGGCATCCTTTCAAGCAGAATTGGGTGGACATTGAGGCCTCCCTCGACCCGCACTTGCCCCACATAACCGGGGACATGGAAAAGCTGAAGCAGGTTTGGATTAACCTGTTGAACAATGCATTTGACTCCATCGGTGAAGACGGCACCATTCGGGTGACTTCCAAGCTATGCCCCCAGGGGCGGCGGGTGTTGGTGACGGTGGCGGATACCGGCGCGGGGATTAATCCCGAAGATCAGGAAAAGATTTTTGACCCCTTTTTCACCACCAAGGCCCCCGGCGTGGGTACCGGTCTGGGTCTGTCGGTGACTTTCGGCATTGTGCAAGATCATCTGGGCAAGATTTCGGTGATCAGCCCGTCCCCGCCGGAATATCTGGGCCAGATAACCTCCACCCGGAAGCCCCCTGGTCCTGGCACGGTTTTTTTGGTGGAACTGCCCGTCTCTAGAGAAGAAGCCCTGGAAGACACCTGTGAGGATTTTTTATTGGAACACCAGGCCATCAGCGGACAGACTGCAGGATAGGAGGGAGGCATGGGAGACATTCTGGTGCTTGACGATGTCCTGGATGCCGGCATTATGATCAAACGGCTTCTGGAACGAAAAGGCCATCGGGTGGCGGTTTTTACTGAAGAAGAGGAAGCTTTGGCCCATATCGGCTCCCAGGTCATGGACGTGGCCATCCTGGACATTCGGTTAAAGAAGATGAGCGGCGTCGAGGTACTCGAAGAAATAATTAAACGCTCGCCACAAACCAAAGTCATCATGCTCACCGGCTATCCCACCTTGGAAACCGCACGGCAGGCCCAGCAGCTCGGGGCTTTCGATTATTGCATTAAGCCCATCGACAAGGAAGAACTGGAAGAAAAAGTAGCCAGCGCCCTGGAAGCGAAAGCCTAACCAACCCAAAATGTATCTGAGAAGGCTGTTCAAATACTGGACTCTCCAGGTCATTGCGCCGGGCAAACTCCTGCGCCTCAAATATGAGGCCTTCAAGGAGCTGCTGCGCCACGACAAGAAAAGCCTGGAATTAATTACCGACCTCGAGGAAACTCTGCACGACGAGCTCCCGGTGGATTGGGCCCGGGTGGAGAGCCTGGTGCGGGCCCTGCGCTGGTCGGTGGGGTCGCTGATTCGATCCCTTACCGCCATGCATCCCGCAACTTATGCGGATTTGGAAGAGCATTTCCAGCGGTTGGAATGGTCTTTGGCAGGGGCCGTGACCCTGCCGGAGGGGGATTGCCGGCCCCCCTATGCCATGACGTTGGCCGAAGCCGCGTCGGCGCCGGAGCTGGCCGGCGGCAAGGCTCATACCTTGGGCCGAATGCTCCGGGAGGCGAATCTTCCAGGCCCTCGCGGCTTTGTGGTCACCACCCGGGCCTTCCACCTCTTTCTGCAACACAATCTCCTGCGCCACCGGCTGGATGAACTCCTGGCCCAGGTCTGTCTGGACCGGGGGCAGCGCCTGGAGGAACTGGCGCGGGAAATGCAGGCCATCATCCTGGAGGGCGAGGTGCCGCCCCAGGTGCAAGAGGACATCGCCCAGAAGCTAACGGATTGCCGGGAACAGGGCGTGCCCGGTCCCTGGGTAGTGCGCAGCAGCGCCTTGAGCGAAGACGGGGACGTGTCCTTTGCCGGCCAATATGACAGCGTGGTGGGGGTACCGGCGGCAGGGGTCCTGGAAGCCTACAAGCACGTGCTGGCCAGTAAATATTCTCCCCGGGCGGTGGCGTATCGCCTGCGTTGCGGGCTGGCTGATCAAGAAACCCCCATGGCGGTCCTTCTCCTGGAAATGATTGATGCCGCAGTGAGCGGGGTGGTTTACACTCATGACACCAAAGCGCAGGTCGAGCAGCGCCCATATCTGGCCATTTTTGCCGTCCCCGGACCGGGCCAGCGTCTGGTGGACGGCAGCACCATCCCGGAAATTCATTACCTGACCCGCGAGCCTGAGCTTCAACCGGTGGAAACCATTTCCAGCCCCCACTGCCCCTGGGAGCCCGGAGGCAAGGCCCGGGTGTGTCTGCCGGCGGAGACTGCGGGCATTTTGGCCGGCTGGGGCCTGACCCTGGAGCAGCTCGCCGGCGCCCCCCAGGATATAGAATGGTGCCAGGATAAGAACGGGGCCCTGTTCCTGTTACAATCCCGGCCCTTGAGAATGAGCTCTGAACTTACGCCAGACCGTCTGTCACCGGCCCAGCCTCCTGAGATTACCAACCCTATCCTGCTGGAGGGGGGAGTGGCCGCCAGTCCGGGGGTGGGCTTCGGCCGAGTGTGGGTGATCAAAAAAGAAGATGAGCTGATAAACGTGCCGGAGCGCTCGGTGCTGGTGACGCCCACCCTGCCGCCGGCTTTGGCCAAGATCATCGACCGCTTGCGGGCCGTGGTCGCTGACGAGGGCAGTCGGGCCAGTCATTTTGCCACAGTGGCCCGGGAATACGGCCTGCCGGTCCTGGTGGGGACCCTGGAGGCCACCCGCTGTCTCACCCCGGGCCAGCCGGTGACCGTGGATGTCAGTCATGGCCGGGTTTATCAGGGAGAGGTGGAAGGTCTCCAGGAACACGCCGCCCAGGCCCGGGCCCGACCCGAAACTCCCTTCAGAGCGCGGTTGCGGGCCTTGATGACCTTCATCTCACCTTTGACTCTCACCGATCCCACCTCCCCCGAATTCACCGCCGAGCATTGCCAAAGTTTCCACGACGTGGTGCGGTTTGCCCACGAAAAAGGCATGGCCGAGATGTTCTCCCTGGTGGGGCGCAGCGGCCGCGGGCTGGCCCGGGCTCGGAAGTTGGTCAGTGATCTGCCCCTGGTGATGTATGTCCTGGACCTCGAGGGATGCCTGTCACCCGCGGCAGAGGGAAGTAAGACCGTAAATCCGCAGCTCATCACCTGTGATATCATGCGGGCTTGCTGGGAGGGCTTGAGTCATCCGGATGTGGTCTGGCACAAGGGTCTGGTGCACCTGGACTGGGAGGAGTTTGATCGCCTGAGCGCCAGCATGGTCAGCCTGAGCAGCAAGGCCCTGGCTAGCTACGCCATCATGTCCCGCTATTATCTTCACCTGATCCTGCGTTTCGGCTATCATTTTGCCGTGCTGGATACCTTCTGTGGTGAGGACCCGGAAGCCAATTACATCGCCTTCCGGTTTAAAGGCGGCGGGGCCAGTTATGAGAACCGCTTATGGCGGGTGCAATTAATTAAGATGATCCTTGAGTGGGCCGGTTTCACGGTCAAAACCCGGGGAGACCTGCTGGATGCCCGGTTCGACCGACGGGAGGCCCGCCAAATTCTCTCCCGCCTGACGCTGTTGGGCATTCTCCAGGGGAAGACCCGCCTGCTGGATATGGCTTTGGCCGATGAAGAACAGGTTTTAAAAATGGCGGACGATTTTCAGGAGAGATATGCCGGATATATCCAGGGATAATTCTCGAGGGTTCTGGGCCACAGATCTGTCGTAAGTAAACCATATCGCCATGGTTAAAGAGCACTATCAACTAAACTGGGTGACGGACAGCTTGGCGGTGGGGCAGGCGCCCCTGTCGTATGAAGACCTGGATTCCTTGAGAAAGCAGGGCATTCAGGCAGTCATGAATCTGTGTGCCGAGTTTTGCGACTTGCATTGGATCGAGGCCGACGCGGGCTTTGAAGTATATTTTTTCCCCATTCCGGATGAAGAGGCCCCGGACCTACAGGAATTGGAAAAGGCCCTGGATTGGCTGGACGAATGCCTTTATCTGGGCAAGAAGGTGCTGGTGCACTGCCGCCACGGCATCGGGCGGACCGGCACCGTGGTCAACGCCTATTTGCTGCGCAAAGGCCTGGGTCACAAACTGGCCGGCCGCAAAATGAAGGGCCTCAAATCTCAGCCCGCCAATTTCGATCAATGGTGGTTCCTGCGCAAATACGGCAAGAAGGAAAAACGCCTGAGTATCCGGGAGCCCTCCCTGGAGACCAGGCATCTGGTGGATTTATTTCCCTTTTTTCGAGATTACGAAGCCTGGCGCCAGGAGGTGGACCTCCGCCTGGCCGGCCAGGGGAAAACGGTGCTGTGCGGCCAGGGACACATGGACTGCTGCCATAATCCGGTGGAAATGACCTTTGTCGAGGCGATATATTTGAGTCATACCGTAAATTCCACCCTGGACCGCATGACGCGCCAAAACGTCATTCAACGGGCCCTGGACGCGGGCAAGCTACAAAAAACTCTGCACAAGACGGATGGGGATAAATTCGCCCAAAGGTACCAAGAGGCCCATATCTTGTGTCCCTTAAATGAATTCAGCGAATGCCTGGTTTTCCCTGACCGGCCGGTGGTCTGCCGCCTGTTTGATTTAGCCGAGCCGGCTCGGGGTGAAGTGTTAGAGGTTCTTCATCCAGGCTTGGCCAAGCTGTCGAGGGAATTGTTGTTCGCTTTCACCGCCGAGTTCCCCCGCGAATCTCCGTGGCACTTTATGTTATGGGAAGTAGTCTCCGGCAAATTTATCCAGACTTTCTTTTTTAAATTGAGAGATCTTTCCCTCACTGCTAAGTAACTGAAATATAGTGGCATTTAGTCTGATGGGTGGAAGTTTAAACGTCCCATGAGGTGGGATCCCCTCAGACTCGTCCCCATCTTGGTAAAGGTCTATTTTTCCCTGAAAAATCGACTCGTAAAATCGTTTTTTGTCAGCAGGGCTTAAGGCCAGTAATTCACTTTGGATATTTCCCAGCCATCCCCTGTTATTTTTCACAAACTCAAGAAAAGATTCGTTTTCAGCGATTGTTATCTCAAGTGTTGAAAGCTCCTGAGTAATGGTCTCAGCGCGAGTTGTTATCGATAACAAAATCAGAATAAGTCGAAAAAAAGGACCAAAATAAATTTGTTTATTTTTGCTGTGTCTCTCCCTTTGCTATTTTCTTTATGAGGTATCTCTCCCGTTCCCGATCTCTGTGGCAAGCTCGGGAAACCCGTTGCCAGCTCGAATTGATGTGCAAGTTATCTACCGAGTACGGATGAATATTTGGGCAGTGGGTTTTCTTGGTGTTGCGGTGTATAAACCTCTGATTGTCTTTTTTCTTTTTCCCGTGGTCTTTTTTTCGAAAAGGGAAATCTCCAATGCCCTAACCTATTTCCCTGTCCGAAAAATGGATTCAGGAATTCATAAAAACCGTGGTAACCCTAGTTCCTCCCTCTCTCGGTCCCTGCCCAATAAAAACATGTCTTTTCAGTACTTAGGCAAGGTCACAGGCCGAAAAGTTAGGGCCACCAGATAAACAGTGAACTGATGGCCCCTTTACTATTCATGGCCGATGGAGAAAGAACATCACAGTGCCTGGCCATTAGCAGCCAGGGTAAAGTGGACCCCAGAGTCTGGGTCCTGGGAGCGCTTCCTAGAGGAGCAGGTTGGGGTGAGGGTGGGGAGTCGGGCTTTTAAAGTTCTTTAAAAATATTGATAAAATATTCACAAATAATGAAAATTCTTGACAAAATATAACACATGACAAAATATAAAATCAGTCTCTCATTATCTCTTGTGAGACCTTTCCAACTTTCAACTCTTTTCTCCGTGGGACGCGTTAAAGCCCCTAAGATCCTAAATTAGTTAAGGAATTTAAAAAGATTTTAAAAGTCCATCCTTACCTTAAGAACGTAAAAGATGGAATTTCTGCCCAAAAACTTTCTCTTCCTCCTTTAAAGAGACTTAACCATCCCCTTTTGATTTTAAGTCGTCATAAATAATAAGGAAAATTTAATGAATCAAGTAAACCCCATATGGCTTCACTTAGTGACGGTTGCATCAATACTCATTTTCAAGATTACACTCTTGATTATTGGGTACTTGATAGCAAAATTGGGGTACAAGCTTCTTGTTGATGGTATTACTGGTAATTTTAAGATTACGTTTAAATTTAAAGGTTTTGAAACAAATCTTATAAGTGGCCTTCCAGGGCTTTTCTTCATCTTTTTGGCAGTCTTACTAATGGGATATGCAGTAATGAAAGACAAGCCATTTGGAACTCAAATTGGTAAATCAGAAAGACCAGCTTTAAGTAATTATACAGGTGGGAAAGCATCATTAGGAATCCAAAAACCACAAATATCAAATACGCTAGAAGCTGAGGGAGGCAATTAAAATGAGATTCAACAATTTAAAAAAATTCACATTATTTGTAATTATTTTATCTTGTGTAGCGTTCATTTTCTGGCAGAAATTAATGGCCCAAAATTATCCACCACCTATGGCCCAAAATTATCCAGCTTATTTATCACAAGCGTACAATAATGCTATAATTTCATACAATAACAATAATTATGTTGGAGCACATTATTTATTTTCCTTTGTAAGTGGATCTATTCAAATGATGTATTTTAACCGACCGATGCCAAAAAACGTACAAAACAAACTTGGGGAAATAGGGCGAGCTAGTAATTATTGTGCTAATCAACTAACTAATGCAGTAAATATAGAAAGAAGAATGGAAAGATATGGCAATAACTTCACAGTCAGCTATACTGTTTACAGTGGTGGTAAGATGGATGCTCCTTCAGCATCTCGAAGGGTCCAAGAAAATGTAACTTTAACCCAATCTTACACTCCTAAGCCACCTATATCAGGCAGATTGTATTAATAATTTATTAGGAATATCCGGACTGGCTGGTTCAAAGTATTTGGGCATCTGCCCGATCTATCGCTCAGGACATTTGATGAGGTACACACAAGAATAATGACGTTACCGATCCAACATTACTTGCCATTTTCTTCAGATTTGTGCCTCAGCAGGAAATAGACACGATTAAGCGGACAAATTAAAAAGCCCCTGACACCCGGAATCAGGGGGCATTGGCTTTATCCCTGCCAAGGGGGGGAGTCCATATTGCTCCCAAATTGTAAGAAGTCCCCTGCTCCCGGAACCGGCACCAA
>JARRKO010000046.1:17004-44808 GCA_037388025.1 Syntrophobacterales bacterium
CGATAGATGCATCTATCCCCATTCGCTTTAGCTTAATTACAAATTATCTACCACGTAAACGCCCAACAGCTTCATTAACATCACGAATCATATCTTGAAGGTGAAACAATCCGGGGATACCCAGTTCAGGAAGTGGGTTGTTACGAAGTGCCAGGCAAACAGGCTGAGACTTAAAACTCAGGTTAACAGAATCCCTCTGCATTTCTTCAAGTTTGCCAAGTTCTTCCATTAAAGACTGAATTGACTTGTTAACGACTTGCCTTTGCTGGTCAATTTCAGTCTCTAAATGTCTCCTCTCGTCAATCAGTTCTTCAAGAGCACACTCAGCAAAATAAGGTGAACTAAGCTCTTCCAGTTCCTTTCCTTTTTTTGCCAGGGCAATTTCAAAGTCTTGAATGGCCTTTTTCAAATCTTTGGTAGGGACGGCATGGCTATATTTGGAAACTACCTCATATTGATATTCGTAAGTATTAAGAACTCGTCGCAGTTTTTTTATCTCAGCTTCTATCGCTTGCCGCCGTGACTCTAGAGAAGAACTATACTCATGAAACTTTGCCAATGCTTCCATGTTATTTCTCTATACCTTCGCCCATGCTTCGATAAAATGGAAATAAGCGAGCATATTCCGTTCTAATACTACTCTCAGGAATGTCCTTAACCTGTTTTTCATTCTTATAGGCATATCGCTCAGAGTCAGGGTCGCAGCTAGGGTAAGTCCGTTTAAGCATTTCCTGTTCTATTTCATCATCAGTTTTTAAACTTTCAGCAAGAACAATATTTAGCAGTCCTGAAAAGTTACTATTGCTAATTTCATTAATGGCCTCTTCTGAAAACTCAGAGGGTCTAGCTTTTGCCAATGAGACTAGCATTTCTTGTTTATCTTTATCATTGATAGGGCTTAATATAATGGACTTCAAAAAGTCCCTGATTTCGTTTTTCATTGATCTTTATCTCCTTTGTTACTAGGGTGAGGTTTATACCCAGGAAATGCTGGGTGTGGTCCAGGCAAGGAATCAACCATAGCTTTTACCGCCGCATCAAACATTTCAATTAGTTCGCAATATTCCTCAGTGACAGGCATTGTACCTTCTGTCTGGTATTTGCGATAAGCTTCAGGAAAAGTGCCTTCATGCAACATTTTTGCTTTAACTGATTCCCAGCGCCTTTTAATTGTTTTTCCTGTACTATCAATTTTTGCCATGAATCTTCTCGTACTTCTCTATATCCTTTTGAACTTCACGCACGTCTTTTTCATAATATTTTTGTGTTGTACCAGCAATTAACAGTTTTAGGATGGATAAGGAAACTTTCAAATGATTCTCTTTTACGAGACCATTCTGCCATTTCCAATAGAGTGTGGCTAGCTCACGATTTACAGCCATCACATCTTTGAATTGTTTACGCTTAAAAAGCTTCTTTTCTTCTGGTTTTTTTGCCATATTTATAAGTACCTGTAAAAACTATAAATACAAAATATTTCTGGGGTGTTTTCCTACCTAAATTCAATGGTTTTGGATAGTTCCACCACGTCTTCGCAATAGAACTGGGGTATGTAAGTAGGACTGCATTTCTGAAAACCAGGGAATCTCCTACCAAAGTTCTTTAAAAACCTGCTCATATCCACTAAATGATAATCTTTGTCAAAAACAATTTTACATTTTCAAGCCTTCTCACTTATTGGAACCATGAAAACCATGTCAGTTTTACCGTCAATATTTCTTTGGATAAGGAATCCTGAATGTGCTTTCCCTAATAACTTTAATGCCATCCCACTCCTTTTAACGCGGCAAAGGGCGGCTCACGCCGCCCCCGACGCTTTGTTTTATGGCTACTAAATGGACTCTTGGCAATCCCTGGTCTAATTCCCCTAATAAAGTGCTGTCCAGTTCCCCCGATACCCTGGTATAATCCCACTCAAGCAGCCCTCAAAAGGGGTATGATTTTAGTAAAATAGTCCAGACTTTCTTCCTTAAAATGAGAGATCTTTCCCTCAGCACTAAGTGACTGAAATATGGTGGCATTTAGTCTGATGGGAGGTAGTTTGAAGGTCACATGGGGTGGAACACCCTCTGATTCGTCCCCATCAAGGTAAAGCTTGATTTTGCCTGCATGATTTCACATAGTTACGCAGTGTTTTCCCCCTCATTCTGGTATGGTTTACCCTAGTTAATGGTTCCCTGTAGGATAGAAACCCCTCTTGGCAGGGTTTAGGCAAGGTCTGGCAGTGGATTTATCCCTGTGGTTATGCTGGTGGGTCTGGTAGGATTATGGTGGTGGTGTGGCAGGGAGGGGTTTTTCTGTGGTGGGGTGGGGTTTTTACATGCTGAAATCCTTACAATATTGATAAAATTATGCCCTCAACTATAATCAGAATTACTTAAAAAATTTAGATATCTCGTTAAGTTCCAATGAAGCATCTGCCCATAAAAGTAGCATAGCTTTTTCAGTATTAATAAAGTCTCCTTCTACTACTATTTTGGGATACAACTTAGCAATTTTATTAAATAAAGCTTTGTCCTGTGAAGATGATATATAAAAATAATTAGTCTTTATTCTATTTGACCATATTACTGTAACAAAAATATATTGTTCCATTATCTTCGATATTGACTGCCTAATCGACATATTTTTATTTTCATCACTTTCCATAAATATATTAACTGCGCATCTGGCATCACTAACAGCCTTACAATAATCACGATAATTTACACCAGTTTCAACCTTTGTCTCAATTTTCTTTAATGATAGATAAGCTTCCCTTGCAAGTTTACCCGGCTTACTATCAAAGCAGCCACTGGCTATACACATGAGCAATAAGCTAATAACAGCATAAAAAATTTTCATACCTATCTCTCGTTTAGTAAAATATTAATTCCTGGAAGCCAGGCAGGGGTAGGGAAGGGGGTCTTGCTCTTATATCCTCCGGTGTTAATCTTTTCTCGTCCCTTTAAAATAATTAAGAATCTTGGTTACATATCGCATAATATCAATTCCAAAAATGAGTTTTAATAAAAAACCTCCTAAAGCTAAAATACCACCAGCAAGAACTGTAGCAAGAACTGCGCTCCAAAATGGAGGATTAAATACCTTCATTTGAATATCCTGGTTTAGAAATTCCTAATACCAAACTGCCACAGGCCAGGTCAGTCTGTCAAGGGGGTGGAATGCAGAAACAAAAGTAAGGAGCTGGCAAGGATAGCAACCCCAAGGGTAGGAGTATGTTGGTATGAGACGAGATGAAATTTGTATGTTTGGGTATTAGTTGATTCGAGATCGTGTCCTACGCACCTTTAGGCAACCCCAGGATTGATGCCTAGTTTCTCCCTTTCCAATGTATTTCTGTCTTATATCTTCAATACACCTAATCTTGTGAGGGGCTTTGCTAGGCACTCCTAGAATCAATTTTAAAGACTTAAGAAAGTACTGTCCAGTTCCTCCATTTCCCTGTTATAATCAACCTCAGGCAGCAAAAGGGGAATGATTTTAGTAAACTAGTCCCTTCTTTCACAACCTGGTAAAGAATCAGTAAAATATAGCCATCGAAGGGCAGCAGGAGAGGTTTTAGGACGTTTTAGTGAAAGACTTGCTGGAGTATTCTCGTCCAGCGAGGGGTCATGGGGGGTTCCATGGTAAACAAAGTAGAACGGGGATTTTTGCGGGAGGAGCTGGCCGATTACTTGGAAAATTTGGCCCAGCAGTTGCGCTCCAGCTCCTTTCAAGTGGAAGGGACCCAACGGGGAGTGCCGGAGCAGCTCGACACCAAAATTGAGATCAAGGAAAAGAAGGGTTGTGTCAACGCCAGGGTGCGTTTTCGCTGGTCGGTGCTCGATGAATACGATGAGAAAACCCGGGCCAAAATGCTTCGCCGGCAACGGGAATTCAAAGAAGTGAAGAATCAGTTGGCCGAGGTGTTCAGTGAGTTGCTGAACCTGGCGCAGTTATGGGTTTTGCCGGCAGAAAGCAAGGTGATGAGATTTGTGGAACTTTCCAAGGAGTTCTCAGGTTTTGCCGACCCGGATTGGGAAAGTGAATACCAGGAATACATGAATCATGTCGATAATCTTTACTCTGCGGTGAAAAACAGGAACCTGGATGTATTCGAACGGGAACTCCGGGATATTAAGGTCCTGGTCAAATCCTGTCACTGGGAGAACCGGTGAGCCTCCTTTGAGTAGAGATTTTATGAAAGGGTTTCATCGGCGTTGGAATTTTTTTATGTAGCGACAGCCGCCCCCGGCTGTCCACGGGCAGCCTCTCTCACCTGCCCCTCTTTTTCAAAACCGGAAAAGGTGGGTAGGGCGGGCGTCCCGCCCGCCATCTTGGTGCTCATGGCAACTTCACAGGCCACCCGGCTTCACCGCTCCACCCGCTTGATGATAAAATCCTGCCATTCCTGCCACTGAGCCGTCCACTGGGGCATCTCGTCCGTGAGGTTGCCCAGGGGCACTTCGGCCCGGGCGCTGGCCGCATGCCCGCCGGCGGAACCCAGCTTGCCGAAGGCCTTGTTGGCCAAGCGCCCGGCGTTCTTCCCCAGTCCGTCATTGCGGAAAATGACGATAAGCTTGTCCTCATAGATCCCTCCCACAATGGTCCAGCCGATCTCTTCCACTCGCAGAAAAAAATCCGCCAGTATTACCATGATGTCCGGGGTGGGGACCTCCCCTAAATAGGTATAAAGGCGGTTCCCCCGCCGGCGGTAGCGCTTCAGACCTGCCTGGAAATAGTCGAGCATTTTCAAGGTGAGTTCCGCGAATTCCAGACGGCGCACCAGGGGTTTGCGGGTGAAGGCGAAGAGGTAGTGAAAAGCCCGCACGTCGGCTTCGATGGCCGGACGCTCGAAGTTGTTGGTGTCGGTCTTGATGGCATAGTAAAGAGCGGTGGCCAGCTTCAAAGAGGGTTTGATGCGGGCGGCGCGCAAGTATTCGGTCAATATGGTGGCGGTGGCGCCATACTGGGGCCGAATATCCACCACGGTGGCCTTGCTGTCTTCCAGGTAGGGGTGGTGATCGATGATGAGGTCATAGGTGTGCTCGGTAAAATTCGGGTGGTGGGCCGGCTGGGAGTCCACGATGGCCCTGCGGTTGAACTTCTGGAAATCTACCTGGTCATACGACACGCTGGGGATGCTCAACAGCCGCACCATGCGTTCGTTCTGGGGTCGGGTGATGGGCCGGATGTGGGAGATGGTAATACTGCTGAGGCGGCGCCACAGGAGGCGTTTTAAGGCCCAGGCACTACCCAGAGAGTCAGGATCGGCGTCGATGAGGATGAGGAGGCGGTCCTCATGGGTGAAGAGCTGATAGATACGTTGCAAGGCCTGCCGCATAATTCAGGTATTTTACCCGAAAGCCCCATCAGTGGCAAACGACCAGCGCTATAAACCCCGAGCAGGAGGGAAAAAAGGCCAGAAATTAAGTTTTTGTCTAACGTGCCGATAAAAGGAATGAAACTGAGTAGTGACCTGAATATCTAGTGGGGAAGGGGGGTGTCCAGGTAAAACCCACGTCAGGTCGCTCTGACATGCATGGATGCAATTCGGCAAGAATCAAGGAGGATTAACCTATGTCATTGGTGATCAACCACAACCTGATGGCCATGAGTGCCGCCAGGTACCTCGGAATCAGCTACAACCGCCTTTCCACCTCGGTATCCCGCCTAGCCTCGGGCCTACGCATTAATTCCGCCGCTGATGACGCCGCGGGTTTGGCCATTCGGGAAATAATGCGTACGGACATCCGAGTGCTGAACCAGGGGGTCCGCAACGCCAACGACGCCCTGTCCCTGATTCAGACGGCGGACGGCGCCCTCTCGGTTATTGACGAAAAACTCACCCGCATGAAAGAGCTGGCGGAACAGGCGGCCACGGGCACCTATACCTCGGCCCAACGCCTCATTATGGACAGTGAATACCAGGCCATGGCCTCGGAGATTACCCGGATTGCCATGGCCACCGACTTCAATGGCGTCAAACTCCTGGACGGCAGCCTTTCCGGTACCGTCGGCCAGATGAAAATCCATTTCGGCACTGGCAACAACTCCGCCGAAGATTATTACTACATCAATATCAACGCTGCCACAGCCTCAGCCCTGGGAGTGGGCCATGCCGTCACCGCGGGTACGGCGGGTTACACCATCAGCACCCAGTCGGCGGCCCAGGTGGCCTTGGAAGCTATCGACAGCGCCATCACCGACAAAGACGATGTTCGGGCCAACCTTGGTGCTCTGGCGAACCGGCTGGCCAACACCATCTCCAACCTGACCATTCAGGCGGAGAACCTGCAGGCGGCAGAATCCCGTATTTCCGACGTGGACGTGGCCTCGGAAATGACGGAGTTCGTGCGCAATCAGATTCTCACCCAGGCTGCGGTGGCCATGCTGGCCCAAGCCAACACCCTGCCGCAATTGGCCCTCAACCTCATCGGGGCGTAAAGTTCACTTCTTGCCGGGGCGGGGAGGCAACTTCTTCCCCGCCCGACCCCCCTCTAGGCTGTTTCCTGTTCAACAGCTTGAAATTACTGACAAAATATTCTGGTATGCCCATTGCAACGTCAATGTGCAACTGATCACCTTTGACCAGTGAGAAACAAGTTATGGCGGACAGCACCATCTCGAGCTTCTTGACGAGTCAATATTATCAGCCCGCGGTAACCTTTACCGGCTTGGGCTCCGGTATTGACAGCGACAGCATTATTGAACAGCTGGTGGAGGTGGAATCCAGCCGGATCAACCGCCTGGAAGCCTGGAAAGAGGAATGGACGTCAAAGATTGCCGCGTTGCAGGAGCTGGATACCAAACTTACGGAATTGCGCACCACAGCAAGCGCCATGGACACCCTGGCAAAGTTTGCCGCCAAAGAGGCCAGTGTGAGTAACAGTACGGTTCTGAGCGCTACTGCCAGCACCACCGCCAGCGCCGGAACCAACCAGGTACTCGTCAACCAACTGGCCCAAAACGAGGTGGAAGTGCACCAGGGACTGACGGCCAGCGACACCGTGGTGAATTCCAGCGGTTCCAATAAAGTTTTGGCCTTCAGTTATGCCGGCGGCACCGCAGTGTCCATCAGCGTGGCGGACGGCACCACCCTCACGGATCTGGCCGAACTCATCAACAGCAGCGGCGCCAATCCCGGCGTCACCGCCACCGTCCTGGATATGGGAGATGGCTATTCTACAGACCGCTACCGTCTGATGATCACCGGCAACGACACCGGGAGCGCCAATACCATCACCATTGACGACGGCCTCACTACCCTGGACGGCACTGGCGGCACGGTGGATTTCACCAGTGCCACCTTTATGGAAACCCAAGCGGCCCAAAACGCCCAGGTGCGTCTGAACGGGTATCCGCCCAGCGACTGGCTCGAACGGGCTGACAACACCATCTCAGATTTGATCTCCGGGGTCACTTTGTCTTTGCTGTCCACCTCGGCCAGCCCGGTGCAGGTGATGGTGAACGAGGATACCGAGGCCTTCCTGGAGCAGATCACGGATCTGGTGGGCATATACAATGACGTGCTGGCCTATATTCGGGAACAGACCGATTATGACACCGTTACCGGGGAGGCCGGCGTGCTCTTCGGCAACTACGGAATGCAAATTATCAAGAGCGAACTGGCGGCCATCGCCACCGGCAACGCCGCGGGTTTTCAAGACCCTGAGGACCCCTATGTCAACCTGGCCCAGATCGGCATTACCACAGATGCCGATGAGACCAGCGAGACCTTCGGCCAGTTGCTGGTAGATGAGACCACGCTGTCGGCGGCCCTGAGCGCCGACCCTGAGGGAGTGGCCGGCTTGTTTGCCGCCTATTTTGTGGGCGTGAGCGACGACGCCACCGGCAATATCACCTATTACAGTTCCCTCCCCGACATCACCGCCCCCGGGATCTACGAAGTGGAGGCCACGGTCTCGGGCGAAATGCTGGTGAGCGGCACCATTAATGGCCATAGCGCCACGGTGGAGGGGAACACCTTGACCGGGGCCGAGGGGTATCCGGAATATGGCCTGGCGGTGCTGGTGAACCTGGTGGACGGCAACCACAGCGGCACGGTCCGCCTCAAACTCGGGGTGAACGGCCAGTTCACCGAAAAGCTGGACGACTTTTTGAGCGCCTCCTCGGGTCCGGTGAACATCCTCATCAACAATTACCAGGAAATTGTCGATAACATTGACGAAAAAATCGAGTTTGAACAGCGCCGGGTGGAGGCCTATCGCCAGCGTCTCGTCGAGAAGTTCGCCTAGCTCGAAACCGTTTTAGCCGAACTCAATGACCAGGCCAATTACCTGGCCGGGCAGCTTCAGAATTTGGGGATCACTGGCAGTGATTAGTTATTACTCTGATCGGAAAATTGATTAATTCTGATCTTCCTTTTATTCCCTCTCCCTTGAGAGAGAGGGTTAGGGTGAGGGTGAAGAGTTAATCTATTTCACGCTCCCATTAATAGTCAGGCAAGGAAACAACAACAACCTGGCGGTGAGAGCCCCCCAGGTCTATTTTTCGAAACCACAAAGGAGGGGTAAGGGCCCATGAAACAGCAGTTAGCACAGCAGCAGTACGTCACCACCCAGGTTGGCACCGCCGACCGCCTGCAGTTGGTGATCATGCTTTACGACGGAGCCATTTCCTTTTTAGGGCAGGCCAAGGAAAAAATGGCGGCCCGGGACGCTGCCGGCAAAGGATTGCTCATCGGACGGGCCCTGGATATCATTGCCGAATTAAACGCCTCCCTCAACTTCCAGGCAGGTCGAGAGTTGGCCACCAATCTCTTTCACCTGTATAATTTCATGACCAGCCACCTGACCAAGGCGAATCTCAACTGGGATCTGGCGGCCTTGGAAGAGGTTTTGGTGATGCTTACCCAATTGCGGCAGGCCTGGGTGGAGGTGTCCCACCGTACCCGACGGGGGGAAGGGGAGGAAAACGGGGAGACCGGCGACGCCACCCCCCGGCGTAACCTGGGGTCCCTCCGGGTGTGACCCCCTCAGAACAACACGTCTTCATTCCTACAAGATAAAAACATGGTAGCCGCCCCGCCCAACCCTGAAGATAACCTGGCCCCCAACGCGAACCAGGGAAGGCCTTTCCGGGGCCTTCCCTGGAGAGAACCTGATCTCAAGTCGAGCTCAGGAAACCACCCTCATTATTTGCCCATGAGGGCTTTATGCAGCGGGGTCACCAGATTTAAAATTTTCTGGACCTCCGCTTTGGCGTAATTATTCGCCTCAAGTCCAGTCATAGCTTTTTCCAGATCAGGCAACTTTGGCAATAGGTGATCAGATCCGGGTTGTTTAACAGTTTTGCTCCAGATTCGGAGTAATTGGCATCCACTGATTTAGCCGTGATATAGAACCCTTCCAGCCCACCTGCTATCATGGCCAGCGAAGCCAACGGTTTTTTGTTGTTCTTGTCAAGGTCATTGACCATGCCATCTTTATATTCGTAAAGTAAAACCCCCAACTCCTTCCATTGGTCTTTCCCGGCGGCTTCGGTTATTTTCTTGTATCCGCCCATGGTTTCAGCCGAAACGCCCAGCTGTTTACCGTAATCCTGGATCAAAGCGGCATAACCCAGGAAACCCTTCTTATCCTTATTGATAATGCCGGCCAGGGCATCCGCCACGACCATGCCCAGAGCTAAAGAAGCCTTGTATTCCTTGTCCACCTTACCGGGTTTTTCGGTGGGGAGGTAGACCGGAACTTTTGCCGCGGCCAGATGGCTGAGTAAATCAATTTCAATGGAATCGCACAGCTTGGGATTCTTGCAAATGTTTGCTTTCAGGGGGCCCGCCTCCCCGGTCTGGGGGCCGGTTTCTCCTCTGGATTCGCCAAATTGTTGTCCTTCCTGTTTCGTTTCGGCCATGACCATAGTAGCATAACAAATGGTAAGAGACAGAATCATCAGGACGGCTAACATCATGGTGGAGATTCTTTTAAACATTTTTTGTCTCCCTATTATCTTAAGGCTTTTTGAAAAACGGGATGTATATCTCGAAATTGGTCCCACGTGCTCAGTAGGCATAAATTCTGAGAAAGCCCCTGTTATTGTACCTGATGTAAGAAGTGGAACTTGCCCTACAGCGACCGGTGGACCCATACAAATGGTATGTTTTAATAATACCGCCTGGACCGCCGGTCTGAATCCTGACGATCATCTTGCCTCGTCCATAAGCCCAGTGTCTCCTGGTATAACCCGGAGCTACTGACCAGCTCCGAAAGCCGGTGCAGTTATAACCTGCCCTGGTACACCATTCGGCACTGTAATAAATACGATGGTTGGTGTCGTTCACCAGACAAACATAGAATCTATCTTGAGCAATTGAGGGAAATGCAATGAAGACCACGAGAATGGTGGTCAGAAAAACGAGACCGATCATTTTGGACAAGGATCTCTTGTTCATAGCTCCTTCCTCTCCATTATTTGTAATTCAGGATTGACAAGAAATTGGTGGGGTGAAAAATTGTTCTGTGACATGAGCAATTCGATATCGCCAGAAGTCAATGAAACTCGTAAGAATTTGGATCATCTGAAAAGTGATCGTCCGTTGCTGCGGCCTCAAAAGGAGTGTATGCTCTTCTTGCTCTTTATATTTCCCCCCTTATCTCAATTAATTAGTTGCGGTCTGCTTGGCGCGAAAATTTATAGATAAAGCTATCGCGACACGCTTCCCTTAAATTGATTGTAAATTAAGAATCCTTCATAACCCTGTCAAGGTTGCCTATACATTTTTATGACCAGATTTTGTGAAATTTTCTTAAGTGTCTTTCCTTTTACCCTTTTTTCCCGGTTACCTGCTCGGGGCCGGCCACTAGGGGTTTCCCCACGGCCCGGGCGATGGCCTTGAGCATGCCCCGGTAAACCCAATGGTGGAAAGGTTCCAGCGCGTACCAGTACAGGATGCCCCCCAGACCCCGGGGCAGAAAGCGGGCCACCTGGCGGAGTTCCGTTTTGCCGTCGGGGGTGGCTGCCAGGGAAAATTCCAGGATGGCCTCCCCGGGAAGTTTCATCTCCGCCAACAGCTGCAGGCGGTGGGGCGGTTCCACTTCTAAAACCCGCCAGAAATCCAGCGCGTCCCCCGGCATCAGCTCCTCGGGATGGCGCCGCCCGCCCCGAAACCCGACGCCGCCCAGCATACGGTCCGCCCACCCCCTGAGCTTCCACAGGCCGGTGCCGAAATAATAGCCGGTCGGCCCCCCGATTCCCGCAATGGTGGGCCAGACCTCCGCCGGGGTGGCGTCCAGCACCACGCGGAACCCGCAGGTGAGGATGGTGCCCCCGGCATAGTCGGTGTCGCCGCAGTAGAGCCACTCCGGCGGCACCGCGGCCCCCGCGTCCATCCAGCAGGTGTCCACGCACTGCTGCTGGATTTTTTGCAGGGCCAGGTGAATGGTCTCCCGGCAGGTGAGAAGTTGCTGGGGGATGATATCGCGGATGCGGTTTTCCTGGCAGATCACCGGGTTGCGCAGACCCTCGGCTAGGGGCTGGGCAATGGCCGCCGGCACCGGGGTTACCAGGTGGATCCAGTAGGAGCTGAGCTTGGGGGTCAGCACCGGCACCGGCACCACCAGGCGTCGACGCAGGCCCGCCTCCTCGGCGTAAATATCGAAGAGCTGGCGATAGGTGAGCACATCAGGGCCGCCGATGTCGAAGGTCTGTCCCTTGACCTCCTCGTATTCCAAACAACCCTGGAGATAGTTGAGCACGTTGGTGATGGCAATGGGCTGCACCGGATTGTGGACCCAGCGGGGCGTGACCATCACCGGCAGGCGGTCCACCAGGTAACGCAGGATTTCAAAGGATGCGCTCCCCGAACCCAGGATCATGGCGGCCCGCAGAAAGGTGGCGGGCACGGGGCCGGACTGGAGAATCCGGGCCACCTCATAACGGGAGCGCAGATGCTCACTCAGATGGGGATCGCGCCAGCCCGGCATCCTGGCCGGCCTTGACCATGTTCTCTGCTCCCTGCCGGTCCGTCTCACTGAAGGTCCCCGGATCGGCCAACATGGAGTGGACTAGGTAAAACGCGGCGGAGCAGCCTTGGGTCGCCTGGGCCATAGAATCATAATCCAGGACGTCCCCCTGGGCCAGCTCCACCTGGGGGTGGCCCCCCCAGGGCCGGCCCTTGAGCTTGGCCACCGAGCGCCCCAGGGCCCGCACCCGGTACCCGGCGTTTAACAGTTGCGGCACTAAACGGCCGCCGACATAGCCGGTGGCCCCGGTGACTAAAACAGGCTTCGCTTTAAGGTCCATAGGCATACTCTCTTTAGATTTCTTAGTAAATGAAGTTAATCAGTGCAGAGGAAAGAGGCAAGGTACGGAAAACGGCCCGAAGATGTAAATAGATGTGGGCCGCGGGAGCCAGGGATCGCGGCCACCCGCCCCCTCTACCCAACCCTTAATTTAGAAAGGTAGGACGGGCTTCCAGCCCGTCCAATCACGGACAAGATGCCCGTGCTACCGGCAACGGGGATTGGGAACAATAGTGTCAGACACGAAATTGAGCAAGAAATAATCTTGTCTTCTCAGGAACTAACCCTATCTGAAATCAAAGATTTTCGTGGAGGGTGGGCACTGCTCACCATAAAATTCGACCAGAAATACCTCTTTACGTTTTACGTTCCAATAGAGATGGCAATAAGGGAAAGCTTGGGTGGCACAGGCTTTCCAGCCTGTGCAGCAACAGGCAGGATGCCTGTTCTCCCGGTCAAAGGGGCTCCGAGTAAGAAATCATGAGCTTTGCCCCAAAATAATTATAAAATACAGTGGAATCGTCTTCATTTTTCTGAAGTTCGAACGTGCTTCCAGGATTGGTGAAGTAATGTAGGGCGGGCCCTGCCCGCCGGCTTGGTGGCACAGGTGTCCTTTACCTGTACCTCCCGAAACTTGTTGTACCGGGTATCGATGGTTTACAGGCGCTCCAGGAAATTATTACTCAGACACAAAAGTTGATTAATTCTGGATCGTCCTTCTATTCCCTCTCCCTTGAGGGTGAGGGTGAAATATTAATCTATTTCATCCTCCCAGTAATAAGAACCAAATACTTTTAACCTTTCAATTCAAGGAGAAGAACTTATGTGGAGCATCAGCAGAGTTTGGGGGCTAAGAGGACTGTTTCTGGCCATCTTGTCCCTGGCCCTGGTCATGACTATGGGGTCTGTGGCCCAGGCCGAGAAAAAACCGGTCAAGGTGAAGCTCGTCACCGGCAAGGGGGATATCGTCCTCGAACTGTATCCGGACAAGGCCCCGGCCACGGTGGCCAACTTCCTGAAATACGTCAAGGATGGGTATTACAACGGCACCGTCTTCCACCGGGTCATCAACGGCTTTATGATCCAGGGGGGCGGTCTGGACGCCAACCTGAGGGAGAAGTCCACCCGGGCGCCCATCAAAAACGAAGCGGACAACGGCCTCAAAAATGAGCCTTACACCATCGCCATGGCCCGGACCAGCGACCCCAATTCGGCCACCAGCCAGTTTTTCATCAACGTGGCCGACAACCAGAAGCTGAATTTTAAATCCAAAACCCCGTCCGGCTGGGGCTATGCGGTGTTCGGTAAGGTGGTGCAAGGCAAAGACGTGGTGGACAAAATCAAGGCCATGCCCACCGCCACCAAGGGCATCTATCCAAACGTGCCCCAACCCCCGGTGCCCATCATCTCAGCCATGATCGTGAGCCAGTAACCCGGCCCCGATTTCCCCCTCACCCCAACCCTCTCCCCCTATTTGGACCGGGGAGAGGGGGTTTTTTGCAGGATTAGCGATATCTTTTGGCATACTCGGCAATTTCTTTTGCTGCCTTCAGAATTGCCAGGTTAAAAGCCCCACCGAAAGCACCTGAAGAAATCTCTCCTTCCGCATTAATCTTGGCCAACTCTGTGCCATCGAACTTCAAAAATCTGGCCTCCACGGTCATAGAGCCTTTACCAGCGCTGCCAATACCCCCCCAGAACCAGCGGGAAAACTGACTGCCTGGATTAAACTGGACGAAACGGTACATGATCTTCAGGCCGTCACCCCTGACGAAGCCACCTTTTTCAAAGAGCTCCTTTTCCAGAGCACCCTTAAATTGGGTTTTCACTTGTTCAGGGACATGTACGGTGGATTTTTCCTCGAAAATCTCTGCTCTGGTGAATTTGGCATATGTGTCCGTAAGTGATACCACCGTGGTCTTCCCGGCCCCGCAACCCGTCAAGAAAAGGGTACATGCAAAAATGATTAAAATACCAATTATGGCAATATTTCTCTTAAGCTGAAACATGGCTTCCTCCTTTCGAGTTTTATTAACTGGATATTTGTGGAGATGAATAATAAAGGGCATCAAAGAAAGCCATTATCTTCAAACTTGGGGCCAACAGCCTTTAAAGGAAAAAATTCGCCGGCTGGAGCCAGTCAGGAAACTTTGGGAAACCCCGTCTCATGCATCCTTCTGAGGCGTGGTAAGGAAAAAGGTTGTTCCGGTTATCAAGCGGGGAGATTTGTCGGTTTGGTTAATTGTGGTAAGGTTGCTTTGAGATACTGATTGAGAATTATTTAATTGGTTCGTTCATCTTTTAATAGAATACAGGTCCATCTTTTGAGATGGATAAGTTAGACAAAGGTCAAGTCGGGATTTAGTGACAACAACTCCTTTTTTATCAGACTATGGGAAGCAGCAAAAAAACCATCAGAGATATCCTGATTTTTAAAGCAAAAAGCACCAAAATTGCCCAAAATTTTCCTTATCTTCAAAGAAGTTACCTCGGGTTTTTCACTGTGGTGGGCTCTTCTCAGAACCTGTAGAACCTAATAGGACGGTAACGCGAAGCGCATCCCGCTTTTCACCCTGGTTCCCAAGCACATGCTTGGCAGATGTGGCAAAGGAACTAACGTAACTCCTGCTAATATTCAGGGCCATATAGGGTAACACTGCTGTTTAGCCGTAGAACTTATATTCGGATGGAAGAATACTGCGGCGATAAGGTTTGAGTTTGCCGTTGGTGAACCGGAATACCAGTTCCCGGTCGCCTGTGTCCTGCAGGAGTTTTTTGTAAAGCCCTTCGTCTTGCAATAGTTTCAGGAACTGCTCCTGGCCCTCGGGGGTATCGAGGGAGGCGATTTTCTCCTCTACCCCGGCAAAGGGCGGGAGCGCGGTAATCTGCTCCTGGAAAAAATCCTCCAGCACCCGGTGTGTCATAGACTCCGGGTTCCCCTCTGAGTGACCTTCGAAGAGTAAAAGCCAAGGTTAAAAAGGAAGCAGCTGCGGCGGGAAACCCTGAAAATGTCAGGATTGTAAAAGCCCCAAGAGCCACCCCGCAACACCCGGTATTGGCCGAAAGCCGGAGGTGTCAGGTCACCATGTCGGTAGCGGTCGTAAGCTTGGGCGTCATAGCAGTCGGCGCACCACTCATAAACGTTCCCGGACATTTGGTAGAGCCCCCAGGGAGAGCAGCCCTCGGGGTAGTCCCAGACTATGCAGGTGGTTTCCTCCCCCCGATTAATAGCACAGCGGCACCGCCGACCCATCTCCCAATCATTGCCCCAGGGATACTCACGGCCGTCCACCCCCCTGGCCCCCTTTTCCCACTCCAACTCTGTGGGCAGCCGCAAGCCCGCCCAGTCGCAATAGGTAACCGCATCCTCCCAGGAGACACAAACTACCGGGTGGTCCGCCTTCTCGGGGGGAAAGTACCGGTTATGCCACACAGGCTTTCCCCAGTCAGCCTTATCAGGCGCACGGTGACCCGTGGCCGCCACAAATTTTTTATACTGGGCATTGGTGACCGGGTACTGGGCCAAATAAAAGGCGGGCAGGTAAACGGGGAAAATCATGCCGCCCTCATCTGCTCTCTCACCCCCCACAAGGAACTCCCCCCCGGGTATAAGCACCAATAAGCTGCCGTCTTTCTCGTTTTCGATGGGTGGGTCACTGGGCACGGTGATGGTCACAGGCGCTCCTTAGGCCGGCAGCCGAATTATGGTAGCACTAGTATCAGGAAGTTTGTAAGAAACAATAGTTCAATTTTCCTCAAAGATATTATCATCCAAAGTATAGAGAAATCCTATGGTTTTTTTCAACCCGGCTGCACCCCTTTCTGATACTAGCCATTATGCAAGTCTTTTTGCTTTGTCTATACAAATTAGTCTTGTTATTAGTCATGTTCCGCATTTTCTCCAGAGCCGGCCTCGACCAGGCTTCTGAGGCGCTGTCAGTAACCCGGCTCTTTGGGATGGCCGAAGCAGTTCTCCCCTTCAGTTGGACCGCCGCATAACTCCTATATCATTACTCAGCCAACCATAAGGAAAAGCTTTGGGAACCCCGCTGCTCAGCCGTAGAACTTGTATTCACTAGGAAGAACGCTGCGGCGGTGGGGTTTGAGTTTGCCGTTGATAAAGCGGAAGACCAGGTCCCGGTCGCCTGTGTCCTGCAGGAGTTTTTTGTAGAGCCCCTCGTCTTGCAATAGTTTTAGAAACTGCGCCTGGCCCTCGGGGGTATCGAGGGCAGCGATCTTCTCGCCTACCCCGGCAAAGGGCGGGAGCGGGGCGATCTGCTCCTGAAAAAAATCCTCCAGCACCCGGTGTGTCATAGACTCCGGGTTCCCCTCTGAGTGACCTCTGGGAAAATCTTGTGAACCAGCTGCGCCCGGCGGTTTTGAGCCGGCGGGGACGCCTGCTCCACCTCGCACTCCTGACAAGAGTTCCGGAATGAGGTTGGTAAAGTCCAGGTGGCAGTGGCCGTGACCGAAAAAATAGAAACTGGCAATGAGACTCTCCCGCTCCCACATTTTTTGTAAGTTGGAAATGATCCGGGTCCGCTCGGGGGAGAGCGTCAGGGGTCGGCGCAAACAGAGATAATCCCGGAACTGCTCTTTGGTGGCCTGTTCCTCCAAGAGACCCCGGGAAACGAGAACCTCGGGGAAGAGGATGCAGGGCAAGGGCCGCACCGGGTAAAGCGCGCAGAGGTCATCGGCCAGAAAAGGGCAGGGCTTTTGTAACTTCAGAGATACCGTTCTGAGGCAGTAATCCGTGTCATTGTAGAACAGCCCCAGGACATAATGGCGCCGGTAAAGGGCCGACACGGACTCCCCCCGGTGCCGGGCCGCGCCCAGAAGATCCACCAGGCTCACCGGTACCTGCAAATCCGAACTTTTGCAGCCGGGCCGGGTGCAATCAGGATCGCATTGAAAATCAGAGGCCTCAGAGGCCAAATGAGCCCGCCGTCGCCAATAGCCCCTCAGCCATTCACGGGTATTTTCCGTCATAACTGATATTCTGGGGGAGGGGGTAGGGGTCACAAGCCCCCTGCCCCTCCCCCAAACCCCTTAGTTAGCACGGTAGCACGGGCTTCCAGCCCGTGTTGCCCGGGCCCCCGCAGGGCCTGGGTGCCAAAAAACCCCAGGCCCAGCACCAGGACCACGGTGGCCCCGGAGGGCCAGTCGATTCCCAATGAGAGGAACAGGCCTCCCAGGGTGGCCGCCACCGCCGCGCCGGCCGACACCCAGAGCATACTGACGATGTGGCGGGTGAGGTTGCGGGCCAGGGCTCCGGGAATGACCAGCAGGGCGGACACCAGTATGATGCCCACCAGATAGATGGCCATGATGATTGCCAGGGCCAGCAGCACCAGGAACAGGTAGCGCAGCGCCTTGACAGGTACCCCGTTCACCCAGGCCATTTCTTCATCAAAACTTAAGAATACCAGTTCCTTATAAAAAAACGCCACGGTTGCCAGGACGGCCAGGCTCACCCCCAGGATTTCCCAGAGTTGGTGGGGGCCCACGGCCAGGATATTGCCGAAGAGAAAGCCGAAAACGTCCACATTATAGGTCCGGGAGAGGTGCAGGAAGACCACCCCCAGGGCCATGGAAAAGGCGAAAAAGATGCCGATGGCGGCGTCCTCCTCCAGGCGGCCATGCGCCTGGGCCCATTCGATGAGGAGAGCCACCGCCACGGCAAAGCCGATGCCGCTCCACAGGGGGTCGAGACCCAGAAGGAAGCCCAGGGCCACGCCTCCGAAGGCGGAGTGGGAGATGCCCACGCCGATAAAGGCCATACGCCGCAGAATCACAAAGACGGAGAGCACGCCGCACAGCAGGCTCAGCATCACCCCGGCCAGGAGGGCCCGCTGAAAAAACCCCAGGGAGAGGGCCTCAATCATCGTGCACCCGCACTACCCGGTGGGGAATCTCCCCGTGGAACAGGTACTCCACGCTGCAGCCGAAGGTGCTCTCCAGGGCCAGACGGCCGATGGGCGGGGCCTGGTGGACGTGCACCCGTCGGTTCAGGCAGACAATGTCATCCACATGGGCGGCCACCGCACCGATGTCATGGGAGACCAGGATAAGGGTGAGCTTGAGATCCTCCTTGAGGTGGCCCATCAGATCGTAGAGCTCATCCTGGCTGCAGGCGTCCAGGGAAATGGTGGGTTCGTCCAGGATGAGCAGGCGAGGGCTCATGGCCAGGGCCCGAGCGATGAAAACCCGCTGTTGCTCTCCGCCGGAGACCTCCCCGATGGGGCGGTGGGCCAGGTGGGGGATGCCCAGGAGGGTCAGGTGGGACATGGCCGCGTCCCGGTCTTCCCGTTTCGGTCGGCGCCCGAGGCCGATGCGGCCACTGCGGCCCATGAGGACCACATCCAGAACGGTCACCGGAAAGCGGGGGTTGGACAGGGGCCGTTGAGGGAGATAGCCGATGAGGTTGCCCCGATGTCGGGCCTGGTGGGGATCCTCCCCGAAGACCCGAACCTCCCCCCGGGTCGGCTCAATGAGCCCCAGGATGACCTTGAGCAGGGTGCTTTTGCCGGCGCCGTTGGGGCCGAGGATGCCCACGCAGGTGTGCTCTTCGATGTCCAGGGTGATATCCTCCAACACCGGCAGATGGTTATAGGTGACCCACAGGTCCCGGATTTCTATGGCTGCTGGGCTCATTGCAAGGCCTGAGCTAACACCGCCAGATTATGGCGCATGAGTTTAAGGTAATCGTCGCCGTAAGGCGGCCTTCCCCCCAGGGGGTCCAGGAAAAGCACCTTAACCCCGGCTTCCTGGGCGATGACCCTCGCCACCCGGGGGCTGAGTTGGGGTTCGGCGAAGACCGCCTTGACCCCGGTGTTTTTTATCGCAGTGATGATTTTTTGTAAATGCCGGGGCGAGGGCTCCCGTCCCGGCGCGGCCTCGATAACCCCCACTTCTTTTAAGCCATAGCGTCGGGAAAAGTAGGCAAAGGCCGGGTGGAAGGTGACATAATCCCGGTGGCGAAAAGTGGCGACTTTTTCGGTAATTTCTTGATTGAGTTCTGCTAATTTGCCCAAATAAACGCTCAGGTTGCTGTCGTATTGCTTCTGGTGCTGAGGATCAACCTGGATAAAGGCTTGGGCGATGCGGCGGCAGATGTCCTGAGCCAGCACCGGATCCAACCACACATGAGGATTGCCCTGTTGGTGTACTTGGTGCCCAGGATGGGAGTGTCCCGCTTTTTCTTCCTCAGTGGCAGGTTGTGAAGCGACCTCGGTAATGAGGGGTATTCCCTGGACAGCCTCCACCACCACAAAATCCTGGGGACCGTGTATTCTTACCATCCGAGCCACCCAGGGATCGAGCCCCGCGCCCACATACACCAGGACCCGGGACTCCATGGTTTTGACCACGGTGGTGGGGGAAGGTTCGAAGACGTGGGGGCTGGCGCCGGGGGGCACCAGCACCTGAACATCCACCTGCTCCCCGCCGATGTTGCGGCAGAAGTCGCCCAAAGGCAGGATGCTCGCGGACACCTTAACCTTGGTGGTCGCGGGTGAAGCGAGGGCCGGTCCTCCCAAACCTACCCAGCCAAACCCTCCGATAAGGAGAACAACGATCAGTTTAATGTAGCTCTTTAACCCAGTCATCCTATTTACAGGGTTCCACACTCGCGGCACTAGTTTCTTTTGGATTTTGGTCCACTTTCCGTAAAGACAAAAAACCTTTTTTGGCGAGACGAAATATTTTCTGGCCAAGCCAGAGAAAAATTACATAGCACAGTCCGGTATTGCCGCAATACTCGCACATCAGTCAGCCTCCCACGGTCAATGGCCTTGGATCAGGGTAATAAAACTTGGCATGGCGCTAAGTCTCCTTACGAAGCATCTATTCCCTGACACCGGCGGCACAGGCCTTCCACTCGAATTTCCAGGCGGTCAGCCCGATTTCCCAGGGGGTCGATTTCCCGCCAGATATGCTCCAAAGGCACGGGTTCTAGACACTGGACCGCTCCGCAGGTCTGGCATTGGAAATGGGGATGGGGCGGGTGATGCTCGCAGGCCAATTCATAGTGGGCCGCGGCTCCCTCTGAGGGCAGCTTGCGGACCAGCCCCAGGCGGGTGAGATCGTCCAGGATGCGGTAAACGCTGACTTTGTTCACCGGCCGCCGGGCCCGGATGGCGTCGAGAATCTCCCGGGCCTGCCAGGCCCGGTTCTCGGACCCCAGGGTTTCCAGCACTCGGAGGCGCAGCGGCGTAGGCCGGAGGCGGCGCTGTACCAGCGCTTCACGGAAATCGCACCGATCACTCATATGTGTAAAGATAAACTTTTTCAACTGAGTTGCAAATAATTCCCGGAAAAAATTTCTTAAAGCTTTCCTTCTCAGGAAGAAGGGTGGGAAAATTGACAAGGACAAGGGTTACAAACTATATTGAAGGGGTGAGGAGGGATGGCCGAGTGGTTTAAGGCGGCGGTCTTGAAAACCGCTGACCGAAAGGTCCGGGGGTTCGAATCCCTCTCCCTCCGCCAGTTAAGCATTGGTTTTTCTGAGATATTTTCTCGAAAAATCCCCATAAATCAATAACCGAAGGACTCCGGTGACTATTCGGTGACGGTCCCTCCGGAATCCGGCTGCTCATTATCTATCTGTGCCGCCTCACTACTAGCTCCGTCTCTTCCGCCAGCCGTAGGTTAGCTTCTGGAATCCCTACCTAATACAAGGAGTCATGTGAAATTGTCCCGAGGTTCAGCCGGATTAGTTGACAGTCTCTGGCCAAACGCAGTAATCTCATTTTAGAGAACATTAAAGGAAGCCCTGTTTTTAGAATTTTAGGGTTACGACAGCAAGGGAGTAGGCTTATGGAAAAGAGCATGGATTCCGCCTCCAAGGCTATGCTAAAGCTGGCCGAAAGCCAGGATCTGGCCACCATTTGGGACCGCTACGCAGCCCAGACGCCCCAGTGCGGCTTCGGTGAATTGGGCCTGTGTTGCCGCAATTGTCTGCAAGGCCCCTGCCGCATCGATCCCTTTGGAGAAGGCGCCACCCACGGGGCCTGCGGCGCCACGGCCGATACCATTGTGGCCCGCAACCTGGTCCGGGCCATCGCGGCGGGCTGCGCGGCCCATTCCGGCCACGCCAAGCATCTGGCGCATACCCTGCTCAAATCAGCGCAGGGGCAGGCCCCCGATTACCCCATTCGGGACGAGGGTAAACTCAAGGCCCTGGCGGCCCGCCTGGGTCTGGATACCGAGGGCCTGGAAGTGGCTGAGATCGCCCGGCAAGTGGCGGAGGTGGCCCTGGCGGATTTTTCCGAGAAGGAAACGCCGGTGGCCTGGGCCGCCACCAACGTCACCCAGGGCCGGGTGGAGACCTTTGTCAAATTAGACGTGGTCCCCACCGGCATTGACGCCTCCATTTCCGAAATCATGCATCGCACCCATTACGGGGTAGACGCCGACCCGGTCAACCTGCTTCTGGGCGGGGTCAAGTGCGCGCTGGCGGATTTTGCCGGCTGCGCCATGGGCTCTGACCTGGCGGACGTCCTGTTCGGCACCCCTCAACCGGTGGTCAGCCGGGCTAACCTGGGGGTGTTAAACCCGGAGGCCGTAAATATCGGCCTGCACGGCCACAGTCCCATCCTGTCTGATCTCATCGCCCAAGTGGCCCACGATCTGGACGACGAGGCCAAGGCCGCGGGCGCCGCCGCGGGCATTAATCTGGTGGGTCTTTGTTGCACCGGCAACGAGGTTCTCATGCGCCACGGCATCCCCATGGCCACCCACTCGGTGTCCCAGGAGCTGGCCATCGCCACCGGCGCCCTGGACGCCATGGTGGTGGATTACCAGTGCATCATGCCTTCCCTGGGCACCCTGGCGGAATGTTTCCATACCAAGCTGATTACCACCATGCCCATTGCCAAGATACCCGGCGCCGTGCATATCGAATTCCACGAAGATAAGGCGGGTCAGGCGGCCAGGGAAATCATCCGCCTGGGCATCGAGGCCTTCAAAAAACGGGACCCCCAGAAAGTGCACATTCCGGATCAGCAGAGTACCCTCATGGCCGGATTTTCCACCGAAGCCATTGTCGGGGCCCTGTCCGCGGTGAATGAGGATGACCCTTTAAAGCCCCTCATTGATGCCATTGTGGCAGGCAACATCCTGGGGGTTTGCCTATTCGCCGGCTGCAACAACGTGCGGATACCCCAGGATGAAAACTTCCTGATCATGGCCAAGGCCTTAGCGAAAGAAAATGTGCTGCTGTTGGCTACCGGCTGTGGGGCCGGGGCTTTTGCCCGCCATGGCCTGCTGACTTCCGAAGCCACCGAAGCCTATGCCGGAGAGGGTCTGAAGGCGACCCTTACCGCCATCGGCCAGGCCGTGGGGCTCCCGGGGCCCTTGCCTTTGGTGCTCCACATGGGGTCTTGTGTGGACAACGCCCGGCCGGTGCAGGTGGCCGTGGCCGTGGCCAATAAGTTGTCAGTGGACCTGGACAAGCTGCCGGTGGTGGCCAGCGCCCCCGAAGCAACCACGGAAAAGGCCATCTCCATCGGTACTTACGCCGTGGCCGCCGGCCTGCCCACCCACGTGGGGGTCATTCCGCCGGTTATGGGGAGCCAGCTGGTGGCTAAAGTGTTGACCGAGGATATCAAGGGTCTGTTGGGCGGGTATTTTATTGTGGATACCGACCCGGTGACTTCGGCTGAGAAGCTCCTTTCGGCCATCCGGGAAAGAAGGGCAGGGCTGGGGTTATGAAAGAGGTCTTCGTCCATTTGGATAGATGTCAGGGTTGCCGCAGTTGCCAACTGGCCTGCGCCGTGGCCCATTCGCAGTCCCGGAACCTGTTTCTGGCCGTCAGCGAGACGCCGGCCCCCCGATATCGCCTTTATATCGAGCGGGGCGACGGGCTCAGCGTACCCCTCACCTGCCGTCATTGCGACCCGGCCCCCTGCCTGGAGGCCTGCATCGCCGGGGCCCTGTACCGGGACGAACGCGGGGCGGTGCGGCGGCGGGAGGAGGCCTGTGTGGGCTGTTGGACCTGCCTGATGGTGTGTCCTTACGGCGTGGTGGGCCGGGAAAAGGAGCGCAAGGTGGCGGTGAAATGCGACCGCTGTCCGGACCTGGACCTGCCGGCCTGTGTTACGGCCTGCCCCACCGGCGCTTTGGTCTACGCTGAGGCCGAAGATTTCGGCGCCGACATCCGCCGGGATGCCGCCGGGGTGGTGGGTCGGGCGGTGATGTCACCAGAAGGGGTTGGCTAGAACTGAAACGTTAAGTAACTCAAAAAGTCCTTTAATTTCCCCCCTTTTCTAAAGGGGGGTTAGGGGGGATTTGTAAGTATATCTTGATTGTTAGTCAAAAAACTTAGAAGGACTGGGAGGGCAGCCCTTGGCCCTCTCCCTTAACGCGAGTTTTCAGAGTGTACTGAAAAAGGTTATCCCATGCGCCATGTGATCATAGGCAACGGCGCCGCAGGCAACGCCGCGGCCGTCGCCATCCGCCACCAGGACCCGGCGCCTGAGCTGCTCATCCTGAGCGATGAGCCGCAGTCCGCCTATTATCGGCCGTTGATCACCAACCTTTTGGCGGGAGGTCCGGCCACTGATATCTCTTTCTCCGAAAGCCAGGGCGCCCTGCTGCCAGGCGAATGCAGGTTGGGGGCCCGGGTGGCGGCCCTGGATGCGGCCTCCCAAACGATTACCTTAGAGAACGGCGAGGAGTATGGTTACGACCGGCTGTTGCTGGCCACCGGAGCCGCGGCCCTAGTGCCGGACATCCCCGGCTGGACGGGTTCCGGCACTTTTGTCATGCGCACCCTGGCCGACGCCGAGATTGTGGCCCGGGCGGCAGCCACGGCAAAAACAGCCCTGATCCTCGGCGCGGGCCGGGTGGGGCTGAAAGCGGCCATGGCCTTGCAGCAACGCGGTCTGGAGGTGACCGTAGTGGAGCAGGACCCCCACTTGGCCCCCATGCAATTCGACCAGGAAGCCTCAGATATTTTGGAGAAAGCCTTAAGCGATCTGGGGCTGCGCTTGATCTTCCAGCAAACGGTCACGGAGGTGAGGCGAGCCGGGGAGCGCCTCACCGGTGCGGTCCTGGCCGACGGCCGGGTTTTAGAGGCCGAGCTCATGGTGGCCGCAGTGGGGGTGCGCCCCAAGGTGGAGCTGGCCCGACAGGCCGGCCTGGCCGTCAACGAAGGGATTATCGTGGACTCCCGCCTGTGCACCAGTGCTTCTGAGGTTTATGCCGCCGGCGATGTGGTGGAGACCACGGACATTGTCACCGGCCATCGCATGGTGAGTGGCCTTTGGACCAATGCCGTGGAGATGGGTCGCCTGGCCGGTAGCAATATGGCGGGTGCCGCGCTTGAATATCCGGGCGCCATTGCCGTGCTCAACTCCCTGGAAGTGGCTGGCATTCCCACGGTGGCGGTGGGCCTCACTCAACCGCCGCCGGACCCAGGTTATCAGGTCTACCAAAGTCATAGGGGCTCTGACTATCGCAAGCTCGTCTGCCGGGATAATGTTCTAATGGGCGCCCTGCTGGTGGGCGACCTTGAAGGCGCCGGGGTTTACACCGGGCTTATCCGGACCAAGGCTCCCCTCGACCAGCCCTGGGACCTTTTGGCAGAACCGCGGCGTATGGTAGCCACCCGGTTTTCCAGGAGGACCGCCCCCGCCACCTGAGTTCTCGATAGCAAGGCTTATACCTTTCATTAAGGCTACGTCTGGCCTGATACTTCCTATTCCAGTGCTGGAAGAGACAACCCCTCTTAATCTTTACTCTCATCCAACTTTATAGTTAATAACTCTGTAAGATAATTTTTTTGTCAAATACTCTGACCTATGGTAAATTTTCACTCTGATTTTGCCAACTTCTGAGTAGAGAAAGTACGTTGACCAAGCTTACCAAAGAGAAGTTCCTGGAAATCTTTCCCGCCTTAGACAAGAGATCCCACCTCCTGGTGGATGAAATATTGTCCTGCGGCCATTTTGCCATAACGCCGGGTAATACCATCCTGCAGTTGGAGGGACAATACTGTTCCAGCTTGGGGTTCATGATCTTCGGGGAAAAAAGAATCTATAAGGTAAGTGAAACCGGACGGGAGATAACTTTATACGAAGTGGGGACAGGAGAGGTCTGTATCTTGAATGCCACCTGTATTCTCTCCAATACCCTTTGCCCGGTTAATGCTGTGTCTCTAAATGAGGTCGGTATGCTGCTTTTGTCTCCCAACAATTTTCGCGCTTTGGTGGACCGATATGCGGAAATGCGCGCCTATATTTTTTCTCTGGTTAGCCAGAATATCGCCTCTACCATAGAGCTCATCATGGAAGTGGTCTTTAAAAGGATGGATGACAGGCTGATGGATTATCTGGTGGAAAAGTCAGAGGAAGGAAAGCTGGTTGCCACCCACAAAAAAATAGCTAGTGATTTGGGCACCGCGAGAGAAGTTGTTAGTCGTTTATTAAAAGATTTTGAAAGAAAAAATTTGATTGCCCTGTCGAAAAATCGTATTGAACTAATCAATTTCTAAATTTTTTCTTTAAAGTAGACTTGAATTAATGAACTTAAGTCCCATCCGCCAGATATTCCACCCTTGAGAGTTCTTTCTTAAAGTATCCACCCCTTACTACCTGCTACCTGCTTCCTTTGTGACAAAGTCACACAAAAGCAGGGATAAAGTCCTCTACCTTTTTTCTCTAGTTTCATTATATTTTTAAGCAAGGCATCACAGAGGAGCCGGGTCTTATTGCCGCGTCGTCAGCAAACCTCTCAGCAAACTGCTTCCCTGGACATCGGTGTCCGCGGCTCGGCTTAAATTCCTGACAGTTTGCTGTGAAGCTTTCTCAACCCGCATGTTCCCGAGGGGATGTCCAGGCTATTCTTCGACGAGAGCCTTAACATCCTGATATGACGAATAAATGGCGGAAAGGTCAAAAAAAGAGGACTCAGCCATGAAAGTTATCCTGGGTGTTCTTATAGTATCTCTTATTGGGATGGTTGCCTGTGGAGGGCCGCATGGTCCCTCCAGCTTGGCACCCGTAACCTCTGGAACTCAACACGGCACCGGGGGCAAACTACAGACGGCTACCTTTGCCGGCGGGTGTTTCTGGTGTACGGAAGCGGATTTCGACAAGGCCTATGGAGTGGTCAAGGTTATTTCCGGCTATACCGGCGGTAAAGGCGCCAATCCCACCTATGATGATTTCGCCAGTAAGGGGTATGTGCAGGCGGTCCAGGTTTTTTACGACCCCCGGAAGACCTCCTATGAGCGTCTGCTGGATTACTTCTGGCGGCATATTGACCCCACCGACGCCGGCGGGCAGTTCATCGATAGGGGCGTGGAATACCGCAGCGTCATTTTCTATGAGAATGACAAGCAGCGGCAATTGGCGGAAAAATCCAAAAAGGAGTTGGAACAATCCGGGCGCTTCTCGAAACCCATCGTCACGGAGATCGTGGCCTTCACCAAGTTTTATCCGGCGGAAGACTATCACCAGGACTACCACCGGAGGCATTCCTTCCGCTACCGGATATACCGGAATAGAACCGGCCGGGATGAATTTCTCCGCAAGGTGTGGGGACCATAGCAGAAATCCGGTTCAGTTATACCAAGGGGCTAACTTGTTAATCTCCCAATAGAAAGTCTGGATGATTCAGAGAAGGAACCTGGGGCCACGGTCGGTGGCCAAAAACGCCTGGCGGGTCCTCCGGCACCCCGGCCTCGCGGCCAGGCTCATCACCCTGGAAGGGGAAAAGCGTTTCGCCCATCTCCTCAACCCCCGGGCTCGCCAGGGCTACGCCGGCAAGATTCGCACGGTGGCGGTCAGACCCACGGACCTGTGTAATCTGCGCTGCCGTGTTTGTGGGCAGTGGGGGGATAACGGCTATCAACTGAGCCGAGATATTAAAAGCTTTAAAAAGAACGAGGTGCCCCTGAGTCGCTATATCTTCCTGCTGGAAGACCTGCGGGCCCAGGGCCACCGGCCCCTTTTGGTGTTGTTGGGCGGCGAGCCCATGCTGTATGAAGGCACGCTGGACCTCATCGAGGCTGCCGCCGGCCTGGGGTTGCCCGTGATGATGACCACCAACGGCACCGGGGTGGCGGCCGCGGCGGACCGGCTGGCCAACGCACCCCTCTTCGGGCTGCAACTCTCCATCGACGGCCATACCGCCGCACTGCACAACTACCTGCGCCCGGGAGCGGGGGCCGTGAATAGCTTCTCCCAGATCATGGCCGCCCTCACCGCGGTGGGTGAGGCCCGGCAGGCCTCCGGCCGCAGCCTCCCCCTCATCACCGCCATCACGGTCATTTCCCAGGACAACGCCGGCCATTTGGTGGACATCTATGAAACCTTTCGCAGCCAAGTGGACCTATTCGTTTTTTGCCTCTCCTGGTGGATCGATGAGACTGCGGCCCGGGCCCACGAAGCGGATTTTTTGCGGCGCTTTGGGTTTGTCCCCCAGTGCCATCAGGGGTATCTTTCCGACCTGAAACCCCAGGATTATCACCTGCTGCACCGGCAGGTTGAGGAAATTCTCTCCCGGTCCCGACCCTGGAACGCCGCGCCCGTGAGCATGATCACCCCCCTCACCG
>JARRKO010000046.1:44862-50925 GCA_037388025.1 Syntrophobacterales bacterium
CGCCGACCTCACCGCCTATTACACCGATCACCGGGCCCTCTTCGGCTATAACCGTTGCACCGCCGTTTCCCAGGAAATCCAGGTGATGAGCGACGGCCGGGTCACGCCCTGCCGCAGCTTCATCGACTACACGGTGGGCAACGTCAAGGAGGCCACCCTGACGGAGCTCTGGAACTCGCCGGCTTACGTCACCTTCCGCCAAAGCCTTAGGCAGGACGGCCTCATGCCGGTGTGCTCCCGATGTTGTGGCTTAATGGGATTTTAATGACCAAAAAACCTAAAAGGCGCGGTTCATAGGGGAAAACGGTCACCTTCGGGCATGGTCTCGAAGCGTCAGCCCTATTTAATAAAAGAAAGGAGGGAAACCATGCGGACCAAGTTGTGGCTGTTCCTGGCGGTTTTTGGGCCTATTTTAGCCCTGGTATGTAGTTGAAGCATAATCTAGTGAGTCAGGTAGACTCACAAGGGACATGGCCAGAGGGCGCCTGGATCCCTCTGGCCATGAATATGGCACCTCGCCAAGCAGCTCGGCGAAACAGGAAAGATACATGCGCATACTGCTGTTAGCCATGCCGGACACGGCCGACGTCATCGACCATTTCGGCAAGCTCCCCAACCTGGGTCTGGTGAATCTGGCCGGCAACCTCCCCGGCCACGACGTCAGGGTACTGGACCTGGTGCTCTACAAGCCCCGCGTCCGGCGGGTGCTGGCAGACACCATGGCTAACTTCCGACCTGAGTTGGTGGGGCTGTCTGCCATGACCTTCCAGTTTGACACGCTCCTCAAGGTGGCCCGCTTCCTCCGCGGCCTGGACCCCACCCTCCAACTTGTCGCCGGAGGCTACCATGCCACCCTCATGGCCCAGGAAATCACCGGCCAGGCCGACTTCCCCTTGGATTTCCTGATTAGGGGGGAAGGGGAGTTGACCTTTCAGGAACTGGTGGATGAACTGGAGAAACCCGACCCTGATCTTTCCCGCATCCAAGGTCTGAGTTACCGCCAGGGGCACGCCTGGCGCCACAATCCCCCGCGCCCCCTCCTGGACCTGGAAAGTCTGCCCCTCCCTCGCCGGGAGGCCCGGCTGGCCGACAACTTTTTCTTCTACGACCGCTCCATCGACGTGGTGGAGACCTCCCGGGGCTGCCCCTACGATTGTAAATTCTGCTCCATCACCCACATGTATGGCCGCACCTTTCGGCCCTTCCCCCTGGAGCGCATCCTGGAGGATCTAAGCGCGGTCCGCCGCCGGGGAACCCAGGCGGTCTTCTTCGCGGACGACAACCTGACCTACGATATCGGCCATTTTCGCCGGCTCTGCCGGGCCATCGTGGATCGCGGCCTAAACGACTTGCACTATGCCACCCAAGTCTCCGCCGTGGGCCTGGCCCGCCACCCGGAGCTGGTGGCCGAGATGCAGCAGGCCAACTTCTGGGTGGTCTTCGTGGGTTTTGAATCCATGTCCGCCGACAACCTGAAAAACATGCATAAGCCCACCAGCCCGGAGATCAACCGCCAGGCCGCCAGGCTCTTGCGCCAACACGGTATCGGTATCATCGCCGGGGTCATCTTCGGCTACCCTGAGGACACCCAAACCTCCATTACCCGGAACTATCGCTTGATGAAGAAGCTGCGGCCCGACCTCATCTATTCCCAATATCTCACCCCTTATCCCAAGACCCGGGTGCGCCGGGAACTGCTGGACGCCGGCCTGGTGGTCAACCGGGATGATTTCCGCACCTACGACGGCTTTACCTGTAATATACGCACCCGCGCTCTGGAACAGGCCGCCCTCTACCGCAGCCTCAAAAGGAATTCCTTAAAGAGCTATTTTGATCCCCACCTCCACGTGCAGAACTATTTCCTTAGGCAGAATCCCCGGGCCTATGTCCGGACCATCGGCAAGGCCATGCTGGCTATTTTGGCCATGGTGCTGCGGGGGGGCCAACCATCTCAACGTCTGGATATTTGAAGGTGAACGAGAGGAGGGACAAACGCCCGCGGTTCCCCATAAACCCAAACACCAAAGATGATGCCACGCCCATTTTTTTCATTCTGAGGGAGCCACAGGCGACCGAAGAATCTCTAAAAACGAGATGCTTCGCTTCGCTCAGCATGACAAGCAAACGATAATAATGTAGGGTGGGCATTGCCCCCCAATTGCTTAGCGAGATTATTCAGCAACAGGGACACCGAGATCAAAGAAATGATTTTTTGGAGCTCTTACAAAAGATGCTGATTTTAGGAAAGTTTTTGAGTAGGCCCATGTATGGTTGTTCCCTCGTGGCCCTCATCTTCTGGGTGTTCTCTTCTTCCCCTAGCCTGGGCGCCGATTACTCCAGCCGGCTGGCCGCCGGGCAAATCATTACTCATGTTTCCCAGGTGCCAGGCTCCGCCGCCGCCAGAAGGGGTGAGGTCATCGGTGTCGTGGATGCCTCCCCGGAAAAAGTGTGGCAGGTGGTTATTGACGCCAATAATTTCGAGAAATTCCTGCCCCGAATGATTAGAAGCAAGTTGGTGCGGTCGGATGAACTAAAGACAATATTGCAAGTCAGGCCCAAGAAGGCCTCCGAGGCCGAGGCCCTCCTTGGCTTAAGCCCGCCTGATATCGCCCATTTTCGAACTCCCGGCGGGAAATACACCGGGTATTTTTACGGGCATGTAGAAGTCCCCTGGCCGGTGGGCAACCGCTGGTACATTGTCAAGGTTCAATGGGACGAAACTCAAGCGGCTCGCCATATTTACACCTGCTCCTGGTCTTTCATAATCGGCAGTCTGCGGGAAAATAAGGGCGAGTGGAAAGTGGAACCCTTCGGAGAGAACCGAACCCTGCTCACCTATCAGGTGGTCACCGATCCCGGGGCCTTCGCGCCGAAATTTTTGGTGGATAACTTTACTAACAAGACCCTGCCTCAAGTCATCACCGGGGTCCGCAGGCGCGTAGCCTACCAATAATGGCCATTACTTTCCCAGGAGATCAGCCAGGATCACCTGGGCGGCATTGCGGCCGGGAGCCATGGAGACCCCGCCTCCCGGGTGGCTACCAGAGGCGCATAAATACACATTGCCCACCGGCGTCCGATAATACCCCAACTCCGGAATGGGACGCAAGGCACCCGCCTGGTAGGGCAAAAAAGCACCATGAGTGACAGAGCCCCGCACTGCAGATGGAATTCTCCGTTCTACATCCACCGGAGAGTGAACCACCCTTTTGAGGATAAGACCCTTGAGGTTGGGAATGTAGTTGACCGTGAGCAGGTCGATGAGATGGTCGGCATACGGTTCTTTGGCCTCCTCCCAGGTACGGGCCTTAATCTTGCCGGTGGCATCCCCCCTAATATGGTAAGGCACGTTATTTGCCACAATCTTCATGAGGAACTTGCCGGCAGGCGCCCGGCTGGGGTCGGCGGAAACATCATTGCACAACAACAACATGGGCGCGGCCGGGAGCTTGCCGCTGCGGCAATCGGTATAAACCTGGGCCAAATAACTCAAGGTCGGCGGGGCCGGGTGGATATAGGCCGAGCGCAAAGCCTCCGGACCGGCCTTGTATTCGGGGAAGCCGTCCAGGGCCAGATAGATGACAAAGGCGGCATCTCCCCACTCAAAGTGCCGGATCTTGCGGACGATATCAGGGCCCACCGCAGCTTCCCCTAAAAAATCAACAATAAGCTGTTGCGGGTCGACCCCGGAGGCCACCACTTGGCGGACCGGGATCTCTTCACCATCCTTTATTTGGACCGCCACGGCTTTTTTATCCCGCAAAATGATTTTATTGACCCTGGCATTGGTGCGGATATGGCCGCCGTGGGACTCCAGACAACGGGCCAGGGCCAGGGGAAGCTGGTGCATGCCCCCTTTGATCACGTTGTTCCCCATATCCTGAATCAGGGTATCAAACAGCCAGGCCAGGCGCCCGCCCCCCGCATCGTCGGGACTGACATTGGCGTGGCACGCAAAGCTTCCCAGGAACAATTTGGTTTCCTCCGCCTCAAACCATTCATCGCACCAGGACCTCATGCTTTGCAGACCGAAGCGATAGGTCTCAAGTCCTCCGGGAGTAGCTGCCAGTCGGGAGGTTTCCTCGGCCAGGGATGGGGGCACGGAGTTCATCCAGGCGGCGATATCCCCTTTGACCTGGAGATAATCATGAAACATACGGCGCCAAGTCTCGCCGTCCTTGGGGGAGTACCGGCTTATGCTGGCAATGGTCTTCTCCAGGTCGCGATACATGGTCACCAGGCCCCCGTCGGGAAACGCCTGGGAGAAGCTGGGGTCTGGGTAAAGCAGTTCAAAGCCGAAGCTGGCCAGGCCCAGTTCAGTCGGCGCCGGCGACAGGTTGCCGAATTGATAGCCAAAGGCATGGAGATCCGAGTGGAAGCCGGGAAGGGTGATTTCTTCGGTAATCGTCATGCCGCCCACGGTGTGGTATTGTTCCAGCACCAGGACCTTGAGCCCGGCCCGGGCCAGGTAACAGGCGCAGGTCAGGCCGTTATGCCCGGCGCCGATTACTATCGCATCATAGGTCTCCGCCATAAAGTTCACCGCTTCCGGGCAGTTCTCCGGCTGAAAGAATGTGTCCCTTCTTTCACGACCCCCCTTTTTCCCAGCCCCCGCCTAAGGCTTTGTATAACGCGATGAGATTGGTGCCCAGGGTGCGGGTGCTCTGGGTGAGGGCGTCTTCGGTGGTGAACAGCGAGCGTTGGGCGTTGAGAACATTCAGAAAGTCCGTCCTGCCGGCCACATAGAGTTTCATAGCCAGGTCCACGGCCTGGCGGTTGCTGGCCACCGCCGCGGTCAGGGACTTCTGGTGTTCCTGCTCCTTGGCGTAGGCCACCAGCGCGGTTTCCACGTCCTGGAGCGCGGTGAGCACCGTTTTCTGGTAGGCCAGCAAGGTCTCTTCCTGCACAGCGTTTCGCAATGCGACATTGGCACGAATGCGGCCGCCGGCGAAAATCGGCCAGGAGACGCCGGGGCTAAACGACCAAAATTTGCTGTTGTTCAGATTCCCTAACGTGGTCAGGTCATTGCTGGAAAAACCGAAGCTGCCCGTCAGGAAAAATTTGGGGAACAGGTCGGCGGTGGCCACCCCGATGCGGGCCGTGGCCGCGTGCACCTGGGCTTCGGCCCGGCGGATGTCCGGCCGTCGTCGCACCAGTTCCGAGGGCAGGCCCACGGGAACTTCCGGAGGATTGGGGGGAATGGGAGATTCTTTGTTCAATTCTTCCACCAGCGCGGCCGGCTGTTGGCCCAGCAGCACCCCCAGGCTGTAAATGGCCGACCGGGCCGAAGACTCCAGAATAGGAATCTGGGCTTCGGTGGTGGCCACCTGGGCGTCGGCGTTGGCCACGTCCAGGCGGCTCACAAAGCCGGCCTCATAACGCCGGTGGGTAATGTCGGCCGTCTTCTTCTGGGCCTCCAGATTGTTGCGGGCTATAACAATCTGCTGTTGGAAGCCCCGCAGGTTAAGGTAATTGGTGCCCACCTCCCCCGCCAGGGTTACCAGGACGTCCCGGCGGTCTTCCACCGCGGCCTGCAGGTCGGCGGTGGCGGCCTCAAGGTTGCGCCGCGTGCCCCCGAAAATATCCAATTCCCAGGAAGCATCCAGACCCACCTGAAATAATTCCCGGAATGGGCCGATGGTGGAGATGGCCCCACCTCCCCCCACCTCACTGGACCCCCGGCTTCTCTGGTAAAGCGCCGACGCGTCCACCTCGGGCCAAAGCGGCGCCCCCGCCACCCCCCGGGCGGCCCGCGCCTGGCGAATGCGAGCCTCAGCCTGGCGCACATCCAGATTGGCCCGAATGGCCCTTTCCACCAGGGAACTCAGGGTGGGGTCCTTAAAGGCCTTCCACCAGTCCACCAGTGTTACCGGATCGATGGTGGTTTTGCTGGGCAGGGCCTTGGTGACCACGGTTTGACCGTCCCAGACCGGCGGAGTCTTGGTTTCGGGCGCCTGGAAGTTCGGTCCCACGGCACAGCCCAGCCCCACCGCCGAACAGAGAGTTAGTATGCCCAAGCCCAGCAGGAGTTTTCGGAACCAGGCTGGAAGGCCTGTGCTACCC
>JARRKO010000047.1:0-22644 GCA_037388025.1 Syntrophobacterales bacterium
CCTTTATGGGGGCCGAAGAAGACAAGGCCTTAGGCCTTGCCTTATTCGGCTTCATTTTTTCCCCTTATAAGGGATTGGGGGAGGGGGTGTGGGGGAGTGGGTAAGGGCCTGCGGTCCTTAGCCCCTCCCCCACGTACTCTACCTTATAAAAAATCCCACGATGTAGCGCAAGGCCAGGGCGGTGATGATCAGGCCCAGGCCGATGCGGATAATGGTGCCGGGAAGAAACCTTTGCAGGCGGGCGCCGGTATAAATGCCCAGGAAACCTCCCAGGCCGAAGAGGGCCCCCAGGGCCCAGTCCGGGGCCACGCTTTGCTGGGGGAAGAAGGGCGCCAGCAATATGTAGATGCCCACCCCGACCACGGAAGTTATAAACGTACCCGTGAGCGCGGCCCCGGCAATGGTGTAAATGGGCAATTCGAAAATGGCCACCAGGAAGGGGGCGATAATGGCGCCGCCGCCGATGCCGTAGGTGCCGCTGATGAGTCCTACCACCAGGGCGAGGGCGTACAGAGCCGGGACACTAAAGCTGAAAGTTTCCCCCAGGAATTTGTAAGACACGCGCCTCAAACTCCAACTGGCGGTGCGCACCCGGGCCGCGGCGGGTAGGGCGCCTCCGGGGGAGTGACGGCCTTCTTGCAATACCTCCCTGAGGCGTTGCTGCACCCGGGACTCAAACTCCATAATTCTGGCTTTTTTGCGCTTTCCCCGAGGGGTTTGGTCATAGAGCAGCCGCCCGCCAATATAAAGCAGGACGCATCCCACGAACAGCTTGAAGTGGGCCGGATACAAAAGCCACCGGATGCGGATGAGCGCGCCGAAAAAAAGGCCGGGGAGCGTCCCCAAAACGATCATACAGGTAACCGGCCAGTTCATGCGGCCTTCCTTGAGGTAGCGGTACACGCCGCTGGGGATGGCCACGATGTTGAACACCAGGTTGGTGGGACTCACCGCCGGGCTGGTAAAATTGAGGATACTGACCTGGTAGGGCAACAGCAAAAAGGCCCCCGAGATGCCGCCCATGGAGGTGAAGATGGAGACCGCCAGGGCCACCAGCGCCGGCAGGAGGACATAAGTTTCCACCCCGGAAACGGGAAACCGCTGGGGATTGAGAAAGAAATCCGCTAAACCGGCAAAGTCCGCACCCATGGCAGTCAATTGTAGGGGACGAAGGAGTTTTTTGTCAAAGAAAGAAATCACTCAGGCCACGTTGAGTAATCCCTGAAGTGCGGTTGGTGAGATGTTATGGGCGAGACATAAAAAGGCGGGCTCAGAGCCCGCCTCAGTCATTTCAAAGTATGGGTTGATGGCTTGAAAGAAGCCTTTAGGCTTCCCCCCAGCCGACCTCTTCCAGCCCCGATTCCTTCACCTGAGCCAGGACGGCTAGTTTGACGGCCTGGACCTTGCGGTAGACTTCTTCGGGGGGCTTTACTTCCCCGTCCACGGTGAGCAGGTGTTTCGTGAGGGAGATGCCGAAAAGACGCTCATTCTCTTCAAGGTAGGGAAGAATGAGCTGCCAGTCGGCTTCGGTGAGGGGCACGAGTTCCCCGCCGTTCAACTGTTCATCCACCAACTGCCAGTAAGGGTCCCGGATGTAAATGGCGCCGCCGGAAGCCAGGGAGAACAGGTTGGAGCCGGGGTAGGGGCTGGCCTGCATCTTGACCCGGCCCCGGTGGTCGAACTCCAGGCCGTTGACGATGACAAAGCCGCCACCGGTTAGCGGATCGCCGGCCATGAAGGATTCGGCCAGGAAGTCCAGCGCGGTGCCGTTGATCACCACCCGGGGACGGCCCACCGCGTTGATCAGGGGGCGGCCGGCAGCGTTCCCCAAAATGTAGACTTCCCCACCCTTGGCGCCGTACATGAAGGTCTGACCCACGTCGCCAAAGACCACCAGCTTGCCCCGCTTCATGATCTGGCCCAGCTGATCTTGGGCGTTGCCGTGGACGTAAATCTCCATGCCGTCAATGCCGGAGGCCAAATAGTCCCCGGAGCTGCCGTACACATCGAGGCGCACCTGGTCGGTGTTGAGCCCGAAGCCGCAGCCCAGGAAGCGCTGGCCCCGGTACCCGTAACTGATGAATTGGGTCCAGCCGAGCTCAAAAGCCCGACACAACAGCCGGGCGTCACAGTCATCCCCCTCCGGAGGAAAATCAGCGGCGTTGAGAATAAGGACCGCGTCGGGCTGGGGTGGCTGGGTCAGGCTTTCCCGGCTCTGCCAGTCGAGGTGCCGGTAACGGCTGGGGTGGTTGTCCCCCATCTTGGGCGCCGCGCCAAAGATGCGAGCCAGAGCGTCAGTGGTGATCCGGATCAGATGGCTGAGCTTTTTCTCGCCGGGGTCATAACGCCGGTCCAGGAAAAAGGTAAGGCCGGCAATGACCGCGGCCTTGAAGTCATCGTTTTCCTTGGCCAATTCCTCGGCGACGCTGAGGAACTCCAGAAAGCGGGCATAGACCCACTGGGGCAGGCGGGCGCTGACATAATGGAACACGGCCTGACCGGTGGCGTCCTGGAGCAGCTCCCGCACCTGGGGCGCCAGTTCCTCGAACCGTTCTTCGCTTACTTCCGGTACGTCGCCTTTCCAGGGTTGCTGGAACCAGGGCACGGTTCTGGGCTTGCCGAATTTGTCGTGACAGGCCAGGACCTTCTTGCCGTTTTTGCTCTCCAGGGAAAAGATGAAAGCCCCGCCGTCGGTGTGGCTGCCGCCCCGGGCGTTCCAGTAGAGGTCGGCCACCGGGCAGAAGCGGTGGTCTTCCTCGGCCAGACTGGCGAGAGTGGCGTCAATGGCCTGCTTTTCGGAGCACACCAGGCCGATCTGCACCTCACCTTCCGAAAGGGCAAAAACCTGGGGCCTGAGCATGCTGGTGTCCGTAATCCCGATGAGCTCATGGCGGTTTTTGGCGGTGTCGTTCCGGGCGATGATGAAAAACCAGGGCCCATCCGGGGAGCCGTGGATACTGGACGACTGGATTTGCCGGTAAACCTGCTGTTTTTTCAGCGGCAACAGATCGAAATCCCGCTCGGTGGTGGGGGCCATGGCTTCGATGACATACTCCAGGGGGTAGCCGTAAAGCCGGTGCCACAGATCGAAGAGGAGCACCGCCACCTCGGTATCCGTGAGGAACTGGGGGTAAAAATGGCGCTGGCTCAGGTACTCGCTCACGGCAAAGTAGTTGGCAAAGTCGCCGTTGTGCACCAGGGCCACGTTCAGCGCGGCAAAAGGGTGCGCACCGCCGGGGTGCCAGACCCGTCCCCGGGTGGGATAGCGCTGGTGGGCGATCCAGATGTGGGCCTTGAAGTCCAGAAGTTGGTAATAAAGCGCCGCTTCCTCAGCATAGCCCACGATCTTGAGGATCATGATGTTGCGCCCCTGGGACAGGACAAAGGCCTTCTTTTCCCCCAAAGAGGCGTAGAGGGCTTGATTCAGCTTATAGCAATTTTGGGCGACAAACTCGTCCTCCACCAGGCGCGTGGGGATTTCGTAAAGGCGGTGCTGATGGATGAAATATTGCAAGACCTCGGGTTTGACTCGGACAAAATAGCGCCAGACGTCCGGCGGCTGCACCATCAGACCGGGCAGGTCCCGCCAGTCGCTGACCGTGGGGATCTGGGACTGGTGTTCCACCCGGAAGACGTTGGTGATGAACTGGCTTTCCACCTGAGGGCGCACCTCGGGGTCGAGGTAGGCCACCTGGATCAGGTAATCTTCCTCCAGGACTTCCTGGGACACACCGAGAGAATCGGCGTCCAGGCCCACCGCGGCGATGCCGCCGCCTTTGCCGTTGCCCCGATTGTGCATTTGGATGGAGGGGAGAAAGATATGCTTGCCCGCCACCGGCACGTTGGCGGCAAAGCCCGTGACCCCGCAGCCGCCTTCGTCTTCGCCTTTGACGATCCGATCGGCAGGGTAGGGGCGGCGAAAATCCCCGCGAGTGTTCCAAAGTTTGAGACCCGGGTGAGAATTATTTATATTTTGCATCGTTTTCACCAAATTATTTTTAAGTCCAAAGTCCAAAGTCCAAAGTCATAAAAGCCAAGCGCCAAATGAATTTCTGTTTATTTGTATTTGCTGCCTTTATGTACGGATTGTTTAAGATATCGCATGAAACCAGCAATCAAGCGGGATGTCTCATCTGCCAAAGCCGACAGGCTGGAAAATTGTTCAATAGTAATGAGGTCTGCATCCAAAGCCACATAGAGTTGGGCTTTTAATTCTCCGACCGAACCCTTGTATATGGCCAGAAATTGCCTGAATTCTTTGTCGCCTCCGCGCTCGAAACCCTCTGCAATGTTCGCCATGATAGAAATCGAGGATCGCTTGAGCTGGTCTTTCAAACCAAAGTCCCTGGCCAGCAAACCCTTGTTGGTGAGCTCGTAAATAGTCTTGGTGAGCTCACGGGCCTTTTTCCAAGCTTCGATATCTTCAAATTTTTCAATCTTGCTCATTGCAGGAATTAAAAATAGAAGCCATTCTGTTTCTGTTATTTATTAAAACTAAAAGTTGGGACACTGAACCTAATACTTTTGCATTTCCGACCTTGGACCTTGGACTCTGGACCTTGGACTCTGGACTTTGGACTTTGGACTTTGAACTACCTTTGCCTTTCCGACCTTCGACCTTGGACTCTGGACTTTGGACTTTGAACCTTGGACTTTGAACCTTGGACTTTGAACCTTGGACTTTGAACCTTGAACTTTGAACTATCCTCCGCGCCTTACGTCGTCATCCACCGGCAGGTTGTAATAATCCAAATGCACCAGCGTGTCGGTGCGGCCTACCAGTTCCCGGATGCTCCTCATCCCGAAACGGCGCAAAATCTCTTTAAGCTGCCAGGTCCAGGCATGGTACATGTTGGCCACCCGTTTGGTGCCCCAATCCACGGTCATCATGTCCACCAGTTCCGGGTCGGTGGTGGCAATACCCCGGACACAGCCCCGGCCGCTCTCGCATTGGTGGCAGCGCAGGCATTCCAGGGCCACCATTTCGGCGGTGCCGATCTGCACCCCGTCTGCGCCCAGGGCGATGGCCTTGGCCACGTCGTAGGCGGTGCGGATGCCGCCGCTGGCAATAACGGTAATCTGGTCCCTGATCCCCTCCGCCTGCAGAAACTGGTGCACCTTGGGGATGGCAAACTCAATGGGCATGGCAATGTTTTTCTTGGCGATGTCGGGCGCGGCGCCGGTGCCGCCGTAGCTCCCGTCCAACTGCACCACGTGGGCCCCGGCGTAATAGCTGCCCACCGCCACCATGTCCACGTCCGTGGGGGTGGAAACCTTAACCGACACCAGGGACCGGGGGTTTACTTCCTTGATCCAGTCAATGTGTTTTTTGTGGTCCTCCACCGAATAGACGCTGTGGAAGGGGAAGGGGGAGAACAAGGCGCTGCCTGGCACAGATTCCCGCATCCGGGCCACGGCCGGGGTGACCTTGTCCCCCAGGAGATGGCCGCCCAGCCCCGGCTTGGCGCCCTGGGCGTACTTGAATTCCACCATGCGCACCCGCTGGATGGTGTCTTCCCGCACTCCGAAAAGTCCGGTGGCCACCTGGGTGACCACGAAATCGTCGTAAGGATAGAGGTCTTCGGGATAGCCCCCTTCGCCGGTGGACATGAGGGTGTTATAACGCACCGCGGCCCTAAGGCGAGACAGAATGGTATTGATGCTCACCGAACCGAAGGACATGCCGGCGCTGTACCAGGGCACGTCGAGGGTGACCAGCGGCCGGCCGTCCCCCCGGCGGTTGAGTTCCAGTTCCAGGGAAATATCCTCATGGCTGAGCTTGGCGTCCCGGCCTCGGGGCGGAAACAGGAAGCGCATTTTATCGAAACCGCCCCCGGACGCGCCGGTGCGGTATTCCAGGTCGCTATAGGGCAGGGTGCCGAATTCCGACATCCACCAGGTGGCCAGCAGCAGGTCCGCGGGCCAGCGGCTATCCCCAAAGGAGGTATAAGCCGGATGAAACCGCACGGACAGGGCCTGGGTGGGGCAGTTGGCCACGCAAAAAAAGTCGTTTTTCTCGCACGACGGCCCGATACACAGGTAACTCTTAGGGCGCCGGATGAAATTCCCCACTTTGGTGTGTACCCCATAGGGGCAGACCTCCACACATTTACCGCATTGAATACAGCGACCTTCATTGCGCCAAACGCGGTACTTGGACAGGGGGTTCCTAAAGCGACAGGGGGTGCGTATCGGCTCCCAGGGAGCAGGCCGCCACTGTTCGGGTTCTTTTTCGAGTACGGCTGGTTCGTTGGCCATATTTATATCCGCTACAATTTATAAGCCTTAAGCTCTAAGCTATGAGCTTTGAGTTTTGAGCCATAAACTTTCAGCTGCTAACTGCTGATTGCTGAAAGCTGACTGCTGACTGCTACCTCATTCCCCTTCCCGCCGTTCGGATTCTTCTACAGTCCGGGCGAACAGGGGCGCAAAGATTTCTTTTTGCAAATCCTCCACAAACATGGCCCGGCCCACCTCCCCCCGGAGGCGGCGCACTTCCCGCAGGCCCATGGCCCCCAACACCTCCAAAAGCTGGTTGTTCCAGGCCCCCATGAGATTCACCAGGCGCTGGGAACCTTTCTTGGGGTCAACCTGGTCCATTTGCACCGGGCAGGATCCGCCCTGAAGGCACTGGCGGCAGATCCGGCATTCCAGCGCGATGAGGAGGGGGAGGTCCACAATTACGCCGTCGGCGCCGCAGACGATGGCCTTGGCCACGTGCTCGGCCATGGCGATGCCGCCTGAGGCCAGCAGGGTCACAGAGTCCCGGAGCCTGAGTTCCACCAGCTTTAGATGAGTTTGGCGGATCAGGTCTTTCACATGCAGGTCGCCGGCCTCACCGAACCCCCGGCCCTGGACATTGGCGGCCAGGTGGAGGATTTCGGCGCCGGCCGCCGCGAGCTCTCCCATCCGGGTGGCAGCCTGACCGTCGGCCGGCACTTGGACGGCACACACCAACTGCGGAAAGCGGCGTTTCAGGGCATCCACTTGGGTCACCACGTCGTCGGCGTCCAGAACTTCGACGAGACGTACCTTTTGCAGGAGGGGATCGTCCAGGTCCAGAGTCCCGGCGGGGTAGCTGGGGACCAGCTGCGCCGGGGACTGAGCCAGTTCCGGGGTGATTTGCTCCCGGGAAACCACCATAAGGGTATTCAAAGTCTGGGTGGCGGCCAAGGAGGCTTGCAGGACCTTAGACTTCCCGGCGCCGAAGGGAGGTTCGGCCAGCAGCACCGGCAGCGGAATCTCGATGAGAGGGGCAGGCTCAAGGTCCAGCTCTCCCTGATCGCTGAAGACCAGGAAGAGGGGATGGCGTCCCAGGTCGATGGCGGTGCTGATGTATTCCCGGCCGTGGATGCCGTCCCGGGTGGGCCGCACGATTTCGGACATATCAGTCCAGATGCCGTCAAAACCGTCCCCGGCGAAAGGCCCGCCGTAACCCGCGCCGGAGACCGGAATCTTGCCGGTTTCGGCCTGATACCAGGTGCTTAGCAGAATCTCCGGTGTCCAATACTCGTCCCCCAGGCTCTCATACTGGGGGCTCAGGGTTTTAACCACCAGTTCCCGGGGGCAGCCCTGGACGCAGCGGAAACAGTTCTTGCACAAACTCTCAATGGTGTCGGTGAGGCTGGTCTTGTCGAATTCCCGTTGCTCAAACGCGTGGTAGGGGCAGGTCTCCTTGACACAGTGGGTGCAGCGGATGCAGCCTTCGCCCCAATCCAGGACGGTGCTTTTCCCATGGGCCGGGAAGCGGGGCGACGACTGGTGGACGGGGATGTGATATTTAGCCGGCATGCTGCTTAGTCTCCCGCTTGTTGGTCAGGGCGGACCACCCGGCGGGGTCCGCTGGCGTCGCCGTATGACCAGTCCTTGGGCGGGGAGAGCTCCAAAAGCCGGTCCAACTCCCCCAAGGCCTGCAGTCGGTCGTAGATTTGCAGCCAGGCACAGGGCACCTCGGGGTCGACTTTCAGGGACAGGTTGATTTCACACAGACCGGCCCGGGCTCCGCCGCAGGGGCCGTTGAGCAGGCTCTTGGCACAGCGGGACACGGGGCAAATGCCGCCGGTGAGACCTAGCATACAGTTGCCGCAACCCCGGCAATTTTCCAGCCACAGGCCCCGCTGCGCGGTTTCCCCGATGAACTGGGTATTGAGCGCGGGAAAAACCGGGGTTTCAGGGAGCCGGGCGGCCAGGGCCTGGACCCCGGCGCCGCAGGCCAAAGACAGGACCGCGTCCCTATCCTGGGCCGTCTCCACCACGTCCAGGAGAAACTCGTGAACGCACTGCCGGTCCACGCTGGTTTCCTGAATATCCTTTTCCTGCCCGGCCAGCCGGAAAGCCATTTTTAAGGCTGCGCCCAGTTCGGCCACCTCACGTTGGCCGCCGCTGGCGCACTCGGCCACGCAGGTATCGCACCCGGCCAGCAGCAGTCGGTCATATTTTTTTAGCATGTCCTGGATTTCGGCCAGGGGTTTTCTGGTTCCAACTATCACGCTTGCTCCTTTGTTACACCGGCGCCGGCCCGGGCCGGGTTTATCCCCAAGGTTCGGGCCCGCTGTTGAATTTCCTTCACCGTGGCGCTGATGATGTCTTGACTGCCGAAGGGGAGGTACACCATTCCCAGTCTTTCCGGCTCCAGGCCGATTTCCTGCAAATATTCCTGGGCGTGGCCCACCCGCTTGGCCATGCGGGTACTGCCTTCCACCAACTGGCAGGCCTCCGGCGGGCAACCCACCACCCATAAGAGGTCGGCTTCATCGGCCAGGGTGCGCAGCATCTGGAAGACCTCCACCTTGCTGCTGCAGGGCTCCCGGATTACCCGGGCCTTCAGGCCGGCCCGTTCCAGGGGGCCTGAAAATTCTTCCGGCTTCGGCACGGCTTGGCGGCAGGCCAGCACCACGATGGTTACCTGTGAAGTCATTTCCTTTGTCTCTCCTGGATGATTTGGCCTTAGGAGGGGATGCAACTGTTTTATTTACATTAAATCGGGCCGAGAATCACCCAGAATCTTTATCTTTTATTTGTACCAAATTATGTGCAAGAGATAAAGGGAGCCGGTGAACTGTTCAGGCCCCCTCAGTCTCAGGCCTTGGTCACCCGTCCCTTGCGCTCATCGATGTCCCCGGGATACATGACCGCCTCGTGACCCCGCTCCCGGGTACGGATGCGAATGACCTCCTCTACGGGATAGACAAAAATGATTCCGTCTCCCGGTTCCCCGGTGTAGGCTGAGGAAAGGATGGCCTGGATGGTGTCTTCCAGATTGTGCTCGCTCAGGATAATATTGACCTGAATCTTGGTGAGCATGTCCACCTGGTAGGTGCCGGAGCGCCCGGCCAGACTAACCCCACCCTGGCGGCCATGGCCGCGGATCTCAAAGCTGTTCAGCCCCACGATACCGATCTCATGCAGGGCTTCTTTGACGTCATTGAGCTTGTCTTCCCGGATAATAGCTTCAATTTTTTTCAGCATGGCTTTTAGCTCTCAGCTTACAGCCCTCAGCTTTTTAGGGTAAAGCTTTCGGCGGCAAGCAGATAATGTTTTCGGCAAAATCATTCTTATTTATGCAACATAACCATGGCTTCGTAAATTTGCGGTTTAAAGCTCAAAGCTCAAAGCTAACTATAAGCCCGTTCACCATGGGCGCTGATATCCAGGCCCACTTCCTCTTCCATGGGCGTCACTCTGAGGCCGATGCTCCAGTCCAAAACCTTGGCCACCACAAAGGTGACCACAAAGACAAAGACAATAGTCACCGCAACGGCCAGGAGCTGTACGGCGAGCTGGCCGGGATTGCCGTAGAACAGGCCGTTGCCGCCCCCCGGATTCACTTCGGTAGTGGCGAACAGGCCGGCGGCGATCATGCCCCAGAGGCTGCTCAGGCCGTGACAGGGCCACACGTCCATGGACTCGTCCAGGTTTCGCCGGATCCGAAAGCGAATGCCGTAGTAACCGATGGGGGCCGCCACCGCGCCCAGGACCAGTGCGGCCATGGGGGTGATGTAGCCCGATGCGGGGGTCACCGCGGCCAGCCCCACCACCATGCCGGTAACCAGGCCCAGGGTGCTGGGCCGGCCGTCCAGCCAGGATAGCAGCATCCAGACCAAGCCGGCTGCCGCGGCCGAGGTGTTGGTGGTGAGAAGGGCATTGACAGCCACCCCGTTGGCGGCCAAAGCACTGCCGGCGTTGAATCCGAACCAGCCCACCCAGAGAAGCCCGGCGCCGATGACGGTCAAAGGAATATTATGAGGCTCCATGGGAACTTTGCCGAAGCCCTTGCGCGGCCCGATGGCCAGCGCGAAGGCCAGGGCCGCAAAACCGGCGGCGATGTGCACCACCGTGCCCCCGGCGAAGTCCAGGGTGCCGAGTTGGCCCAGCCAACCGCCGTTACCCCAGACCCAGTGGCACAAAGGGTCATACACCAGGGTGGCCCAGATCAGGGCGAAGAGGATAAAACTCTTAAAGCGCACCCGCTCCACGAAAGCCCCGGTGATAAGCGCCGGGGTGATCACCGCGAACATCATCTGAAAGGCCGCGAACAGGTTATGTGGGATGGTCTTGCCGTAATAGGCGCTGGGGGCCGCACCCACCCCCTTGAGGCCCACATAGTTCAGGCCGCCGATGAAGCCGCCGATGTCCGGGCCGAAGGCTAAGGTGTAGCCGAACAGGAGCCACTGGATGCCGATCAAGGCCATAAAGACATAATTCAAGGTCAGGGTGGACAGAACGTTCTTTCGCCGGGCCATGCCCCCGTAAAATAAGGCCAGGGCCGGAGTCATCATTAATACCAGGGCGCAGCTCACCAGAATCCAGGCGGTATCGCCGGTGTTTACTGCGGTAGCCATACCTCAATCCCCCTTGTGGAAACGTGCTGAACAAGCAGATGCTGGTATCCCCACCTCCGGGCAATTTCAGCTCTGCGGCTAATCCCGAGCAAACCAAAGCCAGGAGGCGGTTCCCCCCTGGCCTTGGTGCATGCGGTCAGCTCGAAGCGAATTACTGGCTGAAAGTGACGATGGTTATAAGATGGGAAGATACCGCTCGATTTCGTAGGCACTCACGTGCATGCGGTAGGCATCCCACTCGATTTTCTTGTTCTCGATGAACTTGTTGAAGATGTGATCGCCCAAGGTCTCTTTAATGAGAGGACTCTTTTCCGTCTCTTCAATGGCTTCATAGAGGCTGCCCGGGAGTTCGGCGATGCCATGGGCCGCCCGATCGGCTTCGGTCATATGGTAGATGTCCTCTTCCACCGGCTCGGGCAAGGGATAGTTGTTCTCAATGCCCTTCATGCCGGCGGCCAGCATGACCGCGAAGGCCAGGTACGGGTTGCAGGCCGGGTCAGGTGCCCGGTATTCGCAGCGGGTGGCAGCTTCCTTGCCGGGTTTGTACATGGGCACCCGGACCAGGGCGGAGCGATTGCGGCGGGCCCAGGAGACATACACCGGAGCCTCATACCCCGGGACCAGGCGCTTGTAGGAATTTACCCACTGGCTGCAAATCGCGGTAATTTCCCGGGCGTGCTTGAGAAGCCCGGCGATGTAGCTCTTGCCCGCGGGAGAGAGGTGGTACTGGTCCAGGGGATCATAGAAAGCGTTCTTGCCGTCTTTAAAGAGGGACTGGTGCGTGTGCATGCCGCTGCCGTTGATGCCGAAGATGGGCTTGGGCATAAAGGTGCCATACACCCCGTTCATCAGCGCGACGGCCTTCACCGTGGCCCTGAGGGTCATGGTTTTGTCGGCCATCTTCAGACCCTCGTCGTAGCGCATATCGATTTCGTGCTGGGACGCGGCCACTTCGTGATGGCTGTACTCAATCCGAACACCCAGCTTCTCGAGGGCAAAGATGGTCTGGCGCCTTAAGTCGTTGGCCAGGTCCAGGGGCGGAGCATCAAAATAGCCGCCCTCGTCCAGAATGTCAGGGGCTTTGTTAGTCTCAAAGTAAAAGTATTCCAACTCTGGTCCGAGGTAGTAAGTGTATCCCTTTTCCGCGGCCTTGGCGAGCACCCGCTTCAAGGCGTAACGGGGGTCGCCGGGATAGGGAGAGGCGTCCGGTTGAAGGATATCGCAAAACATCCGGGCCACAGGCTGCTCCTCCGGACGCCAGGGCAGGAGCTGGAAGGTAGTGGGGTCGGGCTTGGCGATCATGTCGCTTTCTTCGATGCGGGCGAAGCCCTCAATGGAGGAGCCATCAAAGCCCATGCCCTCTTCCATAGCTTCCTCCAACTCCGAAGGGCGGATGGCGAAGCTTTTCAGGACCCCGAGAACATCGGTGAACCAGATCTGGATGAAGCTGACGTTGTGATCCTTAACTGCTTTGTAAACATCTTCTACAGTTTGACAGTGCACGGTAGCCTCCTTCCGAGGAAATAGACAGTAATGTCAGGACAAGAAGCAAAGAGTGTGCCTGACATTTTTGTTTAATTATTTCAAGAAGAAAGTTCTCCAAAAATGTCTTTCCCCCCTTATTAATATACAATTTTGTCTAGAATTTCCCCTATTTTTAACAAAAATGTATATTTAATAGAGGGAAAAGCCATTTTTGTCGGCTTATCGCCATCGGTTTTAACGATCCGGTAAAATTTTTTTGCTGGTCACAGCCCGCCGCGGCTCCCAAAGCGCCATCTTAACAGATATAGAATATTCAGTAAAGCTGGCCGAAGGAAAAATCAGGAGCTACGGTTCCGGTATTGCCGGGGGTCCAAACCGTATCGCTTTATTTTGTAACCCAAAATGCGCAGGCTGGTGTCCAGATACTCAGCCGCCCGGCTCTGGTTGCCCCGGCTGGCGGTGAGGGCCTCCACGATGAGTTCCCGCTCCAGGCTCTCGATCTGAGCGGCCAGGCTCATGCGGTTGAGGTGGGCGCCGTTGTAGTCGCCCGCGGGAGGAAAGACGCAGGACGGAGGCTGCAGGCTGGGGGGCAGATGTGCGCTCAGAATGGTGTCGCCGTCGCAGACCAGCAAGGCCCGCTCGATGACGTTTTCCAGTTCTCGAACATTCCCCGGCCAATGGTATTGCATGAGGAGATCCAAAGCCGCCTGGGAGAGGCGCCGGGTTTGCTTGGCCTGCTCCGCGGCGTGCCGGGTCAGGAAATGCTCGGCCAGCAGGGGGATGTCAGCCTTGCGCTCCCGTAAGGGCGGAAGATAGATGGGAAAAACGTTCAAGCGGTAGTAGAGGTCCTCCCGGAAAACGCCATCGGCTACCAGCTTTTCCAGGTCCCGGTGGGTGGCGGTTACCAAACGCACATCAGCCTTTAAGGTGGCGGTGCCGCCCAGACGGGTAAATTCCCGTTCCTGGATGACCCGGAGCAGCTTGAGCTGCACTGTAGGGCTCAAATCCCCCACTTCATCCAAGAAAATGGTGCCGCCCTGGGCCAGTTCAAAACGTCCGGACTTGCGGCTCAGGGCCCCGGTAAAGGCCCCCTTCTCGTGGCCGAAAAGTTCACTCTCTACCAGGGTTTCGGGCAGTGCCGCCAGATTAACTTTAATAAAAGGTTTGTCGGCGCGCTGGCTGTTGTAATGGACGGCATTGGCCACCAGTTCCTTGCCGGTGCCCGATTCCCCCCGGATCAAGATGGTGGCGTTGCTGGGCGCCACCCGGGTGATCATCTCGAAGACCTGGCGCATGCGGCTGCTGGTGCCCACCAGGTTGCCCACCTGATAGCGGGCCTGGAGAGCCCCCTTGAGCTTCAGGTTTTCATCCCGCAGCGCGTCTTTTTCCTGGTCGATGAGGAGAAGATTGTTCCCCGCCTGGGCAATGATGGAGGCAATGATGGTGAGGACCCGCACGTCCCGATCAAGATTGAGCTCCTGGTAGCGCCGGTCCACGGACAAAGCCCCGATGGTTTGGTGGTTGATCTTGATGGGCACGCAGATAAAGGAGAGGTCCTCCTTGACGCGGCCCCGGGTACGGGTGCGATTGAGAAAAAGCGGCTCCTGGCTTACCCGAGGCACCACCATGGGCTCGCCGGTTTCCACGACCCGCCCGGTGACGCCTTCACCTAACTTATACCGACCCCGGCGGCGAGCTTCGGCGGTAAGCCCCTGGGCCACTTCAATCTGAATTTCATTGGTATCCGGGGTGAGAATGGTAATGGTGCCCCGTTCCATGCCCATGCTTTGCGCCAGGATTTTCAGAATTTGTTGGAGGTTTCGGGCCAGGGGGCCGGGGGCGTTGAGTATCTGGGTAATTTCGTAAAGCAAAGCGAGCTCCTCAGTAGTTCTCGCCGACAGTTTATCCGAGGACGATAACGTCACTTTTTCCAAAACAAACAACCCACCTTGTTAAAAAAATTGAGCAAAAGTCATGCCATGCGAGGGAAAGGCCAGAAAACTGAGGAGATCTATCACATTTTTGCGGAACCCCGATTCCGCGATAAATTAATATTTAACATTTTTGTCAATTCTTGGCCAGGGAAAACGGCCGCGGAGTCCCTTGACCTGGCAAAGGCTTTGTCGTTGACAGGCCCATGATTTCAAGCTATTGTAAATTTTAGAGAAAACATTAATAGAGCGAGGCCGGCGGGGCCGTGTCGTGATAGCCTTGGTCCCCCTGCCGAGTCATTACGATGGAAGACCGTGTCCACGAAAAAGCCGGCTTCTTGACTTTGGCCGGCCACCAGGTAGTCTCCTTTCTGGACTACATGGGTGATTTGGCTCTTTTTTTGGTGGCGGCCATCTGGGGGTTAAGTCCCTGGGCCTGGTGCTGGTGGCGGCTTTTGCTTTGGGTATGGTTCTGGCTATGCAGGGCTTGAAGGTCCTCGCTTGGTTCGGCGCGGCCAATTATATCGCCACCTTGGTGGCCATGTCCATGGTGCGGGAACTGGGCCCCATCATTGCCGGCATCATGGTGGCGGCCCGGGGCGGAGCGGGCATGGGTGCGGAGTTGGGTTCCATGCGGGTTACCAGCCAGATCGACGCCCTCACGGTCTCTGCGGTCAATCCCGTCAAATATCTGGTAGTCACCCGCATCCTGGCCTGCATATTGATTCTGCCCCTCCTGACGGTATTCGCCAATATCGTCGGCATCTTGGGCGGGATGGTGATCGGCGTCACCCAGGCGGGGATGAGCTCCACCAGCTATTATTATTTAACCCTCAAGTTCCTGGAGCTCAGGGATGTGCTCCCCGGCATTGCCAAAACCATGGTATTCGGCCTGATTATCGGTACGATCAGCTGCTATCACGGCTTCAACACTGAGAAAGGGACCTTTGGCGTAGGCCAGTCCACCAAGACGGCGGTGGTGGTCTCGGTCCTGTTTATTCTAATCTCCGATGTCTTTCTCACCAAACTCACACTTCTCATCTGGGGTTGAGGCAGGGAAGGGGCTCTCTCTGGAGGTGGCGGCTCCCACCCAGCCCTTGATTGTCTATCGGGACGTGAGCAAGTATTTTGACAGCCATAAGGTATTGCAGGGCGTCAATCTGGAGATCTTCGCCGGGGAGACGCTGGTCATTCTGGGACGGAGCGGCTCCGGGAAGACGGTAATGACCAGTATGCTGGTGGGTCTTTTGGCCCCGGACGAGGGCGCCATCGTGGTGGCCGGCCAGGACCTGGCCCAGTTGGAAAGCGACGAAGACTGGCGGGAGCTGCGCCTCAATACCGGCTATCTTTTTCAGGGTTCGGCTCTCTATGATTCCATGAGCGTGGGAGAAAACGTGGCCTTTCCCATGGTCCAGCACACCCAATGGACCAGGGAGGAAATCGGGGCGCGGGTGCGGGATAAGCTCTCGCAAGTAGGCCTGGAAGGCGTGCTCCACCTTAATCCGGCCGAGCTGTCCGGAGGTATGAAACGCCGGGCGGCCCTGGCCCGCAGCCTGGCCCTGGACCCCCAGCTCATTATCTATGACGAACCCACCTCCGGGCTGGACCCCGTCACCGGGGATGAGATCGGCAGCCTTATCTGCCGTCTCCAGCGAAGCCTGGGGGTCACTTCCATCGTGGTCACCCATGACCTTCGTCTCACCGAGCAGGTGGCAGACCGGGTGGCCCTGTTATTTGAGGGGAAGATCGCCTTCCTGGGGACCTTCCAGGAATTTTGGCAATCACCCAGCCGGGAGGCCCGGCGTTTTCTGCACAAAGACGATCAGGAGAATCCCTCCACATGATTACCAAGAAATATGAAACCATTGTCGGCCTCTTTGTGGTAGCCTCCCTAGTGGCCCTCCTCGTCATGGTGCTCATTATCGCCCGAGAGGAAGGTCTCTGGCAGAACTACGTTCAATACCATGCCGTATTCAAAAACATCAGTGGCTTAAAGCGGGGTTCCGAGGTGCGGCTGGCTGGAGTCACGGTGGGCAGCGTTACCAAAACCACGATACGCTCGGATGGCAAAATCCTGGTAACTTTCGAGGTCATGGAGCAGTATAGGAAGCAGATACGGGAAGATACCCAGGCCTCCATCGGCAGTATCGGACTTTTGGGGGATCGCAGTCTCGATCTTACCCCCGGCTCCCCGGACAAGCCGGTTGTCCCGCCTGAGGGCATGCTGGCGGGGGTGGAGCCTTTGGATCTTCAGGAATTATTGGCCCGGGCCGCGCCTTCCCTGGACAGCATTCAAATGGCCTTCAATAACCTGGCCAAACTCACTGAAGATATGGCGGACCCCAAAGGCGATTTCCGGCAGGCCGTGGTGAATATTAAGGAAACTTTCAAGAAAATCAACACCGGGAAAGGCACTATGGGTTTGCTGGTGAGCGATCCGAAATTGTATGAAGAAATTTTGGTCACTGTGGCCAGCGCCCAAAACTTCATTGATAGCTTGAACAACCCCCAAGGGGCCGTGGGGATGCTCCTCCACGATCCGGAATTTAAAGGAGAACTCCGGAAGGTTATAAAGGAGATTAACGTCCTGGTGGCCAATCTGCAGCAAGGCTCCCTGCCGCTGACCGAGGCCTTGGCCAAGCTGCCGGCCATTGTCAAGAAAGTAGAGGGTTTTTTGGACAATCTGGATAAGGCCGGGGTAGCCCTGCCGGACCTGGTAATCACCGGCCAGTCTGCTCTGAGTGATGTCAACACCGTGGCGGAAGCCGCCCAGAAGATGTGGCTCCTGCGCCGTTTCGTGCCCAAAGCTCAAGAGCGCACTATTCGCGTGGAACGGGAAATAAAATAAATCCCCTGGATCTCTGCGAAAGTCATGGTGAACAGTCGCCCTAGGCTGCATGATGCAGGCGAAGGCGCCTGCTATACAAATAAAAGGATTTTCCGGAGGTCGGGCACTGCCCACCATGAGTCTCAGGACAGAAACTCGTTTCCTAGGCAGCTTGCCGCTTACCTTAAGGGTAAAGCCTTGGTGGCACAGGCGTCTCGCCTGTGCTGTTGCAGGCCGAAGCCTGTGGCTACATTTTTAGCAGTGCGGATCTGCTGAGGATTGTCAAATCCTTACCGGACACTATTACCCCACTCCTCTTTGCCGGTAGCACAGGCATCTTGCCCGTGTGCCCGGGCTGGAAGCCCGGGCTACCGATAACCTAGGTAGATGGGGCGGGATAAAGCTGGGGGAGGGGCAGGGAGGCGCGACCCATGGCTCCCTGTCTCAAATAGACTTTTGAGAGTTTCAATTAGAATATTCCCAGAGGGGACAGTGGGGAGAACCAACCCATTTTGTCAGGTTGAGTCACCGCCGGGGGCGGAAAATCAAGACCCTCGTCCTGCGGCGAAGGCAGGCCGCCCCTTCCCGAAGGTCTTGGCCCTCGTTTCGCTGGCGTGTTGCCTGTGGTTGCTGGGTTGCCTGGTACTAGGGTGCGGCAAGGCCAAATCCCGGCTGCCGGATTTGCGCCAGGAAGCGGTCAAGCTCAACGACGAGGGCTATCAGTACTACCGGGAATCCCGCTGGCGCCTGGCCCGGCACAAGTTCATCCAGTCCCTGAACCTGAACCGCCTTATTGACCACCGCCCGGGTATCGCCGCCAACCTGAACAATCTCGGTGCCATCGCCCAGGAGCAGGGCAACCTGGCGGAAGCGGCCGCGTATTATGAGGAGGCCCTCACCATCCAGCGGGAGATCGGCCACCCCTCCGGGTTGTGCGAGGCCTTGAACAACCTGGGCACGGTATATGCCGGTTTAGGAAAGTGGTCCGAGGCCGAAAATTTGTACCTGGAGGCCCTGGGTTACGCCCGCCAGCTGCGTCCCGGCCCTCTGCTGGCCCTGACCCTGACCCATCAGGGAGATATCGCCCGGCACAACCAGGATTACGTGCAGGCCCTCAATCTGTACCGGGAAGCCCTGACCATCGACAAGGCCAGGAAAAATCGGGCCGGCATGGCGGTGCGCTTGGCCCGCTTGGGCCGTACCTACCTGGTTATGGCGGATTATTTCACGGCCCGCCAATTCTTCCTTGTGGCCCTGAAGGAATTTCGTCGTCTGGAAATGACCACCGGCGTCATCGATGCCCTGGATGGCCTGACAACCACGGCCCTGGCCCAGGATAACCGGCACGAGGCCGAGCTTTACGGCGAGCGCCTCTTAGAAATTTATCGGGTCAGGGGGCAAACCCAGGACGCGGAGAAACTCAAGGAAATTCTCAGAACAGGGAAGCCGAAAAAATCAACTAAGCAATAGAAATGTAAGCCTTTTAAGAACTATACTTAGTGTTGAATTCCACAATTATGGCGAAATTCTCCGGGACGTTTTCAGGCCCCAAAGAAGCTCAAATTCCCCTCTTTTTTAAAGGGGGGTTAGGGGGGATTTGTCCTCAATTTATGTCCGAATAGACAAAGGCAATAAGATATAGGGCGGCCCCTGGCCGCCGATGCAGGCGTGCCCGGCATGACCCAGGAGGGGTGTGAAGTCTGCAAAATTTAATGCAGCAGGTTATAAAGATTTTATACCAAATTTCATTTTCAGATAATGAAACCAACTTGCATTTTAACTAATTGATAATTTTATTTCTTTTTACCGAAAACCGAAAACGGTATTAAAGGGCTGGGTACAAGCCCCCCTAATCGTTCTTGAAACCGAACCCGGATGTTGTTCTCCACTCCCCAGCGGGCCGCGCTCATCAGCGTTGCCTCCAACACCCTGCTGGTGGCGGCCAAGATTGTAGTGGCCGTCCTGAGCGGCAGCGCCGCCCTGCTCAGCGAGGCTTTGCACAGCGGCCTGGACCTGCTGGCCTCCCTCATCGCCTGGCTGTCCCTGCGTTTCGCGGCCCATCCCCCCGACCGGGAGCATCCCTACGGCCACGGCAAATGGGAGAACGTCAGCGCTTTCCTGGAAGGCCTCCTCATCCTGGGGGTGGCCCTGTGGGTGTTTTATGAGGCGGGTCAGCGCCTCTTTACCCCGGTGGCTCTCACCCATGTTTCCCTGGGCATGGCGGTGCTGGGGGGCTCGGCCCTGGTGAATCTCTTGGTGTCCCAAGCCCTGCGGCGCGCGGCCCGGCGCTTCGATTCCGTGGCTCTGGAGGCGGACGCCGCCCACCTCAGCACCGACGTCTACACCTCGGTGGGGGCCCTGGCCGGCCTGGGGGGTTATTTTCTAACCGGCTACCCTCTCTTCGACACCGGCGCGGCTTTTGGGGTGGGGGCCATCATCTGCGCCATCGGCATCAAAGTCACCCACGGCGCCCTTCATGGCCTTCTGGACACACGGCTGCCCGTCGAAGAGGAAGAAGTGGTAAGGGAAATCGTCTCCCGGGTCACGCCTGTGCTCGAGCTCAAAGAGATCGTTAGCCGCAAGGCCGGGCCGGTGCGGTATCTGGACCTGACCCTCACCGTATGCCGCTGGGAGACCTTGGAGGAAATCCATCGCCTGTGTGACGACCTGGAAGACCGCATTGCGGACCGTTTCCCCGGAGCCCGGGTCTTCATCCATCCGGAACCCTGCCTCATCCACCGGGACACCCGGGATGCCGAGACCTGCGACTGCCCCTTGCGTCTCAACATCTCCTACCCTGTCAAGGATTGATCGACAACTGATTTTGGGGGAAGAGTGGCCAGGGCTGCGCCCTCCCCCCTCCCTCCAGATCAACCCCGCTCCCTGCTTCTATGCCGGATAAGTCGTCATGCTAAAAAGAATTTGGTGGCACAGGCTTTCCAGCCTGTGCTCCCGCTTAGTAGAAGAGGTGAAAGACAAGTTTGACATAAGAAAGGGGGCAGGGTCTACGTCCCATGGCCCCCTCTTCCAAAAATATCCTGGACACCATCTCAATTTTGCAGCTGGTTTTGTTGGTTCCGGTGTTTCTGCTGCTTCGCCTGTTTCTGCTGCTTCGGCTGTGATCGTTGCTTCGCCTGCCGCCGGGGTTGCTGCCTTACCTGGTGTTGGGGCTGGGACCGGGGTTGCTGCCGCACCTGGCGTTGGGGTTGAGGCCGCGGTTGCTGTCGTACCTGGAGTTGAGGCCGTGGTCGTGTCTGCCGCTGCTGTATCTGGGGCCTCGCCTGACGGGTCGGCTGTTGGCGCATTTGCTGTGAGGGTTGAGGTTGGATTTGCCGCTGGCGAGGCTGGCTGCTGGTCATCTGAGGCCCACCCCGCCCCAAACCTTGGGACTGCTCGGGAGTATATTTCTTTTGTTGTTGCCGCTGCTGTTGTTGCCGCTGCTGTTGTGGCTGTGAAGTCGGAGACCGCCGCTGCGGCTGTGGCCGGGTCGGGGCGGCCTTGGCGGCTGACGGTGTGCCCGGAGTATAGCGAGCCTTCTGTCCCTGTCTGGGAGGTTGCCCCGGAGTAACACCCGCTTGGGGAGTTGCCTTACTCCGAGTCCAGGTTCCCGGCTGTGGCTGTTTTCCGGATTTGACTCTTTTTTGCGGCACGCCGGCCTGGGCCGGAGAAGAGGCTTTAGGAGTCACCCCTCCGGGTGTTGGTGTTCTTTGGTGCTGCCCCCGCATTCCCTGGGAAGCACCGGGAGTCACGGGAGCTGTAGTTTGAGGCGGCCCCTGGGCCCCCGGCCTCATCCGGGGGGAGACGGTTCGGGGAGTCGCCGCGCTGGGGGCGACGGTCTTGCCGGGAGTCGGCTTGGACCCTGGGCGCTGGTGAAAGGCCGCCGGTTGGCTGGCCGTAACCCCTGGCATCTGGGGGACCTGCCACTTCCGGGCCCTGGGTGACACCGGTTCAATCCGCTGGGATGACGGAATCTTCCGGAGGTGGTTTTCCATTTGCTGGTCAGGCCGCATCATCGCGCCGGCCGGCAAGGCCGCGCCGGGAACCCCGTGATGCCACTGTCCGGGTTTACCCGCGGTAATTCGGGTTTTGGGAATGGTTCGGGGGATATGCGGGGCGCCTTTGATTACGTTGACGTTAACCAGATTGGGCCGGGCCAGGTTCCTCTGAGCCGCCTGGATATCCCGCACCCGCACCCCTCGTGGGAAAGCGCCATGCTCCACCAGGGCCGGCGGCACCACCTTCCGGAAATAGGTTCGTCGGGCCAGCAATCCGGGAGGAGGAGCCACATTGCGGCGGTGGTAAATATGTACCCGCCGCATGTAATTGTTAATGGTGACCTGCTTGATGCGGGTCACCCGGGACACGTAAGGCAGGGGCGGCCCCCAATTGTAGTAGCCCCGTCCGCCCACCAAAATCCCCCGGGGATAGTAATTGGGCGTATAGTAATTATGCACGATCACGGTGCGGTTGTAGTAATAAGGCACCACCGGTGGCGGCACCAGGCTGTTGCAGCCCCAGTAAGAGTAAGAGGGCGCATAGGGCTGGGAAAATCCCAACAGGAAGCTGGCGGCCCGGACGAAAATCCAAAATGGGGCAGTTATGAGGCTCTCCACTGGCCCGCGATACGGGGCGCCCCCATAGTAACCCTCGGGGTAATAGCCCGGCTGTGGAGTGTAGTTGGGGGGCGGAATGGGAGCCCAGCCGATATAGGATTCGCTGGGACTTGCCGATTCCGCCGAAGTCCGCCAAGCCACGGTGTTGGGGTACCAGGTGCGGCCCGGCACCCAGACCCAGCCGTATTCCTCGGTGGGCATCCAGTTGCCGTAATGATACGTGACCCAGCCCCAGGGTTCCTGGGTTTCGAAAAGGTAGCCTTCCTCCGACGGCGTCCAACGGCCGTCCACGTAAGGCCGCCAATTCTCCTGGACCTGGGTGGGATACCACACCGGCCCGTAATTTCCATATTCCACCCATTCGCCGTGTTGGTCCAGTTCTTCATAGAAGATGGCGGCGTCTTCCATGGAGGCCCAAGCCGGTCGGGGATCCTGAACTGCTCCGGTCAAAATGAGCGTAAGGCTCACTAAGACCACTATCTCAAGGAAACTTTTCCGCTTTTTCATAACCTTCCTCCAAGCCACCGGTTGCCGTCTTGAGAAATCCGACCATGCATGGTTCTTTCCCAAGAATTATCGTGGCGCCTAACCAGGAGAGGTTGGTGGCCGATGCTACCCTCTCCCGTGCCCTCCATCATAAGGTCTCCCTCTTTTTCATCTGGTTAGATAGCGATAAACCGTCAATTATTAACTAGAACATAAATTTTTCTTTTGATCGGCGTAATTTATTCACATGATCGTGATCTGACCATAGGAAAGAAGCCGACAATTGCGAGCTTCAGCCCTCTTTTCCAGAGGCTACTCCTCCAAGCCCTTAAAATGAGGGTGTCGCGCCAGTCTTTTGAAAAAGGCGGGCCCTGTGGTGCAGGCCTCTCGCCTGAGGTTCCTTCCCTCCAACTCGCGTCCTCCCAACATACTCTGCCGGTAGCCCGGGCATCTTGTCCTGG
>JARRKO010000048.1:0-21629 GCA_037388025.1 Syntrophobacterales bacterium
GTGACAAAATTTGCATCCAGGGCGGCCCCTGGGGAGGAGACTGGGAAATCATCGAGGTGGGAGAGCGGAAAATCAGGCTGAAATGCCCCATCTCCCACAAAGAGATCGAGAAAGATCGCTTCTTTTTCTTTATGGAGGAGCGGGACCAGGAACCCTGGCCCCACGGTCATTGATTCCAGTTATTCAGTAATCAGTATTCAGTGGTCAGCAGCCAGCAGTTAGCAGTTAGCAGTCAGAGCCTGCGGTTCTCTCAAGATCATGAAAAGGTTGGTAGGGCGGGCGTCCCGCCCGCCACCATGGTGCGTGAAGCGCACCATATATTCACTTTACACTCGAACTTTGAACCTTGAACTTTGAACTTTTCCAAGCAGTTAGCAAAAAGAGCTTGAAGCCGTGATCCTGATCACTGTTTACTGATCACTGATTACTAACTACCGGCCCCCTCCCCCAAATTACATCTTCCTCGCCCTCACTGCGGCCCGAAGGGCAGGCCGTAGTAGGGGGTGCGGTTAATGAACACGATGGAGATCAGGCCGTCCTGCCCCATGTCCTTTAGATAATCATACGCCCGCTCTTCATCCACCCGCAAGACCTGGGCGATATCGGCCAGTTGGAGGGACCTGCCCCTTTGCCACAGGAGGTTTTTCACCTGAGCCCGGAAAAATTCCTCGGTGAGAATCTCCGTCAGGGTCTGGTCATAGGCCGTGGGGTTGGGCATGTGCATGGGATAGGTGGTCTCCCAGGGCCTTCGCAGGCTCACCCCCAGGACCCAGCGCACCCGGTAGGTATGGAGCGCGTCATAAAGCGCCTTTAGCTTGCTCAGGGTCTCGGCGTCCCGCTGGATGGGACCGAAGCGGTCCATGGTCTTGAGGAAACTCTGCACCGTGTTGATATACTCCTCGGGTTTGGTGATGTCGCTATGGGCCAGGGCGATGCGATCCCGTTCCAAGCCGCACAGACCCAAAAGCTTTTTCAGGACCCAGACCCGGCTCCAGGAATGGTCCAAGCCGTAGCTGTGGTGGCACTCCTCGGGGTTGCAGCCGATGAGCAAGAGACCATTGGCTCCCTCCAGAAAGGCCCGCCCCATGACAATCGGGTCGATCTGCCCCAAGCAGCGCACCGGCAGGAGATAAAAGCGGTCGCTATAAGTCAGCCCCCGCAGGCCCGCCTGGTCCGCGCTGGCCGCGCCGCTCCACTGGCAGCCGAACCCCATGACCTCCTCGGGCCCCAGGCTTTGGGCCAGAGCCGTCACCCGGGCCTCATGCTGGGCCAAGGTGCAGTTGGTCAGGGTCAGGGCCATTTCCGGACAGGAAGCCACACAGGTGCCCTCCCCGGTGCACAGCAGCGGGTCAACGATCCGGGGGACGTTGTGGCCCAAACCGGCCACCGGGCCGCTCACCGGCTGGATGGCCAGGCAATCGCAGATTTCCCGGCAGAGGGTGCACACGGAGCACTTGTCTTCGTCCACCATGGAGATCACCGCAGGGGCAAATAACTTCCCGGCCTGGGCCTGTTGGACCAGAGCCGCGGTCTTGCCGGCCACTCGGTGCCCCTGATTCAGCGCGCCCCTGAGATCACAGGGCTGGCAGGCCGACCCCACCATGAGCTTTTCATCCAGAACCACGTGATCCGGCCGCACCATTTGGGGATACCGCTCTAAAAACTCTTCCTCCTTGACCTCCAAACCCAGCAGTTTCGCGGTTTCCAGGGCCTGAATCCCCGGTCCCCGCCGGGGGGAGAGCACCAGAAATTCCCAGTCCAATTCCTGCTCGGTGTGATCCACGGCCCGGTTAAAGGAAATGCTGTCCCGTTTGACCGTGGGGCGCACACTGCCTTCGTAAGGGATAAGGGCAATCCCCAACTTGCGAGCCTCAACCAGGTCCAGCGCCCCCGGCGCCAGGGCAGTGCTGCTGTCGTAGAGGATGGCCGTCTCGCAGTCGGGGTGGGTTTCTTTGAGATATTCAGCCATATGCCAGGCAGACTTCAGGGAAAGCTGGGCCCCGAAGGGTTGGCCGGCCATAAGATCGTTGACCCAAAACACCACCGGGCCCTTTAAAGGGGCGCCCCGCCGCAACAGGTCGTTCATTTCCAGGTGGCAGATGATGCGGTCGCCATCATGACCGTATTCCGGGAGTTGATGGCTGATCTCCCAGTCCAGCGCGGCGATGATGGCCCCGGCCTTGATCACCTGGTATTGCTCCTGGTCCGGGGATAAAAAGGTTACGGTATAATCCCCGAAACGCCCGGAGACTTCCTGCAATTTCCCCACCCTGGTCTTTTGGATCTTGGGGCTGGCTTCCACTTCGTCCATGACCCGCCACAGCCGCTCATAGGTGTGAAACTCCCCCGGATAGAGCTGGAAGGCCTGCTCTTTTTTGTCGGCCACATCAGAATAACGGGCCAGGATGGTCTCCACCCCCTTGCCGGCCAATTCCTGGGCCGCACCGTACGCCGCGATGCCGTCTCCCAAAATCAGCACCGGCCCGTCGCAATCGATGCGGATCCGGGAAGCCGGCTTGAGGGTTTCCAGCCAGGCCTGGGACGCCCGGATGAGCTTGGCCCCTTTTGCCGCCAGCGTCCCGGGAGCCCCCGGGTGAACCCGGGCCACGTGGTCTCTGAGGTTGATCAGCTCGATCTGGCCCTCCTGCACCCCCAGGCCCTCCAGGGCTTGCTCGAATTTTTTGTGCAGCAGGCGGCTTTCACAACCGGCTACGATGAAACGGTTGAGGCCTTTTTTGCCGGCGACCTCCTGGATGCGGGCCAGGCCGGGGCTCAGGCAGGAAAGGGGCAAAATTTCCACATGGGCCACGTCGGGGCTGCCGGCCGCCTGTTGGGCCAGGACCTCGAGATCAATCCGGGGCGCGATTTCGTCGCCGCATTCGCAGAGAAAAATACCAAGCCGGGGTTCCGGCGTGCTTTCTTTGAGGGCTTGTCTTTGCTTCATCATTCACCTCCCTCAGTGGGCAAAGCCGTGGCCGGTGCGGCGGGAGATATCCCCCCGGACGGTGTCCAGCCGCGCCTGCAAGGCCCCGGTGGGGCACACGGACACACAACAGCCGCACCCGATGCACATATTGTTGGGCACGCGATAGGGGGTTTCCAGCCGCTTTTTCACCCCCCGGGAGCCAAAGGTTAGGGCCTGCGCCCCTACCACCTCGTTGCACACCGCCACGCATCGCCCGCACTTGAGACACTCCTCGTTGGGGTCGGTGATGGCGAACCGGGTGGAGGTGACCCCGTGCTGCGCCGCCAATTCTTTGATTTCTTGAGAGGCCGGGCACTCGGCCAACAGCATCTCCAGAACCCAGTGTCTGACATTCTGCACCCGCTCCGAGTTGGTCAGGACTTCGATGCCCGCCTCCGGCTTGGCGAGGCAGGAGGCCGTGACGTTGGTCTGCCCGTCTTGGCTGATTTCCACCACGCACAGGCGGCAACTGCCCCAGGGATGTACGGCAGGGTGATAACACAGGGTAGGTATTTGGATGTGGTAGTGCCGGGCCGTTTCCAGGATGGACCAGTCCGCCTGAGCCTGTACTTTCTGGCCGTCTATGGTAAAAGTGATGGGGCCGTCCTTTTTCCGTTTTTTCGAGCTCATCTTGTCCCCTCCCTAAGCCACGAGCACGGCGTCCACCGGACAGACATCCCGGCATACTCCGCAGCGAATACAAGCGGCAGTGTCGATGGTGAAAAGCTTCTTTTTCTTGCCGGTAATGCACGCCTCAGGGCAGTGTTTGGCACATAGACCGCAGCCGTCGCATGTTTCCGGATCGATGCTGTAAGTTATCAGGTCCCGGCAGACCCCCGCCGGGCATTTGTGGTCCAAGATGTGGGCCAGGTACTCGTCCCGGAAATAGCGAATGCTGGTGAGCACCGATTTGGGGGCGGAACGCCCCAGGCCACAGAGGGACCCGTCCATCAGGGCCTGTCCCAGGCTTTCCAGAGCGTCGATGTCTTCCGGAGTGCCCTGGCCCTGGGCAAAATTGTCCAGAAACCCCAACATCCCCTGGAGACCCAGTCGGCAGGGCAAACATTTCCCGCAGGACTCTTCATGCAGAAAGCGCAGGAAATAGCGGGCCAGATCCACCACGCAATCATGATCGTCCATGACGATCATGCCTCCTCCCCCCATGATGGACCCGATCTTAGCCATGGAATCAAAGTCCACGGAGAGTTCTTTTCGCTCAGAGGTTACAGGTTCCTGTTTGAAACCCTCTGAAGTTATGTCTCTAAGCTCATACGGCACTATGCCCCCTGAGGGTCCCCCGGTCTGCACTGCTTTGAACCGCCCCTTACCAGGGACGCCACCGCCGATTCCCTCCACCAAAGTGCCCAGGCTGATGCCCATGGGCACTTCCACCAGGCCGGTGTTTTTCACCTTGCCCACCAGGGAAAAGATCTTGGTGCCGGTGCTTTGGGGCACGCCCAGGTTGGTGTAACTCTCGGCTCCCATGTCGATGATGTGCCCCACATTGGCCCAGGTTTCGACATTATTGATGAGCGTGGGGCGGCTCCACAGGCCCTGCTCCACCGGGTAGGGTGGCCGGACCACGGGCTCGCCCACCCGGCCCTCTAAAGAGGCAATAATGGCGGTCTCTTCCCCGCAGACATAGGCCCCGGCGCCCCGATGGAGATGCACCTCGAAATCAAAGCCCGTGCCCAGGATGTTTTTCCCCAGGAATCCTAAGGCCCGGGCTTGCTGCAGAGCCACGGAGAGGTGCTGGATGGCGATGGGATATTCATGCCGGACATACAGAAAACCCTCATGGGCTCCCATGGCATAGCCGCCGATGATCATGCCTTCTATTACCGCGTGGGGATCGCCCTCCATAATGGCCCGGTCCATAAAGGCCCCAGGATCCCCTTCTTCGCCGTTGGCAATGAGGTAAGCCGGCCCTGGATTTTCCCGAATATTTTCAGCCAACCGGCGCCATTTATAACCCGTGGGGAAACCGCTACCACCACGGCCCCTCAAACCGGAAACTTCCATCGTCATGATAACTTCGTCCGGTGACATTTCCAGAAGGGCTTTGGCCATCGACTGGTAAGCCCCGGACCTGATGGCATCATGAATATCCAGGGGGTCGATCACTCCCACATTTTTCAAAATGATTTTATGTTGGGCCCGGTAAAAGGGAATTTCCGCCGCGGACTGGTACCTGGTGCCGTTCTCGCTATACAGGAGGCGCTCCACCACCTTCCCTTTTATCAGGCTGGTTTCGACAATTTCCGCCACGTCCTCTGGCTTTACCTGCACATACAAGAGGTCCGCTGGCGCAAGGCTGACCAGGGTTCCTTGACTGCAGAAGCCATGGCAGCCTGTCGTCTTGATCAAAGGTTGAACCTTGAAACTCCCCTTTTTCTTCTTTAAGGCTGATCTGAAGGTCTGGGAAACCTTTTCCGCGCCCAGGGCCAGGCAACCCGGCCCCAGACAGACCCTCGCCACCGGCTGGTCAGGGTCGTAAGCCGCCAGCAGGGCCTGGCGCAAGTCCTGAAATTCGGAAACATTCTTGATTTTTTTCATGTATTCCTCCTGGCCGCCCCGCGGTTAGAGTTTCTTTAACTGTTCCTTGAGAGAAATCAGATTAGCTTGGCCCAAATATTTATTATCCACCATAACCACCGGTGCCTCGGCGCAGGCCCCCACACACTTGACGGTGTCCAGATTGAAGCGCAAGTCCTCCGTGGTCTGGCCTCGTTCTACGTGCAAATCCCGTTCACATCCCTCCATTAAACGCTCGGCTCCTTTAAGATGGCAGGCGGTGCCCAAACAGACTTTGATATCGTGTTCCCCTTTGGGCTCCAGGCTGAAAGACTTATAAAACGTGGCAATGGACCAGGCCTGGGTAATGGGCGCGCCCACATAGTCGCAGATCAGGTTGAGGTTCTCGGAGGAGATGTAGTTGAACGCAACTTGCACGTCCTGCATCAAACCGATGAGGTGTTGGGGGTGACGGGGATATTTTTCCAGGATGACCTCAATAGTCGGTTTTTTCGGCTTCTTCGGCTTTTTGGCTTTCATGCAAACCCTCCAACACTTTTTTTAAGATTGTGGCAACTAAAGCGGGAGCACAGGCTGCCAGCCTGTGCCGGAACAGGCAAGGTGCCTGTTCCCCCGGTCAATGGGAGAGGGAGTTTCTTCTCTTATCCCCATCCCTCGTTCCCAAGCTCTGCTTGGGCACATCATGGCCTCTAACCTTGTTACTTAATAAGCAATTCTTGTACCAAAGTTAACTAATTTAAATTATTAATTATTTTTTATTAACCCAGAATTGGTGAAACAACCTAATTTAATCTATATAATCAATATCCTAACATATTTTAGAGATTTGAAACAATCTTGAAACGATTGAAACGTGTCAGAAAGGGGGAAGGAAACTACAACAGCCCGTAATTCTTCATTTTACGCCACAGGGAACTGCGGCTGATACCTAAAAGACGCGCCGCTACGTCCCGTTTCCCCTGGGCTCTTTTCAGGGCCTTTTGAATGGAAAGAATTTCGCTGGCGGCAGGCTGCTCATCCAAACCGACCCCACGGGTGGTGGCCAGCCGGGACAGGGGGGACTTCAACTCGGGCAGGTGTTCCCGGGTAATGACCGCGCCCTTGACGAACACAAAGGCGTGTTCCAGGGCGCGCTCCAGTTCCCGGATGTTGCCCGGCCAGGAGTACTGCTGCAGCAGGACCATCACCTTGGGGTCCACGCCCCGGACGTTTTTGCGGTAGGCGCAGTTGAGGCGGGCCAGGCAGTGGTTCACCAGGAGGGGAATATCTTCTTTGCGCTCCCGCAAAGGGGGGAGATAAAAGGGCACGGTGCGCAGGCGATACAACAGATCCATGCGGAAGTGGCCCCGGCGCACCTCCTGGGCCAGGTTGCGGTGGGTGGCCGCGATGACCCGGGCCTCCAGAGGGATGGGCCGGGTGCTGCCCACCCGTTCAAAGACTTTGGTTTCCAGGACCCGGAGAAGTTTGGCCTGCAACTCGGGTTTCAGGTCCCCGATTTCGTCCAAAAAGAGGGTGCCCCCCCGGGCCAGTTCAAAGCGTCCGGTTTTATGGGTCACCGCGCCGGTAAAGGCTCCTTTGACGTGGCCGAAGAGTTCGGATTCGATGAGGGTTTCCACCAGGGTGGAGCAACTGAAGGCCACAAAAGGCCCCCGGGCCCGGGGGCTCGGTCGCGGCCACGTCCGGCAGCATCTCGAGGAGCCGTTTCATGGCGGCGCTTCGGCCGACTATCTCCACCTCCCCGAGGGGGGCCGGGGCCTCCGGCGCCTCGATGACAACCAGTCCCAGGGGCTGGAAAGTCTCCACTCCGCCGATGATGGCGCCCCGCTTGTTTTTTATGGGCGCCGTGCTCACCAGCAGGTCCAGGCGCTCCCCCGCCTTGGTCAACACACTGATTCTCTGGTCCTGCCGGGTGGCGCCGTCTTCCAGGGTGGCCCGCAAAAAGCAGCCCCGCTTGCAGCGGTCGGCCTGAAAGACTTCCCAGCAGAAGCGGCCCACCGCCTCCTCCGGACTAAAGCCGGTGATCTCCTGGGCCCGTTGGTTAAAGGCCGTAATGCGCCAGCGCTCGTTGACCACAAACACTCCCCGGTCCAGGTGCTCAAACACCGCCTCGGTGGGAACTCCCAGGCCCAACTCCGACCCGGCCCGACTCAGGGGGTCGTCATGCAGCGTCAGCACCACCCCGGTAATTTTTTGGTCAGGGCCATAAAGGGGAGCCACCGAATATTTCAGGGAAACGACCTGACCTGATTCCCGGTAAACCTGGGCCAGGAGGTTGGAGCGGGAGACGCCGGCCCCAAGAGCTTCCTCCACGGCCAGCTCCGCCTGGCTGAGGTGGTCCGGAGGAAAAACTTCGGCCAGGGGCACAAACCCACCCGGTTCCAGCCGCCGCCGCAACAGCCGCTCGGCCTGGAGGGTGGCCGACAGGATCACCCCCTCCGGCGAAAGGATGAGGACCCCGTCCCCGGCGGGCAGATCGTTGAAATCAGGGAGCCTGGCGCTCAAAATAACCCCAAAGGTAAATTTTCAGGAACTAGCTAATTTAACTTCCCTCCCACTTCCCTGTGACCGGGAGAACAGGCACCCTGCCTGTTCCTGCACAGGCTGGAAGCCTGTGCTCCCGCTAAATGCAAGGGGTTGGGGGAAAGGGTTTGGGAACCCGATTGCTCTAACTACTCTTCTCAAAACTGTCGCCGTACGCGGCCAGGGAATACGTCTTGCCCGAACCATGGGCTTTCCCCTTGGCCTTATTCAAATAGGCCAGACCGATCCAGCCTTTGGCAAGGATGGGGGGATTGGGCGGCCCTGCGAAGGCTTTCGTCCAATGATACGACCGGATGGTTATTTTTTCACCGGGCTTGAGACCCGTGGCTGAACGTTTCACTTCCAGCACTTCCGCAGTAAACGTCACCTTAAGTTGTGGGTCCTTTCCCGTTTTCTCCACATCCAGTATTTTGATCTTGAGCTCTTCCTGCGCGTCTGCCTTTAATTTTTCAATGGCTCCCGGGGGCAGCGCCGCCAAGGCGGTCGTCATGAAAGCAAGGGTGGCCAGCCAGGCCACCAATAACGGCAGTCTTAATCTTCTTATCTTCATTATCGCAAACCCTCTTCTTCTCTCCCGGACCCTCGGCTATTCATGAAAACCTGGCTGTTCTTGCCTTATATTATGCTAGCATCTTCGCTTAGGTAAGTCAATTTCCGAGAATTTCTCCCCATAAAGCAATGTGAGAGGAACTGTTATATCCGCCAGCTCCAGCCCATCTCCCGGAAAGACCGGTGGGGAGATCTGTCTATATTCACTTGAACTCGAAACTCGAAACTTTGAACTTTGAACCTTTCGTAACAGACCAAAAATAAAGGGGCAGTCTCTTGGACTGGCCCCTATAATCCCTTTGATGGAGCTGAGGATCCCGGCATAAACTCCAGACGACAAGATTCTCAGCCCCACAAGCAAGGAACTATGCTGCTTGTCAACCTAAGATAGCTGGCACCGGGCAACCCGATCTGGCCGCTGATCGCGTCGCTCTGCCAGGGCAAATGACCACGGAGCTCCGTTCCTGCTTGGCTCTGCCAGACCTGCCCTCCCCCGCGCCTTTCTGGGCGGTAAGGCCAGAGTCTGGTCTACGCCAAGCTCCCTAAAAGGTCAGGGCCTGATACTTTTCCATCATCTCTACGAGGTACGGCGCCCCATCAATCCGGACCCCCGGAATCATCTCATCGGGGGTTAAATACCTGTGATCCACTCACGCCTTACAGGCGACGATCTCACATCCGTTTTTGAACAGATAATCAATAAACGGCTTCATTTCCTCCCCGGTGGCGGCCCGGACACCTTCAGCCATGCCCAACTGGGCCCAGTGAATGGCATCGTCCACTAAAAAGACCTTGACTTCATGGCCCTTTTCCTTGGCCACCTTGGCGAACTGGAAGGCCCGGGTGGCCCGCCCGGCCTTCTCAAACCCGTGGGAAATGATGAAGAGAAACTTCGACACCTGGATCACCTCCTTTCCGTATCAAGATGGGATTGTTGATCATGATTTTACCACGGAAAGCTGCCTACCCCAATCTAAGGGTTTGGGGCCATTTATCCCGATCCGAGATGCGAATGAGCAGCTTCCGGGCCACGCGCCGGCCATCCTTTCCTGAAGATTACCCAGGGCATTTGCGCACCCACAGGTAATAGTCATCATCTTGCTGCTCCCAGGCGAGGAGCTGATCCTCCGAGCGATTCAAAATCATCAACAGATCCTGGAAGGTATCCCGGTCTTGCAGACGTATTTCCAAGACCGCGCCGGCTGCCATCTGGGTCAGGGTGGCTTTGCACAGGACCAGACCGAAGGGTATTAACACCCCGGAAATATCCAGTTGTTGATCAGGCTTCGGTGTAGCCATGGTGAGAGCCTTGGGGTCCACCCTGGTTATCTTATCCATATCATCAATAATGTTGGCTTTACCCTTGTATCCGGCGCCGCCACGTGGGATAATTATTTAAACAATTGTTAAAACAACCTGCGGTGAAGCCATGGATGAACAGAAGATCAACCGTTACTGGAAAGACATCATCAATACCATGAACGATGGCTTGATGGTGGTGAGCCCGGATGGCACCATTCTCATGGTCAACGAGGCTCTGGAAAAGATCATGGGATACAGCCGGGAGGAACTCATCGGCCACTCCTGCGCCATGTTGCACTGCGACATCTGCGCCAACGCCCGTTCCGAAGGCAAAAACCACTGGTGCGACCTTTTCGAGCAAGGGGTGTCCACCCGCAAACCCTGCCTGTTCATGCGTAAAGACGGTTCTTATGTTCATCTCTTGAAAAATGCCGCCATCCTGCAGGATGAAGCCGGCACCGTGCTGGGTGCGGTGGAAACCCTCACCGACATTTCGGAAATTACCCAGCGGGATGAAAAGATCCAGCAACTTTCCAGGCTGGTGGACACCACCGGCGATTTTCACGGCCTGGTGGGGCAATCGACCTGCATGCAGCAGGTCTTTGACCTCACCCGCAAAGCCGCGCAGAGCGAAGCCCCCGTAATCATCTACGGTGAAAGCGGCACCGGCAAGGAACTGGTGGCCCACGCCATCCATGCCCTGGGCACGAGAGCCAAGGGGCCTTTCATCACCTGCAATTGCGCCGCTCTCAATGAGGCTTTGCTGGAGAGTGAGCTGTTCGGTCATGTGAAGGGCGCCTTTACCGGAGCTTACAGCCATCGCCAGGGGCGTTTTGAAGCGGCCCACCGGGGAGATATCTTCCTGGATGAAGTCGGCGATATTCCCCCCTCTATCCAGGTGAAGCTGCTGCGCATCCTGGAGACCAAGCAGTTGGAGCGGGTGGGGGACCACCGACCCATCGCCACGGATGTCCGCATCATCACCGCCACCCATCGTGACCTGGAAGCGCTGGTCTCGGAGGGAAAATTTCGGGAAGACCTGTTTTTCCGCATCAACATCATTCCCATTCACCTGCCCCCGCTCCGGGATCGCCTAGAGGACGTCCCCTTGCTGGTGGAGCACTTCCTCCACCGGCTGCGTGAGCGCAGCGGCAAAAACATCACCGGCCTCACCCGGGAAGCCATGAAGATCCTGCTGGACAACCCCTGGCCCGGCAATGTCCGGGAGCTCAAAGGAACCCTGGAATATGCCGTGGTCTTGGCCGAAGACGGCCTCATTACGCCAGAGCACCTGCCCCCCAAACTGAGCGGCCGGATGCTGCCGCCCACCTCTCCCCCCGAGACCGAGGCGGCCCCGGAGGCCGATGAAAAAACCGCGTTGATCAATGCCTTGCGCCAAGCCGGCGGCAACCAGTCCCGGGCCGCGGCCCTTTTGGGGGTCAGCCGGGTCACGGTCTGGCACCGCATGAAAAAATTCGGCATCGACGTGCATAAGCTGATAAGCGTTTAAATCCCAAACACCAGGAGTCCTTCAACTCCTTATCAAACCTGTTGTTCGCCAGCCCTTAGGATGTGAACCCTGCGTTTTTTAGTAAACCAGTGTGGCATTGGCGCTGGTGATCTCGAAGATCAATTTCCCCGCCTTGGCCAACTCGGCCCCTTCAATTAACTCAGACTCCTCGATCTGGCGCCCCTCAATGCAGGGTATACACACCAGGAGTTTGCCTCCATTTTTCACAAAACTTTCCACCATATCTTTAAGGGGGGTCAGGCCAGGGACAGAGATATGCCTGGCGTAATCCTTTTTGGCTAGAAAAACCCCGGACCCCTGCAACGCTATCACGGCTTCCACATCCATGGCCTGGGCCGCGTTGGCCAGCAGGAAGGGGAAGGTGGCCCTTTCCGGATGCTCCCCCGCCGCGGTGACTATATAAACGATTTTTTCCTTTTGCTCAGACATGCTTAACACTCCTTTTCTTCGTTGGTTTTTGACGTTCTCAGGCTGAACCTCATTCAGCTCACTCTGACTTCATGATTTCCTTGGCTTGGCCACAGCTAACAATGGCGTGCTGCTACGTTGGCCAAGTCCTCCACCGGCAGGCCCGCCTTGAGCAGGTTGGCCAGACAGATGGGACACATGGTAACCACCGGGGCACCGGCCTCTTTTAGTTCCGCCACACGCCGGTCGAGAATCTCCCGGTTCAGGGCCGGGGAAACCGATTCCGCCGGACCGCCGCAGCAAGAGGTGAACTCGCCGTGGTTTCGCACTTCCACATACTCCAAGACCAGGCTCTGGAACACCTGCCGGGGCTGCTCCGACAGCTTCAGGTATCGGCCATAAAAACATGGGTCGTGGAAGGCCACCGGCGTCTGCCCGTTGCCGTTGTCGGGTGGGCTCAGCCGGAGCAGGGTAAAATACGGGGTCACTTCAAAGGTTTCCCCGATGTATTTCGGGTAGAGCTCTTTTAAGGCATAGGTGGTGTGGGGGTCAACGGTGACGATTTTGTCCACGCCGTGCAGCCTCAGGTTCCTGGCCACAAAGCGGGCGTGTTCCACAAAGCCCTCCTGATCCCCCAGATCATAGAGCAGAATGCCGCTGTAAAAGTCCATCTCCGGGTGATAAAAGACCGCCGCGTCGGACTGCTTCAGTAAACGGCAAATGGAGTGCAGAATGCCGTTAAACTTCTGTTTTTCCTTTTTGGAAGTCAAAAGGGAAAACCCGCGGCCCAGCAGGAAGCTGGGAAAGTAGCGATTCAGGCGGCCCAGCCGCAGGGCGCCGGCCCACCGGCTGTCCTCCAGACGCTCCAGATACCGGGTGGTGGCCTCAATGTAAGGAATGGCCTGGTACATCAGCCCGGTGAAGAGTAGAGCGTCTCCCGGCCGCCGGGTAAAACCGCCGGCCTCCCGCCACCAGGTATTGAGCTGAGAGCTGGGCACCCCGAAGGGGTTGCGGGTCTTGCGCACATTGTCGGCGATGAGATCGATGATCACCTGAGGTTCAAACATTTTTTCCCCTCCTCCTGCTGGCCACCACATAACGGCGCAAACCCAGGATGAGTTCACCAGGGTTGGCCTGGCGGGGACAGGTCTGGGTGCATAAGCCGCAGTGCAGACAACGCCAGAGGTCCTGGGCGTTTTCCAGGATTTTTTCCTTGGCCCCCACCTGGACGTACCGGATTATTTTCCGGGGGAAATGCTCGGAGAATAGGGGACAAATGGCGGCGCAAGTGCCGCAGTTGAAACACTCCAGGGCCGTTTCCACCCCGTAAGGTTGGAGTTCCTCGGCAAAATTGACATTAACCTGTACCATGTCCAGTCCTCTCGCCCGCGGCTACTCCGCCTCGCTCGATTCCGGCTCAGCCTCCGCCGGTTGTCCCAGCCGGTAACGAAAGTAGCTGCCATCTTTGGGGCCTTCCAGAATTTCGCCATACTTCTTCATGGTGGCCATGTACCAGAGAACCTCCGAGGTCGGCAGACCCGTGGCCGCCGCGATCTCGGGTACGGTCATCTCGTTATCGGCCAGCTGCTCCTTGATGGCTTTCAGCACCCGGCGTTGCTCTTTCATCAGGCTGGTGGCCGCGGCGATCTGTTCTTTGCGGGCCGCCTTGAGTTTTTTCAAAGCCTCTTTATGGGTCTCTTTTCCTTCTTTTTCTTCTATTTGGTCAGACATGCAAAACCTCGTTCGGCAATGGTGTCGCTCCTTGCCTCCCACCCGGCGGGGCGCCGTCAGGCACTTTCCAGGTACTCGTCCGAGAGGATCATATCCACCATGGCCTCGTATTGTTTCAGGGTCCAGCCCTGCACTTCGATGGCGTTTTCAGGACAAACCGCCACGCAGGCGCCGCATCCCAGACATAAAGCCGGGTTGACCTGGGCCCGTTGTACCTTCTGCCCCTCCACTTCCACTTCCGTCATGGTTAAAGCCCCGGGCGCTATGCAGGCCTCCACGCAGGAGCCGGTGCCCTGGCACTTACTGAGGTCCACTTCCGCCACAAAGGGGTCCAGCTCCACGTAGCCTCGGGTCAGCACCGCCGCGGCTTTGACTGCAGCCGCGGCCGCCGCCGCGCAGGTCTCCCCCACGTCAAAGGGGGCCTGGCAGGTGCCGGCCAGATAGATGCCGGACACCGACACCTCCACGGGGCGCAGTTTGGGGTGCACTTCCTGAAGGAAGCGGTCGGCCCCCACGGGAATTTTCATCTTTTCCACCAGGTCGGCGATGGGGTTGGGCTCCTGGCCCACCGCCAGCACCACCAGATCCACCGGCACCTCCAATTCTTCCCCGAAGGTCAGGCCATCTTTCACCCGGATCAGCAGCGGGGACCCCTGGGGGTCGGGGTTTTTGAGGATCTGGGGCTCCTCGCCGGCCTCGAAGCGGAAAAACACCACCCGATTTTTGGCGGCCTCAGTGTACAGCTCTTCCTGGCCCCGGCCATAGGTGCGGATGTCCCGGTAGAAATCAAAGATTTTGGTTTGCGGGTAGTTCTGCCGCAGCAAGTTAGCGGTGTAAAGGGTGGCCCCGCAGCAGGTGCGGGAGCAGTACTCATTCAAATAGCCTTCCTCATTCTCTTCGTGGATGCCCGGAATCTGGCGGCTCCCCACGCAATGGATCATGGCCACCTGCCGGATGGGGTGACCATCAAGGATCAGGGTGTCGCCGCCATCCTCGGCCTCCGCCAGCAGGCGAATAAGTTCCGGCAGCGTCACCACTTCGGGAAACTCCTGGTAGCCGTACTCCCCCGGCCGGGGCTGGTAAGGGCGGAAGCCCGTGGCCAACACCACGACACCGGCCGCCACCTCATAATCTTCCCGGCTCTCCGGGATGACCGCGGGCATGACTCCTACAAAGGGGACATATTCCCCCAGACTGCTACCAGAATGACTCAGGGTTTCCAGCTCCTGGGCATAGGTCTCGCCTTCGGGAGGCCTTCTTCCTACCTTCAGCTTGAAATTGCCGATATAGCCCTCAAAATTTTCCACCTGGGCGCAGGTGTGGACCTTGATGGCCGGATGTTTCAAGACGGCCCCGGCGAGTTCGCTGATCACCTCTGACGCGGTTTCTCCCAAGGGGGCCAGGCGATGCAGCCGGGCCACCTGTCCGCCCAAGAACGGGCTTTTTTCCAAAAGAACTACCTCGAGACCCCGCTCGGCCAATTCCAGGGCGGTTTTGAGGCCCGCCACCCCGGCGCCGATGACCACGGCCCGCTGCTGCACCTCCACCCTGATGGGCTTCAAGGGCTGCAACTGCCGGGCTTTGGACGCGGCCGCCGCCACCAGCCGGGTGGCCTTTTCGGTGGCTTCCGCGCCATGGTGGACCCAGCTGACCTGCTCCCGCAGGTTGGCCTGTTCGTAGACGTAAGGATCAACTCCGGCCCGGGCCAGGGTCTGGCGGAACGTAGTTTCATGCAGGCTGGGGGAACAGGAGGCCACCACCACCCGATCCACCTTGCCGCTTTTGAGGTCCTCGATGATCATTTCCTGACCGGGGTCGGAACACATAAACATGTTGGAACGAGCCACTACCACCCCCGGCACCTTGCCGGCCTGTTGGCAAACCTTTTCCACGTCCACTTCATCGGAGATATTGCCGCCGCAGTAGCAGACGTAGACTCCCACTTTGCTTTCGGCGCCGGATTCAGCCTTCTTGTTTTCCGCCATGTGTTTTTCTCCCAACAGATCCTTAACTGGCGGCCTGGGCCAGACGGACCGTCGCCTGGCGGCCCGCCAGGTACCGGGAAGCCTCCATGGCTGCGGCGCCGGCCTCCGCAATGCTGTCCACGATATCCTTGGGTCCGGCCGCGGCCCCCGCCACAAACACACCCTCCAGGTCGGTCAGGGTGGGGGACAGTTTGGGCTTCACGGTGTTGATGAAGTTATCCGTCCCGGTGCCCAGAGCGCAGTGCCCTTGGGGAAGCCACCCCGGCAGCATGCCCAACGACAACACCGCCAGGTCGTGCTCGGCCACCTGGACTCCTCCCTCTGCCTCCTGGGATTCATAGCGCACCCGGACCATGCCCTCTTCGCCGGCGTCCAGGTAAGCCACCTTGCCTTTGACAAAATTAATTCCCATGGCCTGAGCGTTTTGGAAAAACTGCTCATAGCCCTTGCCGAAGGCCCGGATATCCATGTAGTAGATGGTGATATCCGCCAGGGGCAAGGCGCCGGACAGCAGCATGGCCTGCTTGATGGCGTACATGCAGCAAACCCGGGAACAATAGGGCACTCCCATACTTTGATCCCGGGAGCCGGCGCACTGGACAAAGGCAATGTTATCGGGCTCCATGCCGTCGGAGGGCCGGAGCACGCGGTTGTAAGGGCCGTGGGGCGCCAATAGCCTTTCCATCTGCAGGGAGGTGATGACATTGGGAATTTCACCCTGGCCGTACTGGACCTTGTCAGCCAGGGGAGTCAGCTCGAAGCCCGTAGCGATCACCGCAGTGGCTGCCGTCAGGGTGAAATCCTCCGGTTCCTGGAAGTAGTCCACCGCCTGGGTCGGGCAAATCTTGGCGCAGCGGCCGCACAGGATGCAATGCTCCGGATCGATGAAGGCCTTGGGCGGAATGGCGTTGGAGAAAGGGATGCAAATGGCCTTGCGGCCCGCAAACCCACCCTGCTCCTCATCGGGGGCCATCACGGGACATTGGTATTCGCACTGACGGCAACCGATGCATTTCCCCACGTCCACATAGCGCGGTTTTTGCCGAATCACCGCCACCAGCTCGTCACCCTGGCGCCTCAGCGTTTGCAACTCGCAATAGGTAAAAATGGTGATTTTGGGGTGATGCGCGGCGGCCGCCATCTTAGGGGTGGTGATGCAACTGGAGCAATCCAGGGTGGGAAAGACCTTGGACAGCCGAATCATCTTCCCCCCGATGGAGGCGTCCTTTTCCACGATGGCCACCGAAAAGTCCTGGTCGGCCAGATTGAGGGCCGCCTCCAGTCCGGCGATGCCGCCCCCCAGTACCAGAGCGTCAAATTGCACACTGCCTTGAGAACCCACGCTCATAAGAAAACCTCTAAAATGTCAGAATCTTGTAGTCGGGGTCGGCTATTTTCTCCGTCAACAACGGCATAGGAGCAAAGACCGTCCCCTCCATCAGGTCATTTTCGGTGATGAGTCGTTTTTCAGCACAGGACATGCACACGAGAACCGGATGCTCCTGGCTTTTCAGCATATCCAGATACTTATGCAAGCCTTCGCCGCCCAGGGATGAGATGCCCCGGGCCCAATGCACCCCCTCCCCCATGAGAAAGACCTCCACGTGGTTTCCTTGTTCGGAAGTCAGCGCGGCGACTTGGATAGCCCGAATAGCGCTGAAGGAGTCTTCCAAGCCTTTGGTGATGATGAAGAGGAGCTTCATGGTTTTTTCTCCCATTAGTCAATTCAGGCGGCGCTCGCCGAAGCGGCGGGCCTGTCATTCCCCGGCGGGCCCAACTCCGAGATGAAGTCATTCATCTGTTTCACTTCGTTGATAAAGGCCCGGGTGCACACCGTGCAGATGGCGGTGAGCCGGAGCCGGCGTAAATCCAGTCCCCGTTCCTTCATCAACTCATGGACCCGGTCAATACGCTTGGCCAGGTGTTCGTAGGCCCCCTCGTAGGGACACTCCACCCCGCAGGACATGACGATGATGCCGGCAACGCCTTTGTCGAAGCAGTCCAGGTAGAAGTGTTCGGGGAAGAGCACCGGCGCCTTAACCCGCAGGATATAGGTGTTGGCGGGATAACTCTGGTGAGCTTGCCCCACCGCGTCGGCCCCGGGGTAGGCGCAACTCTCCGTGGCCAAGATCAAGATTTTTCCCGCGTACTTTTCGGCCGCCATCAGACTCTCCGTTTATTTCTTCCGGACAATGAAGATCCGGTCGTAGCTGCCTTCCGATAAAGCGCCCAAAGATTCGTGACCTACTTTCTTGGCCCACATGGGGATATCATCCTTGGTGCCGGGATCATTGGAGATCACTTCCAGGATTTCGCCCACCTTCACTTTGCCGATGGCCTTCTTGGCTTCCATCAGCGGCCCCGGGCAGGCGCTGCCCCGGGCATCCACCACGGCTGCGGGTTGAATGGTCGTAAGATCTGCGGTTGTCATAACTTGTCTCCTTTTATGCTTGGTTGGTTGGTGCCGTATTTACGGTCAAAAAAATCTCTTGCCTATAGGGTGAAGCAAGGTCGATGCCAAAAAGGGGGAAAAATTATCTCCAAAAATAATGAGATATCCTGATGACTTACAAATTCTCAGCCCCAATACCCCAATAATGCCTGAACAACTGTTAAATTTAGCTCCCATTGATTTAATAGGTGTTTAAAACCAAGGGAAAGGGGCAGGCCTCCTCCTTAACACTCACCTGGAAGGATGCCTGATACCATCTTGCCTTCAAGAAAGTAATAGCCTAACCATTGGTTATACCTATAAAATCCCCCCTAAATCTTCCTTTAGAAAAGGGGGACTTGGGATGACGGATTTATCGAACCCCCCTTTTTGAAGGAGGGCAGGAGGGATTTGTCTTCTCCCGGAACAGGCCGGATTTTCGAACCCTGGAGAGTCCACGGCTGAGTTTGCCTGAAAAAGCCCGGCAGCTCCTATTATTCACTTCTATGATGGTAACTTGGGATGACGGGGTCGAAAGGAAGCCGGCAGGGGTAAGGGGTTGAAGGAGAAAGATCGGCCCATTCCTATCCTCCTCTCCCCTTTGGAGGGAGAGGATTGAGGTGAGGGGGTTTGAAATGACCTATAGAACCTGGCGGCACAGGCTTTCCAGCCTGTGCCCAAAACAATCTGCTTTTTTCCGGTTTTTTATTTTATTTATATATTTCAAGAACTTGTCATATATTTTTAAAAATGCCTGCATAAAACAGGCTGAACTTCTTTACCAGTCAATAAAAAAGTAGGGCCGCGGGGGCCCTGCCTTTATTTTTAAAGTGTAACAGTTTATCAGCCCCCTTTGCGCCGCCGGCCCAAAAGCCCCAGGCCCAAAAGCCCCGTGCCCAGGAGGAGCACGGAACCGGGCAGCGGCGTGGGAATCAGTTGGCCGTTGCCGGATTCAAAGGCGTAGGTCATATGCATCAGGTAGCTGTTGTCCCCCTGGTTGGGATCATAGTAAATGTTCAGTGTCTCAGTGTTGGTGCCGAAGATGTTATAGGCGAAGCCTGCGTGACTCTCCACATCCACCCCGGTAATGACTTTGACATACAAGGCGGCGTCGCCGTTGCCTAGCAGCTGCACGGTCTGCCCCATGTCTATTTTAATGGTATCCCAGGAGAAATTGTTGGTGTAGCCCGGCCCGTTGGCACCATAATCCGTGCCGGTGATGGAAAGGTTGTGGGGATTGGTGCCGGCGATGAATTGCAGGGTGGCCGCCCCCGTATCCCAATCGGTGTTCTGGGTGCTCTGGTTGTCAAAATTACCGGAGACTTTAAACAGGTCCCCCGCCCCGGCCACGATGTAACCGCCGGTACCCACGGTCAGGTCGGTGAAGGTCTGGGTGGCAGGATCGCTGGTATACACGCCGTTATTGGTAAACGTCCCGTTCCAGGTGACGTCGGTGTTGGTGGTCTTGACCAGACCCTCGTTGGTGACGCTCCCGGTCACCGTCTGGGTGCCGCCGGTGGCGTTAAAGGTGCCGTCGCCACCAATACCATGACCGTTTATCTGGATAGCCCCAGCCGACAGACTGCCGCCAGTCAGATTATAGATACCGCTGCTGCCGCTGTTGGCCGCCAGGGTGAGGGTATTGGCAACCGTATGGGTGCCGCCGCTCTGGGTGAAGACGCCAAAGCCGAAATTGCCGATGTTCTCACTAGAGGCCCAGAGGCTGCCAGTCGCGTTCAGGGTGTAGGTGCCGCTGCCGGCGTAATTGCCCAGGGTAAGGAAATTGCCGACCATGTGGGTGCCGCCGCTCTGGGTGAAGGCGCCGGTACCGGAATTTCCGAAAATCTCATTAGTAGCCGAGAGGCTGCCGCCGGTGAGGTCATAGGTGCCGCTGCTGCCGACGTTGTTAGCCAGGGTGAGGGTGTTGTTCACTACGTTGGTACCGCCACTCTGAATGAAAACACCGACGCCGGAGCCGCCGATGGTCTCAGCTACGGCAGTGAGGCTGCCGCCATTGAGGTGGTAGGTGCTGGTGGTGCCGGAGTCTCTCCCCAGAACCAGTTGCGCGAAGCTCCCGGTGCTGCCGTTCTGATTGGCCACAGCAAAGTCGAAGGTGCCCCCTGTCTGGGTGAACGTGGACGGGTTGTTTATAGTGACAGTGGCAGCAGAGAGGGACCCTCCTTGCAAGGTGTAGCTGCCGCTGCCACCAGCATCAGCCAGTACGAGGCTATCGCTGACCGTGTGGGTGCCGCCGGTCTGGGTGAAGACGCCGATGTTGGCGTAGCCGACAAACTCATCATAGACAGATAAGGTGCCGACTCCGCTGAGGGTGTAGTTGCCGTGGCCAGTGAAGCCGGCACCAATAATGAGTTCGTCGTTTATCGTGTTTAAGCCGTTACTCTGGTCGTAGGCACCTGAGCCGTTAACGCCGATGGTTTCGTCTGTGGCTTGCAAGGTATAATTGCCCGTCTGGCTCAGGGTGGCGGTACTGCCTAAGGGGTCGGCATCCAGGGTGAGAGAATTAACGCTGCTGTCGACGTCTAGGGTTATGGTCCAGGCACTGGCGGAATTATTGAATATTTGGACGTCGTCACTAGGCCCGGGCAGGTCGGGATCGCTACTCCAATTACTGGCTTCACTCCAGTTGCCGCTGGCGTCAGTCCAGTTTACGTCCGCCGAGGCCGTCGGCGCCACGAGCAGCAACGCCAGCATCCCTGCAAGAACAAAGACGAGCTTCCTGAATCCGGTCTTTTTGCTGGCGGTCACCATGTCCGGTCCTCCCTTCAACCTTTTTCTAGTGGCTTCTTTTGCGCCATCGGCCCAGGAGAATAAGGCCCAACAGACCCGAGCCCAGGAGTAGCACGCTGGCGGGCACCGGTGTGGGAATGAGGTGGCTGTTGCCGGAGGCGAAGGCGTAGTTAAGACCGCCCAGATAGGCATAGCCCTCTGGGCGAGATCGTAGTAAATGTTCACCACCTCGGGGGTGTGCCGAAGATGTTGGCGGGCTAGCCCGACAAGGTTACCCCGGGGATGGTCTCCACCAACAGGGCGCCGCCGTCGCTGCCGTCAAAGAGGTGCACGACTCCCACTATTCCGGTCTTATACAAAAACGTAAATTTGGCAGTTCCAAACCAGAGCGCTGGAACACCTTCGTTTGTAGGCGCGAGTAAACAGTGCAAAATTTTTCTGCCAGGCGTTGGCACCGCGACTCTGGCTGCATTACAGGGGTAACCAGGAATATTTCCCCCCGATTAGGAGGAAGCTGCTTACCCCTGACTTGTGCCAGATCAGTATTGGTGATGGGCTCAAGCTGCTGAAAAACCACCTCATCTTGAGCGATGGCCGGAGTAGGCCCCCAGGCCATTCCAAAGGCCAAGAGCATAATGATGAGCAACCCTATTACTCTCATGGTATTTCCCTCCTTAGTCTGACCCTGCCTCGGGTTTTTTCATGGTGTAGCAGTTTATCAGCCCTGTTTTCGCCGCCGGCCCAAGAGTCCCAGGCCCAACAGCCCCGTGCCCAGGAGGAGGACGGAACCGGGCAGCGGCGTGGGAATCAGTTGGCCGTTGCCGCTCAAGAAATCATAGGTCAGGCCGTCCAGATAGTAATTATCCGCCAGCAGGGCATTGTAGTAGATGTTCAGATCGTAGG
>JARRKO010000049.1:0-31354 GCA_037388025.1 Syntrophobacterales bacterium
CTAATTGGCGCGTTTTTCTCCCCCCTAAGCCGCCCCCAGGCACGGCTCGGAGCTCTTGCCCAACTCATAATTTAGGGAATGGAGGTATCAGTTCTCCAAGCCGACGAGGCCTTCCCGGATGGCGTACTTGGTGAGGTCAGCCACGCTGCGCGTGTGCAACTTAATCATGATCTGCTGGCGGTGCGTATCCACCGTCTTGACGCTGATGTGCAGCTGGTCGGCGATTTGGACGGTGCGTTTGCCCTCAGCAATCAGTTGCAACACCTCACGCTCCCGCCGGGTAAGCACGGAAATGCCGGAATCTCTGGCCCTGGGGTCATGGGTGGTGACATAGTCGTTGACCACGACCTTGGCTATCGCGGGGCTCAGGTAAGTCTTGCTGGTGATGACCAGACGGATGGCCCGGGCCAGTTCCTCGAAAGCACAGTCTTTCAGAAGGTAACCATGGGCCCCGGCCTTCAGCATGTCAAGGATGAAGCGGCGATCACTATACATGGATAAGGCAATAACCTTGACCCTGGGTAACTCGGAGAGAATTAGATGGGAGGCCTCGATGCCATTCATTTCCGGCATCTTGACGTCCATAATCACCACATCAGGGGTGAGCTCTCTAGTCAGGTTTATGGTACTGTGCCCATCCTCCGCTTCGCCCACCACCTCCATATCGGACTCGCTTTCTAGGAGGATTTTTAAAGCTTGACGCACAATCTGGTGGTCATCAGCAATAACGATTCGGATACTCATGAATGTTGCCCCTTGTTGAAAATTGTTTCCCAGTGATCAATAGTTGGATTTCGGTTCTGTCGCCCCTTCCCGGAAGTTTATGTGGCAGAGGAGGGTCATCCGGGCTTTCTTGCGGCCCAAGTCGGTCCATAGCTCCTCATATATTTAGTCGGGGCCGGGAAGCAAAAGGTTACAAGTCGGAGAAAAAAATTTTCCCCCTTGCCGCGAGCACGGGCTTCCAGCCCGTGGGAACTCTCCTTTCCCCAATACCATGTGCCCCAATTTATGTAAATAAATGATTAGTGAGCTTGATTTGCGGCTCGGATTCCTTAACGTTTAACTATAGCGGACTGCGTCAAAATTTTAGGGTAAACAGGAGGAAGTCAGATGGCCACGTTCGTAGTCTTGGCAAAATGGACCGACAAAACCTATGCGGGCATGAAGGATGCGGCTGCCGTAGCCGAGGAAATTAAAAAGTTTGTGGCGGAAAAGGGGGCCAAAATCATCGCCTGGTATGTGTTGATGGGGCAGTACGATGAGATGTGTATTTTGGAGGCCCCGAATGCCGAAACCGTGGCGAAAATCATTGTGCCTTTAAACGCCAAATTCGGCGGCCGCACCGAGACTTTGCAGGCTTTCAGTGAAGCGGAAGCCATGGAACTCTTCGCTAGCATGAAATAACTGACCTGAAGGAAAATTTTCCAAGGCGGCTTTCGGGCCGCTTTTTTTATCCGGTGGACCCAACCGCGCCCCGTCAAAAATGAATGTTTTTTACAAGAAAAACTGGACCTGGGAGATTTCAGTGCTTAACTAAGCTGTAAGAGGTCAACCTTCCCCACACCTTGGGCTGGCGGTCGACGCAGAGACCAGGCTGGGCGCCGCGGCCTCAAAATACCCCTGAATGCAGTCACCTACACAAGGAGGATACTGTATGAACGTTGGAGAATTGATTCAAACCGCTGATTGGAAGACCGAGAAACACGTCCCCGTCATCGAATGCCCCGATGCCGTGAAAGTCGACGAGATGTTTGACGTCAAGGTGACCATCGGCAAAGAGATTGCTCACCCCAACACCACCGAGCATCACATCAGGTGGATTCATGTCTTCTTCAAGCCGGAAGGTGACAAGTTTGCCTATCAGGTGGCCGCGGTAGATTTCTCCGCGCACGGAGAATCGGTGGAAGGACCGAATACGGGACCATTGCACACCCACCATGGGGTCACCATCACCATGCAAACCACCAAGCCAGGCATTCTTTTCGCGAACTCATCCTGCAATATTCATGGCTTTTGGGGAAGTTCCAAGGCCATCAAAGTTACCTGATCCCTGGCAGGCTATTGAAAAATCTCAAAAGTTGTCATTCTGAGCGCAGGAAATAATCTAGTCTTTCCAATAAGTTCCAGGTCTTTCCCTTCGTTCAGAATGACAAAAACGCTTTTTCCCAACAGCTTGCTAGAGGCTTTTTTTCTGCGATAATATCCCCATGTTAACTTCAGCCTTGGAAAAATCCGTCCTGATTTTCGGCTGCGGCAACATCCTCTTTGGGGATGACGGCTTCGGGCCGGCAGTGGTCCAGCAACTTCAGGAGCAGCACCGGTTGCCTGAGGATATCCTGGCCCAGGACGTGGGCACCGGCATCCGGGAGATCCTCTTTGATCTGGCCCTGAGTGAAAAAAACCGGACCGCACCCCCGGGGAGGTCTTCGAGATTTCGGTGGATGGCATCCCGGCTAAAAAGACCGCAGACTTCTCCCTGCATCAGTTCCCCACCGTGAATATTTTGAAGGAGCTGAAGGAAGAAGCCGCCATCGATATTCATATCGTGGTGGCCCAAGTGGCCCATCTCCCTGAGCAGGTGCAACCCGGGCTCTCGGAGGAGGTCAGCCGGGCGGTTCCTCAGGCCTGCCGCCTGGTTCTGTCCCTGATAGATAAAGATTAATTTTCACCAAAAACCGAAAACAGAAAACTGTATTAGATGGCGTCCTTGCTGGTCTGCTTTTGCAGCTTCTCCAGGGCCCGCTGCAGATTGACTTTGGCCTCTTTATAAAAGGTCGGCCGCAGATCCAGGGCCTTCTGGAAGCATTTGGCCGCGTCTTCGTAACGGCCCTCCAAATAGTAGTGCACGCCGATGTTGTTATAGGCCTGGGCCTCGTCGCCGGCTTTGAGGAAGGTATCGAAGGCCTCGGAATAACGCTTCATGCCGGCCAGGGTCATGCCCAGTTGAAGGTTGATCTTTTTGTCATCGGGGTCCAGGCTTTGACCCTTTTTCAAATAAAGCAGCGCCTTGTTATAATCCTTGACTTTTAAGTAGGCCTGACCCAGGGTGGCCAGCAAAGCCACGTTTTTGTCGTTCACGGCCGCGGCCTTTTCCATGACCCGGGTAGCTTCCTGGGGATTGTCCGTGGCCAGGTAAGCGATGCCCAGGAGGTGGCGGGTCTTGACCCGACTTCCATCCCGTCTCAGCACCTCCTTAAAAACCCGGATAGCTTCGGGATAATGCTTTTCCTCGAGGTAGGTCAGACCCAGGGCCTCCCGGGCTTCCAGCATATCAGGCTTGGCGGCCAGCACCGTATTCAATTCCTTACGGGCCCCTTGAGGTTGGCCGGACAACAGAAAAATCACCGCCACCTTGTACCTGATGTCGTGGCGTTTCGGGTTTTCTTCTTGCAATCTGATGGAATCTTTCATTTTCAAGGGTTGGGCTTGCATGGTATCCTTTTTGCGAGAACATTGGCTCCCCAAGACCAACAATGTCATCAATAGAAGGTAAAATCCGAGACGACCGGCTACCTGCATGACATACTCCCTCCTCGGTAAGCCAGTTTAGCTAAGGCCCCCCTGCTTTGCAACAGGTCTTATTTCAGGATCAACAGGTCGACCTGCTTTAACTTGCCACAGGTCATGAAATTCTCTCTGAGGCCCTATCTATCCGGCGACAAACTCCTTGACTCAGCCTGGTTGAGAGGATAGCTTCTGGGCATGGTGGCATTTTTGCTGGCCGTCCCCACATACTGGACTCATCCGGAAGTTTGCGGGGAAGAGGAGATTTTCTTTGATCACCCCACGCCCCTCAATACGCAGGGAACCCTGCGGCGCACCCTGGAAAGCCTTGTTCCCTTGGTGGAACCGGGGGTGGTGGCCGTGGGCGTGGTGGCCGCACCTTCGGCGGCGGACCTAAGCCCCACCATGGAGGCCTGGTTGGAGGAGCTCCTGACCTCCCCTCCCCTCCCCTATCCGGTGGTTTTGTTTTGCCCTTCCCACCTGGCGCTTCTAAAGGATTTTCTGCGCGGCCAGGGCAAGGAGGCCTGGGTTGATCTCTTGTCCCTGACCAGTTATGGTGCCATTCGCAATATTACCTTGGTTTTGGCCAACCTCCTGGAATCTGAGGTCCTGGTGAGCCTGGACGACGATGAAGTTGTGGAGGATAAGGAGTTTCTCGCCAAAATTTCTGCTGATCTGGCGTACTTAGGCCGGCAATATTCTGTTTTCGGATTGGCCGGGCTCTATGAAAACGCAGACGGCCGGGTATTTGTGCCGGAGCCCGAAACGCCCTGGAGCTTGTTTTGGCCCAAACTCCGCTGGATGAATCAAACCTTTGCCAAGCTTTTAAACAGCAAAGAGGTTTTGCCCCGCACCCCGTTGGCCCTGGGAGGCAACATGGTTCTACCCGCCAAGTTGTTTCGGCGTCTGCCTTTTGACCCCTGCATCCCTCGGGGCGAAGACGTGGACTATGTGGCCAACGCCGCCAAGTGGGGCATCCCTGAGCTTGTCAGGGTCTCGCCTTTGGGACTGGCCCCTTATCCGGGAAACTTTCTCACGGACGATTTAGAGGAGAAGGCCTACCGCAGCCATACCCTCCTGGCCCTGGAATATCTGGCCGCGGGTGATGCCGAGGGGGCTCGACACACGTTGGATAACTTGCAGCTGCTTCAGCAGGAAAATACCTGTGGGGAAAACGCGTTCAGGTCATACCTGGACTTGGCCGCCCGGTGGCAAGAGTTGCAAACCTGGCTGGGGGATTCGGAGATTGCGGCCCAAGCCCGGCGGGTCCTATGGGGTCAATCGTGAGTGCTCCCCCGGAGGTCATCCAACCGCAGAGGTGGGGTCGGGACGCGGTGCTGCCCCGCTTGGGGCTGATTCCGGCCGGCGGTCTGGATTTGAATGAAGTCCTGGCTTTTAAGGACTCGGAAGCCATCCCGGTACATCTGGTCTTTCCAGTGGGAAGTTCTCGCGAGGCCAACAACCTCCGGGGTCTGTTGGCCATCCTCCGGCCCTTGCTGGGCTCCCTGGTGGATCGGGTCTGGATGGCGTTTGGCGGCCGGCGTCTGGGAGGTCTGTCCCAATTGGCCCGGGAGTATCCCGGCCTGACCATTTTTCCGGTTCGAGACCACCTTCCCCCCGACCAGCAAGACATCCCGCTGGGCAAGGGTGCAGCCATGCGGGCCCTGCTTTACCACCTCATTGTTAAAGAAGGGCTTTCCCACCCTCAGGCGGTGGTGGAGTTCTTAGACGCGGATATTCGGCCGCCTTATTTCTCCACCCGTTGGATTGTGGACCCCGTGGGCGCAATCCTGCGATTTCACCGGTTGGAAGCCGTTAAAGTGGTCTATCATCGCCCCCGAGGAGGCCGCCTTAACACCATGCTGCGTCCCCTGCTGGCTCTATGCCCCCACCCCGGGGTGCAGTCCTTGCAGCGGCTGGTTTATCTTCTTTCCGGAGAAATGGCCGGGACTTTGAGGTTTTGGACCTCTCTGCCCTTCAAGAGCGGCTATGGTGTAGAAATCCTGACGCTGTTGAGCTTTGCCCTGGACCATTTGGGCCTGTGTCCCGGGTCTCCTGACCTTGATCACCTGGTGCAGGTGTACGTAGGCCAAATGGACCATCATCATGCGCCCCTCACTTCCACGGCCAAGCGCCAAGGCCTGGATCAGATGGCGGGGCATGTCTTCCACACCCTGATGGAGATGCTTCTGCAGGAACGCATTCTCTTCTGGGGAGACTCCTCCGGAGAGGTCCCCACTCTAAATATTCCGCTCCCGGTGGCCCTCGGGCGGGAACCCCCGGACTGGCTCCGGGTGCCGATAGGGGATCAAAGCCTTCCACCTCTGAAGACATTGATGGAGGTGCAACAACGACTGAGCCCGGAAAGATCAGTACAGAGTTTTTCTGCATAGTCAAGGGCCGCATCATCTCGTAGAATGTCTTGACGGCTCTCTCCTGGTCCATCAGTCAGAGACATCTATCGCTGGGTTTCAGCAGAAATCGGTGAACACGGAAGGGACCTCCCCATGCACGTGGTTCAAATCGCCCCACCCTGGGTTCCCATTCCTCCCCAGGATTACGGGGGCACAGAGCTCATGGTGGCCAACCTGGTGCGAGGCCTGGTGGCCCAGGGGGTGGATATTTTACTATTTGCGTCAGGGGATTCCACCCTGGAGGTGCCTTGCCTGGGCCCTTTTTCTCACGCTTTCTGGCCCCCGGACAAGTTTTCTGAAAATCTGCATTTGTTCTATGCCTTCCGGCATCTTAAGGAGGTTTCTTGCCAGGTGATTCACAGCCACTTGGAGAATGCCGCAGGCTTCTGGGCCTTGGCGGAGATCGGCGTTCCTTTGATTATTACCCTCCACACCCCGCTCACCCCCATTAAAGTGGATTACCTCAAAGGCTTCCCGGAAGCACAGGTAGTAACGGTGAGCGAATTCCAGTACCGGCAATTGAACGGGCATCCGTCCCGCCACCTCATTCCCCATGGCCTGGAGATACCTGCTTACCCCTTCCAGGCCGACAAGGAGGATTTCCTTCTCTTTCTCGGACGCATCTACCCGGACAAAGGGCTCCACACCGCCATTCGGGCGGCCCGGGACACCGGGCGGCGGCTGGTCATCGCCGGGCCGGTGTTTGCTCCCGATCAGCCCTACTTTGACGCGCTTATCCTCCCTGAATTGAACGGCGAGTTCATTGTCAATGTCGGACCGGTGGATTTTCACCGCAAGGTGGATCTGCTCAAACGGGCCCGGGTCCTTATTTCACCCTTGGAGGTGGATGAGGCCTTCGGGTTGGTGATGTTGGAGGCCATGGCCTGCGGCACTCCGGTGGTGGCCTATCATCGTGGAGCCGTGCCGGAGGTGGTGCGACACGGCGAGACCGGCTTCGTAGTCCACAGTTATCAGGAATTAAAAAAGTGTTTGAACCGAGTTTCGGATATCGAACCCGAGCGCTGTCGGGAACACGTGCAGCAAAATTTCTCCCGGGAAGCCATGGTGAGTGCTTATCTAGCTCTCTACCACTCGCAAGTTGACAAGCAGACTCCCAGGGTTGCCGGTTGAGTGGATTCGCATATGATTTTTACCGAAAACCGAAAACCGAAAACTGAAAACTCAAACTAAAACCAATGGCAAGCTCAACTTTACTTTTTAGGTAAGCCGGTTTATCGTCAAAGGAGGCCATGGTCAACCACCTGGTGTGGAAATTAGGGTTGGTTCGGTTTGCCGCCTCTCTGTTATTCATTGTGCTGGCCACCGTACTGAACCGCGTTCTTATGGTGGAGCTCCTGGTCCCGGCTGCCCTGGTAACCTTCTGTTTCGCCTTCCAACACGTCATGACCCCGGTGGGTCTGGTCACCGGCTATCTCTCCGACGCCTATGTCCTGGTAGGTCGGCACCGCGCCCCCTATATTTGGGGAGGCATGTTTTTGTCTCTGGCTGTCATGCCGCTGTTCCCCTCCTGGGCTTTGGCCCTGGGGCAATCCCCCCACAACCGTGTCCTCCTCTGGCAAGGGATAGCTCTGTTCTCGGTTTTTGGGATGGGCACCACCATTTCGGCCACTGCCATCAACGCCCTGTTGGTGGACCGCATTCCCAAGGAGAACCGGGGAACGGCCATGACCCTCCTGTGGATTCTGACCCTGGGAGGGTTCATCGCCGGCTCCGTCCTGGTCAGTTTGCTTTTTCCCGAGTATGATCCCGATTCCTTGAACAAGGTATTCACCCTGGTGACCATCGCGGCCCTAGTCCTCACCATTGTAGGTGTGTGGCGGGTTGAGCCCCGACACGAGGTATCTCCCCAACATCTTAGCGGACAACTGGAGATCTGGCCGACCCTCCGCTTTCTCGGCGGCAACCTCCAGTATTTGACTTACGGGATTCTCGCCGCCATGCTGGGAGTGCACCTGTTTTTGGGGGACAGGGCCCGCCGGGGCTACAAGGCCATCATGGGGGTCAGTCTGTCGGTGGGGGCTCTGGCTTTTGTGATGCTGAGCCTGGCCTCGTTCACCCCTAACCTGGCCTGGGGATTGTTTGCCCTCTGTTTTCTCGGTCTGTCCCGGGGCCTTTACAACGTGGGGCTGTCCCATCTGACCATGGCCATGGCTCACCCCTTATTCAGTGGCATTTTTATGGGCCTGTGGAACCTGATGAGCGGTCTGGCTCTGGCTGCCGGAGAGATGACCGGGGGGGCTCTGAAAGATTGGCTCACTGAACTCACCGGCAGCGCCGCGGGAGCCTATGGCTGGATCTTTCTGTTGGAAGGCCTGGGGCTTCTCAGTTGCCTGCTCCTGTTGTTGCCCCTGAAGCAAGATACCTACCGGGAGCACCTGGCCCGGCTGTTAAAGGAAACAATCTACAAAGAGAGGCCTGCCTGGGACGTCAAGGCTGGAGAAACCTTCCATGACTCTTAAATCATATCGGACCCTCATCAGTCTTCTGTTCGCCCTGCTGGGGCTATGGGGCTGCGGGGCCCCGTCTGAGCCTTCCCTGCCTCACATTCTCACTTACACCTATGACAACGATACCCGAAAACTCATCCATATTTTGCAAAAGGAACATAAGATTCCGGAATTTCAGGAATTCAATCGACGGTATAAGGGCCTGATAATCCCGCAATCTTTGCTGTTGCGTTTCGAACCTTTCGTCCTGGCCCTGTCCACGGAAAGCAAGATTCCGGCGGTGCTGCTCCTGGACGCCCCTTGGGTCCAACGCTATGGCGTGGCCGGCTGGCTCTATGAATTGGAAACCGCCCGGTTCTTCTCCCCGAAGGACCTGGCCCCTCCCATAGCAGAGGCCTTTTCAGTGGTGTTGCCTCAGGTCACGGGGACAGCCGACAAGAAACTGGTGGCAGTGCCCCCTTATATCAAAGGAAACATCCTCTTCTACCGCCGGGATCTGCTCAAAAAACACGGGGTGGAGGCGCCCCGCACCTGGGAGGAGCTCCGGGCCGCGTGTCGTAAAATTATGAGCCGGGAACCAAAACTGAAATACGGCCTCATCCTCCATATGACGAACTTCGTCAATGACTTTTACCCGATCTTGTGGGGCTACGGGGGCGAAATCATGGATGGAGAGGGTCACCTGGTCCTGGGTGAGCCGAAAAACTTGGACGCCTGTAAGAAAGCCCTCTTTGATCTCCAAAAAATGCAGCCCGACATTATCCCGGGTCCGGAGAAGCTGAAATTCTTTGCTGGCAAGGAAACCCTGCGTCAGACCTTTTTTCAAGGGGAAGCCTTGTTTATGATTAATTGGAATACCCGGACCCATGATCTCCGGAGTTTAATCAAACAATGCCAGGGTGGTTCCGAGAGCTGCCTAACTGATTTTAACCAGGTCGGGGTGGCCCCCATCCCCTGCCAGCAGGGCCATCCCCAGCGCTATTCCAATATCGGCTCCTTCGGTTGGGGAGTGAATCGCTTTTCGGTTGGTCAGGACAGGCTTTGGGTCATCGACCAGGCCAGGGAATTTATTCGACTGGTGACCCATAAGCGCTTTCAAGTGTTGAACGCAGAATTGTATGATCAAGTGCCCTCTTTGCAGCAGGCCCTGGATGAGGTCAAGAGCAAGAAACTGAACCCGGAGGTCTTGAAGGTTTATGACAACGCTTTTGCCGTGAAAGACATGCGTCTGAAGCCCCGGCCGTATAGTCGCCATGTCAACAATATCCTGGAAAAAAACCTGGTGGAGGTCCTGTTAAGTGAGCGCCCACCGGCAGAGGCGCTCGACGAGGCCCTCAAGGAATTGCAAGATCACGCCACCTTCTGAGATATTTATGGCCCAAAAACCATCCGGTCCCCGGTATTCCCTCCGCTCACGGCTCCTGCTGCTCAGCGGCGCCACCTTCATTTTGTGTGCCGGCGTCATCATCTTGTTTTTTCCGCTGCTGAATATCACCCTGGAAAACCTCCTGGAGCGCAGCATCAATAAGATGAGGGAAACCAAAGAAGTGGAGGCCCTGACCATTGCCCGTCTTCTGGTCCTGGAGTTTTCCCAGATGCGGGAGCTCATGGACGCCAAGCCGGGGGAGGTAGATGACGTCGACCAGCGTATCATGAACCTCATCTGGCAGAAAGTGACTTTCAACGAAGTCATCGAGGGCATTGAACTGATCCAGGGCCGCAGCGATTTCTATGGGCGGCGCCTGACCTACCTCTTTTATCGCCGGGAGGCCCCGGACCTTGAACCTATGAGCGGTCCCCAGAAGCTGTTGAAGAAGTTCAGCGGCGTCGAAAAAGAGCTGTTGGATGGGATCAACTCTCCGGAGTCCGTGGTCAAGGAAAAGTTGGAAGTGTCCGTCAATTTGGGCCCCAAGGAAGAGGGCCAGATGCTCCTCCGCTATCTGCCGGTGCATGTCCAGGTTCCGGAAGAAGGGGCCATCTTTTGGGGAGTAGCCAAAATCGGGGTGGACGTTTCCGGACTCACCGTGCTCCAGGCCTTGCAGGATGAGGAACAGAACTATCTGCGCCAATCCATCTGGCTGGAGATCATTTTGAGTTTGTTCATTTCGGGAATCCTGGTGGTGAGCCTCCTTTATATTTGGGCCCGGGGTCTCACCGAGCCTTTGCGGGTCTTAAGCGGAGTGGCCAGAGATTTCAAGACCACCAAACCCCAGGAATACGACTTGTGGCTGGATAACCTCAGACGGGTCGATCCCCGGGGTCAGACCGAGGTGTCGGAACTTAAGGAAACCTTGATGCGCCTGGGGCAGGGCATCCCCCGTTTGGGGGAACGTCTTCTCAGCAACGAATATCAGGCCTGTCTGTCCCGGATATTGGCCCGGGGGCTGCCGTCCGTCTTGCCGGGGGGAGCGGCCGCCGGGGACGCCGACCAGGTCCAGGATGATTTATTGAGAAAACCGGAAGGCCGACTGACCAGACTGGAAACCGAGTTGATCGACTGGCAGCACTTCACTGCGGACCCGAAAGGCGAGTGGCAAACCTTTGATCCGACTCCCACCCTCGAACGGGCTTGGCGCCTGGTTATCCTGGGCTTACCTCCCCAGGCCCGTTTGGCCAAAGAGATAAACCCTCTCCCGCCGGTTTGGGGGTCACCGGGGTATTGGGCCCAGGCTTTGCTGTTGCTGTTGGATTTCTCTGCCGGCCTCCTGCCTGATGATGGGCAGTTGGCCTGCTGGGGCGGCCCCCGCCCGGACGGCGGCCTGCAAATAACGGTGGCGGTTTCCGGACCCGCGTTTACTCCCGAGGACTGCCAGGCCCTGCTCCAACCCTCGAGGGAAGACCGGCAATTTGCCGGGGACCTGGGGCCTGCCCTGGCTGCCGCCATAGTCCGCTGGCACGGGGGCGAACTCGCGGCCCAACCCGGCGAACCCCAGGGTCTGACTTTCACTTTGACCCTACCGCCACCTCCTACAGGTCACGAGGAGGGCCCACCGCCTGAGTAATGCCCTACCCCTGCGGATCGGCCTTTTGGGACGCGGCTGGACCTTTCTGGTTCACTGGCTTGGGGAGTGGTCCTCTCGTTTTCTGAGCATCTGCGCCTTGTTTTACCGCCTCCTCCTGACGACCTTTTCCTCTTTGACAGGTTTGCGGCTCCTTTGGCGGGACTTGGTTCAACAAGTTTATTTCTCATCCATTCAGGGATTGCCGGTCCTCCTCCTCTCGGCCTTGATGTTGGGCTTCATTGTGATTGTGCACGCCACCCCCCAATTAGTCATGCTCCAGGGAGAGGAATATGTCGGCTGGCTCCTGGTGACCATCGTGGTCCGGGAATTGGGGCCGGTATGGGCTGCTTTTTTTGTCCTCCTTCACTCCGGCTCGGCCATCACCGTGGAGATCGGCACCATGTCTGTCACCCGGGAAGTGGAGACTATGAAGCTGCTGGGCATCGATCCCTACCGCCTCCTCGGGGTGCCCCGCTTCTGGGCCGTTACCCTGAGCGTCGTGTCGCTGTATGTCCTGGCGGCGTTTGCCTCCATCCTGGGAGGTTTTCTTTTTTCCCAGCTCTTTGCGGAAATTTTTTGGGGCATGTTCTGGCTTTCCTTCATCAACTCCCTGGAGTGGGTGGACGTGGCCATGGGCTTCAGCAAATGTATCGCCTTTGGGATGCTCATCGCCACCGTGTGTATTTATTTCGGATTTCAGGCCCGCCAGGACATGGAGGAAGTGGCCCGCTTTACTTCCAGGGCTACCCTGACGGCCCTGGTGTTGATCGCCACGGTGGACATTATCCTGACCACTGCGTATTATCTGTAAAAGAGCTGTAAGAGACTGGTGATGCCGATTGATGGACAGTTGGCAGAAGTTATAGGGCGTGCCGTGAACGCCAAGCGGCGGCCACGGGCCGCCCTATAAAAAATAGGGCGAGTTTGAAACCGCCAAGACGTGTTTAATATAAATTATTTTTCTGTTACAGCAACTCACGGTGAACAGAGCGCGACTACATGATCTCAAGCTTTCAGGTGACCCTATTTTGGAGCGCGGTGAGTATCCTATATTCACTTGAACTCGAAACTCGAAACTTGGACTTTTCTAAAGAGAAATTATTCTGTCATCCTGGGCGCAGCGAAGGATCTAGATTCTTCAGTCGCTGCGTTCTCTCAGAATGACAGCTTTGGCAACTTTTTCAGAGCCCTGCATAGCCTTGAGATTGGCTGCCGGGACATGAGATGATACAGGCCATGCTACGTTATAGTCTGATCATGCGCCAGGTGGCGCTGCCAGGCCTTCCCCCTGATTGGCCCATACCCCTTGATCTGCAACTGGGACTCAATGAAGTCCTGCTGCTGGAAGGGGTGGGATGGAATGACGCCAGATCTTTTTGGCAGGTGGCGGCCACGCTGGCCGCCCCCTTGGGCGGAGAAGTGCTTTACTGGGGCCAAACCCGGGATAATCTGACCCGACCCGGCCTTTTTCATTTGAGAAAACAGATAGCTTTTATCTCAGCCGGTCAGGTCCTCCTGCAACATCTTAATCTGGGGGAAAACATCACGCTGTCTTTATGCTACCACCGGGATCTCACAATATCCCAAGCTTTGGAAGAACACGGGGAATTGCTGGACAAGTTTGAGCTGAGGCCTTTCCTTAAATGGTTACCGGCCCAACTGCCGCCTTATATCTACTGGCGGAGCATTTGGGCCCGGGAATTGATCAAGGAGCCGGAACTGGTCCTGGCCTGTTTAGAGGGCCCCGGCTGGATGAGAAGGAACCAGGAAATCTTGCATGAGGTGCTGGCGGCCTGTCTCGCCAGCAGTCGGGCTGCTTTCCTGCTGGCCGGCCAAGACCTCAGCTCCTTTTATCCCGGGGCGCACCGCCTTTTGCGTCCCGTAGCCGGAAGTTTTTTGGAAACTCAATTGCTGCAAAATCGGGAAAAATCTCCGGTGATGTTTTTCCCCCTGGTCTAGCCAGGCCGAGGAAGAGGCGATGGCCCAAGGGAGTCCGCGCCCCCAGCCCCGCACTTATCGGACCCGCATGAGTCGGGAAGGTCTGGTGGGTTTCAGGGTGGCGGTCAAGGAAACGGACCTGATGATTTTGGCCCAGCGGGATCTCGCAGTGGAAGGCCGCGACCTGATAATCCAGGAGCGCCAGCACCTGGAGACTTATATCCAACAGCACCCTGAATTTCTCACCACCCTCACCCCCTGGCCGCCCGATCCCTATGCCCCGCCCCTGGTGCGGGAGATGATCCAGGCGGCCACCACAGCGGGGGTGGGCCCCATGGCCGCAGTGGCCGGCGCCATTGCGGCCCGGGTGGGGCAGGCCCTTTTGGCCTTCACGGATGAGATCATCGTGGAAAATGGCGGGGACATTTTTATGCACATCCACCATCCAGCTACGGTGTCTCTATTTGCCGGCCGCTCCCCCCTGAGCCACAAGGTGGGCCTGAAGATGCACCCTGAACTGCAGACCTGGGGGGTATGCACCTCGTCGGGCACGGTGGGGCATTCCCTCAGCCACGGCCAGGCTGACGCAGCCTGCGTGGTGGCTCATGACACCGCCTTGGCCGACGCCTGCGCCACCGCGCTGGGCAACCGGGTGACCGGCGCTGCCGCCATCCAGGAGGCCCTGGACTGGGTGACGGGCCTCCCCGGTCTTACCGGCGCGCTGGTGGTGGTGGGAGAACATATGGGTGCCTGGGGCCACCTTGAGCTGGTGCCATTGTAATGAGCTATCAGCTATCAGCTTTCGGTTTCAGCTATGGGCTATGAGCTTTGAGGCTATAACTTATGGTGTCTGGTGCGTTTTACGCGCTAATTAATGTCTGAGGAAAAGTGAGCTTAACTTTGAACCGGTTTCCCGGCTTCATTGTCAATCCCTCAAGCATCATGGTATGATGCCCCGAGCAGCCGTCTGACGGAGACTCTTCATGGAAGAAGGATTCACCATAAGGGAAAAGCTGGTCGGCTTCTTCCTCCTCCTGATAATCATCCTCACCCTGGTTACCCTGCTCGTCATTGCCCAGGGCAAGGGCTGGTTTCTGTCCTATCGAACCTACACCATTAAATTAGAGCAGGGCTATAACCTCCAGCAGGGCTCTTTGGTGAAGATGTTCAATACCGACATCGGCAAAGTCACCAATATGCGCATCGAGCGGGAAAATGGCCGACCCGTGGTGGAAGTCACCATCAAGGTTCTGCTCGATTACGCCAAATTCATCCTCGAGAAATCCGTGGCGGAAGTGGTGACGCCTTTTCCCTTCGGTAGTGAATACATCGAAATCACTCCCGGGCCCACCGAGTATCCGCCTTTGAAGTCACACGGCACCATTCCTGTGCTTCCCCGGCAAAAAGCCCTCACCGATTCCATGGCCGAACTAGTAAACGAACAGAATCTCAAGCGCATACAGACCATTCTGACCAACCTGGCCGAGCTCAGTGACCGGCTGAAGATTCAAGAGAAGACCTGGCATGCGGCGGTGAAACATGTGGACCAGGTGGCCCTGGCCCTGCTCAATTCGGAGGGCACTTTGGGAGACCTGCTTATGCGCCGGGATGTCGCCATGCGTCTGAAGGAAACCATGGGTAAGCTTGACAATGTTATGAAGCAAGTTAATGAATTTGCTACCGGGCTCAAGCCCACCTCTGAGAATCTGGAGGTCCTGACCCGGAACCTCAACCATGATGTGGTTACTTTGGGGAACATCCTGACGGACCTCAAGGAGGGCACCCCGGAGTTTCCCAAGCTGATGAAGTCGGCCACCGAGTTCAGCGAGGAAGGCACCGAAGCCATGGAAGCCATCAAAAGAAACCCCCTGGTACGCTTCGGGGCCCCCAAGGAAAAAGAGGGCCAGGCCCTCCACGTGGAGCCCCGGCATGTCAGGTAAAGCCTGGGTGACAATGCTCCTGGCCGTGGTTTTCCTGGGGGGCTGCGGCGGCCCCCAGTCGCCGTTCACCAAACAGGTGGACAAGGTGGAAAAATACAGTGACAAGGGGGACGAATGGTTCAACCAGGGGGATATGCCCCGGGCTACCAGAGAATTTGACCGGGCTTTGACCCTGAGCCGGAATATGGACTATCAGCCTGGGGTGGCCCGCCAGCTTAACAATCTGGGCGCGGTGGCCCTGGAGCAAGGGGATCTGACCCTGGCGCGGGAGCTTTTCACTAGGGCCTGGGAGGTTAATCGGAGCCGGGGAAGTTGGGCCGAAGCCAGCACCAATCAGGCCAACCTGGCCACGGTGGCCCAACAGGCTGGTGATCAGGATGCGGTGATCCGGCATCTCACCCAGGCCGAAGACGCGGCTCGGTGGTCCAGGGACAAAGGGGCCCTGGCTCGCTCCTACGTGCGCTGGTCCGGTTGGGCCTTGGACCAATTGGATTTTAGCCGGGCCGAGTCCTATCTCAAGCTGGCCAAGCGCTTGGCCCGCACGCCGTCCCTCAAAGCCGCGGTCGCGTTCCAGCAAGGCCGTTTGGCCCTGGCCAGAAGCGATGCCCAAGGAGCCGCCCTCCATCTCACTCGGGCTTTAGAAGGAGACCGGTGGTTGCAGGATCGAGCCGCCATGGCCGCGGACCTGTACTATTTGGGGGAAGCTTACCGCTTGCGCCGGGATTGGCCCCGGGCTTTCCGCTACTACGTCCGGGCCTTTGACGTCTATGCTTCCCTGGGACGCCGGGCTCAGTTGCAAGAATGCCTGGCCCGCCTCAAGGAAGTCAACCGGGAGGGCTACCTCAATCAACCCCTGGAGCGTTTCGAGAAAAAATTACAGGCTGGTTAATCTGGAGGAAATATGAGCAGCGAAAAACTGACTGCCATCAAGGAGCGCTGGGCAAAATCTCCTGAGGGCTTAAACCAAGAAGACATCGACTGGCTGGTGAAACGGGTGGGGGAACTGGAGTCGGAGAATGAATGGCTGAAAAAGGAACTGAGATATTTAGAATACCAAGGAGAAACTGAATTGTAACAGGTCAAAGAAGGCTTGTTTTTAACAGAGGGAGCCGGGGATTAGGCTCCCCTACCCCCTCTTACCGACTATCTCCCCAGCCCTTCAGGCAAACGGTCTCATTGGGGCAGTCTAATTATGGTTCTCCCCCGATGTTGCCGGTTCAGTATCAGGTCGATTTGTTCATTGAGCCCCGCCAGATCGGTTTCGGTAGTTATCCGTTCCAGGTGCGGCACTTTCCATTTTTGGGCCAGCTTCTGCCAGACCTGAACCCGGGTGGGCATGGGACAATTCTGGGAATCTATGCCGATGAGGGTGACGCCCCGGAGAATAAAAGGGTACACCGTTAAGGGAAGATCGGGAGAGGCCACGTTGCCGCAGCAGGTCACCACGCCGCCGTATTGCACGGACCGGACGGTGGTGGCCAAAAGCGGCCCGCCCACGGTGTCAATAGAGCCGGCCCACCGGTCAGTCAGGAGAGGCCGGCCGCTGGTGTCCGTGGCCTCCTCGGTGCTGATCATTTCCCGGGCCCCGAGCTCCTGCAGATATTCCCAGGTTTCCTGGCGGCCGCTTACCGCCGTCACCTGATAGCCTTCCCGGGCCAGGATGGACACCGCCACACTGCCCACTCCCCCCGTGGCCCCCGACACCAGGATTTTTCCCTGGTCGGCCTTGACGCCCCCCGACATCAAGCGCAGCACGGACAGGGCCGCGGTGAACCCCGGATGAATTGCCCAAAGCCCCCGGGTGTATTCATCCCCAAATCGTAACTGGTGACGATGACTTCGTCCCCCGGGTGAAAATCTGGGCTTTGGCTTTCCGCCACCACCCCGGCGGCATCAATGCCGGGGGTGTGGGGGTAGTGTTTGGTCACCCCTTTGTTGCCGATGGCCGACAACACATCTTTATAATTGAGGGAGGAATACCGGACCCGGACCAACACCTCGCCCTCAGGAAGCTCCGCCAGGGTTCTTGTCTTGATCTCCCGGATATACTGGTTATCCTCGGTTTCGCTGACCACCAGGGCCTGGAAGGTTTGATCACTCATGAGATACCTCCGAACCAAAAATAAGACCGACTGATCGTTTTCTTAATATCGCGTCGGTAATATTAAATTATAGTCTTTTCGATCCCCTGCCAAGAGGATCCATACTCTTCCACGGGCAAAATCAACAACTGGGAAATCTAAAATATTAAAAATCTCTTAATCTTTCTGGCTCACTAAAGCTGACATAAAGTTTCCTTCCCTCTTCGGGGTTATCTTTGTGCTGATTTATCTTTGATTTACCAGCCGGATTCCTGGCAATTTTAACCTCGGGGGAGGGGCTTTGACAGATTCGATGAGACTTTATAATTAACTCACTTCTTTAAACGTTTTCCTTTATAATTCAGTATTAAATCTTTCTAGGCCATTTCTTCGGAGACCGACATATGCCGGCAGACGATCTTCCCGCTGAAGACCCGCAAAGCTTACTGACTGATAATTTCTTTTACTTTTTTCTCCGTTTGCGCAAAGGCCAGGTCCGGAAAGTGGTGGAGACCATCAACGACCGGTTTCCGGATGAAACTCTGGAACAGCGGGCCCGTCGACTGATAGAGGCACAAACCTCCCTGTCTTTTCTGGGCGGCGCCCTGTTGCACCTGCCGATGCTCATTCCCGGTTTGGGGCTGGCTTTGGGATTGCTGGGTTTTGTCGGGGGAGCCTCGGCCCTTACCCGCATGCATCTCTATCTTATCCTGGAGATCGCTCTCCTCTACGGCAAAGACATAGATGACCAGGCCCGGGTTCCGGAATTGGTGTCGGTGGTTCTGGCTACGGGTCTGGCCGCGGGCGCGCCCTTGCTGGTCCAGGCCCTGGAAGTCAACCCCCTGTTGGCCCTGCCGGCCGGGGGTCTGACCTCCGCCACCGTGGCCAGACTCATCGGGGAGAGCGCCATCCGTCATTACAGCCGGGAGCTTCCCGAACTTGCCGCTCCAGCCCCGATGGCGGAGGTGACCCATACTTAACGCCAGTGATCCGGGCTAATCAGGAAGCCTAAACAAAGGAGGAAGGTATGAGCACGTTAGTGGCAATCGGTTATGACGACACTTTCAAGGCGCAAGAGGTCAGGCTGAAGTTTCTGAAAATGCAGAAGGAGTATCTGGTTGACCTGGAAGATGCTGTGGTGGTCACCAAAGACAAAGAGGGCAAGGTCAAATTGCACCAGATTTTCAGTACGGTTAAGGCCGGTGCCATCGGTGGCGGGTTCTGGGGCACCCTCATCGGCCTAATTTTCCTGAATCCCCTGCTGGGATTGGCCGTGGGGGCCGCCAGTGGCGCCGTGGCCGGGGCTTTGAGCGACGTGGGTGTCGATGATGCCTTCATGAAATCACTGGCCGAGACCATGCAACCTAATTCTTCGGTGCTTTTCGTGCTGGTTCGGAAAGGCACCCCGGAAAGGGTCCTGGAGGAACTGAAGGGCACCGGCGGGAAGGTTCTCAAGACCTCCCTGTCCCACGACGATGAAGCCAAGCTGCAGGCAGCCCTGGACGCCGCCCAACAATAAATCTAACCGGGTTTCCCGAGCCGCAGGTGGGTGGATTTTCCGCCTCCCTGCGGCTCCTTTTTTTCCCTAGAACGCAGAAAAACCAAGGGTGTATTCTACGCCTCCCCCTCGGGCCACTTCAGGGTAAGGCCCACCAAGGTCAAAAAAGGGAGGGGAGTCAACCAGCGCGGGCCAGGCACATGGTGTAGGGCGACAGGTCCGCGAAGAAGCGCTTTACGGTTAAATCAGCCAGGGAAACGGACAGAGCCGAACCCAGGGCCAGGGGCAGCCACAGCAGGTTATCCATGACCCTTTCCTTATCCGCCCCCTTTCTCACGGCGAGCCAGGAGCTCATTGCTGAGGGTCACGAATTGCGCCACACTAAGGGTCTCCCCCCGCCGCCCCGGGTCAATGTCCAATGCTTGCAAAGCGGTCAGAACCTCGGGGGCCGCAAGTCCCAGGGCCTGTGCCCGCACTGCCAGGGTGTTCCTGAGGGTTTTGCGCCGGGTGGCGAAGGCAAGCTTCACCACCTGAGCGAGGAAAGCCTCATCCCGGGCTGCGGGGTCGGGTGGCTGCGGCGAAAGGCGCATCACTACCGAAGTCACCTGGGGCGGGGGAAAGAAGTTGGCCGGACCCAGGGAAAAGAGTCGGGTCATGGCAAAATGGTATTGCAACAGCACGCTGAGAACCCCGTAATCCTTGCTGCTGGGGGAGCCGAGCAGACGGGCGCCCACCTCCTGCTGCATCATCAACAAGGCCCGGGACACGGCCGCCTTTTCTTCGGATAGCTTAAACAGCAGGGGGCTGGTGATCTGATACGGGAGGTTGCCCACCACCACCAACGGGATTCCCGCTTCCTTCGCCAACTGCCGGAAGTCGAAGCGGAGCACATCCTGACAGATGATTTCCACCCGGGACTCTTGGGGAAAGAGCTCTTCCCGCAAATACGCGGCCAGGGCCGGGTCCACTTCCAGGGCCACTACCCGCCGAGCCTGTTCGGCCAAAAACCCTGTGAGGGCTCCCAAACCGGGGCCCACCTCCACCACCAGATCATGGGGGGAGAGTTCCAGGGCGGCCACAATCCGCCGGGCTTGATGCGGGTGAAGGAGAAAGTGTTGGCCCCGGGCCTTTTCAGGCTTAAGGCCGAGACGCCGCAGGACGGTCCGGGGGGATGAAGGGGACACTTTGGAGTAACCGGGCCCGGCGCTGACGATAGCGCTTTATGCCCCATAAAGTGAAAAAGTAAGCGGCGATGGCCGGGGGTATGGAAATGATGAGGCCTCCCACCTGCAGGGCCAAGCCCCCTCGCCAGAGAAGATCCAAAAACGCGGCCAGGTTTGCCTGTGACGGAATGGTCAGGGGTTCCCCCCGAAACAAAATATAACGGCCGACCTCATAGGCCAGGAGATATTGGGGCACCCAGGTCAGCGGGTTGCTGACCCAGATCCCCATGTAGGCCGCAATGACAGATACCCGAAAAAGCGGCGCCAGGGACAGGGCCAGCACGGTATGGAAAGGAATGGTCGGAGTGAAGCCGATGAAAATCCCCAGCGCGGCGCCCAGAGCAATTCTTTTCGGGTCTCCTTGGAGCCGTCGAAGTTTCAGCCAGTGGTACTTGCAAGCACGTCTGAGGTTCATATCTGCAAAGATTCTTTTTCTGCCTCTTCTTCTCGCAGGAGCCGCCGCAGGACTTTGCCTACCATGCTTTTCGGCAGTTCAGCGCGAAACTCAACTATTTTCGGCAGCTTATAGGAGGCCAGGCGCGACTGGCAGTACTCGACAATTTCCTCGGCGGTGAGATGCGCCCCTGGTTGAGGGACGATGACCACCTTTACCTGTTCTCCCCGGTAGGGGTCCGGGACGCCGTAAGCTACGGCCTCCTGCACCTGGGGATGCTGGTACAGCACTTCCTCCACCTCCCGGGGGTAAATCTTGAAGCCGCCGTTTATGATCAAATCTTTTTTCCGGTCAACTATATAAAAATAACCATTTTCATCCATTTTTGCCAGGTCACCGGTGAAAAGCCAGCCATCCCGCAGGACCAGGGCGGATTCGTCGGGCCGCCGCCAGTAGCCGCTCATGACCTGGGGCCCCCGCACCACCAGTTCCCCCACCTCCTCCGGTGGGAGATCATGGGAACCTGTGTCCGCGTCCTTTATTTTTGCCTGGGTGCTGGGAAAAGGCAGACCGATACTCCCTGGAGGTCGCTCCTGATAATAGGGGTTCAGATGAGTCACGGGGCCGGCTTCGGTTAAACCGTAGCCTTCCATGATGCGACAGCCGCTCAGTTTCTCGAACCGATCTCGCACTTCCTGGGGCAAAGGCGCAGAACCGCTGATGCAGCCCCACATCTGGCTGAAGTCAATTTTTGGCAGATCCGGGTGATTAATCAGGGCCACAAACAAGGTGGGAACCCCGGGAAGCACCGTAGGACGGTATTTCCGCAGCATGGCCAAAAAGGTTTTGATATCGAACCTGGGGAGGACCACCACCGACGCCCCCTGGGACAAGGGCCAGTTGAGGCAGACAGTGAGGCCGAAGGAGTGAAAAAACGGAATGAGTCCCACCACCCGTTCAGCACCGTACCGAATGCGGGGGAGCCAGGCGTTGATCTGGGCCACATTAGCCAAGAGATTCGAGTGGCTGAGCATGGCGGCCTTGGGTATGCCGGTGGTGCCGCCGGTGTATTGCAATACCGCGGTGTCTTCTGACCTGGTGGGGGGAAGATCAGTCAGGGGTTGGGACTCAAAGAGGCTTCGCCAACCATATCGGCCGAGACCGGGGGCAAAGCCGGTGACCAGCCCCTGCCGCCGGGCTTTGAAAGGGTAGAGCCAGGAAAGCGGCCAGGGGAGCGCCTCCGACAATCCCGTCACCACCACGTGCTCGAGGTTCGCCCGGTCCGCGGCCTCGTCTAATTTGGGGAGGAGGTGGTCCAGGATCACCAGCACCCGGCTTTCGGAATCATTGAGCTGATAGGCAATCTCGGCGGGGCTCAAAAGAGGGTTCAACAGCACCGCTGTGCCCCCCAGAGAAAGGATGGCGTGGTAAGCCGTGGCTAGCTGAGGGCAGTTGGGTAGGAGCACGGCCAGGCGCTCTCCCGGTCCCAAGCCCAGGTTGTGCAGGGCCCGGGCCAGGCACCGCACCTGGTCCAGCAGCTGCCCGTAACTTGTCTTTTTTCCGAAAAAAACCAGGGCTGGGGCCCCCGGGGACTGCGTGGCCGCCTGGATCAACAACCCGGGTATGGTGGCCTGGGGCACAGCCACCTCCAAGGGAACGCCCGAGTCATAATGTCGACCCCAGGGGTGACTCATGCGGCGAAGTTCTCCCGGGTTAATGTTTGTGAGGATTGGAACTCCCGCACTCGGCACAGGAGCATTCTTTGAGGTCTTCCGCGGTGGCTTCCCGCACCGCCTTCAGGGTAATGGAAAATTCCACTTCCTTGCCGGCCAGGGGGTGGTTGAAATCTATAATCACAGATTCCGGCTTTAGGGACTTGACGACGAAATAGACCGGGTGGCCATCCTCGTCCTCGGTGGCAAAAACGTCGCCTGGTTCGGGATTCGCGGCGGGGTCAAATTCCTGGCGGGGCACTTCGAGGATAAGACTGTCGTCCACTTCGCCAAAGGCCTCTTCCGGGGAGAGACGCACGGTCTTGTGTTCATTGAGGGTCATGCCCACCAGGGCCTCTTCCAGGGAGCCGGGCATCTGCCCCCAGCCCAGACAGAAGGAAAGTTCCTCGGGTTCTCTGGACCTGGGAAAATATTCATCCTCATCCGCCCGGATAAGATAGTCGATGGTCACAAACGAGGTGGCGGTAACTTTCATCCTTGTCTCCAGGTAAGGTTTTTGTGCCATTATAAAAGAATTATGCGGCCTTGACCAGCCCGGGAGAACGGGGGGTGCGTCTGACGCCCAGATGATCCCGTAAAGATTAATCAGGGTCTCGGCGCGTGCAACACGCCCCCCAACCTCTTTCAACTTTCTCATGAAGTCTGTTTGGGGGGGTGAAACTTGCGTTAGACAATCTTTTTCTTAGCTGGCCGTTTTTCCATAAAAATGGCTTGGAATTGCTTGAGAGAATTTTTCATCAGGCGGACGGGGTGAAAACCCACGGGATGAAGTTCCCGAGGTATCTGGAAGCCATTGGTGGCAAAGGCCTGGGGGAGCTCCAGGGGAAAGCACAGGTCATTGACCTTAGCACCCGGAAGCCGCCGTCGGAGGGCCTCCTGCCAAGTGGGTACCTCGGCGGCGGACTGGCCCAGGATGGTAAAAACCGCGGTATCCAGTCCCTCCGCCGAAGGTGAGGCTGCCAGGAGCCCTAAATCGTAAGGTTGGCCGTGAACCGGACCCGAGACGTGCATGGCCGTGACTGCATCCATGAGGGACAGGGAGGGGGGCAGGAACTTCTGCAGGTCCAGCAGCATGCACTCAAAACGGTTGCCCCAACTGCCGTAGAGGACATGCATCAAAGCTTTGCGGATGCCGGTGACGCAGCCGAAAAAATTCTTCACTGCGCCAGTCACCCGGACCATACGGTGAACCTTGAGCTTGGGGAGGTTGAGGATGAGGTCGTTGTCCAGAGCGCGCCGGGAAAGGCCCGCCCGGCCTCCGCGAAAGGACAGACGCACCACCTTAGGGTTTTCCAGTTCCACCAGAGGCACCCCCAAATCCGCCAGGGCCTCGATTAAGCCGATTTTCGCTCCGATCTGGGCGGCCGTGCCCAGGGAAGGCGAATCCCCTACCTGAACCTTTGTTCCCCGGTCCAGCAGGTACTGGCACGTAGCCCGTATCACCTGCGGGTGGGTGCAGGGAAGAAAATTGGGCGGGGTGGCGGCCAGGAGGTTCGGCTTCACCAGGACCCGGTCACCCGGTTGGGGCCGACAGCCGATGGTGTCGAGGAGAGTACCTACGGTCTCAGCCAAACTTGGCGAATGATAATCCCGACAACGGGCCAGAGCAACCGGAATATTTGGCCTAATCCCAACTTGTGGCATATAAATTCCCTACTCGGGGACTCAGCGGTAAAAAAACCCCCACAGATTATCTTATTTGAGGGTGACGAATCGGTCAACCAAGGAAGGCGGGAGAAGGGAAAGAAAATGTACCACCGCGGGAATGGGTCGCGGGAAACGAATCCTCGGTTTGTTATTCGCCAGTCCCCGCTTGATGATGGCCGCGGCCCTTGGAGCGCTGATTCGAAAAGGCATAAAATAAGGATTGGCATCAGTCATGGGGGTCCTGACAAAGCCCGGGATAATCACCGAGACCCCCACCCCATCTCGCTTTACCCTGGCCCTGAGACCTTCGCCAAAAACTCGGATGGCTGCTTTGGTGGCGCAGTATGAGGGGGCCACGGGAAACCCCCGAAACCCGGCATATGAACTGGTAAAGGCAATCTGCCCATGACGCCGCTCCCGAAACAGGGGCAAAATGGGTTCAATGGTGTTGAGCAGGCCCTCCAGGTTGACGGCCAGGACATCCCGAATTTCATCGATGGTTTCTTCTCTTTTAATGCTGCCTTTGGAAATTCCTGCAAGAGAAATGACCAGGTCCAGGGGTTTTTTGACGTCGGCGCCCAGTATCCACTCAGCCATGGCCTGCCGGTGGGTTACGTCCACCAGAGTTCCATGAGCCGCCGCCCCCTGGTCTCGACACGCAACCACGACTTCTTCCAGACGGGAAGCGTTATTATCCCCAAGGAAAAGGTGCACCCCTGGTTCAGCATAGGCGAGGGACACCTCCCGGCCTATACCACCGGCTGCGCCTGTTATGAGAATGGACTGGAAGTTTGAAACTGATGTTCGGGATATCAGGCCCAAGTGGACTCCTCCCGATAATTATGCTTGAGCCTGGTTAAAACGGGTGTGCTTCTTTGTTGGCGATGATGATACGACCGGTGTTCATGAGGTTGCAGCGCACCGCTTGCTCCAACACCATGCCGCAATCTTCCATCACCCGGATGACGTCCAGATCCGTTGTAAAACCGATGCGTACAAACACGGGCGCCAGAATGTCCTCGATCCTTCCCCAATGGGTGCCGTTTTGGCAGCGACTATGATTTATTGCGATGATCTGGCCGCCGGGCTTTGCCACCCGGAGCATTTCCTGGCACACTTTAACCGGGTCGGACACGGTGGTAATGACATAGGCGGCCAGCACCACATCGAAGCTATTGTCGGGAAACTCAAGGTTAAGGGCGTCCATGACATGAAATTCGTAGCGGCTGCCGCTGTTCAGGCGGCTGGCTTTTTTCTGGGCCTGTTTAATCATCGACGCGGAAATGTCGATGCCCACCACCTGGGAAGTTGGGGGATAAAACTCCAAAGTGGAGCCGGGACCGACTCCTATTTCTAAAATTTTTTGATAGGGACGATGCCTCAGATAGTTGAAGGCCTGACGGCGGCCCGGACCCAAGAGCAAACCGAAGACGTAATCATAAAAAGGAGAATAAAACGAATAGAGTTTTTCCATATATGTCGGAGAAATATTGCATTTCATAAGCGCCCCTCATGTCCGGAAATATTATGGTTAACAGGAACTTGCTTGAAGGAAGTTTGTTAAAAAATTATGGAATTTTATCTTAATTGTTAAGAAAAAGTAAATGGTTTTTTTAAAAATGAGGTAATTTCCTGACAAGCCGCCGACTATTTACCCACTTTCCAGACGTCTTGTTCTTGAATATATTCAAGGGTATATTGTTTACCATCCTCGGCCAGTACCCTGAAGCCCAGGACACCGGGTTTTTGCCAGCGAGCCACTAGTTTGACCACCCTATACCAGGACCCTTGCTTTTGGAATCGCAGGGGCTTCTCATGCAGGCGATGGCCGGAATAGGTTTCCACTAGGTCGGACAATCGCAGACTCCTGGCCGGAAAGACGGCGACCTGGGAGAAAAGGTTGACAATTTGAGGATTTCCAGGATATTTTAGCATGTGGGTATATACTGTGGCAAATTTGGTTCCTTTAGGATAACCTTTGTAAGGTTGTCCTCTCCAGGGGGTGGAGTGGGCTGAACGGGTACCAAACTTTGCACAGGTGGAGATTGGGGGAGAAAAGTACATGTCCATCAACAAAACCAAAGGCTTGCGACGTGTGGTGGTTACGGGTGTGGGTATGGTCACTTCCATGGGGAACGACGTACCCACGGTCTGGCAAGGACTTTTGTCAGGCAAATCCGGCATCCGGCATCTGGAAAATTTCGATAAGGGGTTTGTTACCAAATACCGTGCCCCACAGGACTTTCCCCTTATTGCCGGTGAAATCACTGACTTTGACCTCAAGCAAATCCTGCAATCCCGGAAACAGAATCTTACCAAAGAAGATTTAAAACAGATCAAATATACCGACCGCTTCACGCAGTTTGCCTTGGCCGCCAGCCTCGAAGCCATCCAGGACAGCGGCCTGGATTTGGAGAAGGAAGATCCGGAGCGCTGCGGCGTTATCATCGCCAGCGGCATGGGCGGGGTGGGCTCCTGGGAGGAGTCCATGATCCGCTTGCTGGAAGAGGGTGTGCGGCGGGTTTCTCCTTTCCTGGTCCCCAAGATGATCCCCAATTTGGCCGCGGGCAATGTCTCCATCAGCTTCAAGGCCAAGGGCCCCAATATCGCCCTGTCCACAGCCTGCGCCGCCGGTTCCCACGCCATCGGCATGGCCTACCGCTCCATCCAACTGGGGGAGTGCGAACTCATGGCCGCCGGGGGCAGCGAAGCTGCAGTTACTATGCTCACCATCACCGCGTTTTATCGCATGGGCGCTCTGGCCACCGGTTATAATGATAACCCGGTTGACGCCAGTCGGCCCTTTGATGTCCAGAGAAACGGCTTTGTCATGAGTGAGGGAGCCGGCATCATGGTCCTGGAGGAACTGGACCACGCTCTGGCTCGAGGCGCCAAGATCTATGGCGAGGTGGTGGGGTTTGGCATGACCGGGGACGCTTATCACATCACCGACCCTCATATGGAAGGGGCTACCCGGTGCATTATCCTGTCCTTGAAAGATGCGGACATAGCCCCGGAAATCATCGATTACATCAACCCCCATGCTACCGCCACCCTGGTGGGTGATAGAAATGAAGTCCGGTCGCTGTTGACCATTTTCAAAAACCAGAACCACAGACCCGTAGTCAGCGGCACCAAATCCATGACCGGGCACCTCCTGGGCGCCGCGGGGGCGGTGGAGGCCATTTTTACGGTACTGTCCATCAGGGATGGAATCGTTCCCCCCACGATCAATCTGACCGAAGTGGATCCTGAGTGCCAGGGGCTGGATTACGTCCCCGAAAAGGCCCGCAAAATGGAAATAAACTATGCCCTGTCCAACTCCTTTGGCTTCGGGGGGACGAATGCCACTTTAGTGTTCAAACGTTTGGAAGCGTGAGCCTTTCCCCTCCTCAGGAGGTCTCTGGTCTAAACTATGAACATCGCTGTGGTCCTGGACCCGGAAGCAGTGGGCGTCTTTGGTGACATCCTGGATTTTTTCCGGGATCACCTGGTCCCGGTGCAACTCAGTCTCTTCGGCCTCTGTCCTCCCGTTCCCGCCATCCTCTGCACTCCTGTTGATCAGCTAGATCCGAAAAGCTTTGATATCATTCTTGATCTCAGGCAGGCTGGCCAGGGGCTGCCTTCCCTGGGCGGCGAGAGTCAGGGCAAAGTCCTCCTGGGTCAGGCTTCCCAGTCCATGGCTGAGGTGCTGCGAAATTTGGCGGACTTGCTCCGGGATCAGGAAATCCACAGCGGCATCCTGGACACCGCCACGGATGCCATTGTTACCATCAACGAGGACCACACCATCGTGGATTACAATCGGGGGGCCGAGAATATTTTCGGCTATACCCGGGAGGAAGCCCTGGGACAGGACCTGAGTATCATCATTCCTCCGCCTTATAAATACGAGCATCGCGGCTATGTCCGGCGCTACATCGCCACCCGTAGTCCCCATCTCATCGGCAAGCATGTGCAGCTCCACGCCCAGCGCCGGGACGGCAGCGAATTTCCCATGAGCATCTCCTTTTCCGTGGCCGAGGTTCAGGGCGCCCTCTATTTTACCGGCATAGTCCGGGATATCACCGAATACAAGCGCATGGAGGAGCGCCTTTTGCAGTCCGAACGTCTGGCTGCCGTGGGCAACACTGTCAGCCACATTGCCCACGAAATTAAAAATCCCCTGGCCATCATTGGGGGCTTTGCCCGGCAACTGCAAAAAACACCCGGCCTGGACGACAAAGGCCAACACAAACTGGACATCATAATGGAGGAAGTCGGTCGTCTAGAGGGCATGATCGCCGAAATGCGCGACTTCGTCAAACGTCCCACGGCTCACAAGGAGCCCGGTGATGTCGAGGCCCTCATGGACGAGGTGGTGGACCTGTATGAGGACACCCTAAAGGAGCAAAACATCACCTTGAAACGGGAGAAAACGACGGCGACTCCTAGCCTGAGCTTCGATCGCCAGCAAATTCACCAGGTGCTCCTCAACCTCTTTAAAAATGCCCTGGAGGCCATGCCCCGGGGGGGTGAGCTTACCCTGGCCACCCGGATGAACGGGCCCAACCTGGAGATCAGCATCAGCGACACCGGCCAGGGCATGACCCCCGAGGTCAAGGCCAATATCTTCCAGCCGTACTTTACCACCAAGGAGAAGGGCACCGGGCTGGGTCTGGCCATCTGCCAAAATATCATAGAGGAGCACGGCGGCTGCCTCATCGCTGACAGCGTCCCGGGCCAGGGCTCCACCTTCACCATCCAGATCCCCGTTGAAGAGGCCCCGCCGGCGTGAACCAAGCCGCCGACACCCCTCTCCTCAGGGTGCGGGACCTCAGTGTCCATTTCCATACCCCTCTAGGCCGTCTCAGGGCCGTGGCCGGGGTCAATCTGGACTTGCCGGCCGGCAAGACCCTGGGCCTGGTGGGGGAATCGGGCTGCGGCAAGACCGTCACCTCCCTTTCCATTATGCGTCTTCTTCCTCCCCAGACTACTGAAATCGACGGTGAGGTGTTTTTTGCCGGCGAGAACCTGTTGGAGATTGGTCCGGAGGACATGCGCCACATCCGGGGCAATCGCATCGGCATGGTCTTCCAGGAACCCATGACCTCGCTTAACCCGGTGTTTACCGTGGGGGAGCAGGTGGCTGAGGTATTGCGTCAACACCGGCAGCTGTCGCATCGGGAGGCCCGGACTCAGGCCATCAGTGCTTTGTCCCGGGTGGGCCTGGCCGACGCGGGCCGGCGCTTTGACCAGTATCCCCATGAACTTTCCGGAGGATTACGTCAGCGGGTCCTCATCGCCATGGCCCTGGCCTGCGAGCCTGAGTTGTTGATCGCTGATGAACCCACCACCGCCTTGGATGTCACCATACAGGCCCAGATTTTGGCCCTGCTGACCCGTCTGCGGGACGACCTCAATCTCGCGGTGCTGTTTATCACCCACAATTTAGGGGTGGTGGCCCAGACCGCGGAAAGGGTGGCGGTGATGTACGCCGGTCTGATTGTGGAGGAAGCCCCCACCGCGGAGCTCTTTCGACGGCCCTGCCATCCTTATACCCGGGGGCTGTTGGCTTCGGTGCCCAAGCTCGACTTTCATCACTCCCTGGGTGAGGTCTTGCCTGCCATCCCCGGGCAGGTACCGGGGGGCCAGGAAATTCCCCCGGGCTGCCTCTTCCGGGACCGCTGCCCCGAGGCCTTCGAACGCTGCGAGGCGCCGCCCCCCTGGATCATGGTGGGCCCGGACCACCGAACCCGCTGCTGGTTGTATGAGTCAGACTTGGAACCTTGAAGGTTGAACTTTTTTGCCAGGCGAGGACGGCAATCGATTCCAAAAATTTTTATCCGGATGGAGTCAGAAACCAATGAGGGAATATGCCGATCGGGAGCTTGACCAGTTTATTGCCCAGGCTATCATGGGTGATCCGGGCAACCGCCCCTTTACCTCTTCCATGGCCGAGACCTGGCGTCTGGTCAAGCACATGATCCAGAAGTATTATGTGGAGCTGAAGCTGGACATGTTCCTCGGGGTCACCGGGGAGCATTGGGTAGCCTCCTTTTACAGCCCGGTGCACTGCGCCCGCTATGATGGCCGGGGTCCCACTGCGCCTATGGCCATCTGCCGGGCCGCCAAAGAAACTTTTATTAACCTCAAAGCCTGAACTTTAGCCCAAATTGCTGAGTCTTTAGATACAGAATAATTTTTGTCAAAATCTCGAAACTCGAAACTTAAAACTCGAACTCAGAACCGTGTCCGAACCCCTGATTGCCACCCAAGACCTCTGCCGCTATTTCCGGCTGGCCGGGCCCTGGGGCCGAGGGCCCACCCTCAAAGCGGTGGATCAGGTGAGCCTCACCTTGCACGAAGGGGAAACCCTCGGGCTGGTGGGGGAGTCCGGCTGTGGCAAATCCACCCTGGGACGCCTGCTCTTAGCGTTGCTTCCCCCTACCCGGGGCAAAGTCTGGTTCGCCGGGGAAAACCTTTTCGACCTGCCGCCCCGCCGCCTCAAAGAACTCAGGCAGCGCATGCAGATCATCTTCCAGGATCCCTATTCCTCCCTTAACCCCCGGATGACGGTGCGGCAAACCCTGGAGGAGCCCTACCTCATCCATGGCCTGGGGACCAAGAGCCAGCGCAGGGCTTGGGCCGCGAAGCTTTTGTTAGAAGTGGGCCTGCAGGAGGAGCACCTGGAGCGCTATCCCCATGAATTCTCGGGGGGCCAACGCCAGCGTCTCGGCCTGGCCCGGGCCCTGGCCCTGAAACCCCGCCTCATCGTGGCGGACGAGCCCGTCTCCTCGCTGGACGTTTCCATCCAGGCCCAGATTCTCAACCTGTTGGGCCAGCTGCAGGAACGCTACGGCCTCACCTATCTGTTCATTTCCCATGACCTGAGCGTCATCTCCCAGATCTCCAACCGCATCGCGGTCATGTATTTGGGGCGTCTGGTTGACTTGGCCCCCCGGGAGGTCTTTGACACCGACCGGCTCCATCCTTACACCGAGGCCCTCCTGGCCGCGGTGCCTCTGCCCAATCCGGCGCGGTCTTTTAACCCGCCCCAGCTTCAAGGAGACCCCCCCTCCCCTATCCATATACCTCCCGGTTGTCCCTTCCACCCCCGCTGTCCGGAAGCCCAGTTCCCCCTCTGTCGGGAAACCGTACCCATGTTTCGCGAAACCACGCCCGGGCATTGGGTGGCCTGCCATTTTCGCTGAAAGAAATTCAGGGGTCTGTTTTGGGGAAAGCGCCACAGCAGCGGACTTACCTTTCTCGCCCAGACATGGTAAACTTTGTTTGTGAGAAAATACCTGCCGGATGTTTTCCTCCTCACCGTCGGCCTCCTGGTCATGGCGCTGCTCATGTTTCTAACCGCCCTGAGCCACGGCTGGATTTCCCTGTTGTGCATCCTGGCCCTGGTGGTCGTCTGGATCACCTGGTATCGCCACCTGGTTAACCTGGCTTTCAGGAGCCTGGGCGTGGACCCCGACGACGAAGACGACCTGCCTTCTTTCCCTGGTTAGCCTAGCCAACTAT
>JARRKO010000050.1:0-14870 GCA_037388025.1 Syntrophobacterales bacterium
ACGTCGCCGGTCACCGTGGTGATGGTGTTCATCACATTAAAGGTTCCGGTGCCACCGCCGGGGGGTTGAATCTGGATATTCCCGGCAGACAGCTTACCGCCCTCCAAGTTGTAAGTGCCGCTGCTGCCGGAATCTTGCGCCAGGGTAAGGGTGTTGGCGATAGTGTGCTTGCCGCCGCTCTGGGTGAAGGCGCCGATGCCACTAGAGCCGATAAATTCATCATTGCCCACTGAAAGGCTGCCTAACTTCAGATGGTAGGTGCCGCTGCCTCCAGACTGAAAGCCAAGATTAAGATCGCTGTCTACCACATGATCACCGCCAAATTGGCTGAAGCTACCGGTGCTTAAGTCTAAGAAACCCAAAAAGCCATAGCCGATAAACTCCTGAGGAGCCTGGAGGTGGCCGCCGATCATATGATAGGTGCCGCTGCTGCCGGCAGAAAACCCAATGACAAGGGTATCGGTTACCTTATTGGCGCCGCCGACCTGGCTGAAGCTGCCGGGGCCGGCATAGCCGATAAATTCACTTCCGGCCGTCAGGTTGCCAAATTCAAGACGGTAGGTGCCAACGCCGGAAAAAGCCACGCCAACTTGAAGCGAGGATACATCATGGCTCCCACCGACTTGGGTGAGGCTGCCGGTACCGTGATAAAATCAAATTCGGTCGACAAGTTGCCATTGTATAGATGGTAGGTGCCGCTACCGGTGGATTCAGAGCCGAGGTAAAGGGTGGAGCCTACCGTATGGCTGCCGCCGAGTTGTCTGAAGCTGCCGATACCAGAGTTGCCAATATATTCATAAGTGCCCACCGACAGACTGCCGAAGTCCAGATGATAGGTGCCGCTGCCGGTGGATTCGCGACCCAGATAAAGGTTGTTGTTGACCGTATGGCAGCCGTCGATCTGGTTGAAGGTGCCGGTGCCATAGCTGCCGATAGTTTCATCCTTGGCTACCGAGACGCTGCCGCCGTATTGATTGTAAGTGCCACTGCCGGTGGAAGCACCACCAATGAAAAGAAAGGCTTTTACCGTATTGCTACCGCCTATTTGGGTAAAACCGCCTTCGCCGGCGAGGCCGATATCTTCAGTAACGGCCGTCAGACTCCCTAACGTCAGATGATAGGTGCCGTTTCCAGTGGATTGGTTTCCGAGCCTAACGAACGCATTTACCTTATGGGTACCGCCGACTTGGGTAAAGCAGCCATGGCCAGCATCGCCTATAAATTCAGTAAATCCCAACAGGCTGCCGCCTTCCAGGTGGTAGGTGCCACTGCCGGTGGATTCGCGACCCAGATAAAGGTTGCTGTTGACCGTATGGGTGCCACCGATTTGTTTTAAGAAGCCGGTTCCCGCTTCGCCGATGTATTCATCCCGGCCCACCGACAAGGTGCCAAAAGGCCACAGCTGGTAGGTACCGCTGCCGGTGGCGGTAGAGCCCAGGGTCAGATCGGTGTTGACCGTATTGCTGCCAGCAATATGCACCAGGGTGCCCTGGCCGGTGTCCCCGATGGTTTCATTGTCATAGGTGATGGAGGGGGGCACAAATTTGGTGGCGCCGCCGTCCACTGTCAGGTTTTGACCCCTGGCCCATCCCGGGGTAAGCAGGAGGAGGAGGGCCAGGACCACCGCCCCGTGAAGAATGCCTTTCCACCATCCGGTCTTGCTTGTCTTGGTTTGCATGTGTGGTCCTCCTGTGCCTGGGGGCAGGGTTAGAAGAGAAGTGCCCTTGGGTCAGAAATTCGGGGAGGCCACCCGCGGGTATGGTCAGGGGGGCATTAGTAACTCTGTGGCCTGCAAGAAGAGACACAAATCCACTGATGATCATTGCAATTCTTGTGCCTTTGTAACCTATGGAAATTATTAGAGCCGACAAGGAAAAGGTTAGGAAAATTAAACATTTTGTTTTATTCTCTGAACATTTTATTCCTTTATAAAGAAGGAGATAGGTTAGTTTGAGCTTTCCGGAAGAGTGTAGTTTCAAACGGAGGTTGGTCTTATTTTCTATATCTTGCCAGATCTCGCAGTTATCACCAGACCTTCAAGAATTGCAGATATGGATTAAGTATCAAAACAAGGGAGGGGTACCCCAAGGAATAGGTTATCGGGACCCGGACAGGCTGGTGCCCTTGATGATGGGCTCAATGTGTTGATATATTCTGGATATGTAGAATTTTCAGAGGCTTGATAAGTTTCTAATCAGAGCAGATAACAACAAATTGAAACTTTTTTAGTGTCAAAGAAAAAGGCAGGGCCACGGCTGACCCTGCCTTTGTTTTTTATCATGTTGGGAGAGTTTATTAGCTTCGTTTTCTCCGATAGCCCAGGAGACCCAGGCCGAGGAGGCCAGAGCCCAGGAGGAGTATGGAGGCGGGTAGGGGCACGACCTGGATGCTTCCATTTAAGACTGTGCCGCCAAGATCGGTGAAGCTCAAACAATAGAGATGTAGCTCGTGCAGGTCCAGAGTCGAACCAAGGCCCAGGATTAAAGTGTACACGTAAAGGGCCTCGTCACCTCCGCCCAGTGAATTATCAGTTGCATCATATAGGCCCAGGTAGCCCGTATGGGTGTCATCCCCCAACTGTAAGGTGCCCAGGGCAAAATTGTGGGTAAAGCCCGCCATCACCGGCCCTAAGTCCTGACCGGCCACCTCGAAATAATCTTCGGTGACCGGACCGCCGGTGAAAACCAGCTTCAAGTTTGCCAAGCCGGACAGGTTTTCGGGGTCTGTGCAGTAGTTATAGAAATTGCTGCCGGTCATGTTGATGGTGGCGCCGGGCACTGCCGAGAACTGGGCATTTTCGCCAAAGGTGAGGGATTGAGAGATATTCACCTGGGCCGCGTCGTTGTTTAATTCAAAGGTTCCACCTGCTTTAATCTCCATGCTCCCGGCCGACAAGGTGCCGCCCTCCAGGTTGTAGGTGCCACTACTGCCGGGTTGGTCCGCCAAAACCAGACTGTTCGTTATCGTGTGGGTGCCGCCCGTCTGGGTAAAGGTGCCGATGCCGGATTTGCCGACAACCTCATTCGAGACCAAAAGATTGCCGTTGCCACTGAGATCATAGGTACCGTCAGAACCATCCAGATAGAGGGCATCTGCCTCGTTGGTGCCGCCGCTCTGGATGAAGCTACCGATGCCTCCGTTGCCGATGTGTCCGATGTATTCATTTGACGCTAAGAGGTTGCCACCCTTCTGGTTATAGGTGCCACTGCTGGTGATATAGCGGCCCAGCACGAGATCGCCGGTTACGCTGTTGGTGCCGTCCTCCTGTGTGAAGGTGCCGCTGCCGTCTAAGCCAATGAATTCATTGGCCGCTGAAAGGCTGCCCTTTTTCAGCTTATAGGTGCCACTAGCGGGTTGATTGATCCCCAGTTTAAGATCGCCCCCCACGATGTGGATGCCGCCCTCCTGGGTGAAATCGCCGCTGCCGGAGCTTCCCACGCTTTCATTGGCTGCATTGAGGCTGCCGCCTCTTAAGGTATAGCTGCTATGGTGGCCGGCGTCCTTTCCCAAGAAGAGATCGGTGAAAGCGCCGGTGCCGCCGCTTTGGTTGCAGGTGGTGAAATCCAGGGTGCCACCGGTTTGGTTAAAGAAACCCCCGGTGTTCAGGTTGATGGTCCCGGCCTTTAGGCTGCCATTCTCGAGATTGTAGGTGCCGCTGCAGGTGTAATAAGAATCCGCCAGGGTCAAGGTGCCAGTCACATTGGTGCCGCTCTTGTGGGTGAAGGTGCCACTGCCGCCGTCGCCGTAGTAAGGAAAGCCGAGAAATTCCTCTGTAGCCATAAGAACTGGGGTGCTGGCGCCGTCGCCCAGGGTGTAGGCGCCGTGGCCGTCTGCGCCGACAAATAGATATAGATCAGAACCCGTGATCATCTTGTTGGTGCCGCTCTGGTGGATGAAAGTGCCGCTGCCGCCGTCGCCGATATATATTTGTGTAGCCATAAGAACTGGGCTGCTGGTACCGTCGCCCAGGGTATAGATGCCGGACCCGCCTTCCTCGCCTATGCTCATCATATCTAAGTAAACCTGGTGGGTGCCGCCGGTGTGCATGAAGGCGCCGGTTCCATTACTCCCGATAAAAACGCTATCCATCCCAACGCTGCCGCCGTTCAAGATGTAAGTGCCGCTGCTTTGGGAGTTGTATCCCAGGGTCAGCCAGTCGCCCTGATTGGTGCCGCCGCTCTGGGTGAAGGTGCCGTTGCCGGAGTAGCCGATGTATTCTGAATCACCCTCGATACGTCCGGTGCCGCTTAGATTGTAAGTGCCGCTGGCACCGCCCCCATAGCCCAGATAAAGGCAACCGTTGGTTACCGAGTTGAGGCCGCCGGTCTGCGTAAAGGTGCCGCTGCCGGAGTGGCCGATGTGCTCATCCAAACTGACATCAAGGGTGCCGTTGCTCAGGTTATATGTGCCGCTGGCGCCGCTGTGAAGGCCCAGATAAAGGGAACCCCAATTAAACGAGTTGGTGCCGCCGCTCTGGTTAAAGGTGCCGATACCGCTATTGCCGATGTACTCATACCCACCATACCCGTTAGAAATATACAGGGTGCCGTCGTGCAGGTTATATGTGCCGCTGGCGCCGGGGTTTTCGCCTAATATAAGTCTATCGAACACATTGTTCGTGTGCCCCTTTTGCTCCAAGGTGCCGGTTTGGTGCTGACCGATATACTCATTATCAAACCAGATGTCTTTTTCGACCGTATAGGTTTGGTTATCTACCACCAGATCTTCGGCCGGGGTCCAGGCCGGGGCTAGGGCCGTCGCCAGCACCACCAGCGCCCCCATCAAAACCCACTGCCATATTTTTTTCGGGAAGATGTCCACAGCCATGTCCCCTCTCCTATTTTTCTTTCCCCTGAGTTGGCTGACTATTACTTTACTAAGATCCTGATTTGTTTTTTCAAACGCCTGTAGTCCTGCCTGCCCGGACCAATAAACAAAAAACCCTTCCTAGTCAGGAAGGGCCAAAAAGGAAAAGCACCGATCATATTGCGGCTACGATGAGGGCTCTCGACCATTTCGTCTCCCTTAGGGCAGCCTGCATGTCAGGCATTCCTTATGACGCGCCAGCGGGTTTACTTGGGGAGGATTCAGTTCCCAGGACCCCTGGGTGGCCTGGAGTACAAAATAAAGGGTCATACCATACCATATATCCACTGGTTTTTTCAATCAAAAAATATGGTTCTTGAATATAAAATTATTAGGTTTCTATAAAATTTTCCTGGCTAATTATTAGGGTATTTTAGGTAATCGTTAGGTCCTTTTGCAAGAGTTGATAACATGATCCAAATAAAACGCAGGGCCATGGTAACCCTGCCTTTTTCAGTCAATGCCAACTAACTTGCCAAACCCCGTAGTTATCACCTCGCCCTGAAGAATTGCAGATTTGGTCTGGATATCAGAACTAGGTGGGGTTGCCTCAAAGAGGGGCTATCTGGACCTTTGCAGTCTGGCGATTAAGAGTGATAGTTTAATGTGTCGATATGGGAAGGATATGTAGAATTTTCAACGGCTTGATAAGTTTCTAATGAGAGCAGATAGCTTTCAATTCCATTGCTTTTACCAACCCCCACCAATATCCCCAAGACGCAGTCTCTACCTTTGTCTCGCACATTTCGGGACTTCGCGGGGATACTGTCAAATCAAGTCTAGTTCAGGACAAATATAACAGGAACAGGTTCACTTTAAAGTCCTTACAACTCGAAAGCCGATATCTTCGCAATCAGAATCGCTGTAACCACGATTAGAAGGCCTGTTGTCTTTAGGGTTTGTCAAATAGGAACCCCCACGAAACACCCGAAACCCTCCAAATACAGGGCCCAAGGGGTCTGTGACAGGCCCAGTGGGATAATCGCCATACCAGTCCTGGCACCACTCTGCAACATTGCCGTGCACGTCGTAGAGTCCCCAACCATTGGGCTTCTTTTGTCCCACCGGATGGGTTTTATCTCCGGAGTTTTTATCATACCAGGCATAGTCACTTAGATTCGTTACTTTATCTCCAAAGCAAAACCTCTTGGTGCTGCCGGCTCGGCAGGCATATTCCCACTCGGCCTCGGTGGGGAGGCGGTACTTTTCGGTCTTCTCCATGCGGTTGAGCTTCTTGATGAACTTTTGGGCATCGTGCCAGGAAACCCTTTCCACCGGGCAATCCTTGCCGCATTTCTTGAAACGAGACGGATTATCACCCATAACCTTTTGCCATTGGCCCTGGGTCACTTCTGTGGTCTGCAAGTAAAAAGACTGGCTAATAGTTACTTGGTGTTGCGGGTGTTCATCGGCCCACCAATGACTTCCACCTCTTTGAGCCACCTCCTGATAACTCTCATCGTTTCCCATCATAAAAGTTCCTGCCGGGATGAGCACAAATTTCATACCGGTACTATTGGTGAAAGTTTTTGGGGCCTTGGTTCTAGATCGGTTCTTTACTTCAGCAGGGCCTTGGATTAGCTGGCTTTCAATGTAAGTGCGATTTTCCTCCAGCTTAGGTAAATCAGGACAGGTCTTGTGGTAAGGTATACTTCCTAAATATTTTTCCCATTCATTTTGAGTGAGGTTGCGGTTGGCCATGCGGCAGGCTCGGTCGACCCAAGACTCCTCATCCATATCCCAAACGCGAACCTCGCCATCCCCACCACCAGAGACCAAGATTTTCCCATCAGGATTGAAGGCTAAGCTATTTACCTCACCAATTAATTCTTTTTCAATCTTGTAAGCCATGATAGTTGGCCCAAATGGTACTCTGGTCTTAGTGTCCCAAAAACTTAAGGAACCATCACTACCCCCGGCGGCCAGGATCTTACCATCGGGGCTGAAGGCTATGCTAATCACCCCACCCTCCTTGGATACAGTGATAAGTGGGGCAAGAAATTCCTTGGTCTCTGAGTCCCAAAAGCGAATCCTGCCATCCCAACTACCAGAAGCCAGCATTTTGCCATCGGGGCTGAAGACCAAGCTCTCAACCCCACGCTCTGCCCCTTTCAGGGCTCTTTGAAGGCTAAAGGTTTTCGTGTCCCAGAAATAAAGATTACTCTCAAATCTGTCAGTCCCGCCGGAAGCCAGAATTTTACCATTAGGGCTGAAGGCTAAGCTACTCGTAACAAAACCTTGCTCTTCAAGGGGAGGCCCTATAGGCTTCCAGGTCTTGGTATCCAAGAGCATTAAGCCAGCAGTAGTGCTATAGGCCAGGATATTACCATCTGGGTTAAAGCCTACGCATACGCAATCATTGCCCGATGTCTTTTCCCTCCAGCTGATAGGTGGGGTTAGTTGGCTACGGGTCCTTAAATCCCAAAGACGGACTTTTCCATCCTTACCTCCAGAAGCCAGGGTTTTATTGTCGGGACTGAAGGCCAGAGTCCACACTCCATTATCATGAATGAGTGGCGAGCCCAAGGGCTTAAAGGTCCTGGCATTCCATAGATGAATAAAACCATCCCAATCGCTAGAAGCCAAAATTTTCCCAGAAGGGCTGAAGGTAATACTCCACACATTATTTCTATGGACCGTGAGGAGTGAACCCAGGCCTTTAGAAGGTTCTACATTTATTAACCGGATGGTTCCGTCTTCAGCACCAAGGGCTAGAGTTTTGCTGTCGGGACTAAAGGCCAGGTGCAAATTTCTACCCACCTTAACAACCTTATCATTATCCTTAACAACCTTGTATCCAGTAATAATGGGCTTTAACGGAATAATGGCCTTTAATGGCTTATGAGTCGTAGTAGACCAGGTACGCACGCTGCCATCAAAACTGTGACAGGTGAGGGTTTCGCCGTTATGACTGAAGGTCGTGCTCTGTACCCCTTCTCTGTGGCCTCTCATGGGTGGCCCCAAGGGCCTAAAGGTGTTAACGTCCCAAAGGCGCACAGTACCTTTCTCATCCCCAGAGGCTAAAAGTTTCCCGTTGGGGCTAAAAGCCAAACTCGATACTGAAAATCTTTGGTGCCCTTTGAGAGGGAGCCTCAGGGGCTTAATGGTTCTAACGTTCCATAAGCGAACGATCCCAAATTCACCGCCAGAAGCTAAGAGGTTCCCGTTGGGGCTGAAGGCTAATTTCGACACAATAGATTCGTGCCCTCTAATGGTGTGCCCCAGAGGCTTAAGGGTCTTAACGTCCCAAAGATACACGATACCTTCCCCACCGCCGGAGGATAGAATCTTACCGTTGGGACTGAAGGCCAGGCTCCACACCCCACGAACTGCATTTGCACCGACGTCATGGCCGGTGAGGGGTTCCCCCAAAGGTTCATGAGTTTTGACGTCCCACAAACGTACGGTAAGATCATAACCGCAGGAGGCTAGAATATGGCCGTCAGGGCTAAAAGCCAGGCTATACACCAAATCTTGGTGCCCTTTGAGTGGCGGCCCCAAGGTCTGAAAAGTTTTGGCGTCCCAGAGACGGATGCTACCTTCCCTATCGCCGGAGGCCAGGATCTTACCATCAGCGCTGAAATTCAAACTTGAGATTTTGCTTGTATGGCCATAAAGAAATTTTTGGAGTTGGGGCTCTCTCATTAGAGCCTTAAAAAGTGCACTCCGAGCCTCTAAGGTAGGCTTTGCTCGGAACGCCTCCACACTTAACAACAACGATAGATCAAGTCTGTGGTCTAAGAGGATTTCCGACTGGCCCGCCAGCTGACGTGAGAGGGCTATTTTCCCTCGCTCGTCGGCCAAGCGGTACTGATAAAGGGCGATGAAAAACCCCACCACCGAGGCCACGGTCAAAATCAGGAGAGATAGCACGGCCGCCCACTGAATCCTTTTGGTTCTCCGGTGCTGGCGCACGTCCTCCCCGGTGATCTCGTCCTTTGGTCTTCCGTGGAGAGTGGCCGCCAGTTCGGCCACGGCGTCATTAAATTTCGGATTGTTTAACGATAGATGTTCTTCCTGTTTAGCCCAGCGCAGATCCAGATATAGGGGTTCTTGAGTAAAAGTCTTTTTCAAATTCTCTGGTAAGGCTGTGGTTCTAGACCAATCGAAATCGCCGGCAGCATCGTCCCAGACAATTTCCCCCTCGGTCAGGACGATCAAAATCTTTTCAGCAGAGACGTGCTTCAGCCAATAGTCAACTTCTTGCCGCACCCAGTGGGAAGCCGCTGCCTCGGGAGAGGCCATGAGGATGAAGTATTCTGATTCGCCCAGCGCCTTCTCGATGGTGGGCCATAGAGCTGGAGTGACTGACAGGCTGGTTTCGTCCCGAAACACATGAATAGCCCGCAACCGGTACCAGGGCTTGGCAAAGCGGTGCAAGGCGGATTGAAGGGCGGGCGCCAGCTTGCCGTCGGCAGCGTGACTATAGGAGATAAAGGCCCGGTAAGGCATCACCAACTCCATTTGTGACTATGGGTTTGGTTGGAAGTGAATAAGCCAGCCGGGATCTTGAAAAAAAGTATAATTTTAATTTGCCATACCCTTCATGATAATGTCAAGTAAGGTCAGGTCATTTAGGTTTTGTGATTAAAGCCTTGCTTATGTCCGGGCAGTGAGGCGCAGCTAGTCCCAAGAAGTGGTGGAACCTTTTAGAGTCCTCTTCCGTGTTCTGGAACAGATGAAACCTGGGTGGGAAGAAGCATAAAGGAACTTCTCATAAGGTCCCAAAATTACGACTACCAAAGGGGAATCTCACCCCCACGCCCTCCCAGAACCAGAGCCTGAGCCTCTCAGATTATCTGGCCCCGATTGATAAAGAGAGATCTACCATCAAAAGGATTTAAGCCAACGGTCTAGAGAGAAAAGAGGGGGCTTGCTAGTATCTTGCCAGATGAGATAGTTATCACCGGATCCTCAAAAATTGCAGAGATGATCTGATTATCAAAAACAGGGAGAGGGTGCCCCAAAGAGTTGCTATCCGGACCTTTTCAGGCTGGTGCCCTTGATGATGGGCTCAATGTGTTGATATTTTCTGCTTATGGGAAGTTTTTGGCCGTCTGATAAGTTTCTAATGAGAGCAGAAACCGTAACATTCATTGACCCAATCCCCTTGGACAACAGATAGCTTTGAAACTGTGCATTTCTTTTCCAGATAATAAATTTATGCTTTTCGGTAGATTCTATATAAAAATGCTACAGCAAACAAAATGGAGAAATTCGCCCTCTCTGACCGAAAAGGGATGTAAGGTCATCAAAGCATCCTTTTTTTCAAGTAACTGTTTTCCCTCTCCTTATCTGACAAATATCCTAAAAGTTTAAAAAATTCTTATTTTTGAATTTCGGTCCAGATTATCCTATAATATATCCATATGAAAAAGTTCCTGGGGAAATAGAATCTGCTTAATTTATAATGTTAAAGGTAAATCATGATCAAATCAATTAACGAACTGATAGATTCTATAAAGAGGGACTTGAGGACTTGGGATACAAATACAAAGCCTTGGTTTCGCGGTGAATCTGGTGATGATAAAGCATTGTGTCCAAAGATCGCCTCTTACAAAGCTAATGAAGAAAATTATCTATTACAATCTTTCCGTAGACAGGCTGGTGGTCTTGCGAATGTGCCTGGACGTCAGCAACGAGATTTATGGCTTTTCCTTTCACAGCATTATGGGGTTCCTACAAGATTACTCGACTGGACAGAAGGTGCGTTACTGGCGCTTTACTTTGCAATCAATAGAAGCAATATAAATCAAAGGATTTACATGTTAAATCCCCATAAGCTTAATGATTTATCTGGTTCACAGAATATACCACCTAACTACCCTCTGAGTTTTTTTAGAGGCGGTAGTTTGTATATTGCTCTTGCTTGGCAGAACCGGGATCTCAATTCCGAACAAGTTGAGCTTAGGGACGAAATAGGTCTTAACCAAGATATTCCACTCGCATTTCCAGCAACATATCAAGACAATCGGATGATTGCTCAACGTAGCTGTTTCACCATTCATGGAACAATGCTGTCGCCAATTGAGGAAATTCTTTCTAAATATCGAGTCAAAATTACTGATTACATCTTTGAATATAGAATAGACAAAAATGCAAAGGAAACACTACTACGGGATCTTTCGGTCTTGGGTGTTTCTGCTGCGACAATTTTTCCAGATTTAGACCACCTAGCGAAAGATCTTAAAACAGATATTGAAACCTTTAATAAGGCTATCCCAGCCGACGCAAAAAGCAGCGCGGCTGATTAGCGGTGTTATGCATAACAAAAAAATCAACATCGGGCCTTCGGCGCCGGACGCTCGTACCTCGCGCCGGTTATTTAGGCGTTCTGCTTATGAATAAAAATGAAAATAAAGGTTAAAAATTCTGAGGATCTTACTAAGCTGTTAAAAGCATTAGCTCAGGAGATAGTTGATGCTAATATATGCCATCGCCTATATTGTGATTTGACCTCATCAATAAAGGAAAATGCAAAGGCATTCTCACAATCTAACACGTTCTGGAACTTTACTTTCATTGCCCTTGATGATGCTCGCATTATACGCCTTTGTAGGATTTTTGATCAGGAATCGAATAGCTTAAATCTTTACAACTTACTTGTAACTATAAGAGGAAATCTCCATTACTTTGAAGAAGAACATTTTCGAAATCGATTAAAGGAAAATCCTTTTGTTGAGTTACTTGCAAGAGATAACCGCATGCCTGATAAGGAGCAACTTAAAAAGGATATTTGGTTCGCGAGCCGAAAGAATCCTTTAGTTCAAAAACTTATTTTCTGGAGACACAATATAATTGCCCATCTCGGTGCCAGAGTATCACTTGGTCAAAAACAAATTTTAAAGGATAACCCACTTGGCAAAGAAGAAATTGAATCCCTTTTAGACGAGAGCTTTGTAATATTCAATCGCTACAACTCCCTTTATAGTGCATCAACGTACTCAAGAAAAGTTGTCGGACATGATGATTATAAGTCTTTGCTAAAATTTATGAATTTGGGACTTAAAAAATGGGATGAAGATATAGCCAACGAAATGAAATAAAACGAAAACAGGCAGAACAACAGTATTAACAAGGACTGGTCTTAACATTGCGCCGCTGCTCTTTGCAGCTCCAGACCAGCCTGTTATGCTGGCCGTTAAGCTGAAATCGTGTAACCTCTGCTGGTCAGAGACCAAAAAGCAACATGACCGAGTCGAGTAGCATAGGAGAATCTCCCACCACACCTTCCATAACTGGACATGCGTCTCTCTTTTGATTTGCCCTCTCGAACAACCTATGGAAGCCTGTCTCGATGCTACATCACTTGCCAGAGGGGAAAGTTATCGCTTGAGAGGCAAAAATTGCAGATATAATTCGAATATCAATCACAGGTTGGGAAAGGCCTATGGACCTTCAGCCCCCAACAGGTGCTAGATAGCGCATGTAGGACCAGCCGACGATATTGCGCCGCATGTCCCGCACTCTCCCCCATCCACCAGAGGTTTCCAAAAGCTCCACTTCGTCGTTACTTTTGAGGGTGGCGATCTGGGGTGCAGACTTGGTGGGGCCATTCCGGAGGGCCAGGTAATGGGCGTTGACAACGTGCATGAGCGGTGATGCAGTTGGCGTTGTCACTTTGGGGGGAGAAGCTTTTACTGGTTCTGGCAGGACGGCGGATTCCTGGGCCGCAGGTGACGTGGGAACCGATTTTTCTGCCGGTGGAGGGATAGCGGAATAATCCCTCCGGGCTGACGGCGACCTTGACATATTTCTCCCTGATCCCTTCTTCAATCCGCTGCTTGTCCTGCGAGGTCAATCTGCTGGCTTCGCTGGCCATGTGCGTCCCCCTCAACTTTGCAGGTCCCGCTTTATTTGCTCAAATTCGTCCTTGCTGATCTCCCCCTTGGCATACCGTCGCTTGAGAATGTCCAAAGGAGATTCCACTTCTCTCCCCGTGCCTTGTTGCGTTCCAGTATGCTGCCAAGGCATCCCGCCCCCTCCTCTCCCGAACATAAAGTAGAGACAGAAGATCAAGGCTACCAACACGACTATAGGCATGATCATAGGAAATACCCACATAGGACCCCACCAGAAATATTCAGGCATCGGTTTTCTCCTCACCGGGTTTAGTTGAATCGGTTGCTGGACTAAAGAACCACAATCCCGGTTCCAGAAAAAAATCAGACTGCCTTTAAGTTAAGATGGCCAAGGAGATGGGTCAACCCAACCATTATCTTGAGGCGGGGACACAATCGATAACTTGCCAAATCCTTTAGTTATCACCAAGGCATCAGAAAGTGCAGATATGATCTGGATAGGGGAATCTTTATGGTCCTGATGAAGTTCCTTCTATGCTGATGGGCGGTGTAGGAACTAACTTATAAATTTAATACTATTATGCCAACATTTCCTTGGCCTGGCGCATAAGCGCCGCAATGGCTAACCCGCGCGGGCAAGCCTGCTCCGCCGGAGAGTAATCCACTTCCGTCAACTGCCGCCTAACCGCCTCGGGTAGCTCGGCGAAGGTCAGCCTGGCCAGTTCCGGCTCACCATAATACTGGTGGTACATGAGGCAACGCATAACCTCGTTCACGGGGATGGCCCCTCCCACGGCTTCCTGGCAGATTCTGCCGCAGCCAGCACAGTAGTCCCCCTTGGTCTCCAGGGCATATCGCTGGAACGAATCGTACTCCTCTCGGGTAAGTTTGGTCTGGTCCAAGGCCGCAGCCACATTGGCCGAGAAGATGGTCAAATTGGGCATGTAGGAGCATATGCTGGCAATCTTCTGGTTTTCCCAAATAATTTTGAGCTTGGCCTGCTTGTCCGTGAAGCCCCGTTTCAGGAAGTGCTCGGCCATTTCCGCCTTGGCCTCGCTGGCGATCTTCACCCTCCCCGGAGTCCCCGCCTGAGCCTTCATGGCCACCAAGCCAATCCCGGCCTGACTTGCAACCTTGATGGCTTCCTGCATTTTGGGGTTATTCATGACCTGGAAGTTGTAAGTCAACATCACCACATCAATCCAGTCCAGCCTGGCCGCGGCCAGGAGACAGTCCTCCATGTTGGTATGGGTGCTGAAGCCGAAAAATTTAATCTTGCCGGCCTTCTTCATCTCCGCAGCCCAATCCTTGAAGGGGGTTGCTTCCTCAATGCCAGTGAGGCCGTGAATCAAGAAAAGATCCACATATGGCGTTTGCAGCCTTTTCAGGCAATTATCCAAACGCTCTGTGAAGTCACCCCTTTTGGTTTGGAGCTTGGTGGCCAGGAAGATCTCCTGGCGGGCCCCGGGGTTGCGGGAGAAGAAGAGACCGATCCCTTGCTCACTCAAGCCATGGCCATAGGATTCGGCCGTGTCCCAGTAGGTGACGCCCCATTTCCGAGCCTGCTTGAGGAGCAGTTGGTTGTTGGGGGTGTCATTGATGCCGCCAAAGCAGAGAATGGACACCTCTGCCCCGGTCTTGCCCAGCTTGCGTTTAGGCACAGTCTGGGCCTTCATGGCGTCGGCGGCTGGTTGTTCGGTGGCAGTAAGAGCTTCGGTCACGCCGCCCCCGATCGCAGCCATGCCGGCGAGTCCGATGGTGGTCACAAACTCCCTGCGCGTCAGGTCAGAATCTTTAGTCTTTCGGCGCATGATAGTCTCATCCTCTTGTACCCAGCGCACCACTTAAATGGGCAGGCGCCCCAGAGTGGGAATGGAATTCATTCTCAATATATCGGTGGATGGCGCGTTGGCCTGAATCGGGCATTTATGCTCGTACTTGCGGCACCGATATACCTATCGGAGTTCACGTAAGGACTCATTTCGTGGCAGCCAAAGGATATTCTGCTCCTAATTTATACCTGGAAACACTTTTACAGTAAGCATCGTAGCCCAAAAATCAATTCTTCCCGATTTAACGTTATCTTGCCAGCTTCTGCAGTTATCACCTCCCCTTTAAAGATTGCAGAGATGATCTTCATATCGAAACAAGCTGTCAATTAAGGAAGAAATTTCAGGCCGGAGGGCTGATGAAGGAGTGAAG
>JARRKO010000051.1:0-1902 GCA_037388025.1 Syntrophobacterales bacterium
CGTGCGCCGACATCGGCAAAATATCATGCAAAAACTAGATGTGCACTCTCAGACCGAGCTGGTTAGGTATGCCATCTCGCACGGATATTCCGAATAACCGCCTGAGTCCTTCCTAACATTCCCGTCGCCCTGTCATTCTGATGCTTCTCTTTGGTCCCCTTGACCATATTTAATGGTCAAAACATTCATAATTAGTGAATTTTTGTTGATGTCTAATTGAATATAATTTAGTATATATAATGGTTATTTTTTGCTAAGGGTAAAATATATGAAATAATATGTTGTTGAAAATAATATATATTTAATTATGGTCCAGAAGGAGATTAAAAGACGAAAAACACCATTGCATTATTCGTCTGCTATATATGATAATCAGGCACTTCAATAGTTCTAAGGTAATCGATTTTCTTTGATATTAGACATTCAAGCATGTATAACAAATCCCTTTAATAATATTTCTTGTATTCTGCAAACTGCCTAGGTATACTTCCATTTACTTTACATACCATCAAAATACTAATTTCTGCCAAACCCAGGCCCGCCATGGGTTTTCCCGGGCTAAGGGCCTGTCATCAGTAAAGTCTAAAACTAAATTTTTTCACTCTGAGCCCGGGAGGTTCAAGCCAAACGCGGCATCCTCGACGGATTGCTGGCGAAGCTGGCCCAGACTCGGTCTGAATACGATCGAGTGCGGGCGGTCCTTCTAGAAGTTCTTGAAAGGAATGCTGCCATCGAAGGCTGAAGGGTAACCGAACTTTGTAGAAGACTGCTGAGGGACATAATGGCTGACAGGCGTAATAGAATTCCCCAGGTTGACCTCCCTGAGGGTGTCTTCGATGTGGAGATGGGTCGGCGCCATCCCTTGAAGATCTTGCTGGTCGAAGACAACGCCAACAATCGGAAACTGGTGCTGCGCCTGCTGGAGCGGTTGGGTTATCAGGCGGAGGTGGCAATCAACGGTCTGGAAGCTCTGGAATCGCTGCGTTGTCAGTCACACGACGTGGTGTTGATGGATTTGCAGATGCCGGAAATGGACGGTTTTGAAGCAACCCGAATCATAACCCAGGAATGGCCCAAGGATCGACGACCGCGCCTCATCGCCATGACTCCCAGCAATACTATGGAAGTCCGGGAAGCTTGCCTCGTTGTGGGCATGGACGATTTTGTCGGCAAGCCCGTCCAGGTTTCGGAGTTGGTGGGCGCCCTGAAAAAAAGTTGTCCGCTGGGGGAACCGGCAGCGCCGGCAGGGGAGCAGCCCCAAGTCGTCCGTTCTGAAAAAGTAGCAGAGCCGGTATCGACGCTTTCATCTCCCGGTTCCGACCTTCAGGACCGAGGCACCGATGGAGGCCTTAATCCTGTGGCTTGGGAAGGCCTACTGGCTATTATGGGCGATGAGGATTCTATTTTAGATTTAATAGAAACTTTCCTCGAGGTAGCTCCTTGGATGCTCAGGGACATGGAGGAGGCTGAGAAAAAAGGCGATCTGAAGGGCATACTGCTGGCCGCTCACTATTTAAAGTCGAATAGCGCTGAATTAGGTGCAACACGGCTCACGCGATTGTGTCGGGACTTGGAGAAAAAAGCCAAAAGAGGCGTCCTTAACGGAGTACTGGTGAAGCTGACCCAGGCCCGGTCTGAGTACGAACGAGTGCGGAGAGCCCTTCTGGAAGTTTTTGAAAAGAATAGTACATATGAGCGCTGAAGTTTGAAAAAATGCCAATAAAAGAAAAACGTTATGAAACATAAATTAATAATAGCCCACCGGGGGGGTGAGAATTCTTTCCTCGGACTAGACACGTTTCATTGTTTTGAGAAAGCGATCAGTTCTGGAGCAGATATAGTTGAGTTTGATGTTAGAAGGACCAAGGATAATGTATACATTGTAATTCATGACTCAATAAT
>JARRKO010000051.1:1914-16093 GCA_037388025.1 Syntrophobacterales bacterium
AGGATATGAAATTGATATGATAAATATAGTTAGAAAATATCTAAACATAGATAAATATGCCATTATCTCATTTAATGATTCTTCAATTAAAAATATTAAGGATAGTTATCCTGAAATACAGGTTGGTCTTATTTTAGGAAAACCGATTTATGATAATTCATTACTGTTAAAATTATCAGAATTGTTCCCGGTCAAGAGGATAATCAACTCTAAGGCTGATATTGTTCTACCAAATTGGAAATTAGTTAAGTTTGGTATTTTGCCACAAATTAAATCTTGTAATAAACCGGTTATGGTATGGACTCTAAATAATATAAAATTAATGAGAAGATTTCTACATAATAAAAGAGTTGATGGGATAATTACAGATAACATAAGAATGGCCGTATCTATAAGGAAGGCTAATTGATTAATATGCCATATTTAGGAATGGTTACAATATTTAAAAGGATAATGTAGGTAATTATTCTTTCTACTTTGAAAGACTACAGGAAAACACAGTTTTAGCTACATGGTCAAAAACCATGGTGGAAAGGATGTGGAAAATATCGAAACTGTCAAAAAAACTTACCTTGCCTTCGAAAAAAACAGGCTTAAATTCTAGAAGAATCACTTAACCTGCATGGCCGGCTCTGGCTGATGCAATTCCCCGAAAAGGAGATCATGCATGTACAAAAAACTTTTGATCGCGGCTCTGGCCCTGGCGTTTGTCCTGGCGGCGGGAGCGGCGCTGGCCGACGAACCCAGCGGTACCCTCAGTATCGAATTGACTTCCACAGCCGTGGGGGTGGGCAAAATTACGGGTCAAGCGGTGCTCACCTTTCAAGGTACGACCCACCTGGTTAAAGTTACAGGCTTTGAAAAACTGGCGTTGGGCCGAAAAAAGCTATCCGTGAATGGCGATGTGTACAATCTCAAAAATCTCTCTGACTTTTACGGAAAATATAAGAAGGCCTTACCTGCCGGCCTCACTTTCATCAAGGGCAAGGCTGATCTGGTGATCCAGAACGACAAAGGGGTAACCATCAATGTGAAAGGCAAAGAGAAAGGGCTGTCATTGGACATCGCCAAGGGAGGGCTGATCATCAAAGAAGTTAAGAAGTAGGAAGCTCTCAGGTATGAAATCCTGAGGACTAACAATAGGATCATATTGAACTTTCGGTGAGGCAGGGGGCTTGACACCACGTCCAGGTTCCCTGCCTGCACCGTTATGGGGCAGCGCCTCTGAAGCGAGGAAGAAAGACAGCTTACTCTCAAACCAGCTTCTTTTAAACGTTTCAATTTGCAGCTTGTTTTCTTTACAAACCCCCTCCGTCCCTTTACTATTGTGCCTGCCGGAGTTTTCCGCCAATATCATTCCTATGAATGGTACTAACGAGATCAAACCTGACCATGAAGCTTTGGATTGAGATTGACCAGGATTTGGCTGCCAGGGTCAAGAAGATGGTGGAGGGGGCCCTGGCTGCGGCCAGATATGTTGAAACGGCTCTGGAGGTTACCCACCAGGCTATGCAGTGGGCCGACCAACTCATTGAGGGTTTTGAGTCGCTGAAACCATTGCCCCGACCGGTGGCCTGCCAGCCGGGATGCAGCTTTTGCTGCACAAGCCTGGTGGAAGCCACCCCCGCAGAAGTGTTTCTCATCGCCCAGGTGATCAGCCGCTATTTTCCTCCCGCCAAGCTGGAGCCGGTTAAGGAAAGGACCTTGAGGATGGCGGCCCTCAAAGTCGGCAAAAGCAAGGAGGAACTGGCAGCCGCCAGACAGGTCCAGCCGTGCCCACTTTTGGAAGAGGAAAGATGCGTCATATACCCCTGGAGGCCCTTGATGTGCCGGGCCATGCACTCCCTGGACCGGGAACACTGCCGGACCTCCTTTGCCGCGGGGGACCTCTCCGGGGAAGAATATTACCTGCACCGCTATGTTTTTCCCATGTCGATAAGCGCCGGGCTCAAGGAGGGGTTTGGGTCCCTGGGCTGCCAGATGCCGGTTCTGGACCTGACCCGGGCCTTGGGCCAGGTTCTTTTGGAGCCCTGGGTGGTGGACCATTGGCTCAAGGGAGAAGAAGTGTTCCAGGATTTCTCTGCCTGACATAACATAATCTGAATAATCAAATAATTACAATTTGTTTTACGCGATTTTTGAGAACTGTTCTCAAGTTTTGTTGAAATTCCTTGTTAGATTTGAAACCTCGCCGCCGGGATTGGATGGGCTACAACTCTGAAGTTTTTATAGGCGTGCACAGCACACCTTGTACCTGCGAAAAGGGACATTCCATGTGGGGAGGGAAGCCCTACCCCGACCAGACACAGGTGAGGACACCTATGCCACCAGGCCTTTTCATGCTTTGGAGAGGTTAGGGGGTCTCTTCAGCTCAAGCCAGGCGGAGGGTGAACTTTTCTTCCAGATGGTGGGGGTGGTAGGAGAGCTTGGCCTGCCGGAGGCCCGGCTCCCCTAGGTCCTGCTCCCGGTTGACCCAGGGAATTTCCTGCCAGGCATGCTCCAGGAAAGCCTGGTTTATGGCGGCATACAGGCCCCGGATTTCGGGGTTGGCCTTCTCCAGGTGGATCACCGCGGTGTCGGCGTTTAGCCGTTCTCCCACGGTGAAAGCCTCCAGTCGATCCTCAACGAACACGACCCCGCCCGCCAGGCCCAGATCCGCAAAGTGAGTCAAGGCTTCCTGGATGGCCCCCCATTCGTCCATGAGGTTCAAGTCCTCTGCGCAGCGCCTGATCTCACACCATTTTCCAGCCAAATCCAGACAGGCCGGCAGATGTTCCGAGGTCAACGGCGCATAGGTGTGCCGGTGGTCACGTTGGAAGCTGTTCAGGTGGTTGCGTTTCTGGTGGTACTTGCGTCCGGCCAGACTGATCAGTTCCGTGGTGGCGTAGACGTAATCGAAGTGATCCCGCAGGGGTTCGCCGATAAAGCCACGGCTGGCGGCCACTTCCTCCCAGACGTGGCGGTCCACCCGCTCCAGGCGGGGGTCGGGTGCGCCCCGTTCCTCCTTGAGCCAGGTGAGCAGCTGGCGACACAGGTCCGCCCGGGGGGCGGGACCCACAGGGGGAAAAAACCAGGGGTCCTGAGGAGAATCGCTTAAAAACACCAGGCAATCATCCGCCAGACCCCATAAGAGTTGATAGTGCTGCCGCCAGATAAACAAGTTGGTAAAAGTCAGCTCTGAAGTCGTGAGCTGATAGGCCCAGACGCGGGGTTGAATAAAATCCCGATCGTTGAGCTCCAACGGCTTGAAGTCAGGGAACAGGGGAGGGGAGGTCATAGGTCCGGGGAATTAAATCAGATCCCGGCGAAAAATGCGATAGCGCTTGTGGGGCCTCAGGCCGGCCTCTTCGTAGAGCAGGTTGATGGCCTGATTGTCTTCCAAGTTCCAGCCGAGTTCCACATAGTGGTACTGGAGTTTGTTTTTGGCAGCTTGCAATAGGTAATGAAGTGCCACCAGAGGCGCGCCCATTTGCCGGAATTCCTCTTTCACCCCCAGAATAAATCCCCGGCATCCATTAACTTCCGACCAGTAGAGATGCTTTTTAATAAGCGCGCCGAGGCCCAGTTTGCCGTTAAAGCGTTTGAGCAGGGGGCTTACGTCCGGGAGGACGATGCACACCCCCACCGGTTCGTCCTGGACGTACAGGAAAAAGGCCAAGTCTAGATCGAGGATGGGATAAATGCTCTGGACCATGTCCCGAACTTCCGACGCGGTGGGCGGCACAAACCCCCAGTTATCGCCCCAACATTCGATATATATCCGGGTGAGGAGCCGAACCTCGTCATCAAAGTGCTTGGGGTCCATTCTCCGGATGACCACTTCCTGTTTTTGAGCCAGACGCTCCCCCAGGTTCAGGGCCCATTCCGGCGGCTGGATATCCCGAGTGGACAGGTAAGTAAACAGGTCCTTTTCCTTGCGGAAGCCCGAGAGCTTCACCAATTCCAGGTAATACGGCGGATTATAGGTCATCAAAAAAGAGGGGCGGGATTCAAAACCCTGGACCAGCAGGCCGGCCTCGTAGTTGAGGGAAGGGTTCAGGGGGCCCCGGATGAATTCCATGCCCTCCTGCCGCACCCACTGGATGGCCGCACCGAAAAGGGCGGCCGCGGCTTCCGGATCCCGCCGGCATTCGAAAAAGCCCCAAATCCCCATCCTTTCCTTCTGATAGTCATTGTGATGGTCGTCCACAATGGCGGCGATGCGTCCCACGACCTCAGAACCTCTCAGGGCCAGGAAGAGTTCCCGCCGGGAAAACTGCCAAAAAGGATGACGGCCGGGAGTGAGGAGTTTGGCCACCTGGCTTTTGACCGGAGGAATCCAATAGGGGTCGTCCCGGTAAAGCTCCCAGGGAAAATCGACAAAGGTCTTCATCTCCTGTTTGCTTTTTACGGGAATTACTGATACGCCAGCCATCTCAGGGCTCCTACAATAAGGGAAACAATATGGCCTTACTCGGAAAACCAGCGCAATTGCAAACCTGTGGCTTGCATAATGGTGGTGCCGGAGTCGTCCACTGCCCTGGCCGCCCAGATGTTGCTCTCGGGGTTTTCGTTTTGGAGTCGGGCCTCCAGGGTCAGGAGTTCGCCTTCCCGGCAGTAACGGGTGAAAAGGAGTTCGCCGATGGCCGCGGGAATCATGCGCCGCTCCTCATCTTCGTCCCGCATGACGATATAGAAGTTCGCCAGGTGTAAGAAGGCTTCCAGGAGGTAAGGGGAATACAGGTAGTGGTTCGGACCTTCGCCGGAAAAATCTCTGATTTCCCGGTAAACCATGGCGCCCCGGATGCAGCCGGGGCCACTGCCCTCCAAAGACTTGATAACCCGATAGCGGCCTAGCATGCTGGTGCGGTTTTCGTAGTATTCCGCCACTTCTTCCGGCTGCATGGACCGGGAGTCTAATTCCCCTGGCTGTACGGGAAAGCCGGGAAGAGTGTCTATGGGAGGCAAGTCGCTTCCCAGAATCACCTGACCGGCAAAGTTGGTGGACCAACGGTCCAGTTCTCGTCCGCTGGGGGAGATCAGCGGACTGGAAATGGTGACCTGGCATAGCAGTTCATTGGGGTTTGAACTTATAGAGCGGCAGTGAATCCGGGCCAGCCGGGGCTGGTCCTCGGGGCAGTCCAAAAGGTCGCGATAGGCCACCTGGCGAGCACCGCGGACCTTCAGATAAGGATGGAGAAAATGGGCCGCTTCGAAAAAGGTCTCCACGGCCATAATACCGGAGACCGGAAGATATTTGAGGAACTTGAAGGGACGGTGGTCTTCCAGCCACAGGTCTTTGGTGGTGACAAAAATCCGCTCAGCCTCCAGTTCCTGGGCCTTGAGGTCCAGGCGCTGTACCACGTCCAGCAGGGGCAGGTCCTCCGGAGACGCGGCCACTCCGGCCATGGCCCAAGAGACCGGCGTTACCTGGGGTTCACTCAAATCCAACAGGGTGGTCTTCACCTGAGGCAGAAGCCGGGCGGGCATGACCCAGACGTCCTCGGGGCTGCCCAGGAAGACCTCCCGCACCAAAAGCTGGGCCAATTCTTCGGCATGCACATAGGCCTTTTCCAGGCCTTTGAGCTTGAGGAGCTCTTTTACTTCGGGGTCGTCAGCCATGCCCACGCCTTCCACGGGAGGCAGCATAAAGGCCTTGGTGCCCAAAACTCCGGTGGGTGGGGCGGCCAAGAGCGCAGACATGGCGCGGTTGGCGGCGCAGTAGTTCGCCTGGCCGGGGTTGCCCTGGATGCAGGCCGCGGAGGACAGGGCGGCCATGAAGCGCAAACCGTGGGGCTGGGCCGCGTGCAACAGGTTCAGGGCCCCGCTAAACTTCACCGTCACCACCTGGCTGAAGTCCTCGGGTGTCAAAAACGCCATGAAGGAATCACGGATGATACCGGCTCCGTGAATAACGACATCGATGCGGCCCCATTCTTCGGCCACCTGGTCAAGGGTCTGGCGCACCGATTCTTCCTGAGCTACGTCACACGGGAAATAGCGGGCTTCCACTCCTAAAACGGCCAGCTCTTTTAAGGTCTGAGCCACTTCCAGGCCGGCTCGTAAGCGGGCTATCCCGGTTTCCAACTCCCCAGCGGTCAGGTCAGACTGCTGCTTTTTCAGAAAACGGCGCATGGCGGCCTCGTCTCCGCCTGAGCGCACCAGGGCGTCGTAATCCACGGCTGGATCGAGTTTGGTGCGGCCCAACAGAGCCACCCGGGGCGAAAAGGGGGCCAAGGCCCGGGCCAGGTACGGGGTGACGCCCCGGCCTCCCCCGGAAATGACCACCACATCCCCCGGATTCAGGCTCAGAGAGGGCTCCGTGTGAAAAACAGCAGGGGAGGCCACGGCCTTTTGGGTGAGGGCGTGGGAACCTTGGTAGATGATCTGCATCAGGCTCTGGGAGGTGTCCAGGGCTTGGGGTAGAGCGATCTTGGCTTCAGTGTCCTGGTCCAAAGAGACGCTCCGGAACAGGAAGTCAGGATATTCATGGGCCGCGGCAAGGAACATGCCCAGCAGGCCTTCGGTCAGTACCAGGGACGGACCCGCGGGGTCTAAGCCTCGATGCAGAAGTACACAAAATTCCTTGGCCGGGGAGCTTAAAAACGTTTGCACCGTTTGAAAAAGACCGGTAAGCATACCTGGAACGTCAGTGAGCCCCAGGTGCTTGTCGCCATCATGATCCAGGATGATGAAAAGCCCGGCCAACTCCGGGGTTTCGGCCAAGTGTTGGGCCAGTGCCGCTCCTCCTTCACCGGTTCTCAAATCCAAGCTGTCAGGAGAATCCCCCGAACTTGAGATGTCAAATTGTATAACCCGGGACTGCCAGGTTGTTTTGGAGAAGCGCACGGCATCTTGGGACAAAGCCCCCTCAACACCCAGGTGGAGAACAGCCACTGTCTTGCCGGGCCGCAGCTGCAGAAGTCTGCCGGCAGTTTCCGGCAGGGGCACCTGGCGGAATACCAGACGCTGGCACTGCTCCAGGTCCGCTGGCCCCTCAGGTTGAGGGGCCTCCTCGCTGACGGGCTCCACCGGGGGTGCGATGGGACCCCGGATGGCCTCGGCCTCAGCCGTAGGGGCTCCGCCGTCCCGGGCCACCACTTCGGCCAGGCGTTCGGCCAAGTCCTGGACGGTGCGGACCCCGAGAAAATCGTCTATTCGAATGGCGATGCGAAACTCCCGTTCAGCCGCGTCCATGATCACCGGCAAGCGGCTGGAGCGGATGGCCAGATCCTGGCGCAGGTCCATATCGGGTTCGATTTCATCCCGCTCATACCCGGTGGCATCCATGATGATCTGGATAATGCGCTCCAGGTAGTCTTCCGGAGAAAGGGGAACCGCGGGTGCGGGTTCGGGCACTGCCGCAGCGGCCGGACCAGGAGTGGCAGTCGCCGCGGCCGGGGAGGGAGGAGGCGCCGCGGCCGCTCTCGGGGCTGCCGCCATGGGGGCCGGGGTGACGGAGAAGCCATCTCCCAGGACTTGATCCAGCTCAGCCTCGGTAAAGGCCGGATTGACCTCCCGTCGCAGGGCCTCCAAAATCGCGGGTTTCAGGAATTTGCCAAAGCTTTCGATGACAAAGGCATTGATTTCCCGCTGGACAATGGCCGCCACGGTACTGCCGGCCACCGACGACGTCGCCGGTCGGGGCGCAGGAGCCGGGGACAGGTCCAGTGTCGCCGCGGCTTTCACCGCGGGAAAATATCCCAGGGCGTACAGACGGGCCGCCGCGGTGCGGAAGGTCTGGACCTCACCCTCCGGGTCACAGGTGGGAAAGGTGGTGGCTTCTGGAATCGTTTCGGTAATCAGATTACACAGGGTGTCCTTGGGACCCACCTCCACAAACAGCCTGACCCCAAAATCCTGCCAGAGGGTTTGGACGTTTTGCATCCAATGGACCGGGGATTCCAGGTGAGCCATGAGGATGCGCTTGATCTCCTCGGGATCGTCCGGATAGGGCTTTTGGGTGGTGTTGGAGATCACCGGAATCTGAGGTGGATGGAAGGTGATGGTGTCCACAAACGCCTGCATATCATCCCGGATAACCTTCATGATGGGAGAATGGAAAGCCATGGACACCTTCAGGGGATAGGTCCAGTAGCCCTCCTCATCCAGTTCTTCCTGGAAGGCAGAAACTTCCTTGGTGCCCCCGCCGAGCACCACCTGGCGGGGAGAGTTGTAATTGGTGAAGTAGACATTCTCATGGGCCGCCACCTTTTCTTCCAGAATGTCCAGAGGTACGTTGACAGCCATCATGGTGCCGGGATCGCCCTGAATGTCCCCCGCCTTGTCCATGCACTGGGCCCGCTTATGGACAATGCGGAAGCCATCCTCATAAGAAAACACCCCGGCCACGCTCAGGGCCACCAATTCCCCCAGGCTGTGCCCGGCCATGGCCGCGGGCCTGAGGCCCAGGTCCAGGAGGTAACGCATCACGGAGTAATTGAGGGTGAAAAGGGCGGGCTGCTGCCACAAGGTGCGCTGCAGGTTTTCATCCCGGGAATAAAACAACAGATGCAGCAAGTCGAAGTCCGCCACTTCGGCCAGGCGGTCCATCCACTGCCGGATGGGAGGAAAGGCATCGTAGAGTTCCTTCCCCATGCCGGCATAATAGGTCCCCTGTCCGGCAAAAACCAGGGCCAGAGGGTGTTCCGGTTGGAGGTCCGGGGCCAAATAAATTCCCTGGCGTTCGAAGCTGCGGCGGTCTTTGTCCGGAATGGGCGCGGCAATCTCTAGGGGTTTCAGCGCGATGACTTTATCCCGGGCTTCCTTATCGCTGTCCGCCAAAACGGCCAGACGGAGGTTTTGGTTGCCGGTGCGGGCCTGGAAAAAGGTAATTCCGTTCACCTGAGGCGGTGCCTGCTCCTCAGGCGGTGCGGCTTCTTCAGGCCCAGTGGGTTCCGGGAGGCTCACCAGCACCGGTGCCTCGCCGTCCTGATTCTCTTCCAGGTGCACGACATAATTGGCCCCGCCGAAGCCAAAGGCGTTAACCATCAAACGCCGGGAGTGGTCTTGCGGCCGAGGCCAATCCTCAGGTACCCGGGGTACCCGGAAGCCCCAGTTCTCAAGTTCAATTTTGGGGTCGGGGTTGTCATAGTTCAAGGACGGGGGAATGACTCCGGCTTGCATGGCCATAATACCTCGGATCATGCTGTTCAAGCCGGAAGCACCCAGGGTATGGCCAATTTGGGATTTGAAGGAAGTGAGGGTAGTGGTGTTACCCTGGGGAAAGAAGGCCTTAAGGGCCTGGACTTCTTCACCGTCCCCCTGCATGGTGGCAGTGGCGTGGGCCTCCACCAGGTCCACGGTTTCGGGAGCGTAACCCGCATCGGCAAAGGACGCCTTCACCGCGATTTCCTGGGTCTCGGCCAGGGATTCCACCATGCCTTCATCACTGTTGGAAGCCCCCATGCCGGTAATGTAGGCGTGGGCCTGGGCCCCGCGACGCCGGGCCACTGACTCCCGCTCGATGACAATAATGGCCCCCCCTTCGCCCAGGACCATGCCATCCCGGTCGCGGTCAAAGGGACGGCTCATCTGCTGGGGCAGGCGGGAATTGCCGGAAAGACCTGCCAGAGCGCCCAGGGCGGAGAATTCCAGGAAATGTGCCGGGGTTAGGGTTTCTTCTCCGCCTCCCACCACGGCGGCGTCGATGACGCCGCTTTTGATCATGAGCAGGGCGGCATAGAGGGCCACCAGGCTGGTGGCACAGGCCGCGGACACGGAAAAGGACGGTCCCCGAAACCCATAGCGGTTACAAATAAATCCCCCGGCGGTGCAGTTGAGCCGGCCCAGGAGGGTGGTGTCATCCACCCGGATAAGGGTGGATTTGATCAAGTCCTCCGCCGCATGCGCTTGAAGGGGGGAAAGAGTGACGATATCTCCCACGTACTTGACCATCTTGGGAGCGGCTATGCCGATGACCAGGTCGCTGATGGTGCTGGCCACCTCACCGGAGTTCTGGGACACCAGCACGGCAATGCGTTCCCGGGGGATATCTGCGGCCAGGATGCCGGAGTCATTCAGGGCGTGATGGGCCAGCCACAGGGTCAGGCGGGTGGAGTTGGACATGGTCCGAAAGTCCTGAGGTGGAATGCCCAGGTCTTTGCGGTTAATCTCAATATTCTGAAAGGCCCCCACCTTACAATAGGTCTTTTCCGGGGCTCGAGGATCGGGATCAAAGTAGGAGTTGTGGTTCCATTTGGAGGAAGGCACCTCGATGATGCCGCTCTGCCGGGCCACCGAGGCCTCCCAGATGTCCCGGGGGCTGTTTCCCAGGGCGTTCACTATGGCCATGCCGGTGACGGCCACTCGCTCCCCGCCGTTTCCGGCCCGAGCGGTCCGCAGCACCGCGGGAGCTTCTAAAGGTGACAAGTGGGGCCGGGCCAGCGTCAGGGGGCCGGCAGCCAGGTCCTGATGCAGTTCCGCCAGGGTAAGCACCCGGGAGATGGAGCCCGCGTCCGCGCCGCTCATGAACTGGCCTTCTTCCAGGCAGGTCGACTCATCCAAGGGGGTGCCGCCGGGCTCCCGGACATTACGGGCGGCGATGAGCAGGGTCCGGGCCCCCATGGCCTCCAGACGACGGCGGAACGCGGCCTCGTCCTCCTTGCCCGAGGCGTAGTCCCGCTCCAGGGTCTGGATGGCGGCCATTTTCGGAGTCTTGAGAGAGCGCACCCCCAGACCCACGGTCTCCCCGGAGACCGCGGTAGCGCCGGGTTGGGCTTCCAGGATCAGACGCTGGTACAGGGGACTTAGGGCGCCGGTGTCTACGATTTCTTTAGTGGCCAAATAAACGGTACCCATTTGCAGGGCATCCGCTCCCAACATCGTGGTCCGAAACGCGGTGGCGCGATTGAAAATTCCCCCGGCCAGCACCACCTGGGCCTCCTTGAACAGATCAGGTTCTCGCCGTTTTAATTCCAGGGCCATTTGGGCCAAGGTAAGGGTGGAATGGGAGCCGACGTGGCCCCCGGCTTCATGGCCTTCCAGAACCACCCAACTCGCCCCTGCCTGGAGGGCCAGGCGCAGGAGTCCCTCGTTGGGGGCAATGTAACAAACCGGGATGCCTTCCTGCCGCAGCCTCTGGGCATAGGCCGGGTCGCCGGCCGCGATGACCGCCAGAGGGGGTCGGGTCTCGGTAACCCAGGCGAGCTGGTCTTCCAAAAAGGGGTTTTCCTGAAGCGCGATGAGGTTGATGCCGTAAGGTCTCTCGCCCATAACCTCTGGAACACGACTCAAATCCCGTTCCAGCAGGGCACGATCCCGCAGCCCCAAAGCTATGGTGGGCATACCTCCAGCTTCGGCCACGGCCCCGGCGAACTCAGGAACGTCGCTGATCCAGGTCATGGCCCCCTGAATGAAGGGGTAGGCGGTTCCCAGGGCTTGGGCTGAGGGGCTTTTTTGAAAGCGATCTTTGATCGTGTCCGCTTCCCTTACCAGACGGTCAACTTCAGACAAGAAGCCTGTCACGGCTTCCGGGGTGGCTTTGCCGAAACGCTTGACAAAGGCATCGGCGAATGCGGCTTCGGGTCCCAAAAATATCAATTCCTGGCGGCTGAGTTGGCTATCGATAGCATAAATGCCCTGCGCCATGGCCTGCTGAGCAAAAGTCTGGCGGGCGGCCTCCGGATCGGCCTCGCCCAGCAATCGGTTGGCCAGAGCCTTGAGCTCGCGCACGGCCAGGGAATTGCCTTTATCAAATACCCGACAAGGGACTCCCAACGAGCTCCCCACCAGGGTGGTGTGCTCCAGGGTGAGTTTGGCCAGTCGGGCTTTAAGTTCGGGGGTAGCGGTAACCAAGTCGGTGAGCCAGTGGAGGCTTTCCAGGACCACACCCAGGGCGCCGCTGGCCAGAAAGGCCGCAGCGGCTTCGGTGGTGCCCACGCCGCCCCAAACAATGAGCCGGGGAGGCCGAGACGAGGTAGCTAATTCCTGCTCCAGGGTGGCAAAAAGGATCCCCAAGGTTTCGGGGCTCACCAGGCCGGTGGCTTCGGAGCCTTTCAGGGCGATGGCCTCGGGAGGTTGTTCGGCCCTTACCAGATGTAAAAGAAAGTTCAGGTCACCAGATATGGGCACGATCCGGCATAAATTCTCGAATTTTTGGATCCGGCTCAGAAAGAGGTCGGCGTCACCGGGAAAGAGAACTGGATGAAATTCCACCCAGAGGGTATCAATCCCGGCTTCCTGAATAAAGCTATCAAGACCCGGATCAAGCAGGGCTTCCGAGGAGATTTTAACGTTCCCGGCTCCCACTGATTTCAGGGCAGCGGTCCATTCCTCGGGATGGTGACGGCTCAGATCAAAGATGGCGGTGGTGGCGGTGCCCCGGGACATGTCCATCACGATGCGGTTCAGGTCTTGGGGCTGCCACACAAGGGCAAGAAACGGGCTTAAAGCGCCATCCGGCATGCAGTTTCCTCCAGCAACGTACCCGGGTTATCGAACCTTCCCGGTGAATTAAATCAACTTAATATCATTACATAAGGTTATTAGTCTTGTCAATGGCACTGTAAGACAACACGTCCTTCAGGAGATTCAGCGATGGGTCTTGAATACCGTCAGGTTTTTCTGTAAAAACCTACCTCAGTAGCCCGGCGAGCGGTCCTAGCCGGAAAACCTTTAACTACAAGGAACAATCCAAGGAACCGGAAAGGATAAGTATGAAAGAACAAGCGCGGCTACTCCTCAAGGCCACTCATGCCTTATTAGCCTATATTGACGATAACCATGTGTATGACAAAATGGCCGATGCAGGCTGCGGCCTCTATGACACGTATCGTTCGGACCCCTTTGATGAAGCCATCAACAACGCTAGGGCTGCGGTGAAGGAGATGGAAAAGGTGATTGCTGAAGCGGCTTGAGCCTGGTCCGGCCAGGCAGGGAACTCGGGGGGGAGTTCCCAGCCGCGCCGGCTTCTGGTTAGGCAGGAGCCAGTTCATAACCCGCGGCTTTTATAGCCCGGGCTAATTCCTCCTGAGAAACGGGGTTGGCGTTGGCAAAGGTTACCCGGCCGCTGGAGATATCCACCTGCACCTGGGAAACGCCGGGAAGTGCTTCCAAAGCCTTGGTCACTGCTGCGGCGCAGTGACCGCAGGACATGCCTTTTACGGTAATTTCCATCAGTTGCCTCCTGTGAACCTAAGGTCACGTGGTAATCCTGAAGTGGGACCACGAGAGTTTTCAGATCTTACCGTTAATTATAATTATTGTTTATTTTTGTGGGTGAAAAAAATTCGCCAGCAACTCCAGGCCGTCCACCAGGCGCGGGCCGGGACGGTCCACCAGATCCGGGTCCACCCAGAAAAGATGGCCGGCTTTGACTGCGGGCAGCATGGTCCACTGGCGCCAGAAATTCTTCCGTCGAGGCAGGGAGGCGGCGTCGGCCATGCCGGTGAAGAGGATGATTTCGGGCTGGAATTTCAGGACCTCCTCCAGGTTGAAGACCGGATAGCGCTGGTCAATGTTCTGGGCGATGTTGGCGCCGCCGGCCCGTTGGATGAGATCCCCTTGAATGGAAGAGCGGCCCACGGTAATGAGAGGTTCCTGGTCGATTTCCAGGAACACCCGGGGGCGGGGAAGGCCCTGGATTCGTTGCTGGACGCGCCGGGCCCGGGCTTTGAGGGCGGGGAGTTTGCGCCGGGCCACCTCTTCCTGACCGGTGACCCGGGCGATATCCTCAATGAGGCGGAAGAGTCCGGGCAGGGTGTCGGCCCGGCCCAGGTAGTAAGGAATTTTCCAGTGCTTCAGCACTTGTAAAGAACCGGGCCCATCCCCCTGATGGGCCATGGCCATCACCAGGTCGGGTTTCAGGGCCAGGATGGCTTCCAGGTTGAATTCCCAGTAAGTGCCCACCCGGGGTTTGTTTTTCACCTCAGGGGGATAGTTGCAAAAGGAGGTCACGCCCACCAACCGGTCTCCTGCTTCCAGAAAGTAGAGGATTTCGGTGATGGATGGGGCCAGAGACACCAGGCGGCGGGGAGGGGAGGGCGCTAAAACCTGCCGGCCCTGGCCCTCTGGACTGGCGTTGCTTTCCGGGATTAGCCAGGCCAGCAGAACCAGGACCGCCAGGGCGCCATAGATAAGGAGTAGGACAAACCGTCCTGGGATAAAGGTCCGCTGAAACATGCTGCTGAGATATAAGTCGTGCTTCCCGGCCAAGACTGCCTGCAGCCGGGAAGGGTGTCATGGAGATCAGCCAAAAAAA
>JARRKO010000051.1:16148-18626 GCA_037388025.1 Syntrophobacterales bacterium
CTCTAAGCGTAGAGTTGAGGATTGCACCCAGCTTTCTTGGTCCTCAAGGGTGGCGTCGGGCGGGACCTCGCCGCCCGATCGCCGATCCATACAGGCAGGTCTTCTGGCTCTTGGATCATCCTACCGCCGGCGCCTTCCCAGGATTACTTCCCCAGTGGCTTGCTGCCGGTTTCGTCCCCAATTACAGCGGCGGGACCGCGACGGGTTCTCACCGTCTTCCCTTTTTGCCCTCTAGGGGACCTGCATGGTGAATATAATTTAATCCCAGAGGTGATATTTGTCAAGGGGAAATATCTTCCGCATGAACAAAAACAAAGCTCCCCAAGGGGACCCTCAGGGCCTGGGCCACGGGGCGACATTTGGCCTGTAAGAGAAAAAAGACGCGGGGGTCGGGAAAACGCGCCAAGGTCTCAAAATGACCCATACCCTTGGCTATAATTAGATGGGCCTGGTCATAAAGTTGCCGGAACGCGGGGCTGGCCTCGGAAAGCACCAGACCTACGGTTTCGGTCCCGGTTTCCAACACGGGCTCCAGATGGGGCAGGAGGCCCGAGGCCTCCAGGTCAGCCCGGGTAAGATCATTCTGGATGGGAGCTCCCTTGACCACGTAAAGGACCTGCCAGCCGCGGCGGCGCAAGTGCTGCACCAATGGGGCGTCGAAGTGCTGCTCGCCGGCGTTGTCCGCCAAATATAAGAGCAACCCCGGGTTAGCGTTCAGCCGATCTTCAAAAAGTCCCACATGGGAAATCGTGAAGGTCAGGTCTGGAGAGAATTCCCGGGAAACCTCGTCCGGGGTGCGAAAAAAATCCACGGCGTTCCCCAGGACCGCAAGTTTCAGCAGGGACTCCAAACTTTCGGGAAAAGTGGCAGACACCGTCCGAAAGTGGCGTTCCAGAAAGGCCGTCTCTGCTTCCTTGTGGGGCCGAAAGGGGTCGGGATTTCCCGTGAGGCGCTTGATCTCCTGATGAAAGCGGTTGGCGATCAGCGCCGGGATGGCCTCCGGGGCAAACTCCTCTGCAATGATGGCCAGCGCCGCGTCTTTGGAAGTATTTCGTAGCTCGGGGTCCTGGGTCGCCAGGTTGACGGTGAGCTCCACCAGCCGGATCAGACAATCACGGCATTCCTCTTGGATTCGCATGGGTTGCATAGGGAGAATTCAGCTTACAGCATTTTTCATCGATTTCTTTGCAGCAATACTATCTTAAATGATTATCGTAAGAGAAGGAAATTAACGACGTCGCATTCGCACAAAGGTAGAGGGTATAACTGAGTTCCTGTAATAACTATTGAGAACTAAAAATGATAAACCTTGTCAGGGACAAAGGGGCAGGGTATCATGGGCCCATGGCGGCCGTCTGGCACTGGCGGGAGGAGAAGGCCGAAGAGTTGTGGCAGGCTGCCCGGGAACACCTGGCCGCGGCGGCCTTGCTGGCTCTGCCCACGGAAACCTTTTACGCCCTGGTGGCCCACCCTTTCCAGGAAAGGGCCCTGGAGCACCTGTTCTCCCTGAAGGGACGGACTCCGGACAAGCCGGTGTTGCTCCTGGTGTCCGGACCGGACATGGTTCCCCGGCTGGCCCGGAACATTCCGGCCCTGGCCCGAGAACTCATGGAGCGCTTTTGGCCGGGACCTCTGACTCTTATTTTACCGGCCCGGCCGGAGCTTTCCCCGCGGCTGACCGGGGGCACCAAGGGAGTGGGGCTGCGCCAGCCCCGGCATGAGGTGACCTGTCGCCTGCTTGACGCCCTGGGCTTGCCGGTGACCGGCACTAGCGCCAATCGGGCCGGACAACCGCCCCTCACCGGGGCCGCAGCAGTAGAGCGGGAATTCGGTGACGACCTCGCCTTGATTCTGGATGCCGGCCCCTGCCCGGGGGGTCTGCCCTCCACGGTGGTGGAGGTTGTCGGGGGCCCTCCCCGTCTGGTCCGGGCCGGCGCGGTGGCCGTTAATGATATCCGAGACATTATCCCAGACCTCGTTGTGGATAGGTGATGATTCATGGCAAAAAAACCCGTGGTCCTGGCCCTTGATCTGGGAGGTAGCAACGTCCGCTGGGCCGTGGTGAGCCGCCAGGGAGATATACTGAAAAGATGGGAGAAGGCCACCGCCTCCCTGACGGAGCAGGATTCCATCATTCAGGGGCTGGCTGAGGTGATGCGGGCCTCGGCGGAGGAGGCGAGCGCCCAAGGGGCCGAGGTCCAGGCCGCGGGGTTTGGCGTTCCTGGCCGGGTTCTACCCCAAGAAGGTTTGGTGGCTTTTTCCCCCAACGTGCCTGCGTTGAATGATTGTCCCCTCATTCCCAGTCTTAAACCCACGTTGCTTTGGCCCCTGGTCCTGGAAAATGACGCCAACCTCTTTGCCCTGGGAGAGCACTGGAGAGGCGCCGGCCGGGGCCACGACCAGATGCTGGGCATCACCCTGGGGACCGGCGTGGGAGGCGGCCTCATCATTAACGGCGCCCTATGGCAAGGCGGGGGG
>JARRKO010000052.1:0-14168 GCA_037388025.1 Syntrophobacterales bacterium
GGCGGGGGAGCCACCGCTCCCCCGGCCCTCCCCTCAAAAAATCTTACTTTCTTAAATCAACAATCCGCAAGGCCTTGCCCTCGGTGCGGGGGAGGGTGTTGGGTTCCACCAGCTCCACCAAAGGGGTGACCAGAAGTTCGTTTTTTAGGGCATCGGTAAGGCGTTTGCGCAAACCGGTCAGATATTTTAAGTCCTCTTGGAAAAAGTTTTGCTGGACCTCCACCTTCACCACCATCTGGTCGTTGAAATTCTCCCGCGTGAGTTCCACCAGGTAATTGGTGTGGACCTCCGGCACGGCCAGCAGCACCTGTTCAATCTGCATGGGAAAGACGTTTACCCCTTTGATGATGATCATGTCGTCGGTGCGGCCCTGGATGCGGGATATACGCCGGGCCGTGCGCCCGCAGGGGCAAGGGCTGTCTTCATACGAGGCCAGATCCCGGGAACGGAAGCGGATCAGGGGCATGCCCTGGCGGGTGAGGTTGGTGAACACGAGTTCCCCGATGACCCCCGGGGGCACCGGCTTTAGGGTCTGGGGGTCCAACACTTCCAAAAGATAGGCGTCTTCCCAGACGTGCATGCCGTTTTGCTCCGGACACTCGAAGGCCACCCCCGGGCCGTTCATCTCTGAGAGGCCATAAGAATTGTAGGCCTTGAGCCCGTAGGCTGCCTCGATGCGCCGGCGCATGTCCTCGGTGTGGGGTTCGGCTCCGATGAAGGCAATCCTCAGGGGCAGATCCCGGGGGTCAATGCCCTCCGCGGCAAAGGTGTTGAGGAGGTAAAGGGCGAAGCTCGGGATGATGTGGATCGCGGTGGTGTGGAAGTCCTGCAGGAGCTGCACCTGGCGCTTGCTGTTGCCGGCCCCGGCAGGAATGGTGAGGCAGCCCAGGCGTTCGGCCCCGTAATGAAACCCCAGCCCCCCGGTGAACAGGCCATAGCCCATCATGTTTTGGAAGACATCGCCGGGCCTGACGCCGGTCATGTACATGGAGCGGGCCAAGAGATCCGCCCAGGCCTCGAGGTCCGCCCGGGTGTAATAGATCACCGTGGCCTGACCGGTGGTGCCAGAGGAGGCGTGGAGCCGCACCAGCTCGGTCAGGGGCACCGTCAGCATGTCCAGCCCCCGGGCCCGGAGGTCATCCTTGGTGGTGCAGGGGATTTTCTGAATATCTTCCAGAGACCGGAGGTTGGCCGCGCTCACCCCCACCTCGGCCAAGCGCTCCCCATAAAAGGGGCTGGTGGCGGCCCGCCGCAGGGTGTCCCGCAGGCGAGTCAATTGAAGTTCTTGCAACCAGGTGGGGTCCAGGGTTTCAAGGTCAGCGTCCCAATACACGTTATCTCCTGATGAATTAGTTCAAAGTTCAAAGTTCAAAGTCCAAAGTTCAAAGTTCAAGGTCCAAGGTCCAAGGTTTATTTAGGAAGCCCTCTGCGCCGGCACAGGATGGAAAGCCTGTGCTACCAAAGCTTTGCCTTTGAAGTAAGCGTCAAGTTGCCTAGGAAACGAGTTTTCTGTCCGAAGATTCATGGTGGGCAAGTGCCCACCTTACAGAACTAATTCCCGATGATTAATGGTTTTTATCGTGAGGCGCTTCGGCTGTCAAGGAAAGGGGAGGGTAGGGGAAGGCCGCCGAGACGGACACAGACCAGTAACCAATGTTTCCTTGGTTCCGCCCTAGAAGTCTGCTAAAATCCCTCCCAGTCCCGAGTCCGGCGGCCCTACAAGGTATTGCCAAACCTCTTTGTCTGTCATCCTGAATGAAGTAAAGGATCTAGAAATAATTGAAAAGAATAGATTCTTCGCTGCGCTCAGAATGGCATTCTAACCCTTGGCCGTCTGCTCTTTTGGTCTCTTTCACTCACAAAGGACCGTCCTATGAACATTGTCATGGCCCAGCTCAACCCGATAGTGGGGGACATTTCCGGCAACCTGGCCAAGTTGGCCGACACCCTGAGCCACTGCCCTCCTGACGCCGATCTGGTGGTCTTTTCCGAACTTTATCTGGTGGGATACCCGCCCCGGGATTTACTGGAGCGTCCGGCCTTCATCCGGAAGACCCAGGGAGCCCTAAATGAAGTGGCCCGTCTGTCTCAAGAATATCCCCACCTGGGCATCCTGGTAGGCGCCCCCCGACCCACGGACCGGGAGCGGGGCAAGGGCCTGGCCAACAGCGCGTTCTTATATTTTCAAGGCGAACTGCTCTCTTACCAGGACAAATCCCTCCTCCCTACCTATGATGTCTTCGATGAAGCCCGCCACTTCGACTCGGCGCCGGAGGTTTGGGTGGCGCCCTTCAAAGATGAGAGGCTGGGGATTTCCGTGTGCGAGGACGCCTGGTGCGGCGTAGAGTCCTGGACCCGCCGCTTTTATGACCGGGACCCCATCGAAATTCAAGCCCGAGACGGCGCCACCCTCCTCATCAATCTGTCGGCCTCCCCCTACCAGGTGGGGAAAGATGCCTATCGCTACCAACTCATGCAGGCCCACGCCAAAAGATTTCGGTTACCCTTTGTGCACGTAAACCAGGTGGGGGGCAACGACGAGCTCATCTTCGACGGCCATAGCTACGCGTTCGACGCCCGGGGGGAGCCCCTGGCAGCCCTGCCCGGCTTTCAGGAAGCCGTGGTCCCGGTGGATATGAGCCGGAGCGGCACCCCGGGGCTTTTCACCCCCCAGGACCTCATTGCCGGGGTGCACGATGCCCTGATCCTGGGATTAAGGGACTACTTGCATAAAACCGGCTTCACCCAGGCGGTGGTGGGGCTGTCCGGAGGGGTGGATTCTGCGGTGGTCTGCTCCCTGGCGGCGGAGGCCCTGGGCCGGGAGAACGTTATGGGAGTGGCCATGCCGTCCGCTTTTTCTTCTCCCCACAGCCTCACCGACGCCGAACAACTGGCCCGCAACCTGGGGGTGCTGTTTCGGGTGATTCCCATCGACCCCGTTTACCAGGCTTATCTAGAGGCCTTGCGGAAACAGTTCACCGTGGATCAGATTGATGTTACCCTGGAAAACATCCAGGCCCGCATCCGAGGAAATATTGTCATGGCCCTGTCCAATCGCTTCGGCCACCTGGTGCTGGCCACCGGCAACAAGAGCGAGCTGTCCGTGGGGTATTGCACCCTGTATGGGGACATGAGCGGCGGCCTGAGCGTCATTGGAGATGTACCCAAAACCATGGTGTACGAACTGGCCCGCTATATCAATAGGCAACAAGAGGTCATCCCCCTAAGCATCATCGAGAAAGCCCCTTCCGCCGAACTGCGCCCGGACCAGAAAGATCAAGACACCCTGCCGCCTTACGACATCCTGGACCAGATTATCGAGCTTTACCTGGTGGAGGCTCACTCGTTTGACTACATTATGGCCCGGGGCTTTCCCCCGGAAACGGTGCGCTGGGTTATTCAGGCCATCGACCGCAACGAATACAAACGCCGACAGGCCGCCCCGGCCTTGAAAGTGACCTCCAAAGCCTTCGGCATAGGCCGCCGCCTGCCTATTGTGGCCAGGTATGAGGTATGAGTTGTGGGGGAGGGGGCTAAGGGGCAGGGAGCCACGCTCCCTGGCCCTCCCCCCACTTTTTTTCTTCACTCCGGAATGGTGGGGTGGCGGCCGACGGACAGGTCATGGATGGGGATGATAAGGTCCGCGGTTTCCTTGACCCGATGAATGCTGTCGTAGGCGTCCGTCAGGTTGAGGTGCACCCCGGGGGGCACGCAGGGCCCTGAAGCGGGGAAGTTCTGCTCATTGCAACAAAACCCCGTAATCACCGCTTTGCCTTTTGGGGTATTGACCACCACGGACTGGCCGCCGGGGGTGTGCCCCGGGGTCAGCATCACCGAAATGCCCGGCACGATCTCTTGATCTCCTTCCACCTTCATCACCTCCACGTCATCCAACAGGTCGGGAAAATAGCGGTGGTCAGCCGGGTGGGGATTTTGGAAGAACTCGTACTCCGCCTTCTGCACGTACACCCGGGCCTTGGTGCACTTGTAGTCGTTTTCGCAGTGGTCGTTGTGCAGGTGAGTGTGGACGATGATATCGATGTCCTCGGGCGCCAGGTCATAGGTGGCCAGGGCGTCCTCGAACTCCTGAATGTTCAAGCCGTACTGTTCAGCTACTTCGTCAGGGACCATGAACTGTTCCAGGCCGGTATCCACCAGGATTTTTTCCGGGCCTCCTTCCAGGTAAAACACATAGATGGGAATCCAGATGCGTTTGCCGTAGCCTTTGAGGTAGGTCATGATGCCCTGGTCGGTTTCGTTGGCCCCCACCACCAGGGGATGGATGCGGTATTCGGTCATAATTACCTTCCTTTTTGCCTGATGTTTTGATTATACGGCAAGAACTTCGGGTGGGGAAAGGCTTGTCGAATTTTTCATCGCCGAAAAAAATCTCCTGCGCCGGATTGTGGTCCTCCGGGTGTTAGTTTCAGTAAAAGCCGGCATAATTCAACACAAGGAGATACAGCGATGCGACATAAACTTCGTAAAAACCTGAAAACCATCCTGCTGCTCACCCTGGTGGTGGGTCTGGTGGGAAGCACCTCGGCTTTCGCGTTTAAGGGTGGCGGTCCCTGGGGCAGATCCTGGGGCAGGCACGGGTTTTTCATGAACCTTACCCCGGAGCAGGCCGGCCAGATCTTCGACCTGCGGCAGAAGTTCATGAACGACACGGCCGAGCTGCGCAAAAACATGATGATCAAGTGCGCGGAGTTGGCCCAACTGTGGAAGGCCGAAAAGCCGGACGAAAAGGCCATCATGGCCAAGGTGAAGGAATTGAGCGCGCTACGGACGCAGTTCATGCAAAAGGCCGTGGCTAAACGCCTGGCCATGAGAAAAATCGTTCCCCAAGCCTGGGGACCCTTCCCGGGGTTTGGCCCTGGCATGGGACACGGATTCGGTCCTGGCATGGGCCCCGGGTTCGTTCCTGGCGGTCCCGGCGGTAAGGGTTTAGGCAAGGGGCCTGGACCGGGTGCGGCATTTATCCCCTCCGGTTACGGGGCCGGCTCGATGCCTGATCTGGTCTTGAACCTGGAATAAGGCCGGAACCAAACGGTTTTTAGGAGAATTTAGTGAAAAGGCAGGGGGCTACAGTCCCCCTGCCACTTTGGGGGCAGGGTAGTTCAATCTCAGGGGGAGACTGGCATGGAATATTTGGCGCTGCTCATGGTTTGTCTGGGCGTTTTGGCTCTTATCTGGACCTCGGCCCGCACTCAAAGGACTCGCAAACGGAAGGAGCCTAAAAGATAAGCAAATTTTTTTCCGTCACTGAAACCCTTTTACCAAACCTCTCCTCTTCAAGCGGGGGTCAGTCTCAGGACTGGCCCCTTTTTTCCGGGGCATGATTGGCCAGAAATCAGGTCATCTTAGCGGTGGCCTAGTTGGGAACCCCTGGCCTTCAAGAGCTCGTTTTCACTGAGGGTGCCATCCCGGTTTTCATCCAGATGGAGAAACTTCCGCCGGGCAGCCTTTAAAAATTCTTCTCTGCTAAGCTTCTGATCATGGTTCGAATCGATCAGGTCAAAATTTTCCAACAATTTCCGGTCAAACCTTGTTCTCCCGGCCGATACTTCAAACCAGGTCAAGCTCCCATCGTTATCCCCATCAAGGCGATTAAACTGGGCTCCCCGGAAAATCAAAAACTCGTTTAAGCTGATTCTTCCGTCGTTATTGGTGTCTTGTTTCCGGAACACCTTGTCAATTCCTTTTCTTAGACGGGGCGGCACCACTCGGGTGGGAGGAGCCACCCCGGGTGAAGGAGGCGCTGTAGGGGTGACCGGCTTCAGAGAGGCTTCTTTGGATAAAGGCGTCGGCGCTGGAGGAACGCTTTTCGTTAAAGGAGCTTTAGTGGCCGCGCGTGCGGCCGGCGTGGGAGAAGCTGCTGGAGGTGGAGGAGAGACCGGCGTTTGGGGCGCCTTGGCCGCGGGAGTGGGTGGTTGGGGCGATGGAGCGGCTTTGGATGGAGAAGCGGCTTTCGGTGCCGGAGGCAGGCGACGCGGAGCAGCGGCCTTAGAAGGTGCAGGCGTCTGCGGCGCCGGAGTCGCCTTCAGGGGCGGAGTTGAAGGAGACTGGGGGCCGGAAGGGACCGCCTGCTTCTCGGGACGAGGAGCAAGCCAGCCGGATTGCCAGACCACCAGGGAGATGCCTGCCACAAACATTATTAGACCGGCAGCCACCACTGCTTTTATTGGCCAACCAAGCTGAGATTTTTTCCTGGTGAGTTCCCCGGCCACCGTAACCCGAGGTTCCAGGAGGACCCGGTAGGCCTTCACCGGTTTGGCGATATTTTTTACCGTCTTTTCTCCCAGGAATTCGTATCCCAGAGGCAATTTGGTTTCGATATGATCAAACGCGGTCTTGGAGATACAGATACCCCCGGGGTCCGCCAGGGCCTCCAGCCGGGCCGCGATGTTCACGCCGTCACCGTAAATTTTATCCCCTTCCTCGATGACATCTCCCAGGTTGATGCCGATGCGGAACAGCATCCTCCTGTTCTCGGGCAACTCGGCATTCCGGGCCTGGAGTTCCTTTTGCACCGCCACGGCGCACTGGACGGCGTCAACCACGCTGTTAAATTCAGCCAGCACCGCGTCTCCGGGAGCATCCACCACCCGGCCGCGATGCTGTTTGATGAGCCCGTCCATGACTCCCTGGTAGGTGCTCAAGGTTTTTAAAGTGGCAGCTTCGTCTTCACCCATCAAGCGACTGTAGCCGACGACGTCGGACATGAAAATCGCGCTGAGTTTTCGTTTGAAACCCGGGGTGGTCATGGGATAACTCCTCTTACCGGGTTAAGCCCTCAAGGCGGCTGGGGATCGGCATGGCATTCTTAATAGGCGATTAACTTATCTCAATATTGAAGTTTTCGCCAATCCCATTCTAACATTGATTGGCAGATCTCGGGGTGTTTTACTTCTTTTATCGGGTCAAATTCTCCCGAACTGTGGTGATGGGGCGCGGACAGCCGGACCTTACCCGAGAACTCGGGGCGGGATCTTCAAGGAGCATCAGCCCTCGTGGAACCTTGCAAAAAGTCAGGAATGGGATTATTTTAATAAGAGTAAGAGAATTCTTGGTTTTCTATGACTATTAAACCGATTCATACGTTTCCCGATCCGGTTCTTAAAACCCGGGCTGAGGAAGTCACGGACATCAATGGGGAGGTGCAGGACCTGATAGATGGCATGGGGTCCACGATGTACCACGCCCCGGGGCTGGGCTTGGCCGCCAACCAAGTGGGGGATCTGCGCCGGGTCATCGTATTTGATGTCTCTCCCAAAGACAGCCCCCGGGACTTTCAGGTTATCATTAATCCTTGCATCACCGAGTGTGAAGGGGAACTGGTTCATAATGAGGGTTGTTTGTCCGTCCTGGATTTTTCCGCGGAGGTGCGGCGGAACGCCCGGGTCTGTGTCACGGGAGTGGACCGTCACGGCAAGCCCATCACGGTGGAGGCCGAGGGCCTGAAAGCGGTGGTGCTGCAGCACGAAATCGACCACCTGGACGGCATTCTATTCATCGACCGTATCAGTCGCCTGAAACGAGGGCTTTATCTACGACGACTGAAAAAGCAGGCCGAGGACAGGTGAAAACCGGCCCCTGGCGTCTCATCTTTCTGGGCACGCCTCAGTTTGCCGTGCCCTCACTGAAAGCCCTGTTGGACGCGGGGGAAGAGGTGCTGGCGGTCATCACCCAGCCTGACCGTCCCCGGGGGCGGGGCCAGAGGGTCAGCCCCTCTCCGGTGAAGGAACTGGCCCTGGATCAGGGACTGACAGTCCTCCAGCCGGTGGGGCTGAAGGATCCGGAGTTTGTGGCCAGGCTGAGGGACCTGGCGCCGGAACTCATGGTGGTCACGGCGTATGGCCGTATCCTCACCCATGAGATGCTGGCCATCCCCAGCGTGGGTTTTTTAAATGTGCATGCGTCGCTGCTGCCCCGGCACCGGGGGGCGGCTCCTATAAACTGGGCCCTCATTCGGGGCGATGAGGAGACCGGTGTTACCATTATGTGGGTGACTTACGAAGTTGATACCGGACCCCTGTTTCTCCAGGAGCGGGTGCCCATTTTGCCGGAGGACAACGCCGGGACCCTGGCCGCCAAGTTGGCGGAAAGGGGGGGAGCACTTCTGGTAAAAGCTTTGGAACAATTGCGCCGGGGTGAAGGCGTGAAAATTACCCAACCCGAAACCGGGGTCACCCAGGCGCCTCCCATCTCCCCGGAGATGCGCCTCATCCGTTGGGAACAGACCGCTCCGGAGGTGGCCGGCTGGATCCGGGGCCTGGACCCCAAACCCGGCGCCTACACCTTTTGGAAAGGCCAGCGCCTGAGACTTTTCGGGGCCCGGGTGGAAAAGCCTGCAGGCCCGGCTTCAACCCCGGGCACCGCACTGGGCGTGGTCCGGGACCGCCTGGAAGTGGCTTGCGGCCAGGGCACTGTGAGCCTTAGGGAACTGCAACTGGCCGGCCATAAACGTATGTCGGCCTCGGCTTTTTTGCGAGGCCAACCTCTCCTCGGGCAGGTTTTGGGATAACCTTAAGAATATGCCGGAGACCGAACCCCTTCTGAACGGTGGTAATTCCATCCGGCCCCAGAAACGCATTTTTCTGGGACTGCTTGCCCTGACCTGCCTCCTGTTCACCCTGCTCCTGGGGCTCTTCTGGTATGTCCCGTATATAGGCCTGGCCAATATCAGCAAGCACCTGCCCCTCATCCTGGGCATCGTTTTTGGGGTCATTTTGTCCCTGGTCTTTGCCGGGATGCTTATCCTGGCGCTCACCGTGCTCCTGGGCCGGGACCTGCCCTTCTCCCGCAGCCTCAGGGGGGTGCTGGTCAAGGGACTTCTGCCTTTGATGGGCGTGGTGGGCAAGCTCTTCGGGGTGTCCAAGGAACAGGTGCGCCGCTCTTTCATCGAAATCAACAATCAGCTGGTCCTGGCCGCCCACCCCCGGGCCACTCCTGATAAACTGCTGTTGCTCATGCCTCACTGCCTGCAATACCACGAGTGCAAGTTTCGCATCACCGGCAACGTCGTGCACTGCCAGCGTTGCGGTCAATGCGATATCAGCGGCCTGACCGAGCTTTCCGAAAAGTACGGGGTGGGCCTGGCCGTGGCCACCGGGGGAACCCTGGCCCGGCGCATCGTGGTGGAACGCCGCCCGAAACTCATCATTGCGGTGGCCTGCGAACGGGACCTGTCCAGCGGCATTCAGGACAGCTATCCTTTGCCCGTGTTCGGCATCACCAACCACCGGCCCCACGGCCCTTGTTACGATACCGAAGTGGACCTGGAACGGGTGGAGGAGGCCTTGAAGACCTTTCTAATCAGTCCCACCAGCCTCCCGGCCCCAGAATCGCAGTCGTCTTCCTCCGCAGCCTAACCTTAGGTCATAACGTAGCCTCAAAACGAGTTTGCTATTACAATTACCTTTAATAGGTTCTGATACACTTACATTGCAGCCCAGGCCAGACTCTAAATTTGCTTAAGAGGAGAAGTAATTTGGGCAAAAAAGTGGAAAAGGTCAGTGTTGATATGTACGAAAGCAGTCTCCCAGAAGACCTGGAAAAATACCGTCTTAAGGCCCTGGAAATGGGCGCCGACCAGGCTGTCATCGTCCGGGCCGAAGACATTCCGGTGGACGAACGGGTGACCCTGAAATGCCAGATTCCCCGGTGTTTCGGCTATGGGGCCGGGGCCCATTGCCCGCCGCATACCTTGAAACCCGCCGAACTCAAGGAACAGCTCAAGAACTATCATTGGGCCGTGTTCTTCATCAAAGAGGTGCCTCCTGAGGTCATTGTCCGGGACAAGGCCACCATAAAGGAGCGAGTGAAGGCTTATCAGGACTTGTTCAAGATGGTCAGCGAAATCGAGTCCATGGCCTTCTACGACGGTCACTACCTGGCCTTCGGCCTGGGAGCGGGCTCCTGCCGCCATACCTTTTGCGGTCAGCAGGAGAATTGCCAGGCTCTGGAAGGCAAACGCTGCCGCTTTTCGCTGGTGGCCCGGCCCTCCATGGAGGCCGTGGGCATTGACGTTTACAAGATGGTGGCCCGGGAGGGCTGGAACATCTACCCCATCGGCAGCGGCGCCAAACCCGAGGACATGCCCAAGGGCACGCTGGCCGGCATTGTGGTGGTGCAATAACGAGCTGTGGGTGAGGTTGGCGCCCCCGGAGATTTGGCCATAAGTTCCAGTTTGAGCATTTTTCTTTCGTGATAGAAAACAAAAGGAACCCTAAAACCCCCGGAGCCCGGGAATTGGCCCTGCGCATTCTCAGCGACGCCGAGGCCCGGGACCGGCACGTGGAGGACCTGCTGGCCGCGGCGCTCAAGGGGCACCCGGACCTGCCTCGCAGCGAGCGGGGTTTTTTGCTGGAACTGGTCCAGGGGGTGAAGCGCTGGCAGCTTCGCCTGGATTATACCTTGTCCCGCCTTTCCCGCCTGCCCTGGCGCAAAGTTCATCCCCAGGTGCGCCAGATCCTGCGCTTGGCCGCCTATCAAATCCTCTTCCTGGACAAGGTTCCGGTTCACGCCGCGGTGGACGAAGCGGCCAAGCTGGCCCACGCCCGGCGGCTGCCGGCCAGCCACGTGGGCTTTATCAACGCCATCCTCCGCCGCCTGGCCCGAGGCGAGGCGCCTCCCTTACCGAAAATGGAGGATGACCCGGTGGCGGCCCTGGCCGCGGCCACCGCCCATCCCGCCTGGCTGGTGGAGCGCTGGCTGGCCCGCTACGGCCACGAGGAAACCGAGTCCCTTCTCTCTGCCAACAATCAGGTGCCGGCCCTCACCGTGCGGGTCAATACCCTGAGGACCGATCCCCCCAGCCTGAGAGAGCGCCTGGGGTGTGAAGGAGTCAAAGCCTCGCCCTGCCGTTACTCCCCGGTGGGCCTGGTTTTTGAGTCCGTGGACCAGCCGCCCACGAGCCTGCCGTCCTTTCGGGAGGGCCTGTGGCTTTTCCAGGACGAAGCTGCCCAGCTCACTACCTGCCTCCTTCCCGTAACCGCCGGCCAACATCTCCTGGAAATCGGCGCCGGGCGGGGGGGCAAAACTACCCATCTGGGGGAAGCCATCAGGAATCAGGGTCTTGTTTGGGCGGTGGACTACCATGAGCAGCGCCTGCGCAGCCTGCACCAAAACCTGAAGCGTTGGGGGGTCACCTGCGCCCAGCCCCTCCGGGCCGATGCCACCCGGCCTTTACCCGTCAAGCCCGGCAGCCTGGACGCGGTGCTCATCGACGCGCCGTGTTCCGCCTTGGGGATCATGCGACGCCACCCGGAAATCAAAACCCGCCTCGAGGAAGCCGACCTCCCCACCTTTCCGCCCCGGCAAAGATCTATGCTGGACGCGGCCGCGCCCCTCCTTCAACCCGGCGGGCACCTGCTTTACATCACCTGCACCACCGAGCCGGAGGAAAACGAAGACCTGATTGCCGGATTCCTGGCAGACCACCCGGAATACCGTCTTGTCAATGAACCGGACCTCCTGCCGCCGCCGGCCCGGGAATTGTTGCAACCCCCAGGCTTTTTCCGCACCTCCCCGGCCCACCACAACCTGGACGCCTTCTTCGCCGCAGTGTTGAGGCGGGGGTAGAAGAGGGTGGGGGAGGGGGCCAGGGGTCGGTGGAGCCACCGCTCCCCCGGTCCTCCCCCCAGAAACTCTTACCCTTTCAATCCGACGTAGGCCAGGGGTATGAGGGCCAGGGAGGTGAGGCCGGAGACGATCAGGGGAAACTGGTAGCCCCAGGAGGCGCCCATGGGACCGTAAATGAGGGAACCGCTGAGGACTCCCAGGGTGGTGGCCAGGGATATGAGGCCGGCGTTGCCGCCGATGCGCTCCACATGGAAAAGCCGGGCAATGGTGGTATAGGCTACCATCATGATGAGGCCGTCCCCGACGCCATGCACGCCGCGCCAGGCAAAGGACCAGGCCAGGTTGGGATAGGTCATGAAGATATGGCCCAGCCCGGAGGTGGCCAGGGCCAGGGCCAAGAGGGCAAAGGGACTCAGACGATCAGCCCAGAAGCGGCCGTAAAGATAGGCCGTAAGGGCCACGATGCTGAACTCCCCCGCCATGTAGATTCCCAATCCCAGGGGTCCCAATCCCAGGTTTTTTGTCAGGAACAACCCCAAGCTGGTGCCCTCGGCGCCCCAGTGCATGGTGAACAAGAAGAGCCAGACCACGAAAAACAGGACCGGGCCGCTCAGAAAGTCCCGGCCGTACTGCAAGAGGGGGCTGCGCTCCCCCCGGGTCGAGGGCAGCAGCCAGGTAAGGGCAATGAGGACGAGGAGAATCGCGCCTAGGAGCCGGAAGGTTTGCGGATAATCCAGGAAATACAGGGAAATGCCGCCCAGGAGAATGCCCACGGTCATGCCGCCCATGCGCCAGGCGTTATAAACCCCGAAGCGCCGGGTGCTGTTGGCCACGGCTTTTTCCTTGAAGAGCATAATGTCCAGGGATTGCCGATAAAACTGGAGGCTCAAACCGAAGGCGAAAAACACCAGCAGAAAGGGCCAGAAGCGCTCCGCCTGGGACAAGCCCCACAGGCTGAGAGCGATGCCCACCAGTCCCAGGCGGGTGAGGATGCGGGCCGGGTAGCGGTCTCCCACCACCCCCACCGGGAAGGCCGCTATTAGGGAGTTAACGCCCAGGACGCCATACAGCAGGCCGATCTGGGCCCCGGAGAACAAGAGGTTCCCCTGGAGATAAATCGGCAGAAAGAAATACAGTGCCGAGATAACGACGGCATGAATACTGATGAGAAAGGAAAGCAGCAAAGTGGGCTGGAATTACACGGCTTGGTGGTTGATCCTGACCTCCATGGCCCGGGCCGGGCAGACGACGACGCAGAGCTCACAGGCGCTGCATTTAGTGGCATCAAAGGCCACATTCATTTCGGGCCGCTCCACGTAGAGGGCCCCGGTGGGACAAAGCGCGGTGCAAGTCCCGCACTGGAAGCAGACCTCTTCGTTGCGCTCCACTTCGTGGGCCACCCGCTGCACCTTGACCCCGGAGTCCTTGAGATATCTGATGCCCTGGCGGAACTTTTTGGGATGGCCCCGGAGCTCCATAACGATGAGGCCTTCTTTCCGGGGGTAGATGGTGGCCTTGAGCAGGTTGAATTCCAGGTCGTAATCCTTGACCAGGCGGTAAATGATGGGCTGATCCACCACTTCTTTGCCGAACCGCAATATGAGCATTTCAGCGTGCATGACAGGTCCTTTGGTTTCTCTTTATGCGAAAAGGGGATTAACTTGTTTCCCGATAATTATCTCATATGTGCAAAATAACTCAACCTTAGCCAGGTTAGGGATGAGAAATTGGCTGTGTCTCTCGCAAAACCATGAAAAGGCTGGTAGGGCGGGCGTTTCGCCCACCGTCTTGGTGCGCAAAGCGCACCCTACTCAGTTTAGGCGGGTGACGCTTGAGTTATAGGGCGTGCCGTGCACTCCAAACGGCGGCCACGGGCCGCCCTATTAAACTCATTTTTGTCAGTTAGGAATTGGCTGTTTACAACAAATTTATTAAGAAAGGTTTGCCAGGGTGTGTGTATGAATTGGAGTAGAAGAATAAAAGAAATCCTCCACGGCAACGCGACCGGAACTGTCAAAACCAATGCCTTCGGCTTCCAGTAAGGCCTTCTTCATGGGCAAGCCGCCCTGGAATCCACCCAGGGTGCGGTCAGAACGAACGGCGCGGTGACAGGGAATGATGATGGGAAAGGGATTATTGGCCAGGGCGGACCCTACGGCCCGGGCTGCCGAGGGCTTGCCGATAAATCTGGCGATGAGTTGATAGGTGCTGACCTGTCCGCGAGGAATGCCATGTTCGGCCCGCAATACCTGCTGTTGGAAGGCCGAACAAAGATCCAAAAGAACGCTGTCCAGGGAAAAGCTGACATCGGCGCCGCCGAGAAAGGCCTCCATTTTAGCGGCAATTTCCTCGATTTCAGGGCAGGTGGACGGTCTGGCAGTCATTACCGCTGCTTTGAAATTCATCTCAGTTGAGGATTGCGGACCGGAAAGCAAGACTCGCACAATTTTGGGTTGTCCACGATGGACCGCCCACAGAACTAAAAAATCCCCTAAAGGAGTTCGCCTGCGGCAATAGGTTGTTTCTGCCGGCATGATTCTCTTCAAACAGCACCAGTTAGGAATTGGTGGGCAGTGCCCATC
>JARRKO010000052.1:14240-18894 GCA_037388025.1 Syntrophobacterales bacterium
GGTCTGCACAGGCTCGCCCCGGGTGTAAGGCACAGGCGAGACGCCTGTGCCACCAGCTTCATTCTCTACCGAAGCCTCTCCGCTTCTAATAATTGCTGGCGCTTACCTCATAAAAAAGTGTGAACCTTCTGATGCTTAAGTAAACAGATGGGGGTCAAATCAACTTCCCAAAGGGGCTCGTCCAGGCCTCTTTAAGGTCGTCCAGGGTGGCGGTGAGCAGGGGGCGACCCTGGCGTTTGATGGTGAACTCCCGGTCGGGACGGACCTCGCCCAGGAGATGGCAGGGCTGGTCCTGAAAAATCTCCTCAAAGCGCCGGCGTTGGGCCGGGGCCACGCTCACCAGAAAGCGGCCGGCGGACTCCGAGTAGAGGGCCACGTGAGGGGGCAGGTCCGCAGCCATCTCCCCCAGATCCACCTCCACCCCCAGGCCCCCGGCCAGGCTGCTCAGGGCCAGATGCACCCCGAGACCGCCCCGATAGACGCCATGGCAGGAAGCCAGCACGCCTTCCTCCAAAGCGTGGGACATAGCCTGATAGCAAGGCAGGAATTCCTGAGGGTGGACCTGGGGAACATTAAGACCCACATAGCCCATAAGTTCGTAAAACTCCGAGCCGCCCAATTCCGGGTGGGTGGCCCCCACCGAATAAACCAAGTCCCCCGGTGCTTTGAAGTCCAGGTTCACCACTCTGCTTAAGTCGGGAATGACGCTCACCGCGGTGAAAAACAGGGTGGGCAGACCCGACACCCGATGGGTTTCGCCGAAGCGCCCGGAGAGGACGCCGTCCACGTACATGCTGTCTTTGCCGGATAGAAGCGGGATGTCATAGGCCTGGCACAGGTCCTTGAGGGCCCAGCAGGCCCGCACCAGTTGGGCGGCCTTGTATTTGCCGTCCGGGTTTTTTTCCGGATGGTACTCTATGCTGGGCCAGCAGAAGTTGTCCATCCCGCCCAGATGATCCAGGTCCCCGCCCACCGCCACCAGGCGCCGCACCGCTTCGTCGATGGTCACCGCGGCCATGTGGTAGGTGTCGATTTTGGCATAGGCCGGGTTGAGGGCCAGAGACACGCCCAGTCCCCGGTGGCTATCCAGGCTAGGCCGCAGCACCGCGGCATCGGGAGGCACCGGACAGTCCCGGCCGCTTAAGGGTTTCAAGGCGCTGGTGCCCTGGACCTCATGGTCATACTGGCGGGTAATCCACTCCCGGGAACACATATTGGCCCGGCCCATCATGGTCAGAAGCACGTCCCGGTGGTCTGCCACCTCTCCCAGCACCGGCTCGGTGAGACGCATCTCCGGGGGCAGCCAGGCCGCGTCAAATTCCCAGGGCGGAAAATCCTCTTGGAGAAAAGACAGGTCCATGTGGGCGCAGGGGTCCCCGTCATGGCTGACCTCCAGGACCCCACGGTCGGTGAACCGGCCGATGACGCTAACCTCCACTTCGTGGAGGCGGGCCAGGCTCTCGAAAGCCTGCCGGTTTTCCGGGTCCAGGGCCACCACCATGCGCTCCTGGGATTCGGATACCCAGATTTCCCAGGGGTCCAGGCCGGCGTATTTCAGGGGAACTTTTTCCAGCCAGACCTCCACCCCGCCGGCCAGGCGGGCCGATTCCCCTACTGCGGAGGACAGCCCCCCGCCGCCGCAGTCGGTGATGAAGTTGATATAGCCCAGATCCCGGGCCTCCAGGAGGAAATCGTGCATCTTCTTCTGGGTATAGGGATCGCCGATCTGCACATGGCCGGCCGGGGTACCGGCGCTGGAGACTTCCGAGGAGGCCGTCACCCCGTGAATGCCATCAATGCCCACCCGGCCACCGCACATATAAATGAAGTCCCCGGGGCGGGCCTTTTTGCGGGCCCCGGATTCGCCCCCCACTTCCCGGGGCATCAGGCCCAGGGCGCCCACATACACCAGGCACTTCCCCAGGTAACTCTCGTCAAAATAAAGAGCGCCATTTATGGTGGGGACGCCGCTTTTATTGCCGCCGTCCTTGACGCCCTCGATGACGCCGTCTAAAAGGCGCCGGGGGTGGAGGCGGGGCTGCAAAGGACCGGCGTAGTCCCGGGGACCGACGCAATAGCCGTAGAGGCCGGCAATGAGCCGGGAGCCCCGGCCGGTGCCCAGGGGGTCCCGATAAACCCCCACGATGCCGGTGAGGGAGCCGCCATAGGCCTCTAAATTTGAGGGGGAATTGTGCGTTTCGCCTTTAATGACAAAACAAGAAGCCTCATCAAACTGGCCCACTCCGGCATTGTCCTCCAGAACCGAAACCACCCAGGGCTTTCTACGGGCGATCTCCTCGGTGGGGGCCTCGATGCACATTTTAAAGGGGTTGTCCAGGATGAAGTGCTCCCCGGTGGCCAGATCCCGGTAGTCAATGCGGCCCCTGAAGGTGTTGTGATTGCAGTGGTCGCTGCGGGCCTGAGCCAGATACTCCAACTCCACGTCGGTGGGCGGTCCCAGGCCGATAGCGGCTCGGCGGGCCAGCACCTGGGGCAGTTGAAAGTACTCCATGATGATGGGCAAATCCTGGTCCCGCAAGGCCAGGTGGCGCTCAAGGCTGAGGCGGCGCAGGGTTTCCAGGGAGTCAAGGGGAAAGACCGTTACTTTGGGCTGATGCTCCAGGTGAACCCGGGGGAGGATGAGCCCCACGCCCTGGTCCGGGTCCCAGTCGTCCTTGGAAAAGAGGCGAAATTCCTGGATGAGGTCGTTGGCCAACAACCCCCGGGCCAGCCGGACCGCCTGGTCCTCATGCAGGTCGGGGCGTAAAAGGAGATACAATTTGGAGGTGTACACCGCGGCCTCGGGAGAAAGGCGGCGGCCTAAAAAAGCCTCGATGGCCTCCAGGGCCATGGCCCCGGCGTTGTCCCTAACTCCGGGCCGGAACCCCACCCACAGGGCCCAGTCGAATTTCCGGGCCAGGGGACTGTAACTGGAAACCTGGGTGACGGGATTGGTGAAGACCTCGGTGCGAATGGCCTCCGCCTCTTGGGGTGTTAAATCCAGGTCCAGCATGAGCACCCGCAAAACCTGGACCCGGTCCAGGGTCAGTCCGAAATATTCCTGGGCCTGGCGGCGCAGGGCTTCCCCTTCGGCGTCGATAAGTTCCGGACGCCAGCCGATCTCGAGACGAACCGCCATGGGATTCCTTTCATGCGGGTTTTTTGTAGAGAATTCTATGAAAACCTTCCATTAACCTGAAAGGTTTGCCAGATTAATAAATATGACATGGAGCAGGCACCTCGCCGGCAAGATACAGCCGGGGGCGGCTGTTCCCCAAGATTTTCGCATCGACCTCTTGAAGGGAATATACCTTAGAAGGAGGGGCGCGGCAAAGGCAAAGATGCCGCGCTGGCGAGGAAAAGGTTACAAAAACCTCAGAAGCAAGCGCATTTCTGAGGGGTTCGTGAGTCCTGGCGATTATTGAATGAGCTTTTCAGCCCCGGCATAAAATTTATCATACGCGGTCTGGCCCAGAGTCATGATGCTGACAAAAATCACCAAGGCGATGCCGGCAACTAAAAGGGCATATTCCACACTGCTGGCAGCCTTTTCGCCTAGAATCAACTGGTGCCAACGTTCCATAGCGCTCCCCCTTGTCTAGAGGTCAGGACTGGGAAAAAATCCGGCGTTTCCAGGGGCTCGGGAACCAACTCCACATGGACCTTCATGGACAGGAGCCCTGAATGGTGCCGCGGTGAGTTGGACAGCCATCATCCAGGGCCTCAGGTTAGTGATGTTTATTAGCTAATCGGCAGGCGGGCAGAAATTCTTTAAGGAATAATTATCCGGGTGGCTGGAATACGTTTTTCGGTTTTCGCTAAAAAGAATAGATTTATCAACTAGTTAATTGCAAGTTTGTTCCATTTGGAAATGAAATTGGTGTAAGTCCTTTCAACCCCCCTCACCTCAATCCTCTCCCCCCGAGGGGGAGAGGAGGACAGGAATGGACCAATCTTACAATTTGAGACCTCGGCGAAAACCCTTTCATTAACCAAAAAGTTCATTTAGTTAATAAATATATTTTAGAGCAGGTGCCCTCATCGGCAAAAACAGCCGAGGGCGGCTATTCTGCATGATTTTCGCCAAGGCCTCGGTCCGGCAAGTCAGTCCTGAGCCCGGCGCAGGCGGGCCAACAGCTGGGTAGTGGAGTAGCCCGGCCGGAAGGGGAGGATCTGCACCCGGCCGCCCCGGGCCAGGACCACCTCCCGGCCCACCACGTCTGTTTCACGATAATCGCCGCCCTTCACCAACACGTCGGGCGTGAGCTCGGTGAGGATCTCTAACGGGGTGTCTTCATCAAAGAGGACCACCCGGTCCACCGCGGCCAGAGCCGCCAGCACCCGGGCCCGGTCAGCTTCAGGGGTCAGCGGCCGGCCCGGGCCTTTCCCCAACCGCCGGACCGAGGCATCCGTGTTGACCGCCACCAGCAAGGCGTCCCCCAAAGACCGGGCCTCTTCGAGATAGTCCACGTGGCCGGGATGCACCAGGTCAAAACAGCCGTTGGTGAAAACCACCTTAAGCCCGCGGGCCTGCAGGTCCCGCACCCAGCGGGCCGCTTCTTCCCGACTTATCACCTTGCCTGCGCTGCTGTGGTTCATGTTGGTTTGTGGTGTTGTTATGGGGGGAGGGCCAGGGGCGAGGTAACCCGGCCCC
>JARRKO010000053.1:0-13499 GCA_037388025.1 Syntrophobacterales bacterium
CCGATCTCCCGGGTGCGCTCCGTCACCGACACCAGCATGATGTTCATGATGCCCACACCCCCTACCACCAGGGAGATGAGGGCCACCACCAGGAGCAGTTTGGTCATCATGGTGGCGGTGGAAGTCAGGGCTTTGATGATTTCGGTCAGGTTCCGGATGTAAAAGTCGTCGGGCTCACCGGGGCGGATGCGGTGCCGCTCCCTGAGCAACTGGGTGATCTGCTGAATGGCGTTGTCTATATCTTTAGTGGACCGGGCTGAAATGAGGATTTCTCTGACATCGGAGAAGCGCACCGGTTGGGGATAATTGGCCTTCTGGCTGGTGGAGGCCTCCGGATAGAGTTTACGTTCAGTACTGGGGTAAAGCTCGCTTAAGGTGTTCACTTTCTGAGAAGTATCGGAGCTGGTAGATTTTTCGCTTTGATTGGCAGAGGCCATAGCGGAGCCGGTAACCCGATATTTAATGCTGGTCCAGGGGGCGATCAGGATATCATCCTGATCGATGCCGAACATATTGGCCCCCTTTGGGGTGAGGACACCGATGACTTTGAAGGCCACGTTGTTGACCCGTATTTCCTTGCCCAGGGGCGATTCTCCCTGAAAAAGTTCCCGCACGATGGTTTGGCCCAACAAGCACACCTTGCTGGCATTGCGGACGTCCGCTTCCGAGAAAACCTCTCCCTCGGTCAGGGGCCACTCCCGCACCTCCAGGTAGGACGGCGTGGTCCCGAAGAGATAAACGGGTACCCAGTTGCGGTTACCGTAAATGATCTGAGTGCGGGACCTGACCACGGGAGCCGTAGCCCTGACCGCCGGACATTCCTTGGCTATGGCCTCGGCATCCATGGGGGTAAGGGTCTTGATGCTGCCGGCGCCAAAGCTGACCCCCCCACTGGACGCAGTGCCGGCCCTGACTATCAAGTTATTGGCTCCCATGCTGGCGATGGTTTTCTGGATGGCGGTGGAGGAACCGCGGCCGATTTCCATCATGGCAATGACCGCGGCTACCCCGATGATAATGCCCAGAGTGGTCAAAGCAGCCCGCAGGATGTTGCGGCGCAACCCGTGGAGAGCGGTTCTCAGCAGCCAGCGCAAGTGGGGCAGGGCCCAGACCGAGCGCCGGCTGGGTTCGCCCTCCTCTTCAGTCCCGGGCTCGCTCGCGGCCGCAGTTGCCGGCGTTTCATCGGCCTGCATCATACCGTCGTGGATGCGGACGATACGTTTGGCGCAGCGAGCCACGTTCTCATCGTGGGTCACCAGAATAATGGTGACGCCCTCCTCATTGAGCCGTCGAAAAAGGTCCAGCATCTCCTCGCTGGTCTTGGAATCCAGGTTGCCGGTGGGTTCGTCGGCCAAAAGCAGGGAGGGATGGTTGACCAGGGCCCGGGCAATGGCCACCCGCTGCTGCTGCCCCCCGGAAAGCTGGGAAGGTTCGTGATCCAGCCTTTCCCCTAATCCCAGCCGTTGGAGCAAGTCCCGGGCCCGCTGCTGCGCCTCAAGGTCCGACAGGTGTATGCCGTTATAAGACAACGGCATGATGACGTTTTCAAAAGCGCTGGTGCGGGGCAGCAAATTAAAGGTCTGAAACACGAAGCCGAGCTTTTGATTGCGCAAAAGGGCTTGATCATCCGAGGGCAGCCCGGTGATGTCCCGCCCCTCCAGCAAATATTCCCCGGAGGTGGGCCGGTCCAGGCATCCCAGGATGTTCATCAGGGTGGTCTTGCCTGAACCCGAGGTCCCCATAAGCGCCACGAACTCCCCCTGGGACACGGTGAGGGAGATACCCTTGAGCACCGGCACCTCGATTTCGCCCAAGTGGTAGGTCTTATAAATATCCTTTAGTTCTATGAGCTTCATCAGGTTTACTCGACTTGGTTGGATGAGGCCAAACCTACTGCTTCTTTTTCGAGCCGCGCCGCTGAAAGATTTTCGGGGTGAAGGGACTGGCGGTCGAGGGGGCGCTTTTCCCCTCGATTTGCTCGCCCAGCACCACCTGCATCCCCTCTTTTAGCTTGGGGTTCTGAACTTCCGTCAGGGAGCCGTCGCTCAGCCCCAGGCTCACTTTCATGGGCTTGACGTACTTGCCCTGGGGAATCCAGAGGACTCCCTGGCGCGGTCTGCCTGTATCCTCTTTGCCGGCAGAGGCCTCCTGACCCCCAGGGTTGTTACGCTTCCTTTCTCCGAGCACCTGGCGCACCTGGGGAGCTATCTGGTCCGGCTGAGGGATCCAGCGCAGCGCGGCGTTGGGGACCATCAACACGTTGTTACGTTCCGCCACCATAAACTTCAGGTTGGCCGTCAAATAAGGGATGAGTTTCCCGTCTTTGTTATCGGTATTCACTTCCACGGTATAGGTCACCACGTTCTGGGTCATGGTGGCGTTGAGCCTGATCTTGCCCACCTTGCCCTCAAACGTCTCCCCGGGATAGGCGTCCACGGTAAAGGTCACGGGTTGGCCGGGCCGGATGTTGCCGATATCCGCCTCATTCACCGAGGCCCAGACCTGCAGGCGCTTCAGATCCTTGGCAATGAGAAAGAGGCTGGGGGCATTGAGGCTGGACACCACCGTCTGACCGATGTTCACCCGCCGGTCGATGATGACGCCCTTGACCGGGGAGACGATGGTGCAGTAATCCAGGTTTTGTTGGGCTTTCCTTCGGGCGGCCTCGGCCTGGGCCACCGCGTTTTTGGCCTGGGCCACCGCGGCCTGGCCCACCTTGACATTGGCTTTGGCGATTTCATACGCGGACAGGGCCGCATCGTAATCGGCCTGGGACAGGGCGTCGGAAGGGCCTAACTTCTGGGCTCGCATCCAGTCCCGTTCGGCCTGGTAAAGTTTGGCCTTCAATTGCCCCAGGTCGGATTCGGCCCGCTGCACATTGGCTTTACTCTGTTCCACTTGCGCCTTGGTGTTGGCCAAATCCGCGGCATACAACGCATCGTCGATCTGGGCCAGGACCGTGCCGGCCTCCACCACGGAGCCGTAATCCACGGTCTTGCCGTTCTTGTCTTTGCCGAAGGCCACAATCTTCCCCGCCACCTGGGCCCCCACGTCCACCACTTCTTCAGGCTCCACGGTGCCGGTGGCGCTGATGACGGCCTGCAAGTCCCCCTTCGTCACGGGGGCCGTCCGGAAACCATCCGACCCGCCGTTATCCCCCTGCCAGAACCAGATGGCCCCGGTGAACAGGAGAACCACCAGCAAGCCCAGCAGAGACAGCCGCTTCCAGGAACTCTCTTTCACAAAGGTTAACAGATTATGCCACAGATTTTTAAGCATACGGACATCCCATTGTCAGGAAACTCACCCACAACAGTATTCTCAATCCGGTCTCGGTCATTCCTGACACGCTGGTCCTTGTTTTATTGTCCCCCATAATGTGTAAAACACGAAATATTTTCATATTGGGTGGGAGGGTCTTCTTTTTTCTTGGCGCGCGCCGCGTTAACCTGACCAGGTCCGTCCCTAGAATAACTCAAAATTACAATAAGTTACATATAAAAAAGGCAGGGCCCTGCCTGACCCTGCCTCGGGTTTCCCTCGTAGGGGAACTGCTCAACTCTTCCTTCTCCACCAACCCAGAGCGCCTAACCCCAGAAGGCTTGAGCCGAACAGCATGAGGGTGGAGGGAAGGGGGGTGTGAACCGGTTGCATGTAATTGGCAAAAACATAATCTCCTATTTGCTCACCCAAAGGGATGCCAAAGTCATTATCAAAGGGAAAATGCACCCCTAAGTAAATGCGGCTTAAGCCATTCTCCGTCGCGGCTTCCGAGAAGCTGTCGAAGTAGCGGATGACGTCCGGCCCCAGCGTATCCGAGGTCGTGGAAAATTCTATCTCGTCAGTGCCGAAGAAATCTGCCATGACCGCGGCCCAGGCCCAGCCAAAGACGGTGTGGCCACTTACGTAAGATGCGAAAGGCGGATTGTCGTACACCGATTTCCAATTCGGATCCTCGATTGTACCCGGATTGTTATCGGCGAGATCGCCGGTAGCGGTGATCGCGGTGCTTGGCCGCCACGTGTCGTAGAAAACTTTCGTGTCCCAGGCAGCAATGCCCGCATCGGCCTCCGCGATTCCGAGCAAGCCCATCAGACGGGCTTTTTCTGCCAGGGTGAGTCCCTGCGAGTCCGCCACATCAAGGGCAATGTCTATAAAATGACCCGGGGGAGTTTCCGTGTAATCCTGGTTACTCCAAAATTGCGCAATCTGGGTCTGCTCCGCGGTGCGTGTGGAGCTGTTTTTCGCGCCTATTTCTTTTACCTCATTGAAGGCCGCAGTGTATTCAGGACTGTTGAGGTCTGGCGGAGGCGGGGCGCGAAACTGGTCGCCCGAAGTTATGGCGAAGGGGGTCACCTTCCCCCATTGGGGTCCCCAAAAAGGATCGTAAGCTTCGGGGGTGGGCTGCCAGCGACCGGGAACAGGGGGATTAGTGGGCTGGTAATTAACAGTCCTGTTCGAACCGTCAAACGCTCGCCAAATAAGCATCTTAGTGGACACCAGAGTTCCGAGCACTATCCCCTTCAGTTTTCCCTTCCCCCAGGGGATGGCCGCGAGGCTTTCCTGATATTGACTTTGGAAAGATTGCCTGGGGAAAAGCTTGGACAAACATAGATAGGCCGCGGTGGCGACTGCGGCTTCTTGGGAAGCATTGCGCCAAATCGGTGCAGTCCTAACTTTGTATACTTCGTAGGTCCGATCGATGGCATTGACAGAATCGAAAATCGACGCGCCCATGATGCCGAAAGTCCGGGCCGCCACCGGGGGACAGGTATTGTCGACCCGGACAGCATCAAAGGCGATGTCCCACCAATCGTTGATGACGTCGGCGCTGGCCCTGGACGCCACCAAAACCATGACAATGAGGATAGATGCTCTCACTAATGATTTCATGACCTGTCCTCCCTAGTACCCAATAGTTCCTTACCCAATGCCTTCACCAAAGATGACCATTGTCTCATTCTACCACTTGTATTTCTTGAATGGAAACCAGTTTCTGGCTGTGGGGGAGCACATCTCTAAAGGGCGCCTTATACTACCAGGTATATGATGATGATAATGGCAACAATGTAAGCCAGGGGGTAAAAGGGGATGACCAGGGCATCCACCCGGCGGACAAATTCCTTTTTGCCCTCCATTTCCAGCCGCTTGAGGACCACGGCCAGGAGCAGGATGAAACTGGTGATAACGAAGGTAATGATGAGGACTAGGTCAAGGAAGGTCAGGTAGCCCAGATGAGGCAGCAATCCGGCGATGGCGAAGTTGAAGGCGATGAAGAGCAGCAAGTTGCCCGCGGCCACGTCCACCCGCTTGCTGTAGTCCTTAAGGAAGAAGGTGAACCACGAAACCAAAAGGATGATCAAAATAGGCAGGAAAATGCGAAAGATGTAGAAGGTGAGGTGCCGGCGGGCCTGGAAATGAAAAGAAAAACGGGAGCTGGACAGATCAGTGGTCGCGGTCTGGGTGGAGAACTGGGTGTCGAAGCCGGTGACTACCCACTCCTCTTCACCCAATTGTTTCCCCAATTCATTGAACCCCGGCAGGTACTCGAAAACGAAAATCCAGTTGGGGCGCAGAGAATCTATGCGGATGTAGAAGTCCTGGCGGTCGAAGGGAAACCTGTGGAAATCGAAATCCGGAGCCTGGAGGGTGGCGGAAAATCGTTCGAAATAGATGCACCAGCCATCGGGCCAGACCATCACCAGACGGTTTTGGGCCCAACGGTTCCCCTGCTGGTTGAAGATGGCAAATTCCGGCCAGCGCAAGCCCTTGTCGGCCACGAACTGCTGAAACGCGTCTCCGCTGAAGGTCTTGATGGAACAATGGCATTCCTCCGGGTTGAAACCCAGGTTCGGGTCCCGCCAGACGAGCTTGAGGCTGGCCACCACACCGAAATTCTCTTCCTGCTGGTTGACGTTGCTAATCTGCTCCATCTTGAGACCGATTTCCACCGGGATGGGATGCTGGATAATGGGGCTTCCCCGTTTGGCAGCCTTGCCGGTGAGCACCTGGGGAGTATTGAGGCCGACCAGGAGGCGGTAGGTGCTGATAGGAGTCTCCCCGGGCTTGTAGGGGAAAAAGACCCGCAGGCGGGGGTTGTTGTCGGTTTCCGTAAAGGTATAAGCCAAAACCAGCACGTTGTTCTTCTTGCCGGCTTGGGCACTGGCCAGGGGGATGCCGCTGTAGTCCTGCAGGACCACGGTGGGAGGGCTGCCTGAGGTAACCTCCAGGTGAACATAGAGGGTTTCACCCGCGTAGATGCGATTAAGCCCCACACTGCGGAATTGCTGCTCCGGAGTCAGTTGCCCCTCGATCTCATCCACCCGGTGGGCCGCCTGCCAGACGGTCTCGCTGTGGTTGGCCAGCAGGAGTCCGGTGGGACGGGTCTGGTCTGTTAGGGGCTCCTTAGCGTTGAGACCAAGCAGTAGGCGAAAATCACCGAACGTGGCGCGCCAGGGGGTGCTGCAGACCAAAAGGCGGTAGAGGCCCGAAGGGGAGGGGACGGTAAAAGTAAACCTGGCGCTGTGTTGCGGGCCGGAGTTGTCGTCCCACGCCGAGAAAAACTTGTCGTTGAGCTCCGCCAGGGCTTCGGGTGCAGCCTGGTAAAGGTACCAATTCCGCTTCAATTCCGGGAGATATTTCTGCTGCAGGGTGGTGAGATCCACCCCTGGCTTAAGGATCGCCGCGAAGGGGTCCAGGGTGTCGGAGGTACCTTTTAGGTAAATGGAGAGATTATCTCCAGACTTGAGGTTAGGAAGTTCGTAAACTAGATATTCCTGGAGTTCCAGTCGGCCTTTGATTTCCTGGGCTTGGGGAGAATCAGCCCACGCCGCGGGGGGTAGGGACAGGGTAACAGCCAGCAGGATGACCACGACAGCCAACCGACCGGGGCCAAAGCGAATCAGCCCCCGAATCCAGCCATCCCCCGAAAGGAAAGGACCCATGCCGTATCTCCTGCAGTATTATACAGATAGTTGCCGTGCCTTACTGCAAAATTTTTTAAAGTAATTAAACAGAAGATGAACAGGTGAGCACGGGCTGGAAGCCCGTGCTACCGTTTAACTTAAGGGGTTGGGGGAGAGGGTTTGGGAGAGGGGCAGGGGTCAGTGGCACAGGTTTTCAACCTGTGGATACCCCTGGCCCCCTCTCCCAAATACTTTCTTCAGCAATCCTCAATTAGGTTAATCGCCCGGACGGGCCATCTTGGCAGGATCCACCAGGCGGTCGAAGTCCTCCGCGGAGAGGTAACCGAGCTGCAACGCGGCTTCCTTGAGCGTCACCTCCCGATCCAGGGCCAGATGGGCAATCCGGGCGGCCCGGTCATATCCAATTACCGGGGCGAGCGCGGTGACCAGCATCAGAGAGCGCCGCAGGTGGGCCTCGATCTGTTCCTTATTGGGTTTAAGCCCCACCACTAGGTAATAGGCGAAGTTATGACAGCTGTCCGCCAGCAAGCGGATGGACTGCATGACATTAAAGATCATGAGCGGCTTGTAAACGTTCAGCTCCAGATACCCCCCGGCCCCGGCCAAGGCCACCGCGGCATCGTAGCCCATCACCTGCACGGCCACCATGGCCAGGGCTTCGCACTGGGTGGGGTTGACCTTACCGGGCATCATAGTGGACCCCGGCTCATTGGTCGGCAGCACCAGTTCTTGCAGGCCGGCCCGGGGCCCGCTCCCCAGCAGGCGGATGTCATTGGCGATTTTATAAAGTGACCCGGCCAGGGTCTTCAACCCGGCACTGACCCAAACCAGGGCGTCGTGAGCCCCGAAGAGGGCAAACTTGTTGGGTGCCGGCGCCAGGGGCAGACCGGAAAGCTTGGCCAGGTGTTTGATGGCCACCTCACCGAAGCCCTGGGGCGCGTTCAGGCCTGTGCCCACTGCGGTCCCGCCCAAAGGCACCTGATAAAGCCCGGACATCGCCATCTCGATTCTCTCCAGGTTATGGTCCAGCATCCCCACATAACCGGAAAACTCCTGGCCCAGGGTCAGGGGCACCGCGTCCATCAGGTGGGTCCGGCCGATCTTGACGATATCCGCCCAGCCCTTAGCTTTCTCATCCAGAGCCCGCCTCAGTTGCCTGACCGCAGGCTTAAGGCGCTCCTCAATTCCCTCCAGAGCGGCCAGATGCATGGCGGTGGGAAAGGCGTCGTTGGAGGATTGCGACATATTGACGTGATCGTGGGGGTGAATGGGGTCCTTGCTGCCCAGCACCCCACCCGCCAGCTCAATGGCCTGATTGGCGATCACCTCGTTAACGTTCATATTGCACTGGGTGCCGCTCCCTGTCATCCAGACCCGCAGGGGGAAATTGCCGTCCAGCTTTCCCTCTATGACCTCCTCGGCAGCCTGAATAATAAGCGCGGCCTTATCCGCCGGGAGCCGGCCCAAGTCCCGGTTGGCCAGGGCGGTGGCCTTCTTGACCTGGGCCAGGGCCCGGATCACCTCTGGGGGCATCAGATCCGTGCCGATGGCAAAATGGCGCAGCGACCGCTGGGTCCCCGCCCCCCAATAGCGCTGGGCCGGGATGTCGATTTCTCCCAGGCTGTCCCATTCCTGGCGCGTCTCACCCTGTTCCGGATTCATGAGGCTTTCTCCTTCAAGCGTTGGCGATTATCACTCTGAGCGGAAAATTGGTTGATTCTGATCTTCCTTTTATTTCCTCTCCCTTGAGGGAGAGGGTTAGGGTGAGGGTGAAAAGTTAATCTATTTCACGCTACAATTAATAAGTGTGGCCCGGGCCTTTGATCTGGCCGTGGGTAGAGGCTTCAGGATTAGTAACTTTAAGGGTTAAGCAATGAAACCTCAGAAGGGCCCGGCGGGACCTTCCGGGCGTCAAGCGAAGATTGAGCAGTAATTCTGAAAAGAGATTCTTAGACTTGATCAGCCCATAATTAGAGCAGCTGCAAAACTGATCATTTTACCTTCACAAAATGTCCATGTTTTGGGCTTCTTTGAGCAAATCATCCCGAAATTTGGGGTGGGCGATACTGATAATATCCAAAGCCCGTTCCTTGGTGGATCTGCCTTTCAGATTGACCACCCCATATTCCGTGGCCAAAAAATGCGTATCCATCCTGGGAGTGGTGACCACCGTTCCAGGAGCAAAACTGGGGACGACCCGCGACACCTCTTCCTGGTGCGTCGTGGAATAAAAGGCAATTATTGACTTACCTCCCTGAGAATGAAAGGCCCCGCGTACATAATCCAGCTGCCCTCCGGCACCACTGAACTCATGCCCTTTCAAAAACTCGGAATTACATTGCCCCAGAAGGTCCACTTCGATGGTGGAGTTGATGGAGATCATGTTGTCATTCTGGGAGATCACCCGGGGGTCATTGGTATATGAGACCGGATAGCTTGCCATGCTGGGATTGTCATGCATAAAGGCATACATATCCCTATCTCCCAAGGCATTGGTAAAAATGTGCTTGCGAGGGTTCAGGTTCTTGCGGCGGCCGGTAATCGCTCCCTTGCGAATCAAGTCCACCATGCCGGGGCAGAAGAGCTCGGTGTGAATGCCCAGATCACGGTGGTTTTCCAGGTACTGACAAACTGCGTTGGGAATGGCCCCGATACCCAATTGCAGGGTCGCTCCATCAGGCACCATTTCAGCAATGAGGTGGCCGATGGTGTCGGCCTCGGGCTTGGGCCTTTCAAGGACACCTTCCATGATAGGAGCCTCGTTTTCCACTATGCCGTCTACCTCGGAAATATGCAGGAGGGAATCTCCAAACACCCTGGGCATGTGTGGATTTACCTCCACTATGAGCTTCCCACAGTACCTGGCTGCTGTGCTAATGTAATCATTTGTGGTGCCAAAACTGAAAAAGCCCGCTTTGTCCATGGGGGAGACGGTGGCCACCACCACGTCCAACTTGATAAAGTCACGAAAAAATCTTGGAATCTGGTGAAATTCATTGGGGACAAAATGGTCTATGCCCCGCCCGATCAAATCCCGGTCGGCACTGCTCACAAACCAGCAATTCACTATGATGCGGTCGGCCAGATCAGGAGAGAGGATGGTCTTGATGGAGTACTCCATGGGATACATGGTATAGACCGTAAGATCGGCAAGATCTCCTTCCCGGACGCGCCGGGCGATGGCCGCCAGCAGGGCCGGAGGCTCCCCGTTAGCAATACTGTGGGTAATGATCTGGGAGTTTTTCAAAGACTCCACCGCCTGGTCCGGGGTGGTTAATTTGCGTCGGTATGCGGAAGTGTACATAAGGCCTCCTGGCTGGCTGGTTCAGGCGCCGCCCGATCAGGACTTGTCAATCTTTACGATAAGAGGGTGGTTTTAATAAGTCAACATATCTAATCTGCTAGGGGTGCTGACGAGGATCTGAATTGACAAGAGTTCATCCGACCCTTATGTTGATAACATCTTCAATTAACCATACTTGGCTGCCATAAGAGCAGACGCCGGCAAGGAAATCACCATAAATGGCCCTAGAGCACCTTTCCGGGACAATTATCTCGATTCCCTTTGATCATCATAAAGTCGATGTCATTTTCCGTCACCTGGTGACCCAAAAAGAACATGTTGAAAATAAACCGATAATAATCCGCCTTCACGGCATCATCGGCAATTTATTAGACGAAACCGAGCATTTCCTCCCAATCTTTTTGGCCCGTCAGGGTTATTCCTCCCTAACCATGAATACCCTGCTGGCCAATCTTGGCCTTTTTTATGGCTTTGGCATATTCGATGACGTCATCCCGCAAATCGACGCAGTTTTTGACTTTGTTCGGGGGATGGGATTTAAAAAACTCGTTCTGGCCGGCCACGGTCTGGGTGGCTGCCTGGCCATCCGCTACGGGGCTTTGAGGAATGATCCGGTTACATACCCCGATTTTTTGGGGGTAATTGCCATTGCCACCCCCTTCTCCATGCCGGATACGATACGCCGCCGTTGGGAGAGATTTGCCAGTGAACCTGAATATGCCGAGGTTTACCAATGGGCCCGCCGTCTTTTCCATCCCGAGCCCGAAGAAGAGCCTGCTAGGGATGAGACCATTGTGGTCAAAAGGGCTCACGGACCCACCTCCCTCCCCGAACACACTGATGTATACACCCTGAAAACCTGGTGGGCCCTGGCAGGGCCCGAGGCTCATGGGGCCATGGCCTACAAACACATCGGCGCTATCAAGGTTCCCCTTCTTCTAGTACAGGGCCTCAACGACGATAACATCGAGCCCCGGGAAACCGCAGATCTCCAACGCCTGGCCCAAGACGCGGGCAATCCGGACGTATCTTCCGCTTATCTGGAGGCTAATCATACTTTTCAGAAGAAATATGCCGAACTTGGACAAATAATCTTTCGCTGGCTTAACGACCGGTTCGGATAAGTTCAATTCAAAAGCTAATTAAATGGTCGCTCCCGGATTACCCGAAAAGCAAAGTTTGATCGGCTTGACTGCCCAGGACGGCTTCCTGGTCAACGGTCTTTTGGTTACTCGTGCATACCAGCAAATAGAGGAAGTCCTGGGTATTCCCATATTGCTGCAGATTCACGGGTTGCTCGGCCATTTCCTCGCCCGGGGCACGCCGCGCCTGCTGCCGCACGCCCTGCTGGAACAGGGCTTCAACTCCCTGTCCATCAATACCAGGTTGGCCTCCGCCGGCCAGATCACCGGTAAGGGTATTTTCGATGACACGCCAAAGGATATTGATGTTGCGGTGGAATTTTTGACCAAAGCAGGATTCAGGAACATTTTTATCCTGGGATATAGCCTGGGCGCCGCTATGCTCGTCCACTGGGCGGCTCACCGACAACCCAGGAACGTCAGGGGATTGATCCTCGAAGGAGCTGCGTTTTCAGGTCCGGACTCGAAGAAAAGAAGGTTTGCAAGTTACGGCAGTCGCCCCGCCTACGAAGAAATATTCGAGAAAGCTCTAGCCGTGCTGGGGGATGACCCTTACAACAGCCCTCATGATGAAGTGTTTGTGGTCTATCGGGCCACCGGCCCCACCCTCGAGCCCCTCCATAGTGAAATCTACACCTATAAAACCTGGTGGTTCATGTCCGGCCCCGAGGCTCATAGTGCCATGATCTATAAGCATATCGGCCAGATAAAGGTGCCCATTTTACTCATCAGGGGGGAACACGATCCCTTGACCGAGCCCTGGGAACCGGAAGCCCTGGCCAACCTGGCCCGGGAAGCAGGAAATACCGCGGTGCGAGTGAGGCAGATCCCGGGTGCGCACCATGACTGTATGGAGAACAGCGAGGCGATGCTGAAAGAAATTATTGCTATGTTTTCTCAGTACTCTGCGGATTGAGTAGTCGTAATGCCATCCACACCGGGCCCCCTCTTTGCCATCCCTGATTTGCCGCGCTTTTATCCAGGATTTTCTTCCCGCTCTTGATCGATTACTCCCATCATGGCGTCGAAGTCTAAAGATTTGAGGAGGTAGGCCACCGTGTTCATGGCCCGCAGCCGCCACTCGTTATCGGATTTGGTGGGATTGGCGTAATCCGAGATGCATCTTACCACCGCTACCTGCAAACCGAATTCCTCGGCCACCGCGCAGACACCGCCGGCTTCCATCTCTATCCCCAAAAGATCGGGCCACAGCTCGCATAAATGGCTGCCTATCGCGGTCAGCCATTCCTGACTGGCCACCACGGCATCGGAGCAGGCCAGGGTGCCATAGAGGATTTGGGGGCGATTTCCGGCCGGCCACCCCGCGGCCTTGGTTACCTCGCCTTGCCACTTTTCCAGGTTAAAACAGGAGGAACAAAGATACTCTTTTATTCTGGCATCTCCTTTGTAGGTCTTGGGTCGATAATCATCGATCATTTTTCCCTGGTCTTCTCTAATTTTTCTGCAGGCGATGTCAGTAACGGTGGACGCGATGATGATGTCTCCCAAGCCGACCCCGGTGATTTGCATGCCGCCGGCGATGCCCACCACTATCAGGAAGTCGGGCTTCCCATGCTCATGGAAGAACTTCAAGGTTTCAATGGCCGCGGGCACCCTGCCGATTTGATCAGGGCCATAAAGATAGATGGTGGTTGATCCCAGTTGTCCGGTCCAAACGCGCGACTGAGGCGAGCCGGCCAGGCCCAGCATTCCAGCCAAAATTTCTTTTTCCTCATGCAGGGCGGTAAATACCGCGACCACAGCCATTTGCTAACCTCGAATCGCCCCAGACCACCATTCCAAAATTTTTCTTAAAAAATTTCGGCAGCCGGGCTACATCATTTCACAAGCAAAACCTGCTTTTTCCTTTTGGTTATGATTAAACCACAAGAAGCCTAAAATTCAAATCAATCCACCCTGGCCTGTCTACGGCTAGTTTGCCGGGTTGGATAATTATCCCTTGAGTGGAGCAGGTTCCGCATGTATTCTGCCTAAAGGAAGAGGGGGAGGCCGGCGGAACGGCGAGCCCCCGGCCACCCCCTCTACCATTAGGCAAAAAACAATCCGAACCTGCACCACACAACTGATAATTATCCAACCCGGCAAACTAGCCGTAGACAGGCCAGG
>JARRKO010000054.1:0-13487 GCA_037388025.1 Syntrophobacterales bacterium
TGCCCATGGTTTATAGGGGTTCCGGGCTTGGTTGCCCTTGAAGGTATTTGGGGAAAAAAGGCGAGAGGACCAAGAACGTTACCGATCGGAGGGGGGCATCGGCGTTATGGGTTTGTGACGGTTCCATATTCTCTCGCCCTTTCCCCGGTCTGGAAAGGAGAATGAACGAACACCCTATTTTGTCTTCTCCAGGAACACCTCCAGTCCGGCATCTTCCACCGCCAGCAGGAGGCGATGTGAATTATTTTGCCAATCCTGGTTATCCAGATCCAGGCGCATGGCCTGGGGAGGTTTCAAATGAAAGGCTTCGGGGACTTTCTCCTGAGACAGCAAGGATCCGGCCACCATGTTGGCTGTCTCCTTGAGGACGTCCTCCAAATTATCAGGTGGAACTTCGTCCTTTTCCAATCCCAAGAAGTTGGCAGCCATCTCTCGGGCCAGGGGCAGAGTAACCGTCAGCCCCACCCGAAATTTTTTAGGCCCTTCCACCGGCACCCAGGCCCGCAGGCCTGGGCCGTGGAACAGTTCGGCGCTATCCTCCAGGCGTTCCGGGAAAATAAAAAACATGGTTTCCAGTATTTCAAAAGTCGCAACCTTCAAGCTCTCTAGCATGGGGCACCCAAGCCTCCCCCAGGATGTTTTGCAATTTTTCTTTAATGTCTTCCGGATGAAACGGTTTGCGAATATACCCTTGGATTCCTTTATCGAAGAAGGGGGCCAGGACTTCCTGGCGACCCTCCGTGGTGATCAGCACTACGGGAATGGTCTGCCACATCTGGTTCTGTCGCAGGGCCTGAACCAGGGCGGCGCCGTTCATCTCGGGCATATGCAGGTCCGAGAGAATCAAGTCAACCCAGTGGTTTTCTAAAATTTCGAGGGCTTCCCGGCCATTGGCCCCCTCGAAGCACTCCCCCAACTCAAGGCCCGAGATCTTCAACACCTTGCGCACCAGGGCCCGCATCGTGGCCGAATCATCCACGATGAGCACATTGTAGGCCATCATCGTTCCCCATTAGACCAAAGATGACCTGGGCCTCCTGCCAGGAACTCTCGAAGTTGAGCAAAATTTTCTCCAGGTCGCGTTCCCGCAGATGGAAATGTCGCAGAACTTCGGGATACCCTTCATAGGCCAGGCCATCCGCGCCCAGGTCTTGACCGAACATGAGCACCATGAGATCGGCCAGATAAATTAACAAAACCATGTCGTCGGCAAAGGCCTCCGGCTTGTCCAGATGGTGTAGGTAAATGACCAAACGTAGACGGTCAGGGAAATCCCACAACCGGGCCATCTCACCCCCCAACTGGGCGTGGTCGATACCTAAAACCTCCTTTTCCGCGGCTTGGAAAGACAAGCCGCGGTTTTCCACGACTTCGATGATCTCTGAAAATTTCTGGTCCACATAAAGGCTTAGCACCAGTTTGCCAATGTCATGGAGAAGACCGGCGGTGAAGCTGGTGGACCGCTCCGCCATGGTCAACTCCCGGGCCAGCAGGTCGGCCATCAAAGCACAGCTCACTGAGTGGCGCCAAAGTCCCAGGCGGTCGATGAAATAACCCGGTGTCGGCCGGCAAAAGACCCTGGTGGCGCCACTGGCTATGATGATCTTCAAGAGTTCCTGGGTCCCTAACAGCAACAGAGCCTGGTGAAGGGAATGGATCTCCCGTCGCAAGCCGAAAAAGGCGGAGTTGCTGATGCGCAAAATATTGGCGGTGATGGCCGGATCATATTTAATGATTTCCACCAACTCCTGGAGGCTCACTTCCGACTGGCCGAGAATTAAAAGGGCCCGCTTGGCCACCAGGGGAAAGGGGGGCAGGGTTTTCAGGGACTTTAACACCTGGGGTACGAGGCTCATGATTCCCGTTACCTACAAGACTATGGCATTTCGGCCCATGACCTTGATATAGACGTTGCCTGTGGCGATTTCCAGGAACAAGGTCCGGGCCGTGGTGCCGCCCACGTCGGCTTTGTCAATCAACACATTGTTTTTCATAAAGATTTTGCGCAAGGCCGCAAAATTCCGTCGGCCGATCTGGAAACATTCCCTGCCGCCTAACACCTGGCTGGCCCCTGCTACTTTCACTTGGAGCCGGGATTTTTCCGCCCCCAACTGATAACACTCCTGGAAGAGGCGGGGGAGACCGGTGTCCGCAAACATGTATGGATTCTCCCGGCTCTTCATGGGGTCCAGCGAGGACTCCGGTAGCATAAAGTGCAAAATTCCTCCCACTCTAACCTGCGGGTCATAGATGGCTACCCCGATGCAGGAGCCCAGGGCGTGGGTCACCAGCACCTCTTCAGGCTTGCTGCTGACCTTCATGTCGGCAACTCCCACCACGACCTGCATCTCCCTGACCCCTATTTACGGTAAATCGCCGGTTTGACGTATCTGAAGAGATGCTGGTAGTTGCACAAACTCTCCGAATGGCCAATGAACAGATACCCTCCAGGCTTCAGCGTGTGGAAGAATTTCTCCACCAACTCCGACTGAGTTTTTTTCTCGAAGTAAATCATGACATTACGGCAAAAAATGATGTCCATTTCTTCCCGGAAGGGAAACGGCTCCATAAGATTGAATCGAAAGAATTGCACCAAACGCCGCACTTCGGCTTTTACCCGGACATAGCCCTCCCTATCCCGGACACCCTTCTGGAAAAACCGCCGCCGCCATTCCACCGGAAGGGGTTCAACCCGGGAGTGAGCATAAATGCCCTGCTCGGCCTGGGACAGCACTTGAGTATTCAGGTCGGAGGCGTAGATCGTCACCCCTGAGAGATCCACCTGGCGGAAGGCGTCCAGCATGATCATGGCGAGAGTATAGGCTTCCTCGCCGGTGGAGCAGCCGGCGCTCCAGAAGTTTTTGCGCAGCGGTCCACGGACTTCACCCCAACCCGGCAGAATCTCTTGCGCCAGGTAATGAAAGTGACCCGGCTCCCGACCGAAAGCGGTGAGGTTGGTGGAAATGGCGTCCAGGAGGCTGGCAAGCTCGGCTCCGCTTTTGTCTGCCAACACCTGCCATAATATTCCTGAAAACTTTTCAGGGAGCGGGACCGTAAGATCTTCACCAGACGGGCCCGCACCAACTCCTTTTTTTGAGTGGTAAGGTGGATGCCAGCGTGCCGATGGATTAACTGGCAAAACCGAAAAAATTCGGCATCAGAAAGGATCGGCCCGGAGTTGAACCCCGGGGGACAGAGGGCCGGGGCCATTTTCGCCTCCTGGGGCAATTGCTGGAATACGCCGCCACAAACACCCCCGAGTTTAGGTTCCCAAACCTTCGAGCCCGGCCAGTTCTTTGGGGCTCAGCACCTGGTCGATGTCCAACAGTATCTTGATGGTCCCCCGGGCCTTGGCGATGCCCAGAATATATTTGGTGTCCACCCGGGTCCCAAAGGAGGGCGCGGGTTCGATGTCACCCCCGTTAATGTTCATCACCTCGGAGACGGTGTCCACCACCACCCCCATCTGCATCGCGTCCTGGGTTTTTACTTCGACGACGATGATGCAGGTGCGTTCCCCGTATTCCATGGGGGGCAGACCGAATTTGAGTCTGAGATCGATGACCGGAATCACCTTCCCCCGTAAGTTAATCACCCCTTTGACATAGGAAGGGGTCTGGGGGATGGCGGTGATGTCCATCATGCCGATAATTTCCCGAACCTTGAGGATCTCCAGACCATAGTCCTCGTTGGCCAGGGTGAAGGTGAGATACTTGCCTTCCCGCTCGTGCAGAGCCATGGTGACCTGATCCAATGCCCTGGCTGCCTGGGCCATATGCCTTCTCCTTATCTTTCCCCGCTGAGGGGGTGCGGCGGGTGGACAACCCATGCCACACCTCTCCCCTGGGTTTTGTGAAATGTATCGGTGTAAATTTTAAAAATCCTTAAAATTATCCTCTTCCAAAGGGATGACCTGATGGGGAGCGGGCCGCTCCGGGGCCGGTTTTTCCTGGTCTTGCCCCAGGGCCTGGCGGATCTTGCCCAAACGCCCCTGGCCGTTACCTCCCGCCCGGGAAAACCCTGCTACCTGGCCTCTGCCGTTGGCGCCGCCGCCCACCAGAGCCACCAGTTCGTGCACCACCCCTTTCATCTGTTCGGACTGGGCGTTCAGTTCCTCCGAAGCGCTGGCGCTCTCTTCGGCGTTGGCCGCCACCTGCTGGGTAACTTGGTTCATTTCATTCACGGCTTTGTTGATCTGGTCCAGCCCCTGGGCCTGCTCGCCACTGGCCGCGGCGATCTCCGCCACCAACTCCTTTACCTTGCCGGTGCTTCCCGTCACCTGGGAGAAGACCTCGGTGGTTTTGCCCATGAGCTCAGAACCGTCCTTCACCTTGGATACCGTACCCTCGATGAGGGAAGCGGTATTTTTGGCAGCTTCCGCGGCCCGCATGGCCAGGGCCCGGACTTCATCCGCCACCACCGCAAAGCCGGCCCCGGCTTCTCCGGCCCGGGCCGCCTCCACCGCGGCATTCAGGGCCAAAAGATTGGTCTGGAAGGCGATTTCGTCGATAGTTTTGATGATTTTGGCCGTCTCCTGGCTGGCCGCAGAGACCTCCTGCATGGAAGTGGCCAGTTGGGTCATAGAGGAGTTGGCCGTCTCCACTACCCGGGCGGTCTCCCCCATGAGGGCGTCGGCCTGGCGGGCGTTGTCCGCATTGGTGCGGGTCATGGAGGCCATCTCCTCCAGGGAGGCCGAAGTCTCCTCCAGAGAAGCCGCCTGCTCGCTGGACCCCTGGGCCAGGGACTGACTGGAAGAGGACACCTGGGTGGCGGCCGAGGACACCTGGTCGGAGCCCTCCGAGAGTGAATTGACTATACGGGTAACCGTTCTGGTAATACTGCGACTGATGCAAAAGGCCAATGTGATTCCCAGCACCAAGATCAAGCCCAAACCAAGAAGCATGATAATGGTGGCGGTCCCAAGAGAAGAAAGGGTTTCGCTGGCCATGTTTAGCATACCTTCCTCACCCTTGGCCCAGGTGTCTTTCGCTCCCCCTAGGACCTCATTGGCGGCAGCTTCACGATTTGTAGTGATTTCCGCCAATTCGTGCCAGGTGGAAAGCATATCGAGTATGGCTTTTTTATAAGCCTGGGCTCCAGCCTCAACTCCCGACAATTCCTTCTTAAAAACCTCCGAATAGGTAATTGGCAGGAGGATATTGATTTTCTGCTGTATCTGCTCAAAATTTTCTAAAGCGGCCTGCACCACCTTGCGGTCATTCAGGGTTTGAGCCCGGAAATTCGCGATGCGGATGGCGTTCCCAAGATCAACAATGTCATTGGCCAGGATGCTCTTTTGCACAGTCTCACCAAGTTTGGCATGTTCCGTGCCCGCCTTGATATCTTTCAACAGCGCTTCATTTTGTTCTTTTATATAGACGTTGATGCTGCCCATAAATTTTTTGGCGGCCTCATCCATGGTCTTGCGAATCTGCCCCAATCTTTCAATCTGGGAGACGGTGTTATTTAGCAAGTCCTCGTACTTCAGGACCTGGGCCTCAAATTTGGGAGCTGCTTCCCTCAGCTTCACAAGGTGGGGGGACCTGGCCGCGAGTTCTTTGGCCTCCTGGAGGGATTTTTTGACCTCGGCCAAATTGTTGCGACCCGCTTCAAGATAGGAAGTTTTTTCAGATAAGGTGTAGCCACGCACCTGGTACATGGTCTCCAGAGATTTCTCCTCCGCCTTGGTGAGCACCTTCACTTCCGGGAGGTATTCTTCAGTCAGGATGGTGGTTTTCCCCTCAACGCTGTTCATGTTCCAGAGCGCCACCCCGCCTGCCAAAGCGGACAGCAATAGGATTAATCCAAAACCGAAGCCAACTTTCTTTCCAAGGGTCATGCTTTTAAACACGGTTCATCTCCTTTACTCAAATAACTTTTCTATCATCAGGGAGTCTGGAGAGCGGAGTAAGAGTAATGCAAACTCCGGCCCAACATCAGAGAATCCTCCTGACGTCTTGAATGCGACATGGAAATGCCTCGATTTTCAATCCTGTTCTATATTCGACTCCCTGCTATCCAGATGAAACAGACTGGCCACATCCAAAATCAACCCCACCAGGCCATCTCCTAAAATGGTGCCCCCGGCCAGGCCTTCCTGCTGTTGGAACAAGGGACCGAGGGACTTGATGACGATTTCCTGCTTTCCCAGGATGTCATCCACCAGCAGGGCCCGGTTTTCCCCTTCGTGCTCCACCACCATGACGAGGGCTTCGGAGGGGTGAATCTCACCATCGCTGGCCCCGAAGAGCCGATGCAGGCGCACCAGGGGCAGGAGCTGGCTGCGGACCTGGATGACCTCCCCCTGTCCCTGGACCGTGAAGCAATCCTCCCTCCGGGGGCGCAGGGTTTCCTGCACTCCCACAGTGGGAATGATGTAGCGTTCGGCTCCCACCTGCACCACCATGCCGTCGATGATGGCCAGGGTCAGGGGCAGGCGGAGCAGAAAGCGGCTACCCTCCCCGGTCCGGGAGGCAATATCGATTTTGCCCCGCAGACGGTTAATGGTTTCTTTGACCACATCCATCCCCACACCCCGGCCGGAGACATTGGTGACCTCCTTGGCGGTGCTGAACCCGGGTTCAAAGATGAGGTGGTCGATACGCTCTGGACTGGGGTTTTCCTCGGGCGCCACCAGACCCCGCTCCCGGGCTTTGGCCAGAATGGCCTTCCGGTTGAGGCCCTGCCCGTCATCCTCGATCTCGATGATGATGTCCCCGCCCCTGTGATAGGCCCGGAGCCACAAGTTACCGGTGGCGGGTTTGTCCCGGGACCGGCGTACTTCAGGGGTCTCGAGGCCATGGTCCACGGCATTACGCACCAGATGCACCAGGGGATCGTAGATGGCCTCCACCATGCTGCGGTCGATCTCGGTGTCCTCGCCGTCCAATTGGAGATTGACTTCCTTTCCCATTTTGTGGGACAGGTCCCGAACCAACCGCACCGTTTTGCGAAAGGTTGTGCCTATGGGCACCATCCGCAGGGACATGGAAATTTTTTGCAATTCCGAGGTAATACGAGCCATCTGTCCCAGGTCCCGCTCCAGTTTCTGGTCTGCCAGTTCCTCGATCTTCTGGTTCTGGCGCACCTGGCTCTGGACAATGACCAATTCCCCCATGAGGTCCACCAGGTTGTCTACCTTGGACAGGTCCACCTTCACCGTTTCGGCCGCGGGTTTGCCCTCGGCCAGCTGGGTCACCAGGGCCTGGGCCACCGTTTCCGGAGCTACCTTGCCTTCCTGGACTAGCATCTCCCCAAAAAGTTGTGAGGGTTCCATGACCTGCTGGCACTCCAGAGCCTCACTCAACTCCTCCGGGGACAGCTTGTCCTCCTTCACCACCATTTCCCCCAGTCGGGACGCGGCCGCGGAGGAAGTGGCGTCCACCTGGGCGATTTTGGCCTTGATGACCTCAAGGTCAAAGGTGGTGGGGCTGCGTCCCTCCGACGAGGCCTTCTCCAAGTCAGAGAGCATTTCCTTGAGGAGGTCCACCGCCTCCAAAACCAGGTTCACCAGTTCGGTGGTAACCGTGACCTGTCCATCCCGCACCCGGTCCAGAAGCCACTCCACCTCGTGGCTTAGCTCCTGAATTTGGGTCAAATTGAGGAAGCCGGCCACCCCCTTGATCGTGTGGAACGGCCTGAAAATGGCATTTACCGCCTCCAGGTCTTCCGAGTGTTGCTCGAGATAGACCAGACGGGTTTCAATGCCCTCCAGGTGTTCCTGGGCCTCCGTCAGGAAGTTGGCCATCATCTCAGCGTCATCCCAGACAGGGGTCTCCGCACCCTCCACCGCCGGAGGTGAGCTTGACCCCTCCCCTTCCAGACCGAATTCCTGGACCAGGCGACAGTATTTTTCCCAGGCTTCACCCGCTGGAGGCCACTCTTCCTCCCGGGCCCAAGTCTGGAGGAGAACCACCCCCTGACCCAACAAATCCAAAGCCCGGGAAGCCGTTTCCACCTCCTGCATAACCAGGCGTTGCCCCACCTCGTTCAGGTACTGAAAAAGGGAGGTCAATTCCTGAACCTGGTCGACTTGAGCTTGGACTTCCTCTAATTGGGCCAGAAAAGCACCCAGTCCCTGGACATCGTCCTCTTCCAGCATCACTACCTTGAGGGCAAGTTGTTCAATAATTGCCGTTAAATTTTGGGATTCCAAAGACTTGTCTGGCAAGATAACCTTCCGGCTCACTGCCTTCGGCCTCTTAGGCGCTGGCCAATTTTTTAAAGATGGTTTCGATCTTTTCCTGGAGGACTTCAGCGGTGAAAGGTTTCACCACGTAATTGTTGACCCCGGCTTTGATGGCCACCATGACATTCTCTTTGAGCCCTTCGGCTGTAACCATTAAAACCGGGAGATTTTGGGTTTGAGCATCACGGCGGATCTCCTTCAAGAGCTCGAGCCCACCCATGTTGGGCATGTTCCAGTCTGTAACCACCAACCCGATCGTGTCACCTTTGAGGATTCGGAGGGCGGCATTACCATCCTCAGCCTCGATGATGTCTTCAAAGCCGATCTGCTTCAAAATATTGCGGACAATCTTGCGCATGGTGGCGAAATCATCCACCACCAGGACTTTCATGCGATAATCAATAAGTTTTTCCATGGATCGAGCTTCTCCCCCGGACGCGCTTTTGCCCACTTTTCAAATCCCTTTTCGAACCGCTGAGACATTTTCTTTAAGGGAAAAAATGCCTGGACCTTGCTTTTAGGGCAGGTTTTTTTCACAATGCAGGCACATGTTGAACGCCGTCATAAAAAGTCGATTGGCCGCCACGCGGGCGCTGATGTCAGATCAGGGTTTGGACGCCTTTCTGGTTTCCGGGCCCGACAACCGCCGGTATCTCAGCGGCTTCACCGCCCGGGAGGAGGTTCTCCATGAGTCCTGCGGGTCTCTGTTGATTACCCGGGACGAGGCCCTCCTCTTAACTGATTTTCGCTACCAGGAGTGGGCTCAGGCTGAGGTGTCCGAGTTTGATATCCTGATTTACCAGCCCGGCATGGGCGCGCTGTTTATTGAACAACTGGGAGGTCTTCCCGGAGGCCGCTTGGGCTTTGAGCCTTCCTATCTTTCCTGCGGACAATACCAACGCCTGACCAAAGCTGCGGCCGAGGCCAGCCTCCAGGTGGAATGGGTGCCCACCGAGGGGCTGGTGGAAGGCTTGCGGGAGGTGAAACATCCGGAAGAAGTTTTAATGGTGCGCCAGGCCCTCACCCTCACCGAAAAGGTCTTTTCCGAGGTCGCGGCCTCTCTGCGTCCGGGCCTCACAGAACACCAGGTGGCCTGGGAGATTGAGCGGCGGCTGCGGGAAGGAGGTGCAGCGGGTTTGGCCTTCTCCCCCATAGTGGCCGCTGGCGCCAACAGCGCCCGGCCCCATCACCGACCCGGAGATTACCCTCTGCAAGCCGGGGAACCTATAATCATTGATATGGGGGCCAGGATCTCAGGTTACTGCGCCGACTTCACCCGGACGGTAATCCTGGGGGAGGCCACCGAGCGCTTCCGGGAAATTTATGCTATTGTGCGCCGGGCTCAGGCAACGGCCGAGGCCGGGCTTAAGGCCGGCATGGAGAGTCTGGCGGGGGACGCTTTGGCCCGGGAGGTCATCGTTCAGGCCGGCTATGGGGAGGCCTTCGGCCACTCCCTGGGACACGGGGTGGGTCTGGCGGTGCACGAAGCCCCCAACCTGAGCCCGGTCAAAGAGCGCAATACCGTGCTGCAGGCCGGCAACCTGGTCACCGTGGAGCCGGGGATTTATCTGTCCGGCTGGGGAGGCGTGCGCCTGGAGGACATGGCCCTCATCCAGGTCGACCACGCCGAGATCCTGAACCAACTGGGATTTTACGAGTTTTAAGGCAATACGGTTAAAAGTCCTTAGTTAATTAACGAACTTAGGCAATTAAGCACTCGTTTTCAAATCAAACAGAGGGACTGATGGAGCTGGGGCCTGGTAATCTGGTGGAGGCCATAGAGCGGGGGGCAGAGCTTCCCCGCGGCACCGACGAGCGGTTTCTTGGTTACGGGGTGGTGGGCTTACCCTTCAAATCCGGGCACATTCTGTGCCTGAGGCGCTGGCCCGCGTCCTCCTTGGGGCAGAGCTACACGTCCGTGTGGCACCGTAACCCGGAAGGGCACTGGACCTTCATTCAGGATGCCCCGCCCCAGCTGGCCTGCACCCGCTATTTCGGCCGCGCGGTGTCCCAACAACTGCAGCGCCAGATACGCCTCACCTGGACCGGACCGTGGAATTTTGCCGTGGAGGTGGCCGGAGACTATCAGGTGCACTGGCAGGTATCCCTGGACGAAACCTTCACCACCCAATTATTGAATGTCCTGGGCGGGATGATTCCCGATTTTCTCTGGCAACGGCAGGGCTTCTTGAAAATGCTGGAGCGGCTGGGTGGTTTGGTCATGGGTTCGGGGCGGATGAGTCTCACCGGTCAGCTGCCCAATGGCCAGAAGTTTATCACGCATCCCCGCTACATGTGGAACGTGGCCTCCACCCGGGCCCGGGTGCACGGGGAGGAGTTGGGAGAAATGGGTCCCTTAGCCGAACAGGCTCGGTTGGGAGACTTTTGGATCCCTCAGCAGGGCAGATTTTTCATCGGACAAGCCTTTTTGGAGAATTTTGACCCGGACCGCCACCTGGCGATTTTTGCGCACGAGGGCTGACAATCACAAACCATCGGAGAGTAATGGCATGTCTTCCTCCCCCCAAAATACTTCCTCCTCGCCGGACATCACCCCCCTTGATAACCATTACTGTTTCGTCTGCGGCCGGGACAACCCCCGGGGCCTGAAAATCAAAGTGACCTACTTCCCGGAGGACATGGCCGCGGAAACAGAACTGGCCTTGTCCCGGGAATTCCAGGGCTGGGCCGAGGTCATCCATGGGGGGATTTTGGCGACACTCCTGGACGAAATGATGGCCCATGCGGTGTGGAATTTTGCCGGGCCGGGGGTGACTTTGAGCATGGAGGTGCGTTTTCACCATCCCCTCAAGCCCGGGGAAGCCATCCGGGTTCGGGGGGTGCTCACCTCCGTCAACGGCAGCCGCCGCACCGCGGAGGCCGAAATCACCCGCAGCCGCGACCACCGCAAGATCGCCAGCGCTAAAAGCCGGTTTCTGTTGCTGGATAACAGGGTGGACTCCGAGGATAAAACAGATTGATGGTCTGAAAAATTGTTACTATGATGATGCAGGGGCCGGCGCCCCACCCACCACGGGTCAGCCGCTGAGGCAGGATCATTGCCGTTGCCGAGTATGGTGTCTTGAAAGGTCTAATTTCTGCAATTTTGGTCATTCTCCTGCTGGGCGCTTCAGCACCGGCCTGGTCCCATGAACCGCGCCCGGCGCCGTCCGCCCAGACCCTAACGGAACAAGAAGCGGCACCGCCCCTTCCCCGAACCATGGGACCCATCATCACAGACGTCGCCATCACCCAACCTGTTAAAACCTGGACCCTGCAGATTTATCCCACCTTGTACTTTGTGGGGGGTGTGTTCAGCCCCAATTGGCAGCGGCGTCCGGTGGGGGGCGACCAGAAAACCAGGGAACGTCAGATTCTAGCGGCCGGAGATTACCGGTCCCTACTGGTGCCGGTGGTGTTCTATTACGGTCTGGCGCCTCGGATGGATGTCGAGGTGACGGTCCCTTTCATCCAGCATTGGGCCTCCAATGTGGGGCCGGTCAACCAAGCGGCCAACTTCGGCAGCCTCGGCGACAGCAGCGTCGCCCTGAGATATATGTTTCTCAACGGCAAATCTACAGCCCCCACGGTCACGGGTTATTTTGCCGTACTTTTTCCCACCGGCCATGCCAACAACCTGGAACCCAAATTGCTCGGCATCGATCAAACGGGAAACGGCGCCTTTGCCTTTACCTGGGGCATCGAATATTTTAACTATCTGCCTAAGGGGCCAATCTTGGTCTATGCCAATATCTGGTACACCAATTTTGTCGATGGCCGGGTCAACGGCGTTCGGGTGTATTACCCGGACCAGGTCGCCTTCAATCTGGCCTTCGAAGTGCCACTGCGGAAATCGCCGCGCAACCGCTGGGCCTTGCTGGTGGAGCTGCTCAGCACCTGGGATGCCGGCCGGATGTCCGGGCATAAGGCCAATCAGCCGTCCACGGCCCTGGTCACCGTCTTGCCGGCCCTGGAGTTTCTGCCCACCTCCTGGTTCAGTGTGGCCCTGGGGGTGCAGGTGGACCTCATCGGCAAGAACACCCCATACACCTATGCCCCCACCCTCTCTTTGTTATTTAGTTATTAATTCTCTGCCTGTTTGGAGAAGTTCGATTTTGAGACCTCTGCGAAAATCATGTAGAACAGCCGCCCGGGGCTGTCCACGAGCAGGCGGTGGCGCCCATCCCTAGACTTTGAACCTCGCCAAACAGTGGGTTCAACCCATCACTAAAAACATTGATCAAAGCACCTGAAGGGCTTCAAAATAGGTAAAATTTTCGAGGACCGGGCCATTCCTGGACAGCCATTCCTGTCCGGCTGGCAGGAAAACCGCGAGGTAGGAGGAAGTCGCGCATGGACAATTCTTTAGAGTTCCTTATAAATTTCTTCTTCACCATCTGGCATTTTCGCATTATTCTAATCAGTCTCTTTGCCCTTATCCTTTTAGGCGGAGTGCTTTTTGCCAAAATCGAAAAGATTTCCTGGGAATACGGCATCTACTTCGCCCTGGAAACCGCCCTTACCATAGGATTTGGCGACATTGTCGGCAAAACCCGTCCGGGTCGGGTCATTACCCTGATTATTGGCTTTTTGGGTCTGGTTCTTTTCGGTATCCTGGTGGCCAAGGCCACTTATGCCCTGCATCTTACCCTCGAGCCTTCAAAAATGTTCTGACGGTGAAATGATCTTTATGACGGGGTGGCTCTTAGTCGTTCCGGGTGGAAATCGGCACTCTGAGGGGAAAGAAAGCGGAGTTTATGGAAAGAAGATAGGATTAATATCATGCAGGCTCGATAACATCAAACCATGCTCAACGTTCATATTCTCATGGTGGGAAAAACCCGAGAGGCCTTTATTCAGGAAGGGGTGACTTTTTATGCCCGACGCCTCCAGCCTTTTTTTCGACTCACCCTGAAAAGCGTCCGGGAGGAAAAGGAAAGGAAAAACTTGGCGGCAGAGGTGATTAAAACCAGGGAGGGAGACCGGCTGCGGGCCCAAATTCCCCCGAAGGCCTATGCCGCAGCCCTGGACCCCCGGGGGAAGGAATATACCACCGAAGAATTCGCGGCCTGGCTGGCCCAACGGGAGGTGGACGGCCGGCCGCTGGCCTTTCTCATCGGCGGGCACCTGGGACTGGATGAGACCACCTGTGCCACGGCCCAGGAGAGATTAGCCCTTTCCCGCCTGACCCTCACCCACGAACTGTCCCGCTTGGTGCTCCTGGAACAGCTCTACCGGGCCAAGACCATTCTTATCGGCCATCCGTATCATGTGTAAAAAATGGGGGAGGGCCAGGATA
>JARRKO010000055.1:0-21402 GCA_037388025.1 Syntrophobacterales bacterium
CTTACTTCGCCAAATATTTCAAACTCTGGCGCAGCAGGTCTTCCAGGGTATGGGCGCCTTGGGCGTGGGCCTTATCCAAGGCCTTTTCCGCCAGGTTTTTCGAGTAGCCGAGGTTCAGAAGGGCCGACAGTGCGTCCTGGCGCTCCCGGTCCTGGGGGGAGGCCACCGGGGCCGGAGTTGTAGCGGCCAGGCGGCCTTTCAATTCCAGGGTGATGCGTTCCGCGGATTTGCGGCCCACCCCGGGAATGCTGGACAGGCGCTTGACGTCGCTCAGGGCCAAGGCCTGGCGGAATTCCTCGGGAGAAATGCCACTCAGGATGTTCAGGGCCATGCGGCCCCCGATACGGGGAATCCTCAGGAGTTCCAGGAAGATCTCCTTTTCGTCTTGGTCAACAAAACCAAAAAGCTCAATGGAGTCATCCGTGGCTCGGGTATGGATATGCAGGGCCACTGGCCCCGGAGGATCAGGCAGGGCATAAAAAGTATGGAGGGAGATATGGACCTGATACCCCATGTTTGGCGAGGATTTCGCCCTCTAAAAAGCCGATCATAAGGTGGGCACCACACGGCTGTGGAAGTAGTGGCAGACCCCGACGGCCAGGGCGTCTGCGGCATGATGGCTGACTATGGTCAGGCCCAGGAGGTTTTCCACCATCATTTTCACCTGGACCTTGGTGGCTTGACCATAACCCACCACCGCCTTTTTCACCACCAAGGGCGGGTACAGGTGAATGGGCACCTCCGCCTGCGCGGCGGCTAACAGCACCACCCCGCGCACCTGTCCCAAAATAAAGGCGGTCCGGACATTTTGTGCTAAGAAAATTTCCTCCAGGGCCAGGCAGTGGGGACGGTGCTCCTGGAGGAGGTTGGTGAGCCCGTCATAAATTTGACGCAGGCGAAATTCCAGGGGAGCAGAGCTCTTGGCCGCAATCTGGCCGTGGGCCAAATGATTGACCCGGCCATCTTTCCCCTGGATCACCCCAAAGCCGGTGTACCGGGAACCCGGATCCACCCCCAACACCACCTGGATCACAGCAGGGCCTCGAGGATGCGGTCGGGAATGTCAAAATTGGCGAAAACGTTATTCACGTCGTCATGGTCTTCCAAGGATTCCACCAGTTTTAAGATGGTTTGCGCCCGGTTTTCTTCATCAATGGCCACCGTGGTTTGGGGACGAAGCTGCAACTCCGCCAGGATTGGGTTAAAACCCCTGGATTCCATCGCTTCTTTGACCTCCAGGAAGGTGGCCGGGTCGGTGAGCACCTCAAATTGACTCTCGGTGTTTTGCAGATCTTCGGCCCCGCTTTCCAGGGCGGCTTCGAGCAGTTCATCTTCCTTCACCACCTCCTGGTCAAAGACGATGACCCCCTTTTTATCGAACATCCAGGCCACGCACCCCGGCTCACCCATGCTGCCGCCATACTTGGTAAAAAGATGGCGCAGATCGGCCACGGTGCGCTTCTTGTTGTCGGTGAGGGAGTCTACCATGATGGCCACTCCTTCGGGGCCATAGCCTTCGTAGATCACCTCTTCCAGGTTGCTGCCGCCACCTTCCCCGGTACCCTTATTAATGGCCCGCTGAATATTGTCCTTGGGCATATTTTCCTGTTTGGCCGCGGCAATGGCGGCTCGCAACCGAGAATTACCAACCGGGTCGGCTCCTCCCAGACGGGCGGCCACCGTGATTTCTTTGGTCAATCTACTGAAGATTTTACCCCGCTTGGCGTCCACCGCGCCTTTTTTACGCTTAATAGTGCTCCATTTGGAATGACCAGACATGGGCGCCTCATCCTCCTTCACCACCTGGACTTAGTCAAGAACTCTTGGCCTGCCGCCTTTTTCCGGCTTGGTGGCCGAGGCCGAGAAGATAATATTCTTTACTGGCTGCACGCGAGCCCGCCGGCTTGACGCGGTGGAACCGGCGAAAGGCTTTCTTAAGTTGGGCCGCCAAGCTGGCGGTGTCCGGCCCTTCAAAGATCTTTACCAGAAAGTGCCCCTCCGGCGCCAAGAGTTGCTGAGCCGCGTCCCAGGCTCGCTGGGCCAATGCCAAGGAACGCTCCTGATCCACTCCCTTGATGCCGCTGGTCTTGGGTGCCAAATCACTGACGATCACATCAAAGTAAGGACTTTGGGCCCGGATGGCTTCGAAGTCTAGACTTAAGACATCCCCGGCAAGAAAGTATAGGGGATGGACCAAGGAAAGTTTGGGCGCCTCAAGGTCCACACCCAGGACCAGTCCCTCCGGCCCAACCCGGGAACCGATGAACTGGAGCCAGGAACCGGGACTGCATCCCAGGTCCAGCACCCGCTGCCCCCGACGAAAAAGCCGATATTTTTCATCAATGGTCTTCAGCTTGTACACCGCCCGGGACACAAAACCCTCGGCTCGAGCCTGTCGCCTGTAAGAATCAGCCACCCCGGGTCGGGGCATAGCTCTTTCACCCCTATCCTATCAAATATATTGACTTTCTTTTAACACAGGATGCCGGGCATGGCAATAACATTCCCATGGCCAGACCCCGTCAATATATTGACGAAAAGGACGAACTTTGACAGCTAAAACCCATACTCTGGCCTCTTCTTGATCGGCTAAGGCCATAAAACAAAGGAATAATAGGGAGATTCAAGTTTTAGCTTCACTGGCACAGTCATTGCTTCCTAAGCAGGCTAAACCCAGACTCGGAGTCGATATGAACAAGGACAAAGTTCAAGATACCGATACTCCCCCTCTTCCGGAAAAACCCAAGTCCAAGCGGAGCGTCATAAAAATCCTGATCATGGGTTTCCTCGGTCTGTTGCTAATCGGCGGCGGTCTGGTGGCCTATGTCTTGGTGACCGATGAGCCTCCCGTGGGCAAGGAAGCTCAAGCAGGTCAGGTTCCCCTGGATCACAGGGTCACCATGCCTCTGGATCCCTTTCTGGTGAACTTGGCCGACAAAGAAACTAGACGGTATTTGAAGTTAAAGGTGGCGTAAGAGGTGGATAGTGAGGGGTCCCAGAAGGAACTGGAAAAATTTCTGCCCCACATCCGAGACGGCCTCATTTTGCTCTTGAGCAGCAAAACTTATCTAGATCTCTCCACCATGGAAGGCAAGGAGAAGTTGAAGGAGGAAATTAAGAAACGAGTCAGCGCCCTCCCCGGCGGCAAGAAAGTGAGCAACGTCTTTTTCACCGAGTTTGTGGCTCAATAGGAATCCATCATGTCCAAGGTCTTATCCCAGGAAGAAGTGGATGCCCTCCTCAAGGGTCTGGTTGATGGCGAAATCGAGGCGGAGTCCGACAAGGGGGCCCTGGAGGCTGGCATCACCCCCTACGACTTTACTTCCCAGGAGCGCATCATCCGGGGCCGTATGCCCACCATGGAGGTGATCAACGAACACTTCGCCCGGGCTTTTCGAATTTCTTTGTCCATGATCCTACGTCGCACTGTGGACATTCAGACCAACTTTGTCCAGATGTTGAAGTTTGGAGAGTTTCTCAGATCATTGCCGTTACCCAGCAGTTTTAACATCTATAAAATGGACCCCTTGCGGGGTCAAAGTCTCATAGTGGTGGACAGTAAACTCGTTTTCGCCTTGGTGGAGTGTTTCCTCGGAGGCAGCGCCCGAACCCGCTTTAAAATCGAAGGTCGTGATTTCACCGGCATTGAGCGGCGCATCATCCAGAAAGTGGTGCTCATGGCCTTCCAAGATCTTGAGAAGGCCTGGGCTCCGGTACACCCCGTGAAGATGCATTTCATCCGGGTGGAAATTAACCCAATGTTCGTGGGCATCGCCACCCCCAACGACATCATGGTGATTAGTAAATTCCAGGTTGAGATGGAGCAAACCGATGGGTTCATCTTTATGTGCCTGCCATATGCCACTATTGAGCCCATCAAAGGCAAACTCTACTCAGGATTCCAAAGCGAGCAACTGGAACAGGACAATCGCTGGACCTCCCGCATCCAGGAGCAGGTTCAAGATATGGAAGTGGAGGTGGTGGTGGAACTGGCTTCCACCATGATGCGGGCCAAGGAGTTGTTGGACCTGGCAGCTGGAGACATCATCATGTTCAACAAGAGGGTAAACGACTCTCTCCTGGGGAAGGTGGAGAGTGTCCCCAAGTTCACCGGCCACGCCGGCCAGACCCATAATGCCAAAGCCTTCAAAATCCAGAAGATGCTTTATCCCCCACCCTAAAAAATCAGGCCGGAGGATATTCGACGTATGGCTACTTTGAATAATTCCCAAGCAGTTGAGGATTTTGACTGGGATAAGCCTCTGGAAAAGGAGACTGAATCCCAAGGGGACGATGCTCTAGAGCTGGATCCGACTTCCGAGTCCCTGGATCCGGTTTCCGAGTCCATAAATTCGGCCCCTCCCGAGAAAAAGGAGAAGGCCGCCAACATGGAGCTTCTCCTGGACATTCCTTTGGAAATAACCGCGGAGTTGGGCCGTACCCGCATGATTATCAATGATCTCCTCCAGTTAGGTCAAGGTTCGGTCATCGAACTCAACAAGCTGGCGGGAGAGCCCTTGGAGATCCTGGTAAACCAAAAACTCATCGCTCGGGGGGAAGTGGTAGTGGTGAATGAGAAATTTGGCATTCGCCTCACGGACATCATCAGTCCCCTAGAACGCATTAAGCAGTTGGGGTAGCGTCGGCATGGATTGGCTCGGGAATTGGTTGGCAGACATCTTTCTAACCGTGGCCGCCGAGGGAACCGAATCCCTTCAGCCTCTGACTGCGCCTGATTTTCCCTTTTGGCAATACTTGATAAAAATCCTGGTTATCCTGAGCGCCATGGTGGGTGTCTTGCTCTTGGTCCTGGCTCTCTGGAAGCGGTGGGCTCCCAAATACCAGCGTCATCCGGCCCTCATCCGGGTCTTGGCCACTCATCATCTGGCCCCCAAACAGGCCCTGATCCTGGTGGCCGTCGGGCAGGAAACCTTTTTATTGGCCAGTTCCGCCAGCAACTTGAGCGTCACTCCCCTGGAAGAAGGAAAAACCCGGGCGAAGCCGGAGTCCCTTCTGCCCGGTCAGTCATGAGAGGGTTTGAGAGGAGCCCTGCATGGATCGCAGGAAATTTGTCTTAAAAACACTTACCCTTCTCTTCCCCCTGGGGGCGGCCTCTTCGGCCTGGGCGCCGCAGCTCCCTGGGGGCTGAATCAGGTTTTGGCCCCCGATCGTTTGAGCACTTCTCTGACCTTGTTGCTGTTGCTTACCGCTCTTTCTCTGGCTCCTGCCCTGGTGGTCATGGTCACCTCTTTCACCCGCCTGGTGGTGGTTTTCGCTTTTTTGCGCCAAGCCTTGGGGACCCAACAGATGCCCCCGAGCCAGGTTCTCATTGCCCTCTCGCTGTTCCTTACCGTTTTTATCATGTCCCCGGTTTGGCAGGATATTCAGGCGAAGGCAGTGCAGCCTTACATAGACCAGAAGCTCACCGGTGAAGAAGCTCTCCAGCGGGGCCTTCAGCCTTTAAAGACCTTCATGTTCAAACAAACCCGGGAAAAGGATCTGGCCCTTTTTTTGTCCATAATGAAATCCCCCCGGCCCAAAAACCTTCAAGATACCCCTATTGCCGCAGTGGTGCCCGCCTTTATGATCAGCGAGCTGCGCACCGCTTTTGAGATTGGTTTTTTATTATTTCTCCCCTTTTTCATTATTGATCTGGTGGTGGCTTCGGTCCTGCTGTCCATGGGCATGATGATGCTGCCCCCCGTTATGATCTCCCTGGTGTTTAAGGTCTTGCTTCTTGTTCTGGTGGATGGTTGGAACCTTCTCGTTGGTTCACTCATCAGAAGCTTTCATTTAGGATAGCTGAGGGCGGAGAGACAAGATGACCCCGGAGCTTGTGGTGGAGCTGGCTCAGAAGGCCATTAAAGTGACCTTGATGGTGTCCTTGCCTGTTTTGGGCATCGGTCTCATCGTGGGGGTGGTGGTAAGTGTCCTCCAGGCGGCCACCCAGATCCAGGAGATGACCCTGACCTTTGTTCCTAAAATTCTTAGTATTTTAGTGGGCCTTTTGTTTCTTTTACCCTGGATCATGCATCAAGTAACGGGCTTTGCCGTCGAGATTATAACAAATTTACCCAATTATACCCGCTGACGCTTATTGCCATGAATAACCTCATTACTCTGTGTCAGAACTTTCTTCTGGTAAGCCTCCGGGCTGGTTGCCTGCTATTGTTCGTTCCCCCCTGGGATAGCCGTCTTATTCCCACACCAATTCGGCTTTTTTCGGTTTTGGGCTTGTCCCTGGCCCTTACTCCCGTGGTCGCCTCCTCATTGCCGCCTTTTCCCGCCACCTGGGGCGCCTGGGTCATCCTGGTTTTGCGGGAGTTCCTCCTTGGCCTGGGATGGGGGCTGGTATTTCACTTCTTATTTGCCGGCATCCAGATGGCCGCGAACCTGGTGGCCATCCAGATGGGTTTCGGCATGGCTACCGTGCTCGATCCCCAAACCCAGGCCCAGAATACCCTTTTGGCTAAAATGCTGGTGTTGTTTGCCACCCTCATTTTCCTGACCATGAACGGCCACCATGTCCTTTTGAGGCTGTTGGTTCAAAGCTTTCAAGAAGTGCCCATGAAAGCCGGCCTTTCCCTGCCAAGTAGTCTCTTCGTCTATGTCCCCAGCTTGGGCCGACTTATGTTCAACCTGGCGGTTCAACTCCTGGCGCCGGTTTTGGCCTTGTTGTTTCTGACCCAGGTGGCCTTGGGCCTGGTAGCCCGGACAGTACCCCAGATCCAGATAATGATCGTTGGCTTTCCCCTCACCATCGCCCTGGGTCTCTTTTTTCTCTCCTTTACTTTAATGATGGCGGGACCGGCTCTGGTGGACCAGTTTGTCTCCCTCAAGCACCCTTTGGCCCAGATTTTGGGAGCCTGGAAGAGCTAAGGTATGGCTGACGAATCCTATCAAGACAAAACTGAACAACCGACTCCCAAGAGGCGAGCCGAAGCCCGGGAGAAAGGGCAAGTGGCCCGCAGCCGGGACCTGTCTGCCTCGCTGGTTCTTATCACCGGGTTGGGGGTGTTAACTGCCTGGGTCTCCACCATGGGAAACCTTAGCGCTCTCTTTTTACGCTCCTGGCTGGGGGAGTTAGATGCCGGTCTGGTCACGTCCACCAACGTGCCGGTTCTTTTCTTGAAGTGCGGGCTGGCCTTCGGATATCTGCTGGCCCCCATCTGGCTTTTCCTGGTGGTGGTTGCAGTCCTGGCCAACTATCTGCAGGGCGGTTGGATGTTCTCCTCTGAGCGTCTGGCACCGGACCTAAACCGGCTCCAAATATTTGAAGGGCTCAAACGCCTGTTCTCGGCAAATTCCTTGGTGGAACTGGCCAAGTCTCTTGCTAAGGTAATCTTCGTCGGCCTGGTGGTGTATTATTTTTTCAAGAGTCGCCTTCTCAGCTTTCTGCCCCTGGTGGGTCAGGATACCAGCCAAATCTTGTCTTACCTCAAATCAACCTCTTTCCAGCTATCCTGGCGCGTGGTCCTCCTGTTCCTGGTATTGGGTGGCCTGGATTTCCTCTATCAACGTTACCGCTTCGAGAAAAACCTGCGCATGACCAAACAGGAGGTCAAAGATGAAATGCGCCAGGTGGAGGGGGACCCCCGCGTCAAGGCCCGCCTCAAAAGCCTTATGCGGCAGCTCGCCTCCCGGCGCATGATGGCGGCCGTGCCCCAGGCCGATGTGGTAGTCACCAACCCGACACGTCTGGCCATAGCCCTGCAGTATGACAGAGCCACCATGATTGCGCCCCAAGTGGTGGCCAAAGGCCGGGGTTTTGTGGCCCTAAAAATTATTGCCCTGGCCCAGGAGGCCGGTGTCCCCCGGGTGGAAAACCGTGAATTGGCCCAGAATCTTTTCCGCCAGGTAGAGGTAGGCGGTATTATCCCCACTTCCCTATACCGCGCCGCGGCTGAGGTTCTGGCTTACATTTACAGCCTCAAGGCTGCTTCCGGAGGTGCTCGGTGACCGCAGTAGCCCCCTCCGCCACCACTCCCTTTTGGCAGGGCTTTGGCGTTCATAAAGGGGAGCTCTTTGTGGCCTTGGGGGTGATCATCACCCTCCTGGTGATGATTTTCCCCTTGCCGGGCCTGCTGCTGGATCTGCTCTTGAGTTTCAATCTCACCTTTTCCCTGATGGTTCTCCTTCTCTCCTTGTACACCGTCAAACCCATAGAGTTTTTCATCTTCCCCTCCCTCTTGCTAGTCACCACCCTGTTTCGCCTCTCCCTGGAAGTGGCTTCCACCCGCCTTATCCTGTTGCATGGTTGGGAGGGCTTGGGAGCTGCCGGCATGGTGATTCATTCCTTCGGTAGCTTTGTGGTGGGTGGTAACTACGTCGTGGGCGGGATCATTTTTATCATCCTGGTCATCATCAATTTCATCGTCATCATTAAAGGTTCTACCCGCATCGCTGAAGTTGCCGCCCGCTTCACCCTGGACGCCATGCCGGGGAAGCAGATGAGCGTCGATGCCGACCTGAACGCTGGCTATATCGATGACGCTGAAGCCCGACGGCGCCGGACTAATCTGGCCCGGGAAGGTGAATTCTACGGGGCTATGGACGGCGCCAGCAAGTTTGTGCGGGGCGAGGCGGTAGCCGGACTTCTGATCATGGCCATCAACATCGTGGGCGGGCTGGTTATCGGCGTTTTGCAGCATGGCCTCTCCCTCAAGGATGCAGCCCAAAACTTTACCCTGCTGACCATCGGGGAGGGGCTGGTTAATCAAATTCCGGCCCTTTTTGTCTCCACCGCCGCCGGTTTGGTGGTCAGTAAGGCCGCGTCTGAGGCCAGTCTCGGCGAGGAATACGCCGCCCAGTTCGCCCTGAAGCCCCAAGCAGTCAGTGTGGCGGCCGTCATCATTTTCCTGATGGGTTTGGTGCCGGGACTACCGAACCTGCCCTTTCTCATCCTCTCGGTCCTCACCGGCGGGCTTGCCTATATGGCCCACCGGGCTCGGGAAAAGGATCTCTTGGAACAGGCCAAGGCCCAAGAAGTGCAACCCCGGTCGCGAGAAGTAGACCCCATGGAAAATCTACCCTTCCTGGACCTTTTGGAACTGGAGGTGGGGTACGGCCTCATACCCTTGGTGGACGAGGAACAGGACGGAGAACTCCTGGAACGCATCCGGGCTCTGCGCCGTCAATTTGCTCATGACATGGGAGTGGTGATTCCTCCCATCCATATCCGGGACAATCTGCAACTGAAACCCGGCGGCTATGCCATTCTCATCAAGGGGGTGGAGGTTACCCAGGGTGACCTGATGGTGGGCTATAACCTGGCCATCCACCCCGGAGAGACCCTCAGGCAAATTGAAGGCATTCCCACCCGGGAGCCCACCTTTAACCTTCCGGCTTTGTGGATACCCAATTCCCGGAAAGAGGAAGCCCAACATCTGGGGTACACGGTGGTGAATCTGGCCAGTGTCATAGCCACCCACCTCTCCGAGGTCATGCGGCTTCACTGTGACGAACTCCTCGGGCGCCAGGAGGTGCAAAAACTTCTGGACCGGTTGTCCAGAACTCACCCCAAGGTAGTGGAAGAACTGGTTCCCGGAACCCTGTCTCTCGGGGTTATCCAGAAAGTTTTACAGAACATGGTGCGGGAGCGGGTTTCCATCCGGGATCTGCTCACCGTCATGGAAACCCTGGCGGATTATGGAGCCTACACCAAAGATCCGGATATTCTTACGGAATATGTGCGTCAGCGCCTGGGGAGGGCCCTGAGCAAAAACCTGGAAACCCCCGATCACAAAATCATGGTTTATTCCTTGGATCCCTTTATCGAGGATCTCATCAAGGACAGCCTGCAGAAAACTGAATATGGCGTGTACTTGGCCATGGCCCCGGAAACTGCGGAGGAAATCATTCAGGCCCTTAAAGTGGCGGTGGATAAATCCCTAGCTCAGAATCTACAGCCGGTAGTGGTGTGTTCCCCCACAGTCCGACGTCACCTGCGTCGCTTGGTGGAACGGCATCTTGCCGGACTTTGGGTCTTGTCCCCTCATGAGCTGGTGACTGAGGCCCAAATACAATCCCTGGGAGTGGTGAGTTTAGGCCATGAAGCTTAAAACCTATGTGGCCCGTGACCCGCAAGAAGCCCTGGCCCAGGTAAAAAGGGAACTGGGGCCGGAGGCGGTCATTCTGTCCGCCCAATCCCGCCGGGTTCGCACCTCGGAGTCGAGTTGGGCCAAGCACCGGCAAGTCGAGATCACCGCGGCAGTGGATCAAGCCGCCGCCCTCGATTCACCCACCGTCTTCCAGGCCTGGCCCGCAAACTCTGCCAACCCGAGCTTGCCCTTTAGGCAGCTTAGAGAAGAACTGCAGGAAATGAAAGGCCTTTTACGGCAATGGTTGGGGACGCAAGATCCGCCTTCCTGGCTTGCCCCCTACAGGGACCTGAACACTCTGTTTCAAATCCTGGTGCGGGTTGGCATTCATGACCAAATCATTCATCGTTGGCTCGGCGGGGTCCGAACCTCCCTCGCCAATGGAAATAATAACTCTCCCAAAAACCTCAAAGGACTGGCTCTCCGGCAGCTCCTGCAAGAGATTGACGTGATCAATCCTTGGAAACTCAATCCCCAAGGACCCCACCGATGGGTCTTTCTGGGCTCCACCGGCGTAGGCAAGACCACTACCATTGCCAAGTTGGCTATACAGGCGGCCTTTGTGCGCCAGATTCGCGTAGGATTGATTTCCTTGGACAACGTCTGTATGGGGGGCCAAGAGCAACTGGCCTCTTATGCCCGCATTAGTGATTTACCCCTGGTGGCCGTCCAGAGTCGGAACGAGTTGGCTGAAGCCCTAAATAAGATGGCTGAACTGGATTTAGTCCTTATTGATACTCCTGGGCGTAACCCCTGTGACCCGGGGCTCCCCATGGAGTTGGGTCAACTCTTTGGAGAGTTACCGGGGCTGCAACATCATTTGGTAGTGAGTGCCACCACCAAGGAGGGCAATCTCGTCGATACCTTCCAGGGATTCCATGTGGTGCCACCGGCTTCTTGTATCGTGACTAAACTGGACGAAAGTAGAGACATCGTTGGGGTATTTAACCAGCTTTGCACCCGACAGGTACCCCTGTCTTATCTGACTACAGGGCAGAGGATTCCCGAGGATATAGAACCGGCCAGCCACCGGCGTCTCGCCGGCCTTTTGCTGGGGCCCCATTGTTATTAAAGATTCCCAGGGGAGAAGGAATGAATCGGTCTGTTTTGGAGAAACTCCATGATTTTAGTCTCCCAGGTCCTGCAGTGGAGTCTTTAAGTGCCTCTCGTCTTAGGGTCATTGCAGTGACCTCCGGTAAGGGGGGCGTTGGCAAGTCCAACGTTGTCGTAAATCTGGGACTGGCCTTCGCCAAAATGGGTCAAAAAGTCCTTTTGATAGACGCCGACCTCGGTCTGGCCAATCTGGACATTCTTTTGGGATTGAGTCCCCGTTTCACCATTCATGACCTCCTGTCCCTGCGCCGGAGTCTTTCAGAAGTCATGGTGGAAGGTCCTGAGGGAATCAAGATACTGCCGGCCTCCTCCGGCATCCCTGAATTGGCGGATCTGGACAAGCATCAAAAAATGTTTCTCCTGAGTGAACTGGACGATTATTCAGAGAGCATTGATGTAGTCCTCATCGACACCGGGGCGGGCATCTCCCGGAACGTCTTATTTTTCAATATTGCCGCGCAGGAACGCATCGTGGTGGCCAACAATGAACCAACTTCCATTACCGATGCTTATGCCCTCATAAAAGTTCTGGCCAGCCAGCACGGCGAAAACCACTATAGACTGTTGGTTAATGGCCTTGCCCAACCTCAGGATGGCGAGATGGTGTACCGCACTATGCTGCGGGTGACGGAGCGGTTCCTGGGGGGGATTTCTCTGGAATACTTGGGGTTTATCCCCTATGACGAGGCCATTCCCAAAGCGGTGTTAAAACAGCAGCCGGTACTAACCCTTTTCCCCCGGGCCATGGTCAGCCGATCTTTCAACAGCTTGGCTAAAAGACTTTGGGACTTATCGGCTCCCCCCAGGATGGGAAGTAATATTAAATTCTTTTGGCGTCGTCTTTTGCAGTATCAGCTTTAGGGTCAGGGAGAGTGGCCATGATGAAAAAGCAAGCTTTGGCCCAAGCTCAATTAACTCCGATTCAAGAGCAATGGCCGCAAAAAGTGGATTTAGCCTGGCAGGAACAGATGGTTGTGCAATACGCTCCACTCATAAAATATATTGCCAGTCGGCTGGCCTTACGCCTGCCGGCGCACATTTCTTTAGACGACCTCATCAGCAGCGGCATCATAGGCTTGATCGACGCCATCCACAAGTTCGACCCCGGCAAGAACATCAGCTTCAAGACTTACGCTGAATTTCGCATTAAAGGAGCCATCCTGGATGAGTTGCGCAGTTTGGACTGGATTCCCCGGTCGGTGCGCAAAAAGTCCCACGTCTTGGAAAAGACTTATTCCGAGCTTGAGAAAACCCTGGGGCGACCGGCGGAGCCCGAGGAGATTTGCGAGGCCCTCGATCTTGAGTTGGAAGAATTCTATCAACTGCTGGACGAGACTAAATCCGTCTCCCTGGTTGAGCTCGAAGGCATCTGGAAGGCAGTGCGCAATGGCCCCGACCTCTCGGAAAGCAACCTTACTGAAATCCTCCTAGACGAAAATGTTCGGGATCCTTTCCTGGCTCTGCATTTTTCCGAACTCCAGGACATTATGGTAAAGGCCATCGATGCCCTGCCCGACAAAGAGAAACTGTTAATTTCCCTTTATTACTATGAAGAACTGACCATGAAAGAGATTGGCCAGATTATGGGTTACACCGAGTCACGCATTTCTCAGCTCCACACCCAGGCCATGATCCGTTTGAGAAGTCGGCTTCGGGAGTATTTTCAGTTTAAATCAGTTTAAAGAGGAGTAACCGAGAAAAGGACACATCATTATGCGTATCCTTAACCACATCTTAATTTGTATAATTCTTTTCATATGTTCCGTTGGTTTTGTCTCGAGGTTGGACGCAGCCACTAAGGAAAGAACTACGGCAGTCAGCAGCGCTACCGGAGCCCTAGCAGAAATTCCAGATGGCCCGCCCCTCATTCAAGAGCAAAAAATTACCATATCTCCATTTTTTCGTCTTCACAGCAACGGCTCCAAGGTCTGGGTGGAACGGTTACTGGTCACTTTCATGGTGGCAGCACCGAAAAACTGTCTCCCAGATAACTTGGACAATCCGACCCTGCGAAAAACGATCTATGATCTTTTACAATCAGGCGAAACAGCAGCAACAATTCAAACTCAAGCTGTGACCCATGTGCAGCGGCAGACGGGAATGAAGTTGCGTCCCACAGTTCAGATAAGCCGCAGTGTTCTCATTGTGCGTTAAAAGGAGTATGCATGGATACCTTTGATTCCAAGGGAACCGTATTACCCATAGGGGCTACCGAGCACGACATTATCAGCAAAAAGGTTGCGGATAAAAACGGCCAGGACCAAGGTCCCCGGCAGCAACACCAGAAGAAAACCGCCACCATTCCGCCCCCAGAAGAAGGGGAGGATACCCAGACAGAAAAACATGCCATAGACATTCTTGTTTGATGGCGGTGGAGGAAATTGTGATTCTCAAGAACCTGGAATACTGGGTCCTGGCCCAGGCCGGCCTCGAAGTTATACTCATTTTGCTGCTTCTTTTCTTTCTGAGGAAAATTCGGTCTATGAGCAAGTTAATCGGCCATTCTCAGGAAGAAGAGAAATCGGCAGCCGACCGTCTGAAGCTTCTGGCAGATCAGTTAGCTGCCCTGGAAACCAAGCGGTTTGCCTTGGAAGAATCCCTGGGTCTTCTAGGGAAGAAGGCTTTCGCGGTGAACCCGCCAAATCTCTCTCGACGCGGTGCGGCCTCAGTGTATCATGTGCGGCTGCAAGTAGAGGATCTGCACAGCCAGGGGTTTTCCTCGGCAGAGATCGCCCACCGTTTAGGCTTACATCCCACGGAGGTGAAAATGGCTTTGGAGCTGTCCCGCTTGAAGGCAGAACAGCCATAACCTCACCAAGATTTTTAAAATCAGGGGAAATAGCTGCCACGAAAAGTTCTCTATAGGTTCTCTATCGATACAGGTTAAAATAGTTTTTCAACTCTGCCCATCACTAAAATCGTCCTCTTAAGGGTTTGGTCTCTTTTTTATCAATCAGTGACCACTGTGAGGGTTCATTGCTCATCAAGGCAATTTCCGCTAAACTCCCTCTAATACTTAAAGCCAGCATCAAGAAAGAATAATCTTTTGCCATGATAAACCTTGATCTGGAGAGATTGCAAAGGCGACTTCGGGCCGCCCGGGGAGAAACCGAGGTGGACTTGGTCATTAGTGGCGGCCTGGTGGGTAACGTATACACCGGCGAATGGCTGAAACAGAACATCGCCCTATATGATGGGATTATTGTGGGTGTGGGCGACTACCCCGGCCCCAGGGTGGAGGTGCCCGGCCACTATGTTCTTCCTGGTTTCATCGACGGCCATTCTCATTTAGAAAGCAGTATGCTTACTCCCCGGGAATTGGCTCGAACCCTGGTCCCCCTGGGAACCACCACCATCGTGGCCGACCCTCATGAAATCGTCAATGTTTGGGGGACTCGGGGGCTGGACTATCTTCTCGCGGCCAGCCAGGAGTTGCCGCTGGATATTTTTTTCATGTTGCCCTCCTGTGTACCGGCCTCTCCTCTGGGGACTTCCGGGGGGCGTCTGGAGGCCGCCGATTTGTCTCCCTATCGCTCTCATCCCCGTGTTCTGGGGCTGGCGGAGGTCATGAACTTTCCCGGCGTGGTGGCCGGTGAGTCTCATCTCCTGGAAAAAACTGCCCTATATCCCCAGGGGCCGGTGGATGGGCACGCCCCCCTCCTATCCGGCAAGGCTCTGAATGCTTACCGCTTAGCCGGTATCGGCTCTGATCACGAATGCACTGAGTTGACCGAAGCTCAAGAAAAGCTGCGCTTGGGTTTTACCCTGATGATTCGGGAAGGCAGTCTGGCCAAAAACCTGGCGGACCTTCTGCCCGCGGTGACCCCCTCCACACTGGGACGTTCCCTTTTGGTAACGGATGACTGCCAGCCGGAAGACCTGATGCAGCGGGGCCACCTGGATCATTTGCTCCGGCAGGCCGTGTCCCTGGGCTTGGACCCCCTATCCGCCGTCACCATGGTGACTCTCAACCCGGCCGGCTATTTTGGCCTGAAAGATCGAGGAGCCATTGCCCCGGGACTGGCGGCGGACTTGGTACTCTTGCAGGATCTCCAGGAGTTTCGGGTGGAAAAGGTATGGAAACAGGGCCAACTGGTGGCAGAGGACGGGCGCCTCCTTCCTGAGGTGGAACTTGCCGACACCCCGGTCCCCTTTACCGCCCTGCAGGTGGGACCCCTCGATGCCGAAGTCTTCTCACCCCCGGTGACCGGAGATTTGGTCAAGGTCATCGGCCTTATTCCCGGGCAATTACTTACTAACAAGCTCGACTTGCCGGCGCCGGTCCGGAACGGGCTCCTGGGGGCTGATGTGGAGCGGGACCTGCTTAAATTGGCGGTGGTGGAACGCCACCACCGCAGCGGCCGAGTGGGCCTTGGCTTGGTCCAGGGATTCGGTCTGAAAAAGGGTGCCTTAGCCTCCACCGTGGCCCATGACTCTCACAACCTGGTGATAATGGGGGTCAATGAAACAGATATGCTGACCGCAGCCCGTCATCTGGTGGAACTGGGAGGAGGTTTGGCGGTAGTGGCTGAGGGGCGGGTACTGGCTGATTTACCCCTACCGGTGGCCGGGCTTCTGAGTCCGGCGCCTCTGGAGGAAGTGGCCCAGGCTCACGGCCGCCTCAGGGAAGCCTACCGGTCTCTGGGAGGCACGCTGGACGATCCTTTTATGACCCTGTCGTTTTTGTCTTTGGAAGTGATTCCCGCTTTGAAGCTTACGGACTTGGGATTGATAGACGTCACCCGCTTTGAGGTGGTCTCGCTGTTTGGAGCTGACTGACCCCAAAGCACCCGGGGGCGGCTGAAAATAATCTTGGGAAAGGCAACGGCAGGGGAGAGACCAAGTCCGTCTCTCCCACGCAATTACTGGGCGGCTTTAAGCGCGTTCACCTGTCTGGTCAGGCGGGAGATTTTCCGGGCGGCGGTGCGCCAGTGCAGCGCCCCTTTGGCGGCAACCTGGACGATAACTGGGGTAGCTTTTTGCAACGCCGCTTCTGCTTCTGCCAAGTCGTTTTGGGCTACGGCCTGGCGTACATCCCGCACCAGGTTTTTGACCCGAGTTTTCCTGGCTCGATTGCGGGCCTGACGCTTTTTATTCTGGCGGGCCCGCTTCATGGCGGAAAGGTGTCTAGCCAAATTACATCCTCCGAAGTGTAATATTAAAATATCTCGTATCTAAAAAATTTTTTCAAGTTTTTTCCGCAGAATTGGTACTCCGAAAGAAAGCGGTGAAGTATCCTATCCCCGAGGCCACGGTAACGATCATGGCCACCCAGAGAAGAGCGATGCCCACCCGCTGGAAGTCAAGGGCCTGATAGGGATAATGCAGGATCAGGGCGGTAATGGCCACCATCTGGAGAATAGTCTTGGCTTTGCCCCAGCGGTCGGGAGCGAGGATTATGCCTTCGGCGGCGGCCAGACCCCTTAGTCCGGTGACCATCAACTCCCGGCCGATAATGACCACCGCCATCCAGGCCGGCGCCCGGCCCAAGGGAATAAGCATGATCAGTGCTGCCGAGACCAGGAGTTTATCGGCCAAAGGATCCATGAATTTGCCGAAGGGGGTTACGGCACGTTGGCGCCGGGCCAAAAAGCCGTCCAGAATATCGGTGGCCCCGGCCGCGGCAAAGCACACGGCTCCTAAAAAACTGGCCCAGGGACTCGAAAAGCACAATAGCACCATTACCACCGGAATGGCTAAAATCCGGGTGACGGTGAGAAGATTGGGCAGATTTTTATAAGATGTCAACGTCGTGACCATTCATTTACTTGCGGCTGCGCCGCCAGTCCTCCAAAAATTTAGCCAATCCCGCATCGGTTAGAGGATGCTTCATAAGCTGCATCATAACCCCATAAGGGATCGTGGCAATATCGCCGCCGGCCAGGGCCGCTTCGAGCACGTGCAGGGGGTGGCGGATACTGGCCACAATTACTTCAGTATCATAACCATAATTTTCAAAAATGGTCATGATCTGTTCAACAATTTCCATGCCCCGGTGATTAACGTCATCCAATCTACCGATGAAGGGGCTGACATAGGCCGCCCCGGCTTTGGCCGCCAACAACGCCTGCAGAGGCTGGAATATCAAAGTGACGTTCACCCGGATACCTTCCTCCGACAAAAGGCGCACCGCCCTCAAACCATCTGGGGTCATGGGAATCTTCACCACCACCTGATCATGAATGCTGGCCAATTCCCGGGCTTCGGTCACCATAGCCTTGGTTTCCGTGGCCACCACCTCGGCACTCACGGGTCCGTTAACGATCTTACAAATGTCCAGTATATGTCCCCGGAAGTCCACCGGGTCATTGACCCCTTCCTTGGCCGACAAGCTCGGGTTGGTGGTTACCCCGTCCACCAGCCCTAAGCTGTGCGCCTCCGCAATTTCCTTAAGATTGGCGGTATCAATAAAAAATTTCATCCTAGCCCCTCATTCTTTAACAAGGTTAACGCCTCCCCGGCGGAAGCGCTTTAAGCAGCCTTCCGAGCAAAAAAAGTAATCCTGGCCGTCCTTGGTGAATTTCAAGGCCTCCTGACGGGGGATGAAGGTTCCACACACCGGATCCTGAACCAAAACGTCCGGTTGCGGCATTTTGGGAGCTTGCTGGGTTGGTCCCGCAATGGTGAACATTTCTCTGAGCTTGCGCACCACGCGGTAAACCATGTACCCCAGAAGCAAGCCCAAAATTAAACGGAAAATCATGCGATTATGTCCTGCCCCGTCCAGGCTTTTGTTCCCAGCGCGGTCAATCCGGGGCTATCAACTTTTTCACCGCATCCCGGTCCTGCGGGTCCAACTCCGCCAGAAGCTCAGCCGCAGTTTTTTGCAAAACTGGATGCCAAGCCTGAGGGGCGATTTCCGCCAGAGGCATCAACACAAAAGAGCGGCGAGGCATCTCCGGGTGGGGGAGCTGTAAACCCGGCCCGGAGAGTACGACGCCGTCATAAAGTAAAAGGTCAAGATCAATGAGCCGGGGCCCCCAGCGCTCTCGCCGCCTGCGGCCCAACTCCTGCTCCACCCGGTGCAACACCCGGAGCAATTCCTCGGGGGTAAGTCGCGTGCGGACCTGGGCTACGGCGTTGACATACCAAGGCTGGTCCGGCGGCCCCAGAGGCGGATTCAGATAAAAGGAGGAGACCTTGACCACTTCAATCTCGTCCGTGCCAGCCAAGCGGGCCAGGGCCTCTTCCAGTTGCAGCCGGGGATCACCGAGGTTGGCCCCCAGCCCAATATAGGCCACCACCGGTTTCAATTCTGTAATGGCCGCGGGTCCCAAGGGCATGATAGTTCAGCGCAGCAGGGCATAGGTCCTAATTTGGTAATCCCGAACCTTCCTACCATAATCTTCTTATCACAACTTCGCCAGTCGGGCCAGGGCTTCTTCCAACCGCTCTTTAGACACGGTCAGGGCCAAGCGGACATAGCCCTCTCCAGGTTCCCCGAAGCCAATGCCTGGAACAGCGACGATACCGGCTCGCTCCAGCAGGTGCGCTGTAAACTTCATGGAGTCGAAGCCCTGGGGAACAGGCAGCCAAACATAGAAGGTGGCCTTGGGCACATCCACTTCGTAGCCCAACTTTTTCAGGCCGTTCACCAGAATATCCCGGCGCTCCTGATAGATGCGGCAGTTCTCGGCCACACAGCTCTGGTCCGAGTCCAGAGCCGCAATACCCGCAATCTGTATGGCATTAAAGGCCCCAGAGTCAACATTACTTTTGATTTTCCCCAGGGCGTCCAAAACTTCCCTGTTACCCACGACAAATCCCAAACGCCAGCCGGTCATGTTGTAGGTCTTGGAGAGGGAATGGAACTCAATGGCGATGTCTTTGGCCCCCGGCAACTGTAAAAAGCTGGGAGGTTGATAGCCGTCGAAGGCCATCTCGGTGTAAGAGCCGTCATGCACCGGCACAATCTGGTATTCCTGGCAAAACTCCAGCATCTGCTGGAAAAAATCCATATCGGCTACGGCAGCCGTGGGATTATTAGGATAGTTGAAAAAGAATAATTTGGCGTCCCGGGCGTCGATGGGAGGAATGTCTGAGAAATTCGGCAGAAAGCGGTTTTCCCTCAGAAGCGGCACCAGATACGGACTGGCTCCCGCAAAAAGGGTGCCCATGCGGTACACCGGATAGGCCGGCGTGGTCATGAGGTTGACATCTTCCGGATCATTGACGCCCAGCGGCAGGTGAGCAATGCCTTCCTTGCAGCCGATGAGGGTGAGAACCTCGGTATCCGGGTCAAGCTCGACTTCGAAGCGGCGCTTATACCAGCGGGCCACCGCCGCTCGAAAATCATTCATGCCGGAGTAGAGTGGGTAGCGGTGGGTGCTGGCATCTTCCACCGCCTCCTTCATCTTCTCCACAATGAACTGCGGGGTGGGCAGATCCGGGTCTCCCACCCCCAGGTCGATGATATCCATCCCCTGGGCCCGCACCTGCTCCTTTTTCTCGTCGATATCTTTAAAGAGATATGGAGGAATAAGTTTCAATCGCGCTGCCGGTTGGAAAAAGCCCATAGGTTAGGTCCCTTCTTCTGCCACCACTGTATTGCGCAAGGTGCCGATACCTTCCACCCGGACTTCCACCAGGTCTCCGGGCCGCATGGGTCCCACGCCGGCGGTAGTGCCGGTGGCAATGACATCCCCTGGAAGAAGTGTCATCACCTGGGAAATGAAAGAAATGAGTTGGCGCACCCCAAAAACCATGGTGTCGGTGCTGGCGTGCTGCCGACGTTCCCCGTTGAGAAAGGCTTCCACTATCACTTGGTCGGGATCGCCGATGTCGGTCTCGATCCAGGGGCCCATGGCCGCAAAGGTATCGAAGCCTTTGGCCCGAGTGAAGAGGCCGTCCTTTTTCTGCAAATCCCGGGCGGTGACATCGTTGAAACAAGTATAGCCCAGGACGTAGGCCAAGGCCTGGTCCTCTGAAACATGACGGGTCGTTTTGGCCATAACCACCGCCAACTCCGCCTCGTAGTCCACCCGCCGGGACATCTTGGGATACACGATAGGCGCGTCCGGTCCGATCACCGAGGTGGAAGGCTTCATGAATATGAGAGGCTCCTCAGGCACCGGTCGTCCAAATTCGGTGGCGTGATGCCGATAGTTTAAGGCCAGGGCGATGATTTTGCTGGGTTCGCAGGGGGCCAGCAGGTTGACCTCTCCCAGGGCCAGAACCTCGCCGGTTTCCGTGAGACCGCTGAACGGGGAATCCCACAGAGGGAAAACCTGTTCTTCTTGGAGAAAGCCATACCCCGTCCGGCCCTTAAGCGCAAAGCGCACAATCCGCATATTATAAGTTTTAGCTTACAGCTAACCTCTACTTTAACCCCAAAACATCCTGCATGTCATACAGGCCGGGGGGTTGGGCCACGATCCACTGGGCCGCCCGCACCGCACCCCGGGCGAAGTTGTCCCGGTTATGGGCCCGGTGGATGACCTCGAGCCTCTCGCCTATGCCGCAAAAGGTCACGGTGTGCTCACCCACGATATCGCCGGCCCGCACCGTCATGATGCCGATTTCCTCCTTGGTGCGCTCCCCGGTAATGCCGTGGCGGCCATAGACCCCCACCTTCTCCAGGTCCCGGCCCAGGGCCTGGGCGATGACCTGGGCCAACTTCAGGGCGGTGCCGCTGGGCGCGTCCTTTTTCAGGCGATGGTGGGCCTCCACAATCTCCACGTCGTAGCCCTCGGACAGCACCCGGGCAATTTGTTCCACCACATTGAACATCAGGTTCACACCCACACTCATATTCGGGGCGAAAACCACCCGGGTCTTGGCCGCCAGCCCTTTAAGTTCCTCCACCTGCTGGGGACTTAAACCCGTGGTGCCGATGACCATGGCCTTGCCGGCCGCTGCCGCTTCCTTCAGGTGTTTAATGGTGGGCTCAGGATGAGTGAATTCAATGAGCACGTCTCCCTGAGGTAAAAGCTCCACCAGAGAACCGCTTACCGTAACGTCTTTTTTCGGCAGGCCCACCACTTCCCCGACGTCTTTCCCCACCGCCGGGTGGCCGGCCTGTTCCAGGGCGCCGGCGAGGGTGATGCCCTCAGCGCCCTCCATCATATGAATAATGCGCCCCCCCATGCGCCCCGCTGCTCCTGAAACAATTGCTCGCACCATATGCCCTCCTGAAATGGCAATTGGGGGGAGGTCCAGGGTGCAACTCCCTGCCCTCCCCCCAATGCCC
>JARRKO010000056.1:0-13169 GCA_037388025.1 Syntrophobacterales bacterium
GTTAAACAAGACCACCACAATGATTACCCCGGAGTCCTTGTATTCCTGGAGATAGATGGTGATGATGGCAGCCAGAATCAGGATATAAATCAACGGACTGGCGAACTGGTGGAGGAACAACCTGATTTTGCTAATTCCTTCCGGCTCGGCGATGAGGTTTGGACCGTGGCGTTGCAGCAGATCTGCGGCCTGCGCGTCGTCCAGACCATACTCCGAGGTACCGAGTTGAGAGAAGATCTCGTGAATATCCTCTTGATACCAGGCCATGCGCATTTCCCTTAATTTTTGGTGTATATTTATATCCCAAAAGCTTTACAGTTTCATACTGTCTCAACCTTGGTTTTTTCGATGGTATGGAAGTTCTCAGTTTCCGCTCACGACGACGATCAAAGTGGGCGCTCACTGCTCTCAGTAGAAACCTATCAAGCGGTTAAAGATTATACATATTTAGAAAATATAAACACATTGAGCGCTTCCCCAAGGGCACCAGCCTGAAAAGTTCCGGGTTGCAAATCTTGGGCGGCACCCCCTCCCTGTTCTGATAATCAAATCATCTATGCAATTTTCAAGGCTCTGGTGATAACTTGCTCATCTGGCAAGCTAGCCGCTAAGGCTCAAACAAAATAGGCAAGGCCGTGGGTGACCCTGCCTTCGGGAGGGAAGCCTGCCCAACTGCGCCAGGAAAACTCTCCGGCTTTATGAGCAAGAGCCGCCCCCCTTGCGGGTGAGGCGGCTCGGAGAGTATCTCAGAAGGTGGCACGGCTGGGCGCTCAGCGTCGGTCTCGCCGAGGCGCTGGCCGTTGTTGGTGGCTGCGCGGTTATGTCCCCGATCGCTTTCTGCGGCGGAACCACGCCAGCGGGATGAGGCCAGAGCTGAGTAGAAGGGCGGTGCCAGGCAGGGGCACTACCTCAACAAACACGCCGCCGTCTGTCGTATAATTACCGTTTGTCAAGGCCGCCACGAAGGTGGGTGTACCTATCGCCCACCCAGTTATCTCTACATCCAGATTGTTGGTTGTATTGAAGTTCTCTGAAACTCTTAGGATACCATCAGTATTTAGTGAATTGTCGTATATATAAGATGCATTGTCTCCGAAATCAGTAACGGTAAGAAGGGCTATCACTGGGACGTAGCCCGTGCCAGAGGTGGAGGGATCAAAGTCGATCGTGAACTCAAATGTTCCTGGCAACTCCACCCCCCCAACACCGCCAAACCAGTGACGGTGACGTCGTATAGGGTAGCGGACGCCGGTACGGGAACCATCAGTGACACAACCAGTAACAAAATCCCCATCAGACCGACGAGATGGGGACTCCTCCTCCGCGTCTTCATGAATCTCATCTACACCTCCTTATGTCGCTACGGTCAGCAACCGGCTTATTGCGAACTCTAACGGAACCGGCGGACTATGAACCGCAACAATGCTGAGGTTCGTTCGATTCTCCATCGGTGCTGGTATCGCTCCTCGACTTCAGGCGAGGTTCTCTTGTCTTTCCGGTTTCTGCGATAAGGCACCAGGAGTCGAATTCCCTTGCCTGCCAGGCTGGCCCGCAGTTTGTCCGTGCCTGAGGCGCATAGGATTTCTATTTATACAATCTATATAAAGTTACTATACTATATAAGAGCTATCATTGGCTGTCAATGGATAAATTATTGAGGACTCTTAATACATCTTAGAGAACTAATGATCAGCTCAGAGCTGCTCGTGCCTGATAAAACCGAGTCACTTCCGGTTGCCAAGCAAAAGGCCATTAGGAGTAGAAGAGGGGTTAAGGTCGCCAAATCTTAATTAAGGATCAAGCCTGAAATGAATGGTAAGCAAGTTCTACTATCTGCTCTGCTTAGAAACTTATCAAGCCGCTGAAAATTCAAGATATTCAGAAGCTATCGACTTTTTTTAGAATCAAAAAGTTTGGGCTGCTCTTGACATCAAGGCGTTCGGCCTAAACACAAAGATAACTGGTTTCAGACCGTAAAAATAACTCCTCCTTCCGTCCCTGGAAAAATCTGGGGGCTCTTTTTCTCACTGCCTTCAGACTCTTCGGTGTCTGAAGTTCCGGATCTTTGGTGGCCCGTTTCGATATGCGAATCATAGTCACTACTTTGCGGGACTCGGCGATAAGCTTCTGGTTTGGCAAGTTATCTTTCATAAGGAGTTCGCCGATGGAAGGCTGTGAAGGTAGTAGTGGTTTCTCTTTTAAACCCCTAGCCCTTACCCTTCTGTTTATTCACTTGACAGAAAATGTTCCTTTCATATTATTCTTTCACCTACTACCGGAGAAAAAAATACAGGGAATATAGGTTATGAATATTGTTCAGGATAATTGCGGCATTTTCGGCTTGTATGCTAGCGGGCCATGCTCTTCTGAAATTTACCAGGGTATCGACTTGTTGCAGCACCGGGGCCAGGAGTATTGCGGCATCGCCACCTTTGACAACGGTGTTCATCAGATTACCCACCATGGTAAGGTGTTGAACAGCTTCACCGATCAGGACCTGGACAAGCTGCCAGGGAACTGGGGCATCGGCCACGTGAGCCTGAAAGAGCGCCAACCGATAAAATGGCAGTCACTTATTGGTGAGATTGCCGTGGCCTTTAGTGGAAATGTCATAAACGCCACCGAGCTTATCCATGAGATGATGGAGCGGGGGACCGCGTTTTGGCGGGGTTACAATATAGAGATCCTTTCCAAGATTGTGTTAGAGAAGAAGGACACGTTAGCGGGCCTAACCATTCTTGCTGAAAAAATTAAAGGGGCATACTCCCTTCTCATTCTATCTCGGGAAGGGATTTACGCCACCCGTGACGTTTATGGCTTCCGTCCACTTGTTTTAGGGCAGGGACGCGGAAAATTTGCGGTAAGCTCTGAGTCCCGGGCCTTGCAGAATTTGGATTTTGAGGTCCTGCGGGATGTACTTCCCGGGGAAATTATCCTCATAAACGAACATGGTTTTAATACCTTGAAGCAGTTGCCTTCCCCTCGACGAGCCCACTGCGCCTTTGAATGGGCCTATACCGCCAGTATCGATTCTTGCCATGATGGATTGTGTGTTTTGGAAGCTCGCAACAATTTGGGTGCTCGGTTAGCAGAGCGGGATGAAGAAGAGGGTGGTTTGGTCGCCGACCTTGTGGCACCGGTGCCCATGAGCGGTATTGGTCATGCCATTGGCTATCATATGCGCTCAAAGATCAACTTCCAGGAAGTCTTCCTTTACAACCGTTACGCTGATCGTAGTTATACCCAGGCTACACAGGTGGCCAGAGAGCGGATGGCCAAACGGAAGCTCTCGGTCCTGCATCATGCCGTGCAAAATCGGCGTATCGTTCTGTGCGATGACTCAATTGTGCGGGGAACCCAAATTCTTTACAAGGTTCACGACTTAAAAAAGGCCGGGGCTCGGGAAGTGCATGTCAGGGTAGCCTGCCCTCCCTTAATGTATCCCTGCGACTTTGGCATCTCAACCCGCACGTATGAAGAACTTTTGGCCGGCGATACCTAAACCAGGGAGACATTATCTCGCTTGATCAACTTCGGGACCTGGAAGCTTGGGTCGCCAACAGAATCGGGGCTGATTCTGTGAAATACAACAGTCTGGATGCATTTGTCGAAGCTCTAAGTATTCCTCGAGGAGACCTGTGTTTAAAATGCTGGGACGGCACACGGCCAATAGGAAATTGAGATTTCCCATAGAAATTGTTGTCAGATTGAACACATCAATTAGCAGACCATAACTGCAAAGTGTGGAGTTCGTACCTCGTAGGTCTGATAATCAGAAGCTATCAAACACATTGAGCCCATCATCAAGAGCACCAGCCTACAAAGGTTCGGATAGCCACTCTTGGGGGGCAACCCCTCCCTGTTCTGATAATCAAATCATCTCTGCAATTTTTTACGGGCCGGTGATAACTATCTCATCTGGCAAGATATAGACTCAATCTGAACTTGCACCATGTTCATAAGGGTGCAAATCGTTCAGAGAATGAAATGCAATGGTTCATACTCTGAACCATTCCGGTGACCGGCTCTAAGAATTTCCAGGGGTTAACAAAGGCACAAGAATTGCATTATTTCACTTAACTGGGTTAGTGTATCTTATTTCGGGCCAGGTCGCCCCTGGGGGAAAGGAGAAACCCACATGCATCCAAGACTCAATCAGACCAGCTGGGGCAGGAACTTGCTCCTCGGGGCCGGGCTGCTGGCCCTCCTCGTTCTGCTGACCCCGGGATGGGTCAGGGGTCAAAACCTGGTGGTGGACGGCGGCGCCACCAAAATTGTGCCTCCCTCCATCACCTTTGACAATGAAACCATCGGGGAAACCGGCCAAGGCACCCTGAAGCAATTCTCTGGCAGCAATACGTTCAAACTCCAACTTACCCTTGGTGACCAATCCACCGGCAGGGGCACTTACAAGCTGTTTTCCGGCACCCTGGGGGGTGAAGGGGAAATTATCGGCAACGATGGCACCGGCAGCTTCAAACAGTTCGGCGGCAGCAATACGGTCAATAGCGAGCTTATCCTTGGTAATCAACCTACCGGTAGGGGCACCTACAAGCTATTCGGTGGCAGCCTGTCGGCCGGCGTTTCGTACATCGGTAATGAAGGCACTGGTAGCTTCACCCACATTGGCGGCACCTTCGCACCAGGCAGCTTGGGGATTGGGAGAGAATCCACAGGCAGCGGCTCCTACACCCTGATTTCCGGCCTTCTCTCGGGTGCTGATATTGAAGAAATCGGCACACTTGGGTCCGGCACCTTCACCCACATAGGAGGCACCAATACCGCAGGAAGAATTGCCGTAGGGGATTCTGGCTGGGGCTCCTACAAACTCATCGGCGGCAGTCTCCATTATTCTGATTACTTGGACATCGGGAACAGCGGCACCGGTAGGTTCACCCAAATCGGCGGCACCAGCTCGGGACACGAAATAATTCTTGGTTCAAGTTCTACAGGCAACGGGTCCTACAATCTGATTGGCGGCCTTCTCTCGACCGAAGATGAAGTTATCGGCGAGTTTGGGTCCGGCAGCTTCATCCAAAGCGGCGGCACCCACTCGGTTACAATCCAACTTATCCTTGGTCTTTTATCCACCGGCAGCGGCACCTACAATCTGAATGCCGGCAACCTTATGGTTACCGGCGATGAAACTATCGGCCAGTCTGGGTTCGGCAGCTTCATCCAGGCCAGCGGCAGCCATGCTGTAAACGGCGACCTTGTTGTAGGCATCGGCACCTACTTTCTGAAGTCCGGCCAGCTATCGGTTAGCTCTGATGAAGTTATCTCAGGTTCCGCCAGCTTTACCCAATTAAGCGGCAATAATACAGCAAACGGCCTAACCCTTGCTTTCGATTCTACTGACAGCGGCACCTACAATCTCCAGGGCGGCAACCTCTCGACGATGAATGAAACAATAGCCTTCGGGGGCACTGGCATCTTCAACCAGACAGGCGGCATCAATAAGGTCACCAATACCCTCGAGCTGGCCGCGAGTTCCATAGGCAGCGGCACCTACAATCTGAAGGGCGGCCAACTGACCGCCGGGACCATCGACATAAACTCCAGCGGTACCTTCAACGTCCTGAACACCGTCACCACGGTGACCGGTGACGTGGTAAACGACGGTACCGTCAAAACCACCAACGCCATCGTCACCTGGAATGACACCTTCACTAACAATGGCGCTTATATCAGCGACCCCTCCAAACAGACCTTTAACAACGACCTGGAGGTGGGCCCCGACGGCTATCTAGAGGCGACGCACTCCCAGGACATGTTTACTGTCAGAGGTGATTTCATCAGCACCAGCACCCAGAACACCCTCTGGGACACGAACCATGCCAGGCTGCAATTCGCCCAGGGCGGTGCAGAAAATGACACCATGCATGACTTCTACATCACCGGGGTGGATAATGGTCCACCCGGAGATGTTACCATCGACACTATCGTTGACAATTTTGCCTGGCGTCTCCTGAATATTACCAGCCAAGACATAAACCTCGTAGACGGCAACGCCGCGGACGACGGCGCTCTGTATGTGGGGGTGTTAATGGGGGCAGAGGTGTCGGGGATTGCGGTGAATAATATCGTCAGTGACTCCACCTCGTTGTTGAATATCTATTATGATCCTGACCTGGCGCTAAACTTCTACCTTGGCGGTAAGACCTACGACTTAGCGGGTGGCAACGGTCAGCTCATTCCCTTCCACACTCCGTTACCACCTTCCGTGCTCCTCCTGGGCTCAGGACTGTTGGGCCTGGGGCTTCTGGGTTGGAGGCGCCGCCTGAGTTGAGGGCCGTAAGGTCGTAGGGAACGAAAGCGCAGCGCATTTTGCCGAAACGAGTTTCTTTCAACCGGCTTCGGCCACGTCCTTTTAGGCAGTTTTGATGTTTTTTAATTTTAATAAATAAATGGGGAGGTGAGATTCATGAAGATGATTCTAAAAATGCTGGCTTTTGTTGGAGTCTTCATTTCGGCACTGGTTCTGACGGGCAATCATAGTCTTGCCGTCAATGTCCCTCCCTTCGTCGGTATAAATTATGGCCCCTATCATTTTAATGGCCAGTCTCCCGATATTGGGACAAAAATCCCTGATAGCCAATTTTTGGCTGATTTAGACCTTATCTATCAAAAAGGTTTTCGGTATATCAGGACCTACGCAGTAGATAAGACAAGCGGTCTTGACCACTTGGTCCCTCTCATCAACGTTCACCGGGATAAATATCCAGGCCTCAAAGTCTATATCGGAGTTTTTGAATCAAGCAAGTATCGAAGCGAAACGGAGGCTGAATTGGCCACAGCCATCCACCTGGCCAATACCTATCCTAACATAATCCCAGGTGTGGTGGTGGGCAATGAGTGGTCGGATAAAGATTTCGCTCCGGGCCCTGTCACCGTCGCCCAGATGCAAGCCGATCTCCAGAATGTCCGCAGCAGTATTCCCAATCAAAATGTCTTGGTCACTACCTGCTTCGGGTTCAATGCGGCCCTTAACCCCGAACAAGATCAACAGGGTAGAACTCTTAATGGCCACTATCCCGGACCAAGTTATGGCACGCAACTACAGGATCATGTCGATAATATGATGTTTACCTCCTACCCGTTTTTTGCCGGAATTAACGTCAATGATGCTTATGCCGATTCGAAATATTGGTATGATTATGCTGTCAACCTGTTTCCCGGCAAGCAGGTTTTCATGGGCGAACTCGGCTGGCCAACCGCGGGTCCGGATCAGACGTTCCAGAACCCGAACCCCCCTGCCCCGCCTCCCCCCCAGACTACTGCCGTCCCGAGCGTAGGAAATGAGCAAACATACGACACTGCATTACTTAACAACCAACAAAATCCTGACAAACTCGGCCCCGTCTTTCTCTTTGAGGCCTTCGACGAACCATGGAAAAAGGGTGATGCACGGGAGCCCTACTGGGGATTATGGACTTGGACTGATCCTAATACCAGTCCTACCGAGAAGTTTCCTTTCACTGTTCCTGGGTTTCCGCAAGCAGGCCTCGTTGGCAAGCAGTGGATCGGACCCAACCCCAATAGTCTGTGGAGCAATCCCGACAATTGGGACCCGGCCGGGGTGCCTGCTGCGGGCGACGATGTCTTGCTTACCATTGACCCTGGTTCCCAGACGGTGCTTTATAATGTTAATTCATCCGCCCCGCTGTTAAACTCCCTCACCATTGATGCCACCGGCGGCGGCACCATCACCCTCCAGCAGTTCGGGAATGACTTATCCACTGGCGGCGAGGTGGTGGGTAGGAGCGGCCAAGGTATACACAACCAATTCGGCGGCCACAATATGGTAAATGGCTACCTTATCCTGGGCAGAGACGCCGACAGCCACGGTACCTACAATCTGTACAACAACGGCAGCCTGTCAATAACCTATACTGAGATTATTGGCAATTCCGGTACCGGCACCTTCACCCACATCGGCGGAACTCATATAGTGGCAGACGAACTTTTCATTGGTGAAACTGCCACCGGCAGCGGTACCTACAAGCTAATCGGTGGCAGCCTTTCGACCGATTTTGAGATAATCGGCGACAACGGTACCGGCAGCTTCAAGCAGATCGGCGGCAGCCATACGGTGGGCGGTTCCCTTATGATTGGTTTTGATGCCACAGGTAGTGGGTCCTACAATCTGATTTCCGGCATCCTCTCGTCTGGAGATGATGTTTATATCGGCCTGGGCGGGACCGGCACCTTCATCCAATCCAGCGGCACTCATCTAGCAGGAGAATTGTTCCTTGGGTTTTCTGACAACTCCTGGGGCTCTTACCAACTCCTTAGCGGCAGTCTCCAGTCTTTTTCGGAGACGATCGGGCCCGGCAGCTTCATCCAGAAAAGCGGCCTCCATACGGTAAGCAATGACCTTGTTCTTGGTAAAGGAGGCAGCGGCAATTACCTTCTGACGTCCGGCCAGCTATCGGTTGGCATGGATGAAGTTATCGGGGATGAAGGCACCGGCAGCTTTACCCACACCAGCGGCAACCATACGGTAAACGGCAATCTTACCCTTGGAAAGGCTATCACAGACAGCGGCAATTACCTTCTGACGTCCGGCCAGCTATCGGTTGGCATGGATGAAGTTATCGGGGATGAAGGCACCGGCAGCTTTACTCAATTAAGTGGCAACAATACGGTAAACGGCGACCTCTATGTTGGTAGAGATGGCAGCGGCACTTACAATCTCAAGGTCGGCACCCTCAAGGCTGCTAACGAATTTATCAGCCCCATGGGCATCGGCATCTTCAACCAGACCGGCGGCCTTAACACAGTCACCAATGAACTCATGGTGGGCAGTCTTGGGGGGCCCTTTGAAGCTGTCTACAATCTCAAGGGTGGCACCCTGATCGCCGGGTCCATAAGAATCGAGGAAGCCAGCTTCAACGTCATGAACGTGGTTACCACGGTGACTGGCGACGTGTTTAACCGGGGCGATGTCCGGACCACCAACGCCATGGTCACCTGGAACGGCAATTTCACCAACGACGCTCTCCGCTATACCAGCAACTCCTCTAAACAGACCTTTAAAAAAGATTTGGTGGTGAACCCCGACGGCGCCATAGTAGCAACACACTCCCAGGATCTCTTTGTCATCAAAAATAATTTCGTCAACTCAAGCGAGGACGCCTTTGACTGGAATACGGTTCAGGCCACGCTGAAATTCGCTACCGGCGCGGACAATACTCATGACTTCTATATCCCCGGGGCCGACAATGGTCCGCCCGGCGATGTTCCGGTTACCGCGGTCACCGACAACTTTGCCTGGGGCACCCTGGATATTGCCGGACAAACCGTGCACCTCTTCGACGGCAACGACACTCCTAGCGGGGCTCAGTACGTCGGGAGGATGCTCGGGGCTTCCCTGTCGGGTCTGAATGTGACCAATATCTTTGACACCACGGGCTTGAATATCTATTACGATCCTGACTTGGCGGCTAACTTCTACCTGCACGGCCTGACCTACGACTTGGCGGGGATAGGCAGCGGCAAGCTCATTCCCTTCCACACCCCGCTGCCCCCCTCCGTGTTCCTCCTGGGCTCCGGCCTCCTGGGCCTGGGTCTCCTGGGCTGGCGGCGAAAACGGGGCTGAGAAACTTTTTGACCTGAAAAATTAAAGGCAGGGTCACTCATGGCCCTGCCTTTTGTTTAACAAGAATAAAGTTTCAAATGAACGATAACTGCTCTCATTAGAAACTTATCAAGCCGCTGAAAATTCAACCTATCCGACTCATATCAACACATCAGGCTAACCATCGAGGGCCGCACCCTGTAAAGGTCGGGGAAGCCACTCTTCTGGTCAACCTCACCCAGTTCTGATAATCAGATCATCTCTGCAATTTTTGAGGGGCAGGTGATAACTATCTCATCTGGCAGTGACTGTCGAAAAAGGATTTTAAGAAGATGACTTCCACATTGGCTGGCGGGCCATTGGATTTAGGATTTTTTTACCGGAGTCTGAAGGACTGGTATTTCTTTCTTGAGGGTGATTCTGCCCTCTCAGCATCCTCCATGGCAGTTTTCTTACCTAAGCAAGGCCATAATTCATGATCTTTTCAATGTCATGGACCATGCAGTAAAGTAACCACTGGATATTGACTTTGACCTTCCCCCTGAGGGTAAAGCGGTCCAAACGTTTGTGGGTCCGAATATTGGCAAAGACTGGTTCGGCCACTGCGAACCTTTGGGGGTATATCTGGCGCCCCCGTTCACTATCAACCTTGCCGGCCATCCTCTTGGACAGATTGGTGAGTTCCACCCCGATGGGCACCCAGAGATATCTGCGTTTGCCACCTCTGGCAGTAAGGCACCGCAGCTGTAAGGGACAACATTGGCAATGCTTCTCCTCGGCCACATAGATTTTATGCACTAAACCATGCCTGAAGGCCTTTTTTACTGTTAAGCTGAGCCTTTTGCGGTGCGGGCACACATATTGGTCCGTATCCTCGTCATAAGAAAAATCTTCTAAGGCAAAGGTCTTCCGCCGGGGCCAGTGACGACTTTGGGCGGCATAGCGGGGATCTCGCCGGCGGAAAAACCGGTCAGGGATATAGGAATCCAGGCCCAGCTCTTGGCATTTTCGCAGATTAATGTCGCTGTGGTAGTTGGTGTCGGCGGTCAAGATTTTGTTGGCCAGATAATCCTCACCATGACCCAGGTGCTGGAGATTCTCCCGAACTCCCTCCAGCATGGGTGGCCCATGGGCATAATCTTGACCGTTGCCGAAGGCCTCACCATGGATAATCACCTGGTGCTTGCCGTCGATGAGGGCCTGGCTATTGTACCCCTGGATGATTCCATGGGCTGTTTTCATCTTGGCCGACTCGTTATCCGTGACGTTGCTGGTAATCTCCTTCCCCGTGGTTCCATACGTGGTTCCATACTTAGATTGGTTCTCCTCGAGCCACTTCTCCAGCCGTTCAGCTTGCTTCTGAAGACGCTGCACCTGCCGGTCCCGGTTGGCCCGGTCTGAACCAGGGGTTCTCGGATGGTTATCATTTCCATGATCCTTCTGCAGGTGCTCTGCTAGCAACTCTTTCACCTTAGCTTCCAGCCGTTCCTTCTTTCTTTGTATCTCCGAGCGCGTCCCGCTCCACTCTTTAGAGGCATTAGAGGGCAGCTTGAGCCCGTCCAAGGCAAAGAAGGTGCCCCCGAGAAGATCCATCTCCTGGCAGACCAAGAGAACATCCCGAAACAGGGGTAGAATCTCGTCCTTCATGGAAGACACAAAGGTAGCAATGGTGCTGTGGTCGGGCTGCTGGCCGCAAGCCAGGGCGATAAAGACCACGTTCTCCCGACAGGCTTGCTCGATCTTCCGGGAGGAGACAAGCCCCCGGGCGTAGCCCAGCAAGACGATCTTCAAAAGGATCTTGGGGTCGTAGGCCGTGCGTCCCGTCTCATCATTGCGATATTTCTGCTCGAAACCAGAAGTATCCAGGCGGGTCTCTACCAGAGTGTGAATGGCAAACTCCAAAGTCCCGGGCATTAACTGATCTTCTAAAGAGACCGGCAATAAAACCCTCTGCCGATAGTCATACGCCTTGAATTTGGCCATGGTCCCCCTCTGCCAAGAGATCTTGCTTTCAGCTGGATCTACTCTAGCACAGAACAGCAGAAAATTACAGAAATTAAGGTGAGTTACAGACTCTTGAGGGAAAATTTTACAGGCGGATAATCGGGAACAACAGACCTTTTTCGACAGTCTCGCAAGATATACTCTATCCCTAAATACTTCCCCCTCATAGCCAGATGTTTATTTCGATGTAGTCAGTTGCCACGAACATAGGTGTAATCACATGTCTCCTCCGCGCCCTGCCTCTGGCTCATTGGCATAGGGTTCTCAGGAAGACTGGGGTTCCCTCGCCTCCCACCATTCATTCTTATCTTGGCGAGTTCTCTTGACATGATGGACTATAATACCTACTTCATAAACATACCCCAATGCCCTCCCCATGTGGGTCTCCTGGCCACCTCCACCAAGGGCATACGTTTCTGAGGCTCAAGTTCATGGCCTTGTCGTCGAGAACGAGCGGATCCACCGGATCACGGCGAGTGACCAGCGGGGACTCCAACCTGCTAACATGTGGGTACGAAAATTATCTAATCCCTTTCATCGCTAAATTCAACCCCAAGGAGGTCATCATGTCCGTTGAATCAGCCAGAGCTTTTGTGGAGAAGATGAGGAAAGATTTGGATTTCAAGAACAAAATCCTGGCTGCGGAGTCGTCCGCCAAGAGAAAAGAGATCATCAAGAGCTCAGGATTCGATTTCGAAAGAATGCATCTGGACTCTTTGGTAAGCGAACTCACCCCAGAAGAAAGAGATGCTTTGATGCTGATGTAATCTTGGGAAGCTTACTAGTTTCCCGTAAAGCTTAATTGGTGATTATTTGCAGTGCAACTTTCATGGCCTTCAGGGCTTGGGGCCGTGGAAGGGGTGGCGGACACTGGCAACATCGTCCCCCCTCACCCCGACGCCGAGACCGGCGTCTATGAAGACTTGATGGCTGCGGGCGTCATCGACCCCACCAAGGTGGTGCGCTACGCTCTCCAGAATGCCGCCTCGGTGGCCTCCTTGCTTATCACCACCGAAGCCAGGGTGGCCGAGAAACCTAGGAAAGAAGCCCCCATGCCCCCCATGGGCGGCGGCATGAAGGGGATGTATTAGAGATAGTGGGGAGATGTTTTGGGGAGGAGGGCTAAGGGCCACCGGCACTTACCCTCCCCGCAAACCCCCTATAAATTGGGAGGTGGAAGATATGGCAAAACTGGCTTGGGAGATGATAGAAGGAGAACCTTATTATCGGAAAATAGAGAGAGCCAAAGTTCCGGGAGGATGGCTTATCAGGATGGAGGTGGGAGATGGTGGTGGTATAACCTTTGTGCCTGACCCAAACCACGAATGGGAATAGCTTTCCTCATGGATGAAGAGGGAGAACAGGCCTGAATGGCCTGAGAAGATAAAGATAACTAATAGAGATGCGGTCATCATTCAAAGCCCCTCGACCTACCAGCTAGACGAAAGGGTATATTATAGAGACCTTGAGGAGGAGTTTACTAAATGATCCCTACCAGTAAACCGGTAAAAAAGCCTGTCATTAGGCCGTCAATCAAGGCCACCTTTTACCTGACTCGAGAGGTTTTGTTCTCCCTGGAGGAAGC
>JARRKO010000057.1:0-27853 GCA_037388025.1 Syntrophobacterales bacterium
CGACCCTTAGCCCCCACCCCCACCACATCCACTGCCTTGAAGATCCTATTGCACATCTGCTGCGGGCCGTGTGCCGTGTATCCGGTGGAGGTCTTAACGGAGGCGGGCCATCAGGTGGAGGGGTATTTTGACAACCCCAACATCCACCCGTATCAGGAGTTTCTCAAGCGGATCAAGGCGCTGGAGGACTATGCCGAGCAGACGGGCCTGCCGGTAATCTGGCAGAAGGATTATGATATTGAGGAATTTTTCCGTCTGGTGGCGTTCCGGGAGGGGGAGCGCTGCCGCTTCTGCTATCAGTTGCGCCTGGGCCGGGCGGCCCGGGCGGCTCGTGCCCATGGCTTTGAGGCCTTTACCTCCACTTTGCTGTACAGCCGCCATCAGCAGCACGACCTCATCCAGGAGGTGGCCCGCCAAGCCGCGCAGGAAGCGGGGGTGAAGTTTTACTATGAAGACTTCCGGAAGGGTTGGGCCCAGGGAGTGGCCGGGAGCAAAGCCATGGGTTTATATCGCCAGCCCTACTGCGGCTGTCTTTTCAGTGAACGGGAACGCTACTCCCGGCCTCGAAAGCGTCCTCGCCGGAATTGAAGGGCAGCGCCGTTAAGTCTGGCCGCTGGCGCTATCTCGCCTTAGGTCACCCGTATGGTCAGTCGTCTAACTCTGAGCAATCGCCCGGAAAACCTCAAGGCGCTGCGGGAATTTTTGCGCGATTGGGGGAAACAGCGGGGACTGTCCCGAAACCGCCTCAAGAGACTGGAAAAAGCGGCGTCGGACATCTTTCATTTCATCATTAAAAGGGTTTACCGGCCGGAAGTACCCGGATCTCTGACTATCATTTTAGAAGACAAGGGGGTCCGGCTGCGCCTGGTCTTTGAAGATGACGGCCCCCCTTACGATGCCCCCACTTTAGACGCCATCTCTCCCAATGCCCATTCGTCTCCTGATCCCAATCTGTCCCGGCTACAGGAGTGGAGTGACAGCCTGGTCTATTACCGCACGGCAGACCAGAAAAACCGGCTGGTGACTTTTTATACCCTGTAATACGGTTTTCGGTTTTCGGTAAAAAGAAATAGGGACTGTAAGGGCGGACCCGCGTGTCCGCCCCTTAATCAGGACCGTGTTTTTTGCACAGGCTGGAAAGCCTGTGCCACCAAGTTCTTGGCAGCATGATGAATTGTACGGGATTAAGAGACCCTGCTGCCGCGGTTGCGTTAGTGCCGATACTGCTCGGCCTTGCGAAAAGCCTCCTCGGCTTCGCTCTGCTTGCCCTGGGATTTCAGGAAATTTCCTAAATGATAATAACCTTCGGCGAAATCGGGCTTAAGGGCGACCGATTTCCGCAGGGCCTGCTCAGCTTCCCGGCTATTCCCGGCCTCGGCCAAAGCGGAACCCAGTAAACTATAGGCTTCCGCGGATTTGGGCTTGAGGCTCAGGGCCTTGCGATAATACTCAGCCGCCTGCGTGTAATGGGCTTCCCCCGCCAGGAGATTCCCGGCCTTGACGTAATCCCGAAAGGCCGCCTCGGATTTTTCCTTCACCACCTCAGCAGTTCCAGCCAGGGCTAGGGTGGGGCCCACGACCACCGCCATGATCAGGATCGCCAACAACAATAACCGTTTCATAATCCACTCCTTGGAATAGCTTGAGGGCTCAGGCAAAAATCAGCCTGTTTTCATTGATCCGACTCATCACGCCAAAGGTCCCACGGAAGCCAGGTAAAGGGCTACTTCTTCAACTCCATCCACCCCCACCAGGCTTTCCACTTCCTCATCAAAAAAGGCTCCCACCGGACAGCAGCCCAGCCCCAGGGCAGTGGCGGCCAGCGTCAGATTCTGGCAGATGTGCCCTGCGTCCAGAAAAATATAGCGGATGGCTCGCTCCCGGTATTTCCACATGGCCCGATTGAGAATGCCGGTCCAGATAAAGTCCACCGCCGCTTTTCCCAGGAAGCGCTGTCCCAGGCAGGCCTGGACCAGAGCTTGGCGGCTGTCCATACTTTCCAATAATTCCAGGCAGAAATCCGGCAGGTTAAGATGCCAAATGCCCGGCTCCATTTCCTCCACTTTGTGGACCGCCAGGTAGGTTTCCACCGGGTACAGGGCCCCGGCGGAAGGCGCAGTGCGCAGGAGATAGTTGCGGGTGGCAAGAGTGACCCCCTGAGTGGCCCACACCAAGGCAGCCAGCTCCTCCTGGGTGAGGTAACGGTCCTGGTACTGACGGAGGGAACGCCGCTGGGCCAGGGTTTTCCAGAGGTCAGCTGCGGGTGGCTCCTGTTGAGGGCGGATGGGGAGGCGGGTCCCGGCTTGGGGATATTCCTTAAAAGGGCTCTCCCGGGGGTAGGATAGCCGGGATTCTCCCAGTCCTGACCGGGTATAGCGGGTCTCCTTCAGATAGTGGCGGCCGATGGCGCCGGCTAATTCCCTGCTCATGAGTGCCCCCGTTCCCGGTCTTCCCGGCGCTGGCGGTTGCGATCGTAGATAATTTTCAGCCCCTTCAGGGTCAAATAGTCATCCACCATGTCGATGTTATGGGTTTCCGAGGCTATCAGGCAGGCCAGGCCTCCGGTGGCGATGACCTTGGGATTATCACCCAGTGCGATCTTGATGCGTTCGACAATGCCGTCCACCAAGCCGGCGTAGCCGAAAATGATGCCGGCGTTCATGCTGCTGATGGTGTCCTTGGCGATAATGCTCCGGGGTTTGGCAAAGATTTCCACCCGGGGCAGCTTGGAGGCTTTCATAAACAGGGCCTCACAAGAGATGGTCACCCCCGGCGCGATGAGACCCCCCATATATTCCCCCTGGCGGGAGATAACGTCAAAAGTGGTGGCGGTGCCGAAGTCCACTACGATGACGCTGCCGTGAACCTGATCATAGGCGGCCACGGCGTTGACAATGCGGTCGGCTCCCACTTCCCGGGGATTGTCGTAGTGAATGGGCATGCCGGTCTTGATTCCCGGTCCCACCCACAGGGGCTTCACCTGGAGGTAGCGATGGGCAAAACCATCCAGGGTGTTGATCATGGGCGGCACGACGCAGGAGATGATGAGGTCCGTTGCCTGGGAGAGTGTCAGGTTCTGGGAAGTAAAGAGGTTGCTCATGAGGATGCCGAGTTCATCAATGGTCACTTCTTTTTCGGTGCGTATGCGCCAGTGGCTGAGAAGTTGGTCCTCCTGGTAGACGCCAATCACGGTGTTGGTGTTGCCGACATCCAAAACGATCAACATGGGCGGCCCTCCCCGTAGTTCAAACAGGTATCCAGGATCTCCACCAATTCCTGGGCCACCTCCTGGATCTCTGATGATTTTTCTCCTTCCACCATGACCCGGAGCAAGGGCTCGGTCCCGGAAAAGCGCACCAGCAGGCGACCCCAGCCTTGCAAGCGTTTCTCTGCCGCCTGAATGGCTCTATGAGCCTGGGGAACGCGGCTGAGGTCCTGTTTCTCCTTGACCCTCAGGTTTAAGAGCACCTGGGGATAGACCTCCATGCACCGGGCCAGCTCCGCCAGGGGCTTTTGCTCCCTGATCATTACCGACAGGAGCCGCAAGGCGGTCAAGATGCCGTCCCCGGTGGTGCTGTGGTTGAGGAATACCAGGTGCCCGGATTGCTCGCCGCCGAGGTTGTAGCCACCCCGAAGCATAGCCTCCAGGACATACCGGTCCCCTACCTGAGTCCGCATGAGCTTGAGTCCGTGTTTTTTGAGGGCCATTTCCAGGCCTAAATTGGACATCACCGTGGCCACCACGGTTTTTCGTTTCAAGGTCTGGCGGCGATGCATGTCCAAAGCGCAGATGGCCATGATGTGGTCGCCGTCCACCTCCCGGCCGGTGTGGTCCACCATAATGCAGCGGTCGCCGTCACCGTCAAAGGCGATGCCCAGGTCGGCTTGATAACGGGCCACCAGCCGGGCCATGCCCTCGGGATGGGTGGCCCCGCACAACCGGTTAATGTTTCTGCCATTGGGGCGCACCCCGATGGGGATGATCTCGGCTCCCAATTCCTCCAGAACTTCGGGAGCTACCCGGTAGGTGGCGCCATGGGCGCAGTCCACCACGATCTTGAGGCCGTCCAACACCAGTTCCTTGGGAAAGGTACTCTTAAGATAAGAAATATAGCGGCCCCGGGCGTCGTCAAGGCGAACGGCCTGACCGATGTCAGTGCCCGTGGGTCTGGTCTCCTCGAATTCCGGTTGGGACAGCAGGCTCTCGATATGGGCCTCGAGTTCATCCGGCAGCTTGAACCCGTCTCCCTTGAAGAACTTGATGCCGTTGTCTTGAAACGGATTGTGAGACGCGGAGATGACCACGCCGGCGTCGGCCCGCATGGAGTGGGTGATATAGGCTATGCCCGGGGTGGGCATGGGACCCAAAAGTAGAGCGTCCACGCCCATGGAGCAAATACCGGCAGTGATGGCGTATTCCAGCAAATAACCGGACAGGCGCGTGTCTTTCCCTACGACAATGCGGCTGCGCCTGGGTCCATAGTTGATGACATAGGCCAGGGCCCGCCCCAACTGGAGCGCCACTTCGGCGGTCATGGGATGGATATTGGCCTCTCCCCGAATGCCATCGGTACCAAAAAGCTTGCGTGTAACTGTCATATTGGTGAAATGCTCCCCGGCGGGAAGGTGTGGCCCTCTTGGGGGCAGGTTCCTCCTCAGAGGCTATTTTCTTTTTGATAAATCTATGAATGTCGTGTTAACTCAATAACCTTATCATAGTTTGGCGGAAAGGGCATGGGGGTTTTCGCCTCAGTCGGAGCTCTCCTGCCAGGAGATGCACTGGGCCGGACACTGGTCGATGGCATCCTGGATGCGTTTCTCCGGAGCGCCGGCAGGATTGATCACCTCCGAGTAGCCCAGGGTCTCGTTCAATCGAAAGACCTCGGGACACACCGCCTCGCAGTTGCCGCAGGCGAGGCATTCTTCCGTGTCGATAACAGGTATTCTTTTGGCCATATCAGTCCTCCGGCCAGGAAATGCAGTTAACCGGGCAGGCCTCTATGGCCTCTTCTATCGTATCGGCGTCGGCGCCGCCGGGGTTAACCACCAGAGCAAAACCCAAGGATTCGTTCATCCGGAAAACCTCGGGACAAATCTCTTCGCAGGCCCCACAACCGATGCAGGCTTCCTCATCAATCACCGGAACTTTATCAGCCAAAGCGCTTCTCCATCTAAGAGATATGGGCGGCCAGGGGTGTGGGCCTCAGGCACCTCTGCCGTACTTACAGAATATAGTCACCTGATGGTAGGTTTGTCCAGTTCGCCCCCGGCAGAAGCGACTGAGATAATGGGATTTTTTCGGGGAAAGGTTTCGCCAATCCTCCCGGGCACCGGTAACGCCACCTCCGGGCTCCCCGGTGACGATGAGATACCGGAGACTGGGGCAGGTAAAAAGCGGCGCCAGGGACTGTCCCGGCGGCGGCCAGGCATACAGCACCGCCTCGGGGAGGAAGCGATGCACTTCAGTAAATACGTCACCTCGGGCCACCGCCGGGTGGCCCGGAAGGTTGCTCACAAATTCCCCCTGCTCGCGGTCCACCGCCTTAAATACCAGGCCGGTGGCGGCGGCCAATGGCGCCAGGGCGGCGGTGAGATAACCTCGCCCCGCCCCGGCTTCCAGCAAGCGCGGCACCCGGACCCGTCTGAGCCAGCGCCACAACCGCCCCGGCCACTCCCGGGAGGGAAAAAAGTAAACACCCGTGGCCCGGGAGAGAGCGGCCAGCCAGCCCTCCGGATCCGGGGTTTGCTGGAGGAGCCTTTGCCAGGCAGCTTCAGGCAGCAGGTGATCCTCAGGTCCCTCTCCCGCCCGGGGCAACCGAATAAGTTCCCGGGCCCAAGCCTCGAAGCGACGCTGTTCCCGGAAGCTTGTGGATGGCTGGAGAAATTCAAAGTCTGCTGGGAAAAGTTCAAAGTTCAAGGTTCAAAGTTCAAAGTTCGAGTGTTAAGTGAGCTGGCCATCGTTTTTGATGACCATGTATTCGGAAAAATGATGAAAAGGGCTTCCCCTGCCGGGCAGGAGTGATTAATAAAATACCATCGACTCCGGGCAAAAAGCAAAGTCGGCCATAGCAGGAAAAAATTTTACATCTTGCATGGAGGATACCAATGGCGCATCTCAATATCGGCGATCCGGCCCCCGATTTCACTCTGGCCGATCAGGAAGGCAACACGATAAAGCTGTCAGATTTTAAAGGCAAAAAGCTTTTGGTGTATTTCTACCCCAAAGCCAATACCCCGGGCTGCACCAGACAGGCCTGTCAAATTCGGGACGCCCGCACCGAACTGGCGGACCTGGGGGTGGCGGCGGTGGGCATCAGCCCTGACAAACCAGGCGCGCAGAAGAAGTTCGATGGGAAATACAGCTTGGGATTTCCTTTGCTCTCCGATGCGGAGCATGCGGTCGCCCAGGCCTACGGCGCTTGGGGGGAAAAGAGTATGTACGGCAAAAAATCCATGGGCATTATCCGCTCTTCCTTCCTCATCAATGAGAACGGCAAGATCATGGGCACCTGGTACAAGGTGAAACCTGAGGATACCGTCCCCTTGGCCAAAGAGGCCTTATCAAAGTAGAAGGTTGGCGTTAAAAGGGGCTGGGAGTCTCACCCCCGGCCCCTCGGCCAACCCCTGTTTACCATCAAATTATCATACCGCGACGCGGGTCTCCTCGGGTGATTAATTTATTGTCCCCCCCGCTTCAAAATCACGCCCATAGTTTTTCCTAGAATGACAAGATCCATCCAGAAGGATGAGTTTTTGAGGTAATGAAGGTCATAGCGGAACTTGTGCAGTTGGCCGGCCATGGTGTTGGGATAGCCGTTGTTTACCTGGTCCCAACCGGTGAGTCCGGGTTTGGCCATAAACCTGACATAATAAAGAGGCTCCTGGGCCGCCAACCTGCCGGCGAAATGCCGCCGGATGGGCCGCGGCCCCACGAAGCTCATTTCCCCCCGCCACACATTGAAAAGTTGCGGGAGTTCATCCAGTCGGGTTCGACGAAGCCACCGACCGACGCCGGTAACGCGGGGATCATCGCCGGTGGCCCACTGGGGGCTGCCGTTCTCGGCGCCCTCCACCATGGTGCGCAACTTGTAGCACCGAAAGGGAAGGCCGTTATACCCCAGGCGCTCCTGGACAAAAAACACCGGCCCCCGGCTGCTGACCTTGATGGCCAAGGCTGCCAAGCCTACCAGAATCGCGGCCAAGGGGGCGGCAAGCAAAACCAGCAGGATATCCAGGGAGCGTTTCAAGGAACCGTGTAAGTAGGGTAATCTCTCACGAATTGGATCGGTTTCTGCTGCCGTTTCCTCAAAAAATTCACTGCAGGGAGAGTTTTCCCAAACCAGACCGAAACAGGCCGACTCGCCGTATTCCCGGTCATTCCTAATTATTTCGGAATTAAGTGCGTGGTCTGTCATAATTTCAATTCCTGAGGAACTGGTGATAAACCTCCCAGGTTTTGCGGACCATGCCGGTCAGGTCGAATTGTTGGCGCATTTGTTCCTGGATTGCCAGGCTGGAGGGCGCCTCACCGCCACCACCATTCCCCTGGGAAGCCAGCCAGAGGAGTTTTTCATGCAAGACCGCAGTGAGGGCGGCGGTATCCTTGGGGGGAACCAGGGTGGCCTGTACCCCGGGGATTTCCCGGACGCCGAAACAGTCGAAGCCCACCACGGGGATGCCGGCAAGTGCAGCTTCGATCACCGCGCCCGGTACCCCTTCAAAAGGCATGGAGGTCAGTAAATACAGGTCAAACGCGGCAAAGTAGCGGGCCGGTTCCTGGACCCAGCCGGTAAACCTGATGTCCTCCTCCAGCCCCTGCCGTCGCACCTGTTTCAGCAGACGTTTTTTGTAGCCTCTCTCCGAAGGGGTCTTGGCGTCGCCCACAATAATGAGTTTGAGGGTGGGGAAGGTTTTCTTGAGATCCGCGAAGACCTGCAAGGCGAAATCGTGGCCTTTCCAGGGCACGAGGCGGGAGACATTCCCCAGGACGATGTCCTTATCCCCCAATCCCAAGGCCTGTCGCTGGGCCCGCCGCTCCTTCCAGGAAAGACCGGCCACGGCCAGAAAAGGGGAAAGGTCCTTGCCGTAGTAAATGACCTGGCCCTGGTCCGCGGAACAGATCCCGGCCTGGCAGTAGGATTCCTGGAGTTCCCGTCCCACGAAAATAAAGCAGTCGGTAGCCCGGCCGGCCAGGCGTTCCAGATCCCGGAAAAAAATCCTCCTGGCCCAGAACTGGGTGGGAGCGAAGGTGGCCCCATAAACCGAGTGGACCACCCGGGGGACCCCGGCCAGCCTGGCCGCCAACCGCCCAATGACCCCGGCCTTGGCCAAATGCGTGTGCACCACGTCGTAGCGCCGGGTGCTAAACACGCGGTAGAGGTCCACCAGGGCTTGAATTTCTTGAAACGGCCGCACATATTTGCGGAGGCTGGGAACCCGAACGACCCCGAAGCCCAGGGCCTGCTTGGCGGCCAGTAGCTCCACGGAGGCGTTGTGTCCCACCACGAGGTCTACCTGGCAGCCCCGATCCTTCTGGTCGGCAGCCAAGGCCATGACCCAGCCGGTGGCGTTGGTGTCATAGAACGTAGTAACTACATGGGCAATTTTCACTGTTCATTTTCCTCACAAAGGTAGTATTCACCCGGGAGCCACTGCACTCAGGCATGGATAATCTTTTCCAGGGCATGGTCACTGGCATCTCCCGGCAGGCGGCCGCCTGGCCTCGGGGGCCCGAATTCCCTGTGGGAGGCGAGACCGGGAAGCCCGGCGCAGCATCATGCCCTGGACTGCCACCGGAAACATTAAAAAGGTAAACATGGTGCGGTGGCGCATGGCAGAGCCGACATTGGCCTGCAAGACGCTGCTGGTGGTGAGGCCCACCACCAAAAAGGCGGTCAGAGCCCAGGCAACTTTGCGGTGGCGGCGAAAAAGCGGCTTGATGCCCCTCAGGAAATACAGGAAAACCAGGATCAGCCAGGTGGAGTCCAGGACACCCAAGGCTTGTTTGGGAGAAGTTACCTGCCAGGGGAACGGGGAGAAGAGAAAGTAGCAGGTGGCTACGGGCATACGTTGGGCCACATCCAGATACGAAGTGTAGGTCACTCCTCGCAGGTAAGCTGAGCCGGCCTGTTCAGAGGTCCGCAAGCGCTCGGTCATATGGTCCACATCGGAAAATCTGGTCACCTCCCGCTCCAGCGGGGTCCGGGCCGTGTAATATTTGCCAATGGTGAAAAAACTGACCGTGCCCAGAACCAAAACCAGGCCGATGGAAATCAGTCTCAGCGTGCGAAGGAGCGTTCTGCGCCTGGAGGACGCCAGGGGATGGACCACCCAAAAGACGAAGATGGTAAGGGCTCCCAGGATAAAAAGGGGCGGCCGCAACAGGGTCATGTAAAGCAGACTGCCGAGAGCAGCCACTGACGGCCATAAGCGGGAGCCATGCCCTTCCTGGTGCTGCAGTTCGGTGAGGGAGCCGAACAGCAGGGTAAGGCAAAAAGCCACCATCATGTCCCGATTCAGGGTGGCGCCCAAGACCCAGCCGTAGGGGTAGAGGGCCGTGAACAGGGCGGTATGGTCGGCGACCCGGCGGTTGAACCACAAGGTGGCCAAACGATGGAGATTGAAGATAACTCCCAGTCCCACGACGGTGTTCAGGAGTTGTCCCAGCGGCTCAGAAATCCCGAAGACGGTATACAACAACCCCAGGGGAAGGGTGTAAGCGGCAAAAGGCTGCCAGATATGGGGGAGATTCCCCAGAAAATCCGCCCGCAACAGAGCGGCGATGTGGGCGCTCCAGGTTTGGTATTTTTGGACGTCATAAACGGCCAGGTCCAAGCGGAAGGACCACCTGATGACGATGAAGGCAAAACAGACGCTGAAATAGCCCAGCAGAACCCAGGCCAGGATGGTGTCCCGTCGCTGCAAATAGCGGAGCAGCAGCGCGGCGATGATGGCCGCGAAGGCCAGGCAGCTAAACCAGGAAAACAATGCCTCCATGTTTCTACGTCCCTCATGCCGGCTGAACGGCCAGATTCAGGTACATTGACTCCAGTTGGGCCACGATGCGGTTAATGTCGAACTGTTGCTGGATGCGGGCCCGGGCGGCCTGGCTGCGGCTGCTCCTTTCGGCCGGCGGCCAAGCCAGGGCAGCCTCCAGGGCGCCGGACAACTCTTCTGCCTGGCCGGGCTGAACCACCAGGCCGGTTTTTCCCACCACCAGGGCCGAGTCCCCCACGTCCGTGACCACACAGGGCACCCCGCAGGCCATGGCTTCGCCGACCACCGTGGGAAAACCCTCCCCGAAAGCAGAGGAGGAAACACAAACGTCCAGGGCTGCCAACAGTCGGGGGGCGTCAGGACGCTCCCCTAACAGGCTGAGACGACGGCGGTCGAGGGGAGGGTTGCCCACAAGCTTTGCCAGGGCCGGGTTGTCAGGGGTGAGGCCCTTTCCCGCCAGCAGAAAATGGGTCTCCGGATGTCTGGCCTGCACCGAAGAAGCCGCGTTCAGAAAGATATGGTGATCCTTCTGGGGATCGAAGCGGGCCAACATGCCCACCAGCCGCGCCTCGGGAGCAAGACCCAACTCCCGCCGCACCTCCCGATAGCTGGCCGGGTGGGGGCGGAATCGATTCAGTTCAAAGCCGTTGGGCACCACCTGCATGCGAGCTGCGTCATACCCCAACAGGGTATGGGCCTTGAGTCCGGCATGGGAGTTAACCAGAATCCGCTGGACCCCCCGGGACAACCGGGCGCACAGCCGCACGGTAAGGCCGGTGGTGCGGCGGTACCAGCTGAAATCCATCCGGGATTGGCGCAGATTCCATAAGATGGTGGGGACGCCGGTGCATTTGCCGGCCAGGTAACCCAGGAGGTCAGCGTGGTAAAGATAAGTCTGCAAAACGTGGGGCCGGAAGCGGCGGATGCAGTCCAGCAAGGCAAGCCAGGGGCGGAGGCTGAAGCTCCCCGGACGCATGCCCAGGTCCAGCACCGGAATCCCCTGTCCCTGGAGGAGCCGCCCGACTTTTCCCGGACCGGCCAGGGAGACCACCAGGGAAGCAATCCTTTCGGGGCGGAACCGGGTTACGGTTTTATAAAGATGCATCTGCGCCCCACCAACCTGCAGACTGGTGATCAAATGGAGGATACGCAGAAATTCTTTGTCCGAAGCCAAGCCCATGCTCCCGAGACTTCTTTTATTTCGGCCGCCACAATGGTTGGAAATGGCCGAGTTACAGCAAGCTCAAGCCGCTTGATCTAGTGGTCGAACTTTGCTGCAAAAAACTTTAGGGAAAATGGGCTGTTCTAATTGATTTCTTTAAGAAATGAGGAAGATTTATGGAGTTGCCTTAAAACACTGGTGCGGCGGTTGGATGGGGTTGATGTTACTGATCGTTGATGGAGAATCGGTCTTGCTCAAGGCTTTTCGGCCAGGCAGACGATGTAGGCGGCGGTGCGCCGGTCCGGCGTGATTCCGGGATAAAAGCGGCGGGCGGCCCCGGCCAGGACCGAGGCTCCCTTGAGGGTTTTGAGGAAACAGAATTTGGTCCATTTCCGCCAGCCGCCCCCGGGATTAACGATGGAACAATGGAAAAAGGCCAGATAGGCGGAGAAAAGCGGGCGGAGCCCCGCCGCTTCATGGGCCTCGGCCAACTCTGCCCGGGTGAGGGGGCGGTGGGTGGCCATCACCTCGGGGCTTACCACCTCTTGGAGCCGGCCCAGCCAGCCCGCCAGATTGGGCACGATGGTGAGCATCATGCCCCCGGGCTGAAGATAGACCGCCATCTGGCGCAGCGCGGCCACGGTATCCTCGAAATGCTCCACCACCCCATTGGAAAAGACCACATTGAACCCGGCCACTTGGCGGGGCTCAGGACAAAACAGGTCCTGGTGAAAAACCTCCCCGCTCAGGCCCTCCCGAACCAAGAGGGACCGGGATTGACGACAGCCCAGCTCGGAGTAATCCAGCCCCGCGACCTCGTAGCCCCACTCCCGGGCGAAATAGGGCAGCCAGCGGGACTGGGCGCAGCCGATTTCCAGCATTCTTACCGGGGCGGCGGAGGTTAAAGGCAAGTGGGTGCGCCACAGGTCATGGAACTCCTGGTAAAACCAGGCCCGGGGCCCGCGAGCCTTTAGCCTGATGGCAGGGGGCAGCCTTTTCCCCCGCCAGAACTCCGTCCAGTAGTGCTCGCCGGCTTTATCCAGAGGATGACTTATGACTGACATGTCCTTGCTACCCGCTGCAAGCCAATGGTTTTTCCGATACCATCCAAAGGTTGGGGGTAAAACGCAGATCATTCCGGTTCAAACTGTCCAAAGCCAGGGCCGCCAGGTTGTTGACCACCGAAAACAGCAAAAGCAGGGGCAGAACCAGGAGCACCAGCACCCCCAGGGGCTTATGGCGCCGGGTCTGCCGGGCCAATCCGGAAAACAGCCAATTGTGGAACATCTGCACCAAAAGGGTGCCGATACCGCCCTGGCCCCGGAGTTGGCGGACCCTGAGGCCGTTTCTTGCCAACAGCTCCTTAATGCCATACGGCGAAAAGCGGAAAAAATCGTGGGGCTCGAGGTGCAGGTTGTAAAAAAAGGGCACGGAAATGAGCCCCACGCCGCCGGGCTTGAGGACCCGCGCGATCTCCCGCACCACCGCCTCGGGCCGGTCCACATGCTCCAGCATCTGGTGGCACAGTACCCCGTCGAAGCTCAAGTCGGCAAAAGGCAGAGTGCGGCCGTCTCCGTAGATGGCGGGATGGACCTGGTGGTCGAGACCCGACTGGGCCGAGGGATAATCCAAGCTGATATATTCAACCCGGCCCGGAAGAAAGGGCCGATAGGGTTGGTTGCCGCAGCCCAAATCCAGGAGCCTTCCCGTAAGTCGGGACGCGTCCCGGGCGATGTCCCGGCTGGCATAAAAAGCCGGCAGGAACTGAAAGTGCAGGAGGTTGGCGCCCAGCTCCCTGCCACACACAATGCCGTACAGGCTGGTGAAAAAGTTTTTTTCAAGGCCTTTCCCGGCATGCACCTGGGTCACCCACTCGGACAAGACCAGCAGGCGCCAGAGGTCTTCACTGAGGTCGTGCTGACCCTGGATGAAACGTCGGGCCAGGGCCGCCACCGCGTCGGTGTTTATGAGGCCCGCCAGGGGACCGGACCGGTCCAGCAGGCGCTCGGTGACCAGATGGCCCAGGTTGCCGGTAAACCATTTCTTAAGGGGCATTTGGAAGCCGTTTTTCTGCCGGTGGACGAAATCGGAGCCCATGTCCGGCCACAGCAGTTGCTTGATCAGAACCTTCTGTTCACCCCCGCGGTATTTCAGGTGTTGGGGCAGACGGGCCGCCGCTTCCACCACCCGATGGTCCAGCAGCGGGCACCGAAGTTCCAGGCCCACCGACATGGAGGCCCGATCCGCTTTGACCAGGATGTCCTCGGGCAGGTAGGTGTGGAAATCCACGTACTGCAGGCGGCTCAGATAATCTTGGGGACCTTGCTCCCAGGCATGGTCAAAGAAGCCGTGCACCCGGCCATTTTCCCCCACCTCCCGGAGAAGGTCGGGATGCAGGAGGGCCGGACCGACATCCCGGGCCATCAGGGCCCGATAGAGATTGTCCGGCGCTTGTCCAACCCGGCTGATGAGGCCCTTGCCCCGCCAGGACCGGGGCCAGAATCGGGCCAGGGACATAAGGGCCAGGGGCCGGAGCGGCTGGGGCAGAGGGCCGAGGAGTTGATGCAGCCATTGGGCGTAGCGGTAGCGGGTGTAGCCCGCCAGGAGCTCATCACCGCCGTCGCCGCTCAAAGCCACGGTTACCCGGCGCCGGGCCATGGCGGACACCACCAGGGTGGGCAGGGCGGAGGAGTCCCCGAAGGGCTCGTCAAAGTGCCGCACCAGGCGGGGCAGCAGGGCCAGCGCGTCGGGGTGCACGATTTCTTCAAAATGCTCCGTATCATAGCGCCGGGCTGCCAGCCGGGCCCAAGGGAGTTCGCTGGCCTCGGCCTCCGGAAAGCCGATGGCGAAGGTGCGCACGGGGCCGGAGGAAAGCTGCCGCATCAGGCGGATGATCAGAGTGGAGTCAAGTCCTCCCGAAGCAAAGGCCCCCAAAGGCACGTCGCTGACCAGGCGCAAGCGCACCGCTTCGGCCAGTTCCGCCTCAAATTCCTCCGGCCAGTCCCGGGAAGGCGGCGAGGGGTCGGATACCGGGAGGTCCCAGTAACGCTGGAGAATAGGTTGTTGATGATCTTCCAGGGATATCCGGGCGAAATGGGCCGGGGGGAGCTTGGCAATGCCTTGATAGATGGTGCCCGGCGCCGGGATATAGCCGTAGGCCAGGTACTGGGCCAGGGCCGCAGGATCTAGCCGGCGGGGGACCTGGGGGTCGGCCAGCAGGGCCTTCAATTCAGAAGCAAAGGCCAAGCCCTCGGGGGCAAGCCGGTAATATAGCGGCTTTTTCCCCAAGCGGTCCCGGGCCCAAAACAAAACTTTTTGGTGCAAGTCAAGGATCGCAAAAGCAAACATGCCGCGCAGGCGGGACAAACAAGCCTCACCCCAACACAGATAGGCCATGAGCAGGACTTCCGTGTCGGAGTGGGAGGTGCGAAAGGCCAAACCCTGAGCTTCGAGCTCCCGGCGCAGCTCGGCGAAATTATAGATTTCCCCGTTGAAGACGATCCAGTAGCGCCCGGTGGGGTCAGACATGGGCTGGGCGGCTTGAGGGGAGAGGTCCAAAACCGCGAGGCGGCGATGCCCCAGAAAAAGATCGCAGCCGATGGGATTTGATTCAGGCCCGCCCTGGGATGAAATCAAAAAGCTTTCCCCGGAGCGGCTGCAGGCCCAGAGATAGCCGGCGTCGTCCGGGCCCCGGTGGGCCAAGGTGTCGGTTTGCGCCCGGCACAGAGCGGGATCAAGGGATTGGCCTGGGGTAAATTTGCCAAAAATGCCGCACATATGGACAGAACCTCAATGGGTCAGGCAGCCCGTTGGTCGGCCGAGACCCGCATACTTGCCGTGGCCTCATGGAAGCCGGTTTCAGTTTTCAGGTGATCCAGGAGGCTGCGATAATTTCCCAGAACTTCCGGGGACAGGGTGGGGGCCAAGTCCCGGGTCTCGACCATGCCCTCCTTGAGGTCGTACACTTCCAACCCGCCGTCCCTTTTTTCGATGATTTTTGTGCCGCCGTCGGTCACCACCGCAAAAACCGGAGGCGAAAAGGTCTCGCCCTGTGATGGGCTAAGAGCCTGTTTTGACGCCAAATACGTCTGCCACATCTCGGGATGGACACATTGGGCCAGGACCAACTCTCGCCGGGGCGGGGCCAGCAGGGAAAAGGAGGTTTCGGGGCGAGGCAGGGGGCTGTCCACCACATCCAGAATGGTGGCGTAGAGATCAGTCAGCGAGGCCAGCCGCGGGTCCAGCCCGGGCCGGGCCAGGTGGCGGGGAACCCGCATAATGAGGGGCACCCAGATGAGTTCATTGTAAAGGGATAAGATGTGCGTGTAGTGGCCCCGCTCCCCAAAATGCTCGCCGTGGTCGCTGGTGATGATGACCAGGGTGTCGTCCAGAAGAGCGGCGCTGTCGAGCAGTGGCCACAAAGAGCCGATCACGGCGTCCAGATAGCGGAGTTCATCATCATAAAGGTTTTGGTAGGTAGCCACTAACCGGGCCAGCGCCGGGGAGTCTGGCTGGAAATAGAATTTCTGGGGGCTGGCCGCGGCCCGGTCGCGCCAGCGGGAAAAGCGTCGCCAGCGCCAGGGAGGGCAATAATTCTGATGCGCCTGGAGAATATTAACGAAAAGAAAAAACGGGGAGTCGTCAGACTGGTGGCGTTGGAACATATGCCGTATTAACGTCAGGGTTTTTTTGGTAAAGGGGGTGGCATTATCGATGGGACCCGGGCGCAGCCATTTCGCTGCTTGTTTCGTGATCATGTTCCAGGTTTTTTGTAACACCTCCCCTACCCTTCCGGTTTCCCACAGGTAACGGAGCAAAGTACTCGTGGCACTTTTGGCGCTGACCGCCGAACGCAAGCGAATCGATAGAGTTCCCGGATCTGAATCCTTTTCAGGAACATGACCCTCAAGTCCGGCCAGGATACGGGAAAGATCCTGGGAGCCGAGGTCGTGAAACTCATCAAACCCCCGGCAAAGCCCCGAGGCCGGGCTCACCAGGCTGTTGGTGGAAATGCCCAGGGTGCGATACCCCGAGGCCTGTAAAGTCGGTACCAGATGGGGAAGATTGTCCCGCAGTAGATATCCGTTCTCAAAAGCGCCGTGCTGGCTGGGATAAAGGCCGGTGAACATGGAGGCATGGGAGGGGACGGTCCAGCAGGCCGGGGCGAAACACCGGGTATAAACGGTGCAATCCCGGGCAATTCTTTCCAGATTCGGCGTGGTGGGCCGGTGATAGTTATATAAGGATAAATGTTTGGCGCCCACCGTATCCAGGACCAGAAGGATGATGTTGGGTAATTTTTTGCTCACCGGCTGGCCTCCCGCAGGGTTAGGAGCCGCAGGTTGGCGAACTCCTGATAAAGGGTTCTGGTGATCAACAGTAAGTAGGCCAGGCCCCCCAAAGCGGCGGCGACCCAGGGTCCCAGGTAGGGTCGGGCCAGCCAGAAGAGGCCCAGCCCCAGAATCCCATAGATAGTGGCCCATCCCACCCCGGTGGCGTAAACCTTGAAGCTCAGGCATCGCCAGACCCCCAGGCTCATGAGCAGGTTTATGCCCACGAGCCAGACCCCCTTGGCTACAGCCAGGCCGGTCAAACCCCAGAGCGCGGCGCCGGCCACCATGAGGGGCAGCCCCAGGCCGCTGCCCAGGGCCAGAGTTCTGGTCAGGGTGGCCTGGTGGCCGGTCATGGCCAAGAGAAAGCCGACGGAACCACAGGCGACGTTGACCAGTTGGGCCAGGACCAAGACCAGCAAAGCCCAGCGGGCATTTACGAAACCCACGCCAAACAGCCCCAGGACTTCCGGGGAGAGAGCCACCAGGACCAGAGCCAAGGGCAAGGCGACATAATACATCCAGCGGGTGCTGGCCCGGGCCAGTCTTTCCAGCTCGAGCAGGCGCCCCTGGTGGTGCAATTCGGCAAACAACGGCGGCACCGCGGCGTTGATGGCCATCAAGGGCAGGCTCACCAGGAGGGCGCTGCGGCCGGCGGCCTCGTAATAGGCCACCTCCTGAGGAGTGGTGAATAAGCCCAGCACCAAGCTATCCACCGCACCGAAAGCCGCCAGGAGGAGAACGCTCAAGTAAAGGGGCCAGCTATACCGGAGGAGTTCCCCCAGACGGACGCCACCGGCGCGGTCAAGGGAACCTGGCAGGCGCGACCGCAAAAAAATTGCTAAAAACCCCAGACCCAGAGCCCCGCTGAGGAGATAGGCCAGGCCCAGAGCCGCGGGGGACTTGGCAGAATCCTGGCCGACCCAGGCCCAAATAGCCACCAGGAGAAGCAGACTGAGGGGAGTGAGAAAGTCCTGCTGAGTCACCACCCAGCGAACGCCTCCCAGGGAGCGCAAGGATTCGCCGCAAAAGGCCGCGGCCACAAGTATGGGCAAGGCCAGGGAGACCGGGGACAAAACCTCGGGCAAGGCCGGGGCGTGAAAGACTTGAGCCAGCCAACTCCTGGCCAGAAACAACGCCAGCGCCACCAGGGTGCTGAGACCCAGGACCTGGGCCAAGCCTTGCCAGAACAACCCCGGGAGATCCTGGGCCTGCCCCGCCGCTTTTAACTTGGCCCCGAACCGCAGCATGCCGGTGTCCAACCCCAGGCGGCAGACCACCGCCAGGATGGTCACCAGATAGACAGCCAGGGAATAAGTTCCCAGCCCCTGGGCCCCCCAAAAACGGGCCATGGCCAGGGAGGTAAGGTAGGCCAAGGGGAGGGAGATCACCTTGATCCCCAAAGCCAAGGTGGAATCGGCTGCTAAGCGTTGCCGGAGGGAGGTGGTAAACTCCATGGGCTCAAATTCTGCCGTGTCAGAGAAGAGTTGGGCGGAGGGTAGCCTGGGGCAAGGCCGTAAGTTCATTGCAGGCAGGCGCCATCCTCCCTCCCCAGATCACGCCAGTCTTATCCGGTCTTCAGTGACCAGCTGCAAGTGCCGGTGCTTTTGCAGGTGCCGTTCGAGGCGCGATTCTTTGACAAAATCACCCAAAATGTGATGGGCCAGCAGAAAATGTTTGATTTCCTTCACGGTCATAGGAACTTGCTCGGACGAAATATATTGAGGTTGGAGGGAGGCCCGCTCCACCAGGCCGTTGTAACTGTAGTTGATTTTTCCGGGGACATTCTGCAAAGAGGGCAGCACCACAAACATGCGCTCGATTTCCAAAGTCTGGTCCATTTCCTCCACGGTGAGGAGTTCCTCGTAGAGCTTCTCTCCTGACCGAACCCCCACGAATTCAAGGGAGATTTCTTGGGGGGCAAAGCCATAGGCTGGCGCCAGCAAAGCAATCATGGCCTGGGCCAAATCCACAATGCGCATAACCGGCATCTTGGTAACAAAAACCTCACCGCCGCAGGCCAAGACACAAGCCTCCAATACCAGGTTAACCGCTTCCTCCTTGGTCATAAAAAAACGGGTCATGTTGGGGTCGGTGATGGTAACCGGGCCCCCCCGCCGAATTTGTTCTTCAAAAACGGGAAGCACCGAGCCGCGAGAGCCGATGATGTTGCCGAAGCGCACGCTGGAGAAGCGCCGGCCGTGGAGCGCCTTGAGGCTGGCGGCGGTAATGAGGCGCTCCCCTAGCAGTTTGGTGGTGCCCATGACATTGGTGGGATGAACGGCTTTATCGGAACTGGTGAAAATGACCCGTTCCACCCCCTGGCGCAGGGCAGCGGTGATGACGTGGCCCACTCCCAGGATGTTGGTTTGCACCGCGTCAAAGGGATGGGATTCCGACAGACCGACATGCTTGAACGCGGCAGCGTGAAAAAGGACGTCGACGCCGGCACAGACATCTTCCAGTTTGCGGGCGTCCCGCACATCTCCCAAGTGAATGGTAAACCTGTGAACTCCCCGATAACGCTCTCCCAGGAAAAAGAGCTCGGTCTCGTTGTTGTCCAGGGCGCGTAATTCGGCGGGACGCAGGGGGAGGAGTTGGCGGATGAGCTCCTGCCCCACGGTGCCGGCGGCCCCGGTTATGAGAACCACTTTGTTGACAAAAAAATCTTCCATCATGCTGATATCCTTCAACCCGGCTGTGTCTGTGACTCAGTTCAGGGGGACCGAGGGCAACTCATCCCGAGGTGGTTCGAGGGCAGCGGTGTCGCTTTGTTTAACCGCATAGTATTTGTCGTAGAATCTATGGTGATGAGCATACCGCCGCAGATCCCTGGTGCAGACCTGATTCAGGACCATCCCCAGCATCCTGGCATTAACCTGGGAGAAGTATTGACGGGCCAGTCGCCCGGCTTCCTTGGAGGTGGACTGGTGTTTGGCCACCAGCAGCACCCCGTCGGCCTGGAGCGCCAGGACCCTGGCATCGGCAAACCCCAGGGTGGGAGGGGTGTCGATGATGAGGTGGTTAAACTCCCAGCGCAGTTTCTGGAGAAGATATTTATACGCCTGGGAGTTCAACAACTCCGCGGGGTTGGGAGGCACCGGCCCGGCCGGAATAAAAACCAGGTTGTCCACCTCGGTGGATCTGAGGATCTCAGACATGGAACAATTTCCGGAGAGATAGCTGGTGAGGCCGGGACTGTTATCAACCTGAAAAATCTCGTGTAAACGCGGTTTTCTCAAATCACAGTCCAAAATCGCGAGGCGACGCCCATCCTGAGCCAGGGCTATCGCCAGGTTGACCGTGACGGTGGACTTGCCTTCCCGGGGATGGGGACTGGTAACCACGATGATGGCGGGCGGGCCTTCGGAAACGGAGAGCATGAGGGAAGTTCTCAGGTGGCGGATGGCCTCAGACATGGCGGAGCGGGGGTATTTCAACATCATCAGGTCTAGGTCCCTGGTGGGCAAGGTCTCGCCGTTGTGCTTGTCCCCCCAGGGGAGCAATTTCCGCAAAGAGGCCGTGAGGTGGCCGCGGCTCACCATGCTGGGGTCATTGAAATAAAGGGGCACCATTCCCAGAGAAGGAAGCTGCACCACGCGCTCCACCTCTTCGGTGGTCTTGATGGAATTGTCCAGATATTCCGTGAGAAAGGCCAAGCCCACCCCCAGAAACAAGCCCATGACTCCGGAAAGGAAGAGAAAAAACAGGGGTCTGGGGAGATAGGGGTCGTAAGGCGCCTCCGGGGGATCAATGATGGCCACATTGCCGGGCACCATGGTGCTGGCCACGGTGGTTTCCCCCATACGTTCCAGGAGGGCTTTGTATAACTTTTCCGACGTCTGGGCGTTGCGCTTCAGGATCTGGAAGTCCACCAGATTATTCTGCAACTTGGCCAACTTACTCTTTTGCTCAGTCAAGGCCTGGGCCAGAAGTTTTTCGGCCTTGACCGCGGCCTCATAGTCGGCCTCGATGGTCTTCTGGAGGCGTTGCACCTCCCCCCGCAGGCGTCCTTGCAGCTCGGCCAGACTGGCCTGTGCCGTCTGCATCTGGGGGTGTCCCGGGAGCAAGGTGCGGGTCAGGCCGGAAACTTTGGCGGTCTGGACCGCCAATTCCTGACGCAGGTTCATGATCAGGGGGTTGGTGGTGACCAGCGGGGCATCGGGACCCTTTGCTTTAATCTGTTGGTATAAGGCCTCTTTGGCCATACGCTCGGATTGGGCCTTGGTCAACAGACCGCTCAACTCGATGTATTTTTGGATGATAACGTTGTCCTTGTCTTCCAAGGCGTAGAAATCGTGCTTCTGGCCAAATTCAAACAGCTTCTTTTGGGAGGCCTGGACCTTGTCGGCCATTTGTTGCAACTGCCTTCCCAGCCATTCTTTCACCAAGGTAAAAGACTGCGTCCGGCTGTCGATGACCAGCTGCATGTATTCCCGGGCCAGAGCATCAGTGACTTTCTTGGCCAGTTTCCGGTCTGGGGACTTGAAAGCCACCTCCACCAGGTAGGTATCTTTAAGGGGGGTCACCACCAGTTTGTTCAGGAAAAGGTCGATCATTTCACCACGGACCTTGTCCGGGGGCGCTTGGGGGTCTTCGGCGGCAATGGCCTTGAATTCCTTGGTCTCCTGGAGATTCAGGGCCTCGATAACCCGGGCCGCCACCCCCCGGCTGGTGAGAATTTTGTATTGGGTTTCCTGGAACTTGTTGAACTCTGGGCCCCCCTTCAATAGAGACAGATTATCGGTCTCGCCGATTTGGGCGCCGGAGCCGTCCTGGGTAATTTGCAGCACGGTGGCGGCTTTATAAATAGGGGTCATAAGGAGAATAACCAGCAGCGTTAGACCCATCACCCCGGCCAAACTCCCGATGACCCACCATTTCCTTCTCAAGAGAATGTGGAAAAAGTCCTGGGGATACTTGCGGGTTTCCGGCTCCAGTTCGTAGGAATCAAACTCTCGGGGCACGGGTCGGGAAGAAGCCGCCGGCACCGGGGGGTTATTTTCCTTTTCCATGATTGTCGTCCTCATTTACCAGGGTTAAGTTCTAAAAGTGCGATGAGGCTGCCGTCCCGGTGGCCAGGAGATGAGCCATCAACTATTCCCGTGGGCGGGTCTCCCCCCGCAGGAAACCCATTTTTTGGCGTCATGTCCTGGCTGGTCACACCGCCTCAAGGGACCAAACCGTAGGCCCCGCTAACCGAGCCTCCCGGCATGAGTTGTTTGAAAACAAAGAGACTTTTCTTCAGGGAGCCGACGTTGACCACCACGACGTCGTTGTCTTGCAGAGACACATCTTCCTCTTGGCCGCTCAGAACTTTGTTCAGATGAGCCTTAATGGTTATGGGTTTCCTGTTACTGTCGAGGCGCATGATGTTTACCTGATTGTTGGACAGCACCGGGTCCACCCCGCCGGCCATGGCCACCGCCTGGCTTAAGGAGAGATTGTCCCGCACCGCCACGCAGCCGGGATGCCGGACGCCGCCCAAGACGTAGGCGTTGCCGGCAAAGGGCACATGGATCACGTCGCCATTGCGTATGGGGATATTGAGGTCCGCGGCCTCCTGGCTCAGAAGGCTCTCCAGGTCAAGGACCAGAGTCTCGGCCTCCCGGGAAGCGCCGGGTTGGCGGATGACATGCACTACATCTCCGGCTTTGGCAGTGGTCCCCTTATCCTGGAGCCCACCGGCCATGGCCAGCACTTCCAGGAGTGTCCGGGGCCCGATTAATTCATAGGACCCGGGTTTGTCCACCGCGCCGGTCACGGAGACTCGCTGGTGCCGGTATTCTTTTACCATGAGGGTTATCTGGGGGTCACGGACATACCGGGTGCCATAGAGCTCCCTCAACCGTTGCTCGATAACCTGGGGAGAAAGCCCGGCCACCTTGACCACTCCCGCCAGGGGCAGAGTGACTTCTCCCTGGCCATTGACCCGCACCTGGCGGTTCAGGTCATCCTGGCCGAAAACCTCGATCTCCAGCAAATCCTCCGGCCCCACTTTATAGTCCGTATAATGGGACACAGCCTCACGGCTGGCCTGGGCCTGGAGCTGCTGCCGCCCGCGGCGCTGCAGGGCATCCCTTTCCACTTGCGCCAGCACCTGCTCAGGCTGTAATTGAACCGTGGCACGGCCGCACCCACAGACCAACCCAAGCAGAGCCGCGGCCAGGAGCATTTTTTGCCATACTGTTGCAGTCATTTTGCCATTCCTCCCTTTACCCTCAAAAGCGCAGACTGGGCCGGAGCATCTTCATCTCCCTCCCTTTGCTTCGTGAAATCGGCACCCCTTTGCAGGAACTTTAAGAAGAATTTTCAGAAAATTTAAAAATTTTAAAATTTTGTTAACTTATTTAATATACAAGGGGTTTAGCACCACTCCGCCAAAGACCGGAACTCCTTATCCTTTGGGGTCCGGGGCGAAATCCTCTTTCCTTTGCCGGACGTTTGTGTTAAACATTTAATCGAGATAACCTGCCGACAGAGTAGGAAATATGACATATTGCAGCCACTGTGACCTGGTGCATGGGGAGGAGCACCGGTTTTGTCAGGTCTGTGGGCAGCTCCTAAAGCGAACTCACGCCGGGGTTCGCCCCTGCGCCCGCTGCGGAGCCCACACTCTTCCGGGGCAAAAATTTTGCACCGACTGCGGCCTGCCTCTCCGGGTGTTGCCCAGCGGTCGGGAAGAAGAGGCCATGCCCCGGCCTCCTCTGTTTTATCCCCGGAGTCCCGATACCCGAACTTCCCGCCGACCACCACGGCGCCCCCTGCGCGCCCTGATAATTGTCGCCTTAGTCCTGGTGATCGGGCTTTTCTTCTATTGGAGCGGTAAAAAAGCGGTGACCTACCTGGCCAGCGCCTGGTCCGGCAAGCCTCAGGAAGTCCCCATCACCACTCCGCAAGATAGTTTGAAACCCGCGGTGGAAAGGCTGGCGGAAAAGATCCGGTCCGCGCACCTGAATAAGGACATCAATAAGTGGTTGAGTTGTTATACTTCCAACTACCCCAAGCTGGGCCAGTTGGAGAACTCCATCCTTGAGTTGTGGAAAAACAACGACATTAAAGAAGTGTCCTACCGGATCAGCGATGTCCAGCGCCAGGGGGATCGTCAGGCCAGCGCCCTGGTGACCTGGAGTTTCCAGATTTATGATCACCGCCACCACGACTATCAACTCTTACGGCAAACGTACCGGGTTACTTTGGAAAAGGTGAACGGCGACTGGAAAATTCGGGAAAGCAAAGAAGAAGAAGGGAAAGCCTGAAGCTTCAGGAAGAATTTTGCAGCAGGATGACCGCGTCCGGGGGTTTGCCCGTCCAGGCGACCGCTGTTAAAACGAGGGCCCGTCACCTGCTTTCGTTATATTAACCATAAACTTTTAAGGGGAAATGGCGGTGAAGAAGGAAAATGGGGTATGGGGCAGCTGGCAATGGCTTCTCGGTGTAGTATTGGCCTCGGTGTGCCTGTCCTGCCAGCCCAGAATGGCCAGTGTGCCTTGCTGAACCTGAGGGCCGGACCGGGAATGGATTTTCCCAAGATCGGCCAATTGAATCGCAACGAAGAGTTGGAGAAGGTGGGGGAGACTGAGGACTGGTTTCAGGTCCGGGTGAAACGGTCCGGTACCCTGGGCTGGGTGGCGGCTCGCTATCTATCCGGCCAGCCGGTGTCGGTGGCCCAACCACCCACCCCCGCGGCGCCGGGGGAAGCAGCCCCTACTGAAGCGCAGCCGGAAAAGCCCTCCAAAGTGGAAACCGTGGTTCCCCGAGCCCCCAAGCCGGCTGAAGCCGCCGAGCCTCCACCCCCGAAACCCAAACCTGAGGAAGAGGCGGCCCCGGCACCGGCCCCGGAAGTGGTGCCGGCCAAGCCGGAGCCCAAACCGCCAGAGCCCGTCGTCCCCCCGCCGGCCCCGACGCCCACTGAAGAAAAGCCGGAACGTATTCGTATTATGTGAGGGATGGGATAACAGAGGTTCTCCCGGCGCTCCCTGCCGGCCTGCTGATAATATCTCTTCTAAAAACGAAAGGCGGGATGCGCTGCGCTTTCCCGCCCTACAAAAAACCGAAAACCGAAAACTGAAAACCGGAAACTATCTCAGTCCCCCCGGTCATCCTGGAGGGAGAGGGTAAAAGTGCTACCCTGGCCGGGGGTGCTTTCCACCTCCACCTTGCCCCCGTGGGCTTGGGCGATGTGCTTGACAATGGCCAGTCCCAGCCCGGTGCCGCCGATTTTGCGGCTGCGGCTGGCGTCCACCCGGTAGAAGCGCTCAAAGAGCCGGGGCAAATGCTCCCCGGGAATACCCACTCCCTGGTCCGTCACTTTGATCCTCACCTGGCCGTCTTCCTTGCCGGCGTCGACCCGGACCGAGCTTCCCGGGCCGCTGTATTTGACGGCGTTGTCAATGAGGTTAACCAGGGCCTGTTCCAGCAGCGGGCCGTTGACCCGGGCTCTAAGGTCTTCAGGACAAGACAGGCCCACGGTGATCTTCTTCTCCTCCGTCCGGGTGTGGCAGGCCTGGATGGCCGCTTTGAGGATGCCCTTGATTCTACGACCCACCAAGTGAATTTTCCCCTGTTCCGTCTCCTGTTCGATGCGGGACAGGCTCAGGAGATCCTCGATGATGGCCCCCAGGCGGTCGGCCTGGCGGCCGATAATTCTTAAAAATTCCCCGGCGTGCTGGGGGTCCAGGATGGCCCCTTCCAGGAGGGTTTCCACAAAGCCCTTGATGGAGGTGACGGGGGTTTTGAGTTCGTGGGACACATTGGCCACGAAGTCCCGGCGGGCGTTTTCCAACTGGCGCAGCCGGGTGACGTCATGGACCACGATGAGCACGCCGAAGGCTTTGCCGTGGGGATCTTTCAGGGTGGTGCCGTGGGCCTGGAGAAAGCGGGGCTTATCCCCCTGGAGGGTGATTTCCCCTTCTATGGGTTCGGAAGCCGCCAGTGAACGGGTGAAGAACCACTGCAGATCCGGATTTTCCACCACCTCGGTAATGCGTCGCTGAATGACAAACTCGGGTTCCAGGCCCAATAGGGAGGAGGCGGCCCGGTTCAGGGAGATGACCCGGGAGCGGCTGTCCACCGCGATCACTCCTTCCACCATACTGGCCAGCACCGCCTCCTGCTCCTGGCGCTGACGGATAATGGTGCCGATGCGCTCATCCAATTGAGAAGCCATGTGGTTCATGGTCTCCCCCAGACTCACCAACTCCTTCAGTTCCGGACGGGGGAGTTTCAGGGTCAAATCTCCCCGGGCGAAGCGCTCCGCTCCCCGACGCATCTCTTCCAGGGGCCGGGTAAACCGCCGGGACAACACCAAACTCAACCCCGCGGCCAGCAGGATGATTCCCAGCCCCCCCAAGGCCACCTTGAGATACACCGTGGTCAGGGCTTGACGGATCAGGTTCATGGGCAGCGCGGCGCGCACCACCGCCACGGTTTTCCCTTGCTGCACCACCGGCACAGCCACATACATCGTGGTATAAGTTTGGCCGGGCTCGACCCGCTGCTCTTTTCCCACCTTGCCGCCGAAGGCAGCCCGGATCTCGGGAAAGTCATCTTGGTTGGCCATGGTTGGGGGATTCCCCCGGGAATCCCCGGCCACCCGGTCCCCTGCCAACACCACGGTAAAGTGTGTGTCGCTGAGCCGGCCCAATTCCCGGCAAAAGGCCTGCAACTCTGCGGCCTTCCCCTGCTCCAGCTTCTCGCCCACCAGCACCGCGGTCAAGCGGGCCTGAGCTTCCAGGTCGCCGGCCATTTCACCCAGATAAAAATGACGCCAGGAACGAGAGGTTATCCAGGTAATGGCCACGACGGACAGAGAGGCAATAAGGAGCAGAGCCAGACAAACCTGGCTAAAAAAGCTTTTCGGGCGCATGGCTTATTTGTTATTCTTTGAGGCGGTAACCCACACCCCGCACTGTTTCCACGAACTGGCCCGCAGGCCCCATTTTTTTCCGCAAGCCCACCACCTGAACATCCACGGAACGGTCGGACACGGGATAGTCATTGCCGTGCACTCCCATGACGATTTGGGCCCGGGTGAAGACCCAACCCGGGCGGCGAGCCAACAGATGCAAGAGACGAAACTCGGTGGCCGTGAGGTCCACAATTTGCCCTTCCACCACGACCTCGTGCCGGCCGGGGTGGATGAGAATCCCATGGATGCTGACGGGGTCTGTGTCCCCCGGCACTGTCCGGGTCCGGCGCCGAAGCACCGAACGCACCCGGGCCAGAAGCACCCTGGGGCTGAAAGGCTTGGTGATGTAGTCGTCCGCGCCCAGCTCCAGTCCGGTGACAATGTCCACTTCTTCACCTTTGGCGGTGACCATGACCACCGGGAGATGCTGGGTTCTGTTATCCTGCTTGAGAAGACGGCAGATTTCCAGACCGTCCACTCCCGGAAGCATCAGGTCCAGGAGGACAAGATCAGGAAGAAGAGTCTTGGCGGAGCGCAAGGCTTCTTCCCCTGAGGTCACCCCGGTTACCCGAAAGCCCTCCTTGGTGAGGTTATAGCGCAACAATTCCAGGATGTCCTCTTCGTCTTCCACTACCAGGATGTGTTCTTTGGCCATGACTCCTCCGGCTGGCAAACGGCTTTTTTGTAAAAATGATATTGTCAGCCGATTAATTTTTCATTTAATTTTAATGAGTTTTCTATTATATCACATATATCATAGCGTGTTTTTTCCCCTGATCATTTAAGGGTGATCCCCCGGCCTACCTCAAATTGAGGCTGTTGGTAAAATTTTGTAAAAGCCCCTGGACAGCCTAGGGCGCTGTTCCTACATTTTGAGTTAATGATTTAGGTTGCCTGATGGGGAGGCCAGTTAACCTCCTGTACAAAATTTCGTTAAAATAAAGTTGCATTTGGAACAAAAGCTGTCATGATTAAGGCTCAAGCTTGAATGTGCAGGGAAAGCTATTGCTGACGTCACTTATGCGCTTTTCTATCTTGAGGCTCCCCCGGTTAGCCCTCCTCCTCCTGCTTGGCACCATATTGTTGTTGCCCTGGACCATCCCCCTCGGGGCCCAAGGTCGGCCCGGGGTGCCTGCCGATTTGCAGGCCCTCATCACTGAGGCCTTGCAGGCCAACCCCGAAATAAAGGAAAAATCCCAGCTCAAGACCGCGTCCAAGGAATCGATCCATCCCGCCGGGTCTTTGGATGACCCCAAGTTTTCCTTCAACATCCTGGCCCTGCCGGTGAACACCTGGGCCTTCAATGAATGGGACATGACCCAGAAGCAGCTCGCCCTTTCGCAAAAGTTCCCCTTTCCCGGCAAACTGCGGCTGCGTTCCGAGGTCGCCGAGGAGCAGAGCCGGTCGGATGAGTTTTCCCATCAGGACAAAATCAACGAAATCCGCACCCGGGTT
>JARRKO010000058.1:0-23584 GCA_037388025.1 Syntrophobacterales bacterium
CGTGCGCCGACATCGGCAAAATATCATGCAAAAACTAGATGTGCACTCTCAGACCGAGCTGGTTAGGTATGCCATCTCGCACGGATATTCCGAATAACCGCCTGAGTCCTTCCTAACATCCCCATCGCCTAAATCATTCTGATGCTTCTCTTTGGTCCCCTTGACCATATAAGTTGATCAGTTGGCCAGTGATAGCCCTTCGTAAATTACGGCAGGCTGCTATAATATCCCCAGAAAATTTTTATTCAGGGCTGTAAAGGTGCCGTTATGCGCATTGCTTTTTTGACCAACGAATATCCGCCCCATATCTACGGAGGCGCTGGCGTCCACGTAGCTTATCTAGCCCGGGAGCTCATCAGCCTGGCGGAGGACAATAACCTCACCATAAAGATCCTTTGCTTCGGGGACCAGCAGGAATCCAGTCCTCATAAAACAGTCCAGGGCATCCCGGCGCCCTTAAAGCTGCCGGCCCAGGATCACCGCCATCAGAAGTTGCTGGACACCCTGGAGCGCAACCTGACCATGACCGGGGCCTTGAGGAAGGTGGACATTATCCACTGCCATACTTGGTACACTCATCTGGCCGGCTGCCTGCTGAAGCAACTTTTGGGCGCGCCGCTGGTGCTCACCACCCATTCCCTGGAACCCCAGCGGCCCTGGAAGGAAGAGCAGTTGGGGAGCGGCTACCGGGTCAGCACCTGGCTGGAGCACACGGCGTATAACAACGCCGACGGCGTCATCGCGGTGTCCCAGGCCATGCGCCATGATGTCCACGAGCTCTATGGCGTATCCCTGGACAAGGTGCGGGTCATTTATAACGGCATTGACATCGAGGCCTATCAGCCCACCTTCGATCCGGCGGTGCCGGCCTATTACAAAATCGACCCGGAGCGCCCCTTTTTGCTGTTTGTGGGGCGGATCACCCACCAGAAAGGCATCTTTCACCTGCTACGAGCGGTGCGCCATCTGGACCCGGCCTTACAGGTGGTCCTGTGCGCCACGGATCCTGACACTCCGCACATCGGCAAAGAAATGTCGACCCGGGTGGAGGACCTCAAGGCCAAGACCGGCAGGACCATTATCTGGATTCCCCACTTTTTGCCCCAGGAGGACCTGATCCGCCTGTACAGCCATGCCGCCCTATTCATTTGCCCTTCCATCTATGAACCCTTCGGCATCATCAACCTGGAGGCCATGGCCTGCGGCACACCGGTGGTGGCCGCCGCGGTGGGGGGTATCCGGGAAGTGGTGCGCCACGAAGAGACGGGTCTTTTGGTGCCTTTTGAGTCTAAAAGCCCCGCGAACCCTGAACCCAAGGACCCCCGGCGCTATGCCCGGGACTTGGCCGCGGCCGTCAACCGGTTGTTGGCGGCCCCGGAGGTCATGGCGGGGATGGGGCGACGGGCCCGGCAGGTGGTGGAGGAGAAATTTAGCTGGAAAAGCGTGGCCCAACAGACTTTGCAGTATTATGAGACGCTGGTGGGGGGAGGGCCAGGGACCTGAGGTAAAGAATGGGCCTTCGGCCCATTTACCCCACACCCCCCTCCGAACCCGCAGAAGGAGCTGGCAAGGCGGGGCTTAGCCCTGACTTGCCAGCCTTTTTCTTCTCCTTTAAGGTTTGGGGGGAGGAAAACACAGGCGGGACGCCTGTGCCACCAACCTTATCCAGCTTGAAACCTTTCCGATTGTAAGAATCCCTGAGCTTCTGCAAAGAGATGTTAGGCGGGAGAAATGCCTTGGAGAGGGAGTCCCTCAGGGGATGGAAGCCCATGCTTCCAGGTTGCAAACCCCTTTCCCCCCTTAACCTCTTAAGGGGGGTTGGGGGAGGGAGCTTGAGGGAGGGGGCAGGGGTCCGCGACCCCTGGCCCTCCTCCCTCAAACTTATTTACCCCTCGCTTTTTAAGAAAACGATGGCCAGGGGCGGCAGGGTGAGGTTCAGGGAGTCAGAGTGGCCGTGGTAGGGGATGGGGGAGGTCTCCAGCCCGCCAAAATTCCCCTGGCCGCTGCCGCCGTAGAGGGGCGCGTCGCTGTTGAGCAATTCCTTCCAGAAGCCGCCCCGAGGTGCCCCCACCCGGTAATTGGCATGGACCACCGGGGTGAAATTGGCCACCACCAGGATGAGGTCGTCAGTGTTCTGGCCCCGGCGGAGAAAACTGACCACGCTGTGGTCCACATCCGTGCAGTCGATCCATTGGAAGCCGGTGGAGTCGAAGTCCAACTCATAGAGGGCCGGCTCCTCCCGGTAGGTCCGGTTCAGGTCTTCCACCCAGCGCTTCACCTCTGCATGTGGGGGGTACTCCAAAAGATTCCAATCCAGGCTTTTCTCATGGTACCACTCGTCCCACTGACCGAATTCTCCTCCCATGAACAGGAGTTTCTTGCCGGGCTGGGCGAACATATAGCCGAATAACAACCGCAAATTGGCGAATTTTTGCCAATCATCCCCCGGCATTTTCCGCAACAGGGACCCCTTGCCGAACACCACTTCGTCGTGGGACAGGGGCAGCACGAAATTTTCCTGCCAGGCGTAGAGCATGCGGAAGGTCAAGGTGTTGTGATGATATTTCCGGAAAATGGGATCATTGGCCATGTATTTGAGGGTGTCATGCATCCACCCCATGTCCCACTTCAAGCCGAAGCCCAGTCCCCCCACGTAAATGGGACGGGAGACCATGGGCCAGGCCGTGGATTCTTCGGCGGTGGTTTGCACGTCGGGGTAGTTGCCGTAGATTTCTTTATTGAACTGGCGCAAAAAATCAATGGCCTCGAGATTCTCATTGCCCCCGTAAGGATTGGGGATCCATTCACCCTCCTTGCGGGAGTAGTCCAGATAGAGCATGGAGGCCACCGCGTCCAGCCGCATGCCGTCGAGATGATAGCGGTCCATCCAGAAAAGGGCGCTGCTGATGAGGAAATTTCGCACCTCGTTGCGCCCGTAATTGAAAATCTTGCTATCCCAATCGGGGTGGTAGCCCTTCCGGGGGTCGGCATGTTCAAAGAGATGCGTGCCATCGAAAAAGCCGGGACCGTGTTCGTCCGCCGGAAAGTGGGAGGGCACCCAGTCCAGGATGACGCCGATGTCGTGCTGGTGCAGGTAGTCCACGAAATACATAAAGTCCTGGGGAGTGCCATAGCGGGAGGTAGGGGCGAAATAACCGGTGGTCTGGTAACCCCAAGACCCATAAAAGGGGTGCTCGGTCACCGGCAGCAACTCCACGTGGGTGAAGTTCATGGTTTTCACATACTCGGCCAACTTTTCGGCCAGTTCCCGGTAATTCAAGAAGCGGTTGTCCTCCTCCGGCGCCCGCATCCAGGACCCCAGGTGCACCTCGTAGATGGACATGGGGGCGTTCAGTGCATTGTGCCCATGCCGCTTAGCCATCCATTCCTGGTCGCTCCAGGTGTAGTCCAGATCCCAGACGATGGAGGCGGTACTGGGGGAAAGTTCAAAATAATAGCCAAACGCGTCGGCTTTATCGACTTTGTACATCTGAAAGCGGGAGTGGATATGGAATTTGTAAGCCTCACCATGCCCCACCCCGGGAATAAAACCATCCCAGATGCCCGACTGACCCCGGGGCACCAGAGGATGGGAGGTTTTGTCCCAGTTATTGAAATTGCCGATGACAAAGACCTTTTCGGCGTCGGGGGCCCAGACTGCGAAATAGGTTCCCTGGGTGTCATTAACGGTCAGGGGGTGGGCCCCTAACTTCAGGTAGAGTCGGAAATGGTGTCCCTCATTAAACAGATAAAGATCATCATCACTGAGTAAGGAAACGTCGTAGCGCACCGGTTGTGTCATGATGGCCCTCTCTCCTAACCGGGGGCTGGCGGCTTTTCCTGAACAATAGTCGCCGGCCAGCGCTCCGGAGGCATGGCGGTTAAGTTTTGTCAGAGGCGCTTTTCCCAGCCGGACTTGAAGTTTCCAGAAGCTGGAGGATTCCCCGCAGGGGAAGTTTCACCCAATCCGGCCGGTTGTTCAGTTCGTACCCCAGCTCATACACGGCTTTTTCCAAGACCAGGGCGTCGAGCAACAACTGGAGTTCTTCGGCCTGGGGCGGTAAAAACGCACCCTGACGAGCCAGATCAAGGTATTCCTTGAGATATGTAGCTGACACCCAAATCTGCCAAAAATCCGCCCATTTCTCCAGAGAAGCTGAGTCCTCCGGACGCACGGTTTGGGTCAGGATGGGATAATTGGCGGCATAATGAAAAGACCGCAGCATTCCGGCCACGTCCCGGAGCGCAGCCCGCTTGAGGCGCCGCTCGGATAAGGACCGGGCCGGCTCACCCTCGAAGTCAATGATAATAAAGTCCTTCCCGGTGTGGAGCACCTGGCCCAGATGGAAGTCGCCATGAACCCGGATGCGCATGGCGGAGATTCTTTTTTCCAGGACCGCGTGAAAGCAATGATAAACTTCCGCTTCCCGGTTCAGAGTCTCGGCTGCTTCCCCTTGCACCTCTTGGGGCAGATGCTTGAGGCGGGAGCGCAGGAGCTGAAAGACCCGAGCCGTAAGGTTTCGCATAGACTGGTAGATGGACCGCTGATACAAGCCGGTAAAGGGGTCGGGCGCAAAGTTGGGATCCTCGGGCCGGGAGGCCAGGGCCAGGTGCATTTCCGCGGTGCGTTCCCCCAGCAGACGGGCGGATTCCAGGTAGGCCCCGATCATTTCCTCCGCCAGGGGCGGCGGCTCCTCCATGGCCAGGACCGTCCAGGCTTTGCCGAGCACAGGTTCAGGACAAAGCTCGGTATCCCTGGCCAGCGCGGTTTCATAAAAATGATTGACCACGTCCAGCGTGTACTTCCAGGCATCCCCCTGGTTGGGGACAAAGCCGTGCAAGATGCCCAGGGTGGCCGGCTCCTGACGGTTGCGGCGATACTCCAGGGCTCCGGCCACAGGGGGATTATGCACAAAAGCGGTTCTTTCCGTGAGGAAACGGCCGATCTCCAGGTCCAGGTTGACCCCCTCCTCCACCCTGCGCAGCAGCTTGAGCATGAACAGATCCCCATAATTAATGGAAGTATTACTCTGTTCGGCCCTCATAATTGCAGATGGCATGGAGGGTTTGCCAAGCTTTTGGATGTGGCGGAAGGCGCTGGTGGTGGTTGTCCACATTTCCCCGCTCTGCCCCCGAAAATGGCGGCGGCGGCTGACGCTGTCAAAGAGGGCCTGACGGAAATCGCTGTTCCAGATGGCCTCATAGAGCAAGGATTCTCCCTGCGGGGTATACAGGCGAGCCACGACGGACTGAGGAAATTCGGCCAGAACCCTGGCCGCATCCTCCCCGAAGGCCAGGGTCAGGGGAAGCACATAGGTTTCCGGCTCTCCTTGCAAATACCCTACCCGAACCATGGCAAAATAGGCGGTGGCCCTGCCGAAGGGAAAGGGCAGGGTTTCCGCCACGGAGGCATCCTTGATTTGCCGGGCCTTGCCGCCGAACCAGCGGCAATGGGTGAGATACTGGGGCAGGAGATCCCCCAAAATCACCCGGTCTTTGCCCAAAAACAGCTCCTCCACTGGCCCCGGCAGGGTGGCGGTGGGGATGAGAGCTTCCGGCGGCGGCGCCGGGACTTCCGCGGGTGGCGGTTCCTCCAGAGAAAACACATACACGGAATGAGGGCCCAAGGTGATGAAGTAGGGTAGGTCGCCGATGGGCGGAAAAGGATTGCGGGAAATGAGCTCCCTGGGAACCATGCCCTTGTAGCCGGCCAGGTCCAGCTCCACGTATTGCACGAACCGGGACAGGTTGATGATGACCATGAGGCGCTCATCCTCATACTGGCGCATGAAGACCAGGACCTTACTATTTTCCGGATACAGGAATTCAATGGTTCCCCGACTTAAGGCCTTATAACGCTTTCTCAGGGATATGAGCCGCTTCATCCCCCACAGCAGGGAAGTGGGATTATTTTGGTGGGCCTCAACATTGACGGCTTCATAATGGTATTCGGGGTCAGTGATGACCGGCAAGTAAAGCTTCTGGGGATTGGCCCGGGAAAACCCGGCGTTACGGTCAGAGCTCCATTGCATGGGAGTCCGCACTCCGTCCCGGTCCCCCAGATAAAAGTTATCCCCCATGCCGATCTCGTCGCCGTAATACAACACCGGCGTTCCCGGTAAAGTGAAGAGCAAGCTGTTCATGAGCTCGATGCGGCGGCGGTGGTTGGCCAGCAGGGGCGCCAGGCGCCGACGGATGCCCAGATTAATACGAGCCTGGGGGTCCTTGGAATAGACCCGATACATGTAATCCCGTTCCTCGTCAGTGACCATCTCCAGGGTGAGTTCATCATGATTGCGCAAGAATAAAGCCCACTGACAATTGTCCGGGATTTTGGGGGTTTGCTGCAAGATGTCGATGACGGGGAAGCGGTCCTCCATGCGCAGGGCCATGAACATACGAGGCATCAGCGGGAAATGAAAGGCCATGTGGCATTCATCGCCTTCGCCGAAATAGGCGGCGGAATCCTCCGGCCACTGGTTGGCCTCCGCCAGAAACATGCGGTTGCTGTATTTCTGGTCCACGTGGGCCCGCAGCTCTTTTAAAAAGGCGTGGGTTTCGGGCAGATTTTCACAGTTGGTCCCTTCCCGCTCATACAGGTAGGGCACGGCGTCCAGCCGGAGGCCGTCCACCCCCATGCTCAGCCAAAAATCCATGGCCCGCACAATGGCCTTCCGGACGTCCGGGCTGTCGAAGTTCAGATCAGGCTGGTGGGAATAAAAGCGGTGCCAGTAGTAGGCCCGGGCTACCGTATCCCAGGACCAGTTGGAAGACTCGAAGTCCTGGAAGATGATGCGGGTTTCCTTGTACTTTTCCGGGGTGTCGCTCCACACGTAGAAATTGCGGTGGCGGTTACCCGGCGTCGCCCGGCGGGCCCGCTGGAACCAGGGGTGCTGGTCGGAGGTATGGTTGACCACCAACTCGGTGATGACCTTAAGGCCGCGGTATTTGGCTTCCCGCAAAAAGGCCCGAAAATCCTTGAGGGTCCCATAACTCGGATGGATATCGTTATAATCGGCGATATCGTAGCCGTCATCCCTGAGGGGTGAGGGATAAAAGGGCAAAAGCCAGATGGTGGTGACGCCCAGATCCTGCAAATAATCCAGCTTTTCCGTGAGGCCCCGGAAATCGCCGATGCCGTCGCCGTCGCTGTCATAAAAGGCGCGGACGTGGATTTCGTAGATGATGGCGTCCTTGTACCACAAGGGGTTGTCGGTGGTGATGATGGTATCTTGGGTGGCCATGGTTTTTTTAGCTTTAAGCTTTAAGCTGTGAGCTATGAGCTAGGCTGTAAGTTTATAAGCTTTGGTTTTATTATAAAATAAATCTTTGTTATTCCCCTTTTGTAGTTCAAAAAACAATGATGTTCATTTAAGCAATAAGAGGCGATGCGCGAGTCCTTTTTTGTCATTCTGAGGGAGCCGCAGGCCACCGAAGAATTTCCACTACGAGATGCTTCGCTGCGCTCAGCATGACAAGCAATCAATGAAAATGTTGGGTGGGCACCGCCCACCAATTCTTAACCACTTAAGTGGTAGGGCGGGAAAGCGAAGCGCATCCCGCCTTTTGTCTCTCCTTTATTTTTTAAAAAGCTTATAGCTTGCGGCTAAAAGCTTACAACTACAAATAATAATCAAAATCCCGTTCGGTTCTGACTCGGCGCCGGACCCGAAAGATGTGGGCCGGCACCACATGGGGGTTGAGCTCCACGTAATTTCTGGGGCCGTGCCACAGAAAGCGGGCGTCCCCCAGCAGGTCGTGTACCTGATAGGGCTGTAAGGGATCCAAGCCCAGGTCCTGCAAGGGCAGCTCCAACCAGCCTCCCTGGGTATGGTGGGGATTTAAGTTCACCACCACCAGAATAATGTTGGACAAGTCATCGGTATATTTACCATAACAGATTAACTGCTCGTTATCGATGGGGAAAAAGTGCAGGTTGCGGTCCTGTTGCAGGGCCGGATTCTCCCGCCGTACGCGGTTGACCCGGGCAATGAACTCCTTCAGACTGCCCCTTTGGTCCAGGTCCCAGTATTTCACTTCATATTTCTCCGAATCCAGGTACTCCTCGCTGCCCGGGTCCCGGGGCTCGTGGACGCACAGCTCGAAGGGCGGGCCGTAAATGCCGTAATTAGCCCCCAGGGTGGCGGCCAGCACCAACCGGGTCCGAAAGGCCGGAGGCCCCCCAAACTGCAAGTACTCCGTTAAAATATCCGGGGTGTTGGGCCAGAGATTGGCGCGGAAGTATTCCCCCACGTCAGTCTTGGTCAGCTCCGTGAAATACTGCATTATTTCCCACTTGGTGTTGCGCCAGGCGAAATAGGTATAGGACTGGCTGAAGCCCAGTTTGGCCAGACGATACATCACCTTGGGCCGGGTGAAGGCCTCCGACAGAAAAATGGTGTCAGGATAGGCCTCTTTGATTTCGCCGATGACCCATTCCCAGAAGCGAAAAGGCTTGGTGTGGGGGTTATCCACCCGGAAAATGCGCACCCCCTGGTCAATCCAGAAGAAAAAGACGCTTTTCAGTTCCTGCCAAAGGGCTTCCCAGTCTTCGGTCTCAAAATCAAAGGGATAAATATCTTCGTATTTTTTGGGGGGATTTTCGGCGTATTGCACGGTGTTGTCGGGCCGCCAGCGGAACCAGGTTGGGTGTTCTTTGACATAGGGGTGATCCGGAGAAACCTGAAACGCAATGTCCAGCGCAATATCAATGTCGTATTCCTGGGCCCGGGCCAACAAACGCCGAAAGTCCTCCAGGGTGCCCAGGTCGGGATGTAACGCCTTGTGGCCCCCCTCGGCCGCACCGATGCCCCAGGGGCTGCCCACGTCCTCCGGGGTGCACTGGGGCACGTTATTTTTCCCTTTGCGGTGGGTGCGGCCGATGGGATGAATGGGGGGAAAATAGAGCACATCGAAGCCCAGGTGGGCAATATAGGGCAGACGCAGCTCGCAGTCCTGAAAGGTGCCGGGTCTCCCCAGCTCCGGGGCGCAAGAGCGGGGAAACATTTCATACCAGGTGCTGAAGCGGGCTTTCACCGGTTCCACCACCACGGTGAGGGTTTTATCGTACACCGTGATGAAGCGCCGGTCCGGGTAGCGACCCATCACCAGGGTCAGTTCGGGGTCCAGGGCCTTCTCCATCCGGTCCGCCTGCCGGCCCTCCCGGCGCAGGACCTGGGCCCACTCGGCTAAACCCTCGGCGTCCCGACCGGAGGCGCGCTGCTGGGCCTCCTCCACCAGTTCGGCGCCCATCAGCAGCTCCACGGCCACGTCTTGCCCGGCCTCCACCTTTTTCTGCAGGTCCCGCTGCCAGGTCCGAAAACGATCGATCCAGGCCTGCAAGGTATAGTGATAGCGCCCCAGTTCAGTGACGGGGAACTCTCCCCGCCAGCGGTCGTTGACCAAGGGGCGCAGGGGCACGACCTGCCAGTCAGGCTCGGCCGCCCGGCGGTAGAGCAGTTCCGCAGCAAGGACCTCATGGCCGTCGGCCACGATGTCCGCCTCCACCCTCAGGCGGTCTCCCACCGTTCGCTTGGCGGGAAACAGTCCGCCATCGATTTCGGGGGCTACCCCTTCAATGATTACACGCTTCCGGGCGACTTCGATATCTGACCGCTGGGCTCTCTCGGGGGCCAAGACATGTCCTCCTCAAACGTTGCTGTGCTTTGGATTATCTATCCTGAGGGAAAGCAAATCGGTCTAAATCCCTGTTAACCAGAACAAGTCCTGATAGAGTGTGGCACAAGGTATTTTTTCCCACCAAAAAGAAGAAGTCCAGGCCGATCAGCCTGATACCTTGAGATATCAAGCTCAAAGATATTTTATTTTGTTCTTCGGCGAGGGGGCAGTTGGCGGGCAACGTGATAATTAAAGATGAGAAGCCTTAAAAAATGGCGATCTGAGCGTAAGTAGTGAATTCACTGCGGATTAGGTAATCCAGCATGATATATCCCTCTACCACTCAATCCCCCCATCTGGGCAAAAATCCGCAAGTTATGTGTAGGGACTGAGTCTTTTTTTGAAAAATTGCAGGAAGCCCGTGTGTCTCGGGCTTGCCAGCGCCATGTGCCGGTAGACCTCCAATTTAGCCAGATCTTCGATGAAAATCCAGACAAGGCAGTATCCCCAGATTATTCCCGCCGCTTTCCAGGAAATCGGAGTAATAAGGCCAAGGGGATAAATCACGAACAACGTGGCTAAAACCTTGGTGAATATTGCCGACCAGAGAAGAACCGGTGCGGGATAAGGCTTTCTCAAGAACATACGGGGGGTGCGGGCCACAAACAGAGTGAGATGCCCGGCCACCGCCAACTTAAGAAAAATAAAGGTTTGGATCTCAGGAATGTCAAACATAAGCCACTTTTTGGCAATGATCAAGATCAGGAAGGTTTCTCCCACTCCGATGAGTCCCAGAACAGTAGAGACTGTCAAGATGCGACGCATGTTCCATCTTACCGGGTCAGGGTCCACCAGGGTATGGTCGAAGGCGATGGCCATGATGGGAATGTCGTTAAAAAAGGCCAACAAGATAATCATGATGGCGGTGATGGGATAAAAGCCATAGATGATCATGGCCAGGACTACAAAAAACATGATGCGGATAGTTTCCACGATGCGATAAATGGCATAACTGTTCATCCGCTCGAAGATGCGTCGCGCCTCTTCCACCGCGTTCACTATCACGGACAAACCAGGGGCGGCGAGCACCAGATCGGCGGCGGCTCGGGCTGCATCAGTGGCGCCGCTGACCGCGATGCCCATGTCTGCCTGTTTGATGGCGGGAGCGTCATTGACCCCGTCACCGGTCATGCCCACCAGATGTCCTTTGGACTGGAGAGCTTTTACAATGTTATATTTATGTTCAGGAAATACCTGGGCATACCCGTCAGCCTTTTCAATGGCAGCCACTGCCTCGTCTCCCAGTTCACAGACTTCTTCCTTGGGAAAAAGGTCAGTTACCGGCTTGATATCGGTGCCCAAATCAAGTTGTCGGGCGATCTCACGGCCGATGGCGACATTGTCGCCGGTGACCATTTTTATCTTAATGCCGTGTGCCTGGGCATCGGCGATGGTGGTCGCCGAGTCCTCTCGCGGCGGGTCGAAGAGCGGCAGGATCCCCAAAAACTGCCAAGGTCCGTTATCTTCGGCCCGAGCCACTCCCAAGGTTCGATAACCTTTGGCTGCCAGGTCATCAACTATATGGTCGGCCCGTTTCGCGGCCTCCGTATCCACATGGCACAGATCGCACAAGTTCATAACTACCTGGGGAGCCCCCTTGGTAACTCGGAGAGTCTTATGTTGGGGGTCCTCCAAGGTGGCCTCGGTCCGCTTGCCCACCGGATCAAAAGGGAGGAATTTGATCACCTTATAATTGTGTAACTTCTCCTTATCCTCCAAGCCACCAAGCACCGCCAAATCGATGGGATCCTGGTCATCCTCCTTGGAAGCCAGGGAGCCATACAGGATCAACTCCTGGGGGTCCCCGGCCTCAAAAGCTACAGGCTCACCCAGGGTCAGTTTGTTTTGCGTCAGGGTGCCGGTTTTGTCCGAACAGAGAATGTCGATGCCCGCCATTTCTTCGATAGACTCCAGCCGGGTGACAATGGCCTTCATCTTGGATAAGACCTGGGCTCCTATGGCCATGGTCACCGAGAGCACCGCGGGCATGGCCACCGGGATGGAGGCCACGGTGAGGATGAGGGCGAACTGGATCAGGGTAATGATCTTATCCCCGCGCTCCAGCTGCACCAGGATTAAAATCGACACCAGCGCCAGACTCAGGTAAATAAGGTAATCGCCGATATGAAGGACAGCTTTCTGGAAGTGGGACACTGACCCGGCAGTCTGGACCAGACTGGCGGTGCGGCCAAAATAGGTATGCGTCCCGGTGCTGGTGACCAGGGCCACCATTTCTCCTTGCTTGGCCACTGACCCCGAATAGGCGACGTCTCCGACCTCTTTGCCCACCGGTAAAGATTCCCCCGTCAAAGCGGACTGGTCCACACTGAGGAAGTCTCCCTCAATGAGCTTGACATCTGCAGGGATGATTTCTCCCAGATGCAGACGGACAATATCACCCGGGACCAGTTGGGCGGCGGGAATTTGCTGCCACTCGCCGTCCCTAAGCGCTCGGGCCATCAGAGCCAGCTGCCTTTTCAGCGCCTCCAGGGCATTGGCGGCCTTGAACTCCTGCCAGAAACCCACCGCAGCATTAAATACCAACAACACCAAGATGATGATAAGGTCATCCCAGTGGCGTACGATGGCCGAGAGGATGGCCGCAACCTCGATCATCCAGGGAATGGGACCCCAGAAGTAGCTGAGAAACTTTAGAATAGGGTTGAGCTTTTTTTCTTGGAGGGCATTGGGCCCAAACTGTGAGAGACGTTCCTGGGCTTGATCGTTGGAAAGCCCCTGGCGGTTGGTGCCCAGAGTCTCATAAAGTTCCTCGGCACTTTGATGTTGGGCTTCATCGCTCTTGACTTGATCGATGGTCATATGGCGATCCTCTTTACTTTTTCACTCTTTTACCGAAAGGCTTAAGGGATCTTTGAATCTCAGATAGAATTCTCCTGGACAATAACCTGTTTTCTTATCTTGCCACCATCGGGAAGTTCCATTTCTTTTTCAATTTATTGCCTGCACCCGGAACTAAAGGTATGGTGACTTTTTTCAGGCTAATCTGGTCCATTTCGCCACGAAAGAGGGTTGTTCTTGTGCCATGTCAAAGAGGTCAAATTTCAAGAAGGAACTGCCGCTGTTGATGACCAGGAGCTGTTGCCGGAGTTGAGGGCTCTATTCCCCTGGAGGACGATCGACGGCGAGGAAGCCTCTGTTTACTATGTCACCAGCGCGGCCCACGAACCTCCAACGCCCAGAAGTCGATTATCGGACCGATGGCCAGCTCCCAGGACAGGGATAAGTAAGGTGAACCACCCTGTGGCTGAACCACTTGCCCCAGGAGATGATTGCTGCCTGGCCAAATCAGCCATTGCCCAAGGCTATAAGGGCCAGGGAAAATAGGACCCCGACTCCGGCCAGGGTGTTGATGATCATGGCTAGAATCTGGAACAAGATTTCTTGGGTCTTGGCACCATGAATCATTGAGGTGAAAATCCAGTTCTTGCTGATGGGGAGTCTTTGCCACAAAAAATGAGGTTTCGGTATGACCTCGGTAACCCTCTAACATCATTTAGATTATCGCCTGACTGCTGCTTAGTATATCAACGAATATTTATATTATGATATTATCTTTCAAATAAGACCATATGCTGATATAACCATTTCGCTGTGGTCAATAATGACTATATTGTTTTTTAAGTAATTCAATATATTATCGATTCTCCTTTATCATCCCCCCGGTAGCCTTTGCCGCTAAGGGTCACCTTTCCCATAAACAAAATTTGACAAATTTTCCCTGGCCCACTGGCGGGTGCCTTTTGCAGCTACCCATATGATGAGGTACGACTCGCTGAGGTCGGGGGTGATGTCTTTATTTGCTATCCTCCAGCTATTCCAGGCTTTCACGTGGGGGATACGAAATTGCTCAGACGGGCGGCGCAATCGGAAGCCCTCGGGGTAATTTTGTCCATAGGCATCGCCGCAGTTCTCGGGTTATTTCCCCTGGCTCTGCAGGCCAATTTCTCACGAGCCTATTCAAAAAATCGTTATCCCAACAGGCAAAGATTTTGCTGCAGTAAATTGGTGGCCCCCGGAGAAAGCCTCGAAGGATACAAAAACAGATTCCGATTTGAATCCAGCTGAAAGGGGTTTAAAGGCAGGTGGGGTGAGGGGGTGGTGTTATGGCGGGCGATGGGCGACTCGAACGCCCGACCTTTGGTTCCGGAGACCAACGCTCTATCCACCTGAGCTAATCGCCCGCACATAAAATATTATCACATCCCCCCGGACTGTCAAGAAAACCGGGAGTCCTGTCAAAATGGCCTCTTCCGTTAAGGATCAACTTTCCCACAAACAAAATTTGAAAAATTCTCCCTGGCTCACCGGCCGGGGTCCCTTGGCCGCCACCCACATGGTGAGTTCCGCCGGCGCGAAGACCGCGCTGTTCACCGTGCCGGGATTGGAAATATCAGGGTTTCCCAGAATGGTCTGGAGATCTGCCGGTTCCAAGGTCCTGGTGGCGACCAGTTCCTGGAGCCGGGCGTTGCGGGCCTCGGAGTAGGCCTCGGTGAAGTGGTAGGGGGTCAGGACGGTGAAAGGGGGGCGGCGGCGGAAGCGCCCCTTTTCCGGCGCCATGTCGACGCTTTGGAAATGGTTGGTCACCGTCAAAAGACCCGCCACCGGTTGCCGCCGGGCGTAGCGCCGGGCTGAGAGTTCTAATACCAGGGCCTGCCTCGGACCCGTGAGCAGCACGTTATTGCCGATGGTCCCCGGGGCCGCCAGGACCAGGCCGGCCACCTCCTCCACCGTGGTCCCCTGCTCCAGGGCCTGACGGTAGCGCAGCCCGGCGGGCATCCCTTGCAGGGTGGCGCCCCGACACATGGAGGTGAGCTGAGCCAGGACCACCCCGGCCCGGTTCATGCCGGTGGGTACCCCCACGTACCCGGGCCAGGCCAGAGAGACCAGGGGCACCCCTTTATCCGGAGTCAGGCGAAACAAGATCTGGTGAGCCACGAGCTCGTCCACGAACACAGGATAGTCCAGGTTGCGCCCGACCAAGTAAAGGCCCTGGCGAGTGTGGCCCTCCCCGGCGGCCAACGCGGAACAGGAGGCCAGGTTGTTGGCCAATTCATCCAGGGTATTGATCAAGAGCACCAGCGAGAGCCCCAAACCGGCGCCGGCAGCCAATCCCTTGAACTCTTCTCGGAGGCGGGTCGGAATATGGGGCCAGAAAGACAGGCGGGCCATGAGCCTGGCAAACGCCAGCAGGGCCAGGGAACCCACATAAAGGGTCAACCGGGAAAAATAGCTGACAATGGCCCGGCGCAGGTCGCGGATTTCTCCGCCCAGAAGCTCACCGTGCCGTCGGCCCCGTTCCCAAGGCGTACCGACAAGCTCGATGATTCGAGGGGCTTCCGGCGCCAGCCTTTCTGTTCCCGACATTGCTTTCAGTCCTTACCAGCCGCTACCCCCACCACCGCCGCCCCCGCCGCCGGAGAAGCCCCCGCCGCCGCTCCCCGAGGAGGACCCGGGTGCGGTGGAGGCGGCGGCGATGGCCCCCGCGAAGCTGCTCCCCAGGGTATTGGAAAAACGGGAGGGGCTGAAAGAATCCCAGGAGCGGCCATAGTACCAGACCGGGGCATAGGGCCGGCCCTCCTCCTGGGCCCGGGCCAGTACCTCGGCGAACTGCTCGCTCCATTCATTTTCTACATCCAGGGCCAGGGCATAGGGCAGATACCTTTCAAACAGTTCCGGCGTCTTTTCCGGCGGATGCAACATCTCCAGACGATCTTTTTCGGCCACCGACAGGTAGATCTTAAACCCCTCGATCTGATCCATGATCCCACGGCCTTTGAGGGTGGGGGCCTTGAGCAGATGGACAAAGAGGCAGTTGATAAAGATCAGGACCACCAGGATGAAGGCCACCCCCAGGGAGATGGTGATGGTCAGGAGATAAAGGCCAAACACTTCTCCGCCCAGGAAGGCCAGGGTAAAGAGGCTGGCCCCCATCGCGGCCAGAATCTTGCCCCACTGCCGAAATTCGACGCCCCTGACACTTTGCCATTTTTTCCAAGTCATGTTCACCAGAAAATAGCAGCCCACCGTCCAAATGGCCACCCACAGCATATTGAAGCCTGCCTGAAATGGTTCGAAAGCGGTCAGGACCATGGCGGCCAGGCCCAGGAGGGTGAGGACCACCCCGGGGATCAGGTACTTAGAATTCTTGAGGAAGTATACTTTGGTTAATTCCTGGTTCAGGGTGCTTTTCAAGACATCCCGGGCTTTGCCGATGACGCTGTGGTTCTCGTTTTTCAGTGCCACGCTATCCCGAATCCCGGCGAACAGACTGTTGGAGAGTTGGCGTTCCCCGGAGGACAGGGGCGTCTGGTCCTGATGGCGTTTTCTCAGGGTGTAGTCCCCGTCATTTTCTTCGATGGTAACATGGCCTTTGACGGCCATGTCCACCACCGCGGCGGTGAAAGCCTTGTTGTCAAAGCCAAAGCGCATTAAAAACCGGGTGGCCGCCGGTGAAAAGCTTTCCGGGGGCTCAAACAGAGGGATAATGACACCCTTTTCAGGGTCTCGGCCCACTCGATTCCAGACCACGACATAGTAAACCAACACCACGGCAAGCCCCAGCAGGCCCAAAAGGATACTCAGATTATCCCTGAGGAAATTTCCTGCTTTTTCCGCACCGGAAGGTTCGGCCACGAAACCTTTGGGCCAGGCCACGGCAATGGTCAGGCCCTCCCGGGGTTTTAAGCTGCGGGTGGTGGAGAACACGATAACGCCGGCCTGGCCGTAGCTGACCCGGAAATCCTGGCCTTGCGCGCCCCTAGGGCCGGTGTAGGCAGCATATCGGGTAATGGTCGCCCATGGGGGCAGGGTCACCACCGCTTCGGCGTGATCGATGGGGAAAGTCCAGCCGTTGCCGGTGACGTTCCAATAAAGTTCGTCAAAATCCTTGAAATAGCCGAGCTGCCGGTTGGTCTGGTAGGTGATGGTGTAGGTGTAAACTCCTGGCTTGAGGTACACGTTTTTCTGGCCGATATAAATCCTTTCGCCGTTGGGCTCGGCCTTTAGATGAAAGGGCTCCTTTCTGCCGTCGCGCCGCACTTCTTTAACTTCAAATCCCACCCTGATGGTGTTGCCGAGCCTGTCCCGGTAAGTGGTGGGGAAGTCCCGGATGATGCCCCGTTTGATTTCCCGCCGGGCACAATTAACCGTGATGGTCTCGGTGACCGTCATGGTGGCATCGGCGTGCACGGTGATGTGGCTGCGAAAGTCCAGAATTCTTTCGGAAGAGCCAGTAAGCGCGGCGGCCGGACCTGGGGAAGCCCAGAGCCCGGCCACCCAGAGCGCCACCAGTAAGCTGCGGATGAAAAACCTTACTCCTGTCATCGGTCAAGAAAAACTCACCCGGGGCACGGCCCGGTCGGCTTGATCCTCCAGTTCGAAGTACTCCATCTGGGTAAAGCCGAACATGCGAGCCACGATATTGCTGGGAAAGGACTCCACCAGGATATTGAGATTGCGGGCGGCGCCGTTGTAATAACGCCGGGAGAGTTGGATCTGTTCCTCGATGTCAGCCAGGGATCTTTGCAGCTCCATGAAATTCTGACTGGCCTTGAGGTCGGGATAGTTTTCCGCCACCGCGAAGAGGGTCCTGAGGGCCTCGGTGAGCATACCTTCCACCTGGCCTTTTTCGGCCACCGATCCGGCCTGGAGACTTCGGGTTCGGAGCTCCGTCACCCTTTCCAGGACCTGACGCTCGTGGCCCATATAGCCCTTGACGGTCTCAAGGAGATTGGGAATCAGATCGGCCCGGCGCTTGAGTTGGACGTCAATCCCACTCAGGCCCTCCTGGCTCATCTGGCGGCTGCGTACCAGGCGGTTATACTGGGTTACTCCCAAAAGGACAAAGGTGAGGAGCACAGCAAGGATAATCAGCAATGCAATCATGGGGCACGCCTCGTGATCAGAAGGGACGGGTGGGCCTGGGCACGAACCCTCCTTCCTGTTTCCTAAATCGTAAGACTATATCGACTGGCCGTCTTGGTTTCTTGAGAGAGGAAAGGGCCAGACCTCATTTAGCCATGCCGGCCAGCTTCTTGAGGTCCAATTTTCCGGCCACTTCTTTGATGACATCATTATTGTCAATACCCTCCCCTTCAATGGTGACCATGAAGCGGTTGGCTACCGGCAAGATAATCTCCCCTTTCTTGTCTTTATACTCAAATTTTTCCGTACCCTTGAAGCCCTGGACCTCGATGGGTTTCATATACTCTTCGCTGCTTTCCATCTCCATCCCCTGAGCCATGCTCATAAAAGGAAGCATGCTCCCCAGGCCGTCGACGATTTTGATTTCAATTTTTTTGTCGTCGCCGGACTTAAACTCCACTTCCGCCTCGCTCACCTGCACCGGCGACTTCAGGGTTTTGCCTTTGGGTTTTTCCGACACCTTCCAGTCCTTGGGCGGGGCGATGGCCAGGATGGACATTAGTTCTTTGAAATGCACCGTTTGGGCTTGAACGACCAGGGGAAAGGCCCCTGAGATCAGGAATGCTGCGCCTGCCAGAATCAAGACGTACTTCACCTTACTTGTCAACATGGCTTCCTCCAAAAAATTCTTTGGATATGGGAAAAAGGCGTTAAATCACCAAATCAGCGCCCTACCCCATCCGGGTATCAAGGCGATTATAGGGGAATCTATGGGAGGGAGCAAGGAAGGTTTTCGGGAAGAGGGAGGAAGTTCACAGGGAAAGGTTTTGGGCAATTTTTAACGAGCATAACCGGCATCCTGCCATAAGGGGTTGGGGAAGAGGGGGCAGGGGTCCGCGACCCTGGTAGCACGGGCTTCCAGCCCGTGGGAATCCCCTTTTCCCAGAACTTGCATTGACTTATCTGGACCGGGACCATTTCAGCCACACCGCGGTGACCAGACCCCAAATGGCATTGTAGAACAGCACCAAAAGCGGCGTCAGGGCGCCCAGTTCGATGCCCCCCACGCCTTTGTGGGCCTTCAGGGGGAAGACCACAAACATCTGCACCAGGGAGGGCCCCAGACTAAAGATGATGCCTCGGGAGGTATAGGTGAGCTTGGGGCGGGGCAGAAGAAACAGCCAGGCCCAGAGGCCGCCCCACACCAGCCGGGGATACAGCCAGGCCGGGGTTAGCTCGGGGGCCAGAGCCACCCCCAGGAGCTGGTTCAGACCTACGACGCCGAACAACCAGATCGCCAGGCTGTTGGCCAGACCGCCCAGGACGCCGGCGGCGAAAGTCAGGGACACTTCTTTCACAGACATGGTTCTTGCCATGGTTTTTATTACTTCCTGTTTGTAATTGAGGGAAATGAACCCTTAAAAAACCCTCTAGGTCAACCGCACCTCCACCAGGAGAACCTCGGTCTCATGTTCGGCGGCCACCTCGAGGTGCGGCTCCGCGGTGATCATGGCCGCGGCCAAGGCCGGGATGACCTGACCGTTCAGAGTTAGGGTCTCCCCCTCCAAAACATAGAGGTAGGCCCCCTGGCCGTCGGGCAGCGAGTGCTTGACCCGGTGTCCGGGAGTAACAAAGCTGGAAAACACCTGGGCCTCGGAGTTGATGGGCAAGGCCCCGGGATGGTGGTTGGCCACCAGGGGGAAGAAGCGGTTGGTGCGTTCGTCCCGCTCCACGGCTTTTTGCTGGAGGGCCGGCGTCAGGTCCTGTTCCCAGGGCAAAAACCACATCTGGATGAAGCGCATGGGTTCATCGGCCCGGTTATTGATTTCCGAGTGGTACATGCCCTTGCCCACCGTGGTGTGCTGCACCCAGCCTTTCCTGAGAATTTGGCCCTGGCCGTGTTCGTCGGCATGGAGGAACTCCCCTGCGGCACAGTAGGTCACCACCTCGATGTTACGATGGGGATGGAGGGGCCACACCGATCCGGGAGAGAGGGTGTCATCGTTGAATACCCTTAGAGGGCCGAAATGAACATACTCGGGATCGGCATACTCATCAAAGGAGAAATGCCAGCGGCCCTCGAAGGTACCGTTCTGGATGCGCCCCCTGGCCTGATAGATGCTTTCCGGCTGGCGGACCTTAATCATGGCTCTGAACCTCGAGTCTAGAAGTTAAACAATCAGCTCCCTGCCATTGCGAATCATACATACTTACTTTAGGTCGCACCCCTGCCCATGACAAGGGCCTCATGTAAAATCACTATTTTGAGAGTGCCCTGAAAATTTGTTATCAGAGGTAGGGCAGGCGGGACGCCTGTCAGAAAGGACAGCCGGGGGCAGCTGTCTCTACATAAAAAATTCACGCCGCCGGGGGCGGCGGCGCTACAATTTCATGACTTTTAGGTAAGCCGAAGGGACAAAAAGCCTTAGCGGACATTAAGGGCGGAAGGGGATTTGAGGGGAGGAAATCACAGAGGCCGTGGCCCATGCCCTCCCCTCAAGATTGGTTCACATACTTTAGCCCAAGATGGCCTTTAGGTCCTCGTCCGGCGTGGTGATGGGCTTGATGTCGAAGTTTTTCACCAACACGTCCAGGACGTTGGGGGTGACAAAGGCTGGCAGGCTCGGGCCCAGGCGGATGTCCTTGATGCCCAGATACAACAGCGTCAAAAGAATGGCCACCGCCTTTTGTTCGTACCAGGAACAGATGATGGACAGCGGCAGCTCATTCACATCCACGCCGAAGGCGTTGGCCAGGGCCGAGGCGATCTGGACCGCGGAATAGGCGTCGTTGCACTGTCCCACGTCCAAAAGGCGCGGGATGCCGCCGATGTCGCCCAGTTGCTTGTCAAAGAAGCGGAACTTGCCGCAGGCCAGGGTGAGGACCACGGTGTCCTGGGGGGTTTTTTCCACAAACTCGGTATAGTAACTCCGCCCCGGCTTGGCACCGTCACAGCCGCCCACCAGGAAGAAGTGCTTGATGGCCCCGGACTTCACCGCGTCGATGACCTTATCGGCCACCCCCATGACAGTGTTGCGGCCGAAACCCACCATAACGGTACGGCCGTTGGCGTCGTCGGGAAATCCCGGCATTTCCAGGGCCTTTTCGATGACCGGCGCGAAGTTGAGGTCCGGGATGTGTTTGATGCCGGGCCAGCCCACCAGGCCACGGGTAAAAATCCGGTCGGCATAAGACTCCGCCGGCCGCTGTATGCAGTTGGTGGTCATGACAATGGGGCCGGGAAACTCAGGGAATTCCTTGATCTGGTTCTGCCAGGCGGTGCCGAAGTGGCCGTAGAAATGGGGATACTTTTTGAGCTCCGGGTAGCCGTGGGTGGGAAGCATTTCCCCGTGGGTGTAAACATAGATGCCCTTGCCTTCGCTCTGCTTGAGAATTTCCTCCAGGTCCAGCAGATCGTGGCCGGAGACCAGGATGGCCTTCCCCTTTTTGTGGCCCAGGGGCACCTGGGTGGGCACGGGATGGCCGTAGCGCCCGGTATTACCGGCGTCCAGCAGTTCCATGGCCCTGAGATTAATCTCGCCGCATTTGAGGACCAGGGGCAAAAGATCGGGTACGGCCAGGTTCACGTCCGCGGTGGCGGCCAGGGCTTCATGGATGAAAGCGTAGACCGCTTCATCCTCCTGCCCCAGAATCCGGGCGTGGTCAGCATAGGCGCACACCCCTTTGGTCCCGAAAAGCAAAGTATGCTTCAGGGACAGGGTGTCAGGGTCAGGTGCGGGATAGGACTTGAGGCCGTGCTCTTCACCCTGGGCCACCAGTTCCTCCACGCTGCCCTTGGGCTGGAAGGTGGCAGGCCCACCGGGGAACTCGGCCTGGCCGCCGGCGGCCTTCACTTTGGCCTTGAGCTTCTCCCGGTGATCCACGCATCGGCTGATCCAGGTGACAAAACGCTGGGGGTCGAAATCCACGTTGGTCAGGGTGGCGAAGCAGGCCTCGCAGGTGAAAACATTGACATCCCGGTCGCTCACTCCCACCTTTCTGCCTTCCACGGCTACCTGGGACAACCCCTGCAGGGCATAAATTAACAGATCCTGGAGGGCCGCCACCTGGGGGTCTTTGCCGCACACTCCCAGGACAGTGCAACCCTCACCCTTGGCTGCTTGCTCACATTGATAACAAAACATAATCATATCCTCCTAAATGGTGAATGGAATGCTCTGGATTTTCGCCGCCGGACCGGGCCGGCGGTCGTGACTGCTGGCGTTGTTATTTATTGTTATAAGCACGCCTCCGGATGGTTTGTTTGACTTAAACCAAAACCGGGGTTCTCTCATGGCCTGGGACTGGTGAAATAGTTTTTTTAAATTAAGCATCGTTCTCCCTTGGTGGTAGTCCCTCAAAATAACTATTTTTTCCCGGTTTTCCCTCTCCGGGGCAGAGGACGTGGGCGAAGGGAGCAGCCACCAAGATAATTCAAGGAACAAAGGAAGAAAAATCGAGCTTAGGACAAAGTGAGGTTTTATAAATGGCCCTGGGAACTCCGGGCCTTAAGTTTTCTCCTGGATTGCCGAAAACGCCAGAGAGGAAACTATGTTGCTTTTTGGATGGCGATGGGGACTTGGCCTGGCCTTGGGGGTCCTGCTGTTTCTCGGTGCCGGCGCTGGGCCCCTGAGGGCGGACGGAGCGAGATCTCCTTATAGGGGCGATGTCTACCAATTCCAGGAAGAATTCCTCAGCGGCGGCGCTTTCAAGTTCGCGGAAGACACCGAGGGCCTGATTCGGTCAGGCAAATTCGAACAGGCCTTTAGCCGCTATCTCATTCTCAGGGCCCATATCCGGGGGCAAGTCCTGTATGCCGGCCTGAATGCCATGGTGAATCAGCGCCTGCATTTTCTCAAGTTGCAGATGGGCCTGGCCCAGATACCCTCCTACGCGGCTCCTTCCCTCAAGTTCAAAAGAAGAGTCAGGAGAACCGCGTCGGCCGAACCTTCTAAAGCGTCCAAGTCGGATAAGGAGGGAGCCAAGGGGCCGGTAGCGGCCACGGTCGCCCCTGGCGCGGCTAAGACTGGGGACCAGGAATCACAGGCCTCCAAGCCAAGTCCGGAGGAGAAGCCGGCGGAAACGATCCTGCCACCGGCCCCCACGACAGGCCAGGCGACCACCAAGCCGCCTGAGGCAAGTAAGTCACCCCAGGAAGAGGCCCAGGAAGCGAAGCCCAAGGAAAAACTGCCGCCTCCCCCCGAAAGCATTTGGGATAAGTTGAAACGCAAATTGAAATTTTGGTAAGCAACCCCACCGGCATGGCTGAGTATTCCGAATCCCGGCACCAAAGCTCACCCTTGTCGTAGCTCGTTTTCCTAAAACGGCCACCGTATCAAGGCGTCAGGCTCGGCTCAAGCCTCATTCCAGAATCTCTTTGATGGATAAAAGTTCTCGGCGGATTTCCTGAAGCAGGGCCAGCACTGGGTGGCTGACCGGCGCCGAGGCAGGGGGCCGGGGCTGGGGCAGGTGACGGGTGCGCTGGTATTGCTCCACTTGCTCTTTAAGCTGGCGGCGCATGGCCGGAAGGGTCATTTTTTCCTCTTCCCGGAGGCGCTTCAGCTCAAAAATAAGCTGGATGTCGGCCGGCCGGTACAAGCGGTGCCGGGACTTGCGGCGGGTGGGACGCAGCATTTTGCCCCGGCTTTCCCAATAGCGCAGCGTATGAGGCCTGACCCCGGTGATGCGGCTCACCTCGCCGATGGTGTAATACTGCTTTTGGGGGATATTTTCTTCCACGGATCCACTTACGAATTCACGCGTCGTAATCTGTTGGAAACGGCAGGATTTGTAATAACTGTAACTGGATTTTAATCTTTGAACCGCCGGAAATTGCCAGCTGGTTTTTTCCTTTAGGCTGCGTGACTGATCCAGGCTATAGAAAAAAGGTTAGCGCAGGCTGAAGCCTGCGGCTACATTTACTGGTATTTTAATAATATCTGCAGTGCATTGCCAGGGAAGAAACATCAAGGGATTCCGTTTTACCATTCTATCTTAAGGGATTGGGGGAGGGGGCTTGGGG
>JARRKO010000059.1:0-18067 GCA_037388025.1 Syntrophobacterales bacterium
CAGAGCAATCCTCTAAATTAATGTAAATCTTCTTGTTTCTAATCACATAGTCACATATGACTATTTTGTCATGGTTATTTTAAGGCTGTTGTCAGGGCCTGGCGGGTAACCGCCCCAGGGACAGCTAAGTCCTGATATAGCCACCAGCGCAGGCGCGGCAGACTCGGGCTGTAACACGGAACTGATAGTTTAGGAAGATCAGGCAAGGGTTCCCGGGCTGAGAAGAGACCAGGGAAAATCTAGTTACTTGCCAGCGCTTACAGTTATCATCGCGCCGCCAGAGTTTATTGGTATGGTCTGGATATCAGAACAGGATGCGTGATACCAGAGGCTTGCCAGCCCAGAAACTTAACGGATTTCCAAATCATGATATGATACTTTTATCCAAACGGGTGTTAATTGAACGACAAAAATATCCCGGAAACGAACATATCCAAGAAAGTGGGGTGCTGTGATGACTTTAAACGACCCTGAGTCTGGCAGAGAACTAACTCCGGCGAAGCGGATCAACTATTTTTCGGGTCAGTTACTAACCGTGGACGACTTCAAAGAAGAGCAATCTTATCACCGAGAAAAAATTAAACAGCACAACCGATATTTACACGGGTTTGGCGTTGTCTGTGGGTTATGGGTAGTGCCCACCGACCCAGCAAAGCCAAGAGCCGTAGTGGTCGAGCCGGGTCTGGCATTAGACTCTTGGGGGCGGGAGATTGTTGTACCCGAGCCTATCGAGTTCAAGTTAAGCAAACGAGGCCGCCGCACAGACTCCGTTTACTTGGTATTGGAGTATAGAGAGGGCCCCCTTGAACCTGTCCCTGTTCCAGATTTTGATGGAGAAGAGGGAACTTACAACCGCATCCGTGAGACATACCGACTTGCCCTCCGGCGGAAGCCACCGGAAGTTACCTATAACGTTAGCCGGCAGCTCTGTGACCTGGTAATAAAGGGTAAACGACAGGTAATGGGAGCGGACAGGCTACACGCAATGCTCTGCGAGCTGGTGAGCCAACCATGTCCGCCCTCCGTGCCTGACCCAGCCGTTACATTAGCTCGCATTAACCTTCCGGTGCGCAACCCAATAACAACTAGCGACATCGATAATTGCAGTCACCGTCACTTGGCAATTTCGCTAGACAGGGTTTTTCAGATTCTCTTTCGCACATTGTAAAATTTGTCAGGAAGAAAAAACGAATAATTAAACTAATAAGATAAGGATCATGGGGGCTGGGAAATGGGTTAAGCGGCAATCCCATCAAGTATATAGCAGAGAAATCCTGGGCTGATGATTTTCTTGCCAAGGAAATCTTAAGAGGTATTCACAGCAATCGTCGCTAGGCTCCCGTTCATTGAACATCACTTTAAACCGGCCTTACTCAGGCATTCTCGGAGCTCCTTTGGTGAGGTTCACCCTACGGTCCTGACCGCCCTTCTCCGCGTACCCCCGACATCAAGACTTGGCAAAAAAGACAGGAAGATGGCGCCACCGGTTAAAAACCCTTTTATGAGGTTTTCAGGGAAAGCGAAAAAAGATCCTTGGATTCCATCCCCCATTGGGTCAGGCAATTCATGACATCAACCAAGCTCGCCCCCACTCTTTTTATCCTGTCTCCCGGTAAAAAATATACCCGTCCTAAGGTCACGGTAGGTGAGTTGGGGACAAAAACGGTGAAATACCCTTCGGCATGTTCTTCAACAATGAGGCCCAGGACCAAGGCCCCGGTACCTTGCAAATCCACCAGCGCCGGGGCGAACTCGAGGCCTTCCTGGCCCACTAACTGACGAGTCAGATTCCTGAACATGTGATAGCCGGGCACTTGCTTCAATAAGAAGCTTTCCACCCTCTGCTGGGTCAGCTGGCCGATCTGCATTTGCACAAACAGTCCGGCCGAGAAAGAAATTGCCAGCAGGAGGAATACCGTAAGAACCGCAGCCCAGATAAAGCCCCCCACGGTATCGATGGGCAACTTGCCGACCAGGGGAGAAACGAGGTTAACGGTGGACCACATGATAAAGCCCATAACAGCCAAGACTGCCACAGTCGGCAATATTACCAATAAGCCGCCGATAATTGTGGTCTTGATAAAGTTCCATTCTTTATTCATGTTAACCTCCCCTCACTGAAGCTTTTTTTCAGACAAAATTTTTGAGTCACCCCGGAATTAAGTTCAAAACCTTCCCTTGCCAAGCCTCCTGAACTTCGAGGCTGTCCGATCCGGCAGGTCATTCTGGCTGGAAACAGCGGTAGCGATAATCCCCTCCGGCCACATTACCGTTTTGGAAAAAACTTGGACCAAAGATTGGCAAGACTTATCTGCGGCTGGGATGTCCTTTCATAAGATCTCTAAACTCTATAGGAATCTCCTCACCCTGCACCAAATTTGCTAACAGGCGGCTTCCCACTGCGGCGGAGGCAAAGACTATCTCGGCCCCTGCCAGTTGCAAGCGCCGAATTGATTTGGGAGAACTCGCCACCGCCAGTACGCGGATTTTTGGATTTAAATCTTTGGCCACCAAGGAAATGAAAGCATTTTCGCCGTCGTCGTCCAAGGCGGCGATGACCAGCCGGGCCGTGTCAATTCCAGCTTCCCGTAAGGTGAGGTCTTCACTCGGGTTGCCCTGGATCACGGTTCCCTCAGGCAGGGGCGGCTCACAAGTTTGGGTGAGAATGTGGACAAAAGGAATCTTTCGGGCCAGTAATTCCTGGGCGGTATTACAGGCGATGGCTCCCTCACCGGTGAGAATTACATGATCTTTGGGTTTCATCTTTTCCTCTTTAGGTCGAAAAAGCCGGTTAAGTTCTCGGGATACGGCCGGGCCTAAAGCCGAAATTATGACGGTCGCGAAGACACTGAGACCGACCAGAATAAGAGTAATAACGAAAAGCCGGGCTTCCGGAGAGAGCGGCGCAATGTCTCCATAACCCACCGTGGCCAATGTAATGATGGTGAAATATAAGGCAGAGACCAAATCATGGACCGGAGGAGAGAAGCCCTCCCCCAAAATATATGTCCCCAAAATACCGTAAGCCAGAATTGCCAGGATGCTTATCAGGGAAAAAAAGAAATTGGCCAGGATGGTTTGTCGGGTGAAATGTTTTCTAAAAACCAATAAGGCCAGCAACATGGCAGCGGACAGGAAAAAGCTGGGGCCCCATTTTTCCTGGGCCAGGTTGAGTGCCACTGTAATCGACAGCAGGAGTATGGCAAAGGCCCAGGCGGTGGCCAGCCGCCAGAACAAAGCAATGCCCACCCCCACCAGTACCAATCCCAAAACGATCTGGGCAACATTGCCCAGGAACGACAGAGGCTTGGTCACCAGTTCCAGTTGGCTCAACTTGGAAAAGAGGACCGGCTGGTATTTGAGTGCGCTCATGATATTGAGAGCGCCACTCAGAACCAAAGCGACAGATAACGGCAAATAGGGCCATAGGTTTTTGACCCCCACAGTGCCCCGGCGGATAAGAGATGGTTTAGAGGACAATGATCAGCTCAAGAATAAATTTAGGTGAATGGTTGGTCATGTAATGGGCGTCCAGTACCAAACAGTAAATACCCCGGCAATTCACCTTTCGGCACCTTAACACTATCCTTCTCCATCAAGTCCGGGGATAAAATCAGCTGTCGACCGCTCTGTCGTCCGTTCGCGCAAACAAGAACAAATATGCAATTTTAATGATAATTACTGGTTTTTAGCAGGTGGGTAACCAAAACCTAAGGATGAATCCTTTGGCTGTCAAGTTTTGGGTATCTGGGAAGATGGTAGCTGCCTTCGTGATGGGGCTCCAGGGTGGGGAAGGCGACGCGGTTATGGCGGACTTCATGTCCCACCCGGCTCCCGGCTCACGCGAAAGGCGCGGCCCTTTCCAGCCCTACGGATCTAGACCACCGCCTAGAACCACAAGATCGTAGTCGCCGCAGCGGGGTTCTGCCAGTTCGGCGGGCGGCCCTGGTTAATCGTGCGTTGATTGAGTGCATCCGCGGGTAATAATTACACCTTCAGCGCCATGTCCTCCAGAAATTGCTAGAATTGAAAAATCCTTAGTTTCCTTTTTTCAAGATGGGATACCCTTGGACATAAACCCATTCGGTGTTTTTGGCGGGTATGTGGCACCCTAGGCAATCTTTTTTGAAATTGTGGGATACATTTTTGCTTGGGTCATCGGGTTTGAATAATGCCCAGCCCCAGCCGTCGCCCCAATTGGGATTATTTTTGAAGCGACCTTTCTCGTTCCTGATCATCACAAACCACTGGGCGATATCCCCGGCCCAGTATGCTTGGCCGGTGGCCATCTTTCCCGAATGAATCTTGTGGATTTCTTTGACCAAAACCGTCCCGTCCGGAAACTTCCCGGTTTTTTTATAGGCCTCCACCGATTCGGGCTGGGTGAAGACATCGTGAAATCCTCGGCCCGGCGCTTTCTTCATGGGGACCGCCCAGGACCCTAAATAAGTAAACTTGGTCCGGTAGTCCTTGGGGAAGCTGATCCGGCCCTGATCATCAACATAAGGGGAGAAGGTCCCTCCCTTCTCCTGAGCTAACAAACCACTTATCCAGAGTAAACTAACCAGAAGAACCACGGCCATTTTCCAGGTGAATCGCATAAAAATCTCCTTAAAAAGTTGTAAAAAGTTGCTACCCGGTACCTTCTTCGGGGTGAAACCAAGAGTATTCCCAGTAAACCACCATCCTGCTCCAGAGGCCGGGTAGTTGCTGAAGGTCTATCGGGCCTGCTGCATGAACCGCTGGCTCAAATCATGGTAGTGATACCCAACTCCGGCGAAGTTCACCGCCATGGGGAAGAACCGGGGGAACCGGGTCAGAACCCGGAATAAGAAACGCCAGAAAACGAGACGCCTCGGCTGGTGAACTCCCATTTCCCACAATATCCGGAAAAAAGCCAGCACCTCCCGCCAAGTGGGGGAATGGAAAGAAACGTGGGGATTAAGCTGAAATTGTTCAAAAAAATGAAGCACCCGGCGATAAAAGTTCTCAGGCTCATAGAGGTGGGTGACAAGCTGTCCATAGCCGGAAATCAATCGTTCCCTACCCATTTTGGGCACCATGTTCAACCCCGCCAAATTCATCACGGCATCTCCGGAAGTGCGTCCTAATACCCGGCCTTCGGCCTCCAGACGCCGATAGAGGGGGGTACCCGGAGCCGCAACCAGCATCCCCACTGAGGCCGAAGGGATGGCGGCCTGTTCGATGAGCCGGGCCTGGGCCTCGAAAATATCGGGAGGGTCGGCGTCAAAGCCGACGATAAAGCCCCCATAGACTTCGATACCATGGCTATGGATCATTCTTATCGATGCCACCATGTCGCGGTTCTGATTTTGTCGCTTGTGGCATTCGGCCAGGGACTCAGCCGCCGGAGTTTCGATGCCTAAAAAGATATGGGTAAAACCAGCCCGGGACATGAGCGCGATGAGTTCTGGATCATCAAACAAATCTACACTGACCTGGCTAAAGAAATTGAAGGGATAGCGGTGCTGAACTTGCCAGGAAATCAGGGCTTTCAAGAGCGCCTTGGACTTGCCATGGTTACAGATAAAGTTGTCATCCACAAACATCACCATGCCCCGCCAACCGGCCTGGAGCAGGGCTGCCAGTTCCACTATGACCTGGGAGGTGGGTTTGTAGCGTGGCCGCCGACCTTGCAGTACGACGACCTGGCAAAAGTCGCAGTTAAAAGGGCAACCCCGGGAGACCTGGAGTGCCATGATACTGTAGCAGGAGAGGTCAATCAAATTCCACCTGGGGATGGGGCTCAGGCTGAGATCGGGAAACCGCATGGCACGGTAAACCGGTTGAGCCTGGTTTTGCGCCAGGTCCTCCAGAAAGAGTGGGATAGTCTCCTCCGCCTCGCCTACGAACAGATGATCCACCGGGTTGCCGCGCTCGGGTTCGGTGGTAAAATACATTCCTCCGACACAAACCTTGACTCCGCTTGCCTGACAACGGCAAATAATGTCTTCCGCCGATGCCGATTGAATTGACATGGCGCTGACGAAGGCCATATCAGCCCAAGCAAGATGTTCCCCGGTCAGCGCCTCCACATTCAGATCCACCATCTTTAAGGACCATTCTTTCGGCAGCATTCCAGCTACCGTCAAGAGACCCAGGCAGGGGAACGTCGTTTTATAGGGGAGAAACTTGAGAAAGCTCTGGAAGCCCCAAAAGCTATCCGGTGAGTGAGGCTGAAGCAAAAGAACATTCATGGTTTTATCTCACCTTGTGTTATTAAGGACCAGAGCCTATGACGGTTGGGGGAGGGCCGGCCTTCAGTCAGGCCCCGCTTTGTAAGGTCTACTCTGCCAAAATCCAGGGTGCCCGCAAGACTAGGGGTATGAGACCTCCTCCTTACTTGAATTGATCTGGGGCAGACAGACTAATCTAGGCGTCACGGATGTTGGCTTTGACGCGTTCAATCAGCTCCGGCGTCACTTCCTGGATGCCGTGTTCCTTGGCGTGCTCAGCCGCTTTCTTGAGCACCTCCTCTTCCGTCTCGCCGCGGATGATGTGCTGACACCCACTCGACGGGTCTACCTTGGCGCATTCCAAGATCTTTGCCATGGGCTGGCCTCCTTTCGTATCATTATCCATTCTTTTAAATTAAGCATCCACGGATTCAATCTCAAGGAACCGGCCTGAATACCTCAGATCAAGGGAAGCGAAAGCAAGAGTAGTCGATCACTTGCCACTAGCAAAACTTCCTGAAAAGTCAAGATATGGAATGAAGGTGGAGAAGGGTTGAGTTTCTGCAGCGGCACGCCTGACCACCTGAGAGATGCGGTCAATCTCCTGGCCGATTTTCCCCACGGAGAACGTTTGGAAAACTTTTTGGTCCTGCCTACTGCTAATTATGGAGCCGGCATGGGGATTTGAACCCCAGACCTGCTGATTACGAATCAGCTGCTCTACCACTGAGCTATGCCGGCCCTGATCAACTGTATTCCGGGAAAGAGGTTTTGGCAACTGCTGATTGGAGACTAAGTTATTCTATCAGAAATTATGAAAATTTCGGTCTCCTGGCAGAGATTTTTCTTGAGATGCCGACTTCCGGTTAGGCTGCTGCCAGTTCCTGAGCGACAAGCTGCAGCAGTCCCAGAACCGCGTCCAGCGGAAAGAAGCGGTCCAGGTTGGCAGGGACGGTAAAGGAGGCCTGGGCCGGAAATTCCTCGTCAGCTTCCCAGAGGATCACCTCCACGGTCAATCCCGGAAAAACCTGAAGCGCCAGGGCCGCGTCCCCGGCCTCACGCCGGGTCGCGCCCAGACGCTGCCCGGCTGCCAGAAAGGCCGCCGGATGGGAGCCGAATTTTTGTTCCAGGGGGGCAGTGGGTAAGGCGTGGGGCCCCCGGGCCTGGAAAAAGGTGGAGGCTCCCGTTAATTCCATGGGGCTGACAGGCGCCCCCAGGACCGACGGGTCAACTCTGAGAAGATAAAGGATGGCCGTCATGCAGGTCCGAAAATCGGGCTCGGGTTCCTGTGCCCCTGACACACGGATGCGCTCGCGATCAAGGTCAAAACATAATTCCCGGTTCAAAAAAGGCAAATGAAAGGTGGCTTTCTCGAAGGTAATCCCCGTGCGGCGGCCAATGACCGCGGGGTCGGCTTGCTTGAGTTCCTGCCAGAATTCCGAGCTTACTTCAGAGCATTTTTCGTAGAGCATGGGGTATCCTCTGAAAAAGGACGAGGTCTCGGTGCCGGGCTAAAACCTCGCAACGCAAATCTCGCCTGAGGCTATTGTAAAAATTATCTGAAATTACCATAATCAAACTTTCGGTTTGAAGAAATTTATCGCCAGACCCCGGGTTTCCTGCGGTGTATTTTGAACCGAGGCTGGCAAGAATACGCATAAACGGAAAGGGATTATGAAAAAATTTTATTACCCCCAGAGTGTGGCGGTGGTGGGCGTTTCCGAAAATCCCCTGAACCTGGGCCGGGGCATCGTGTTAAACATGCTGGAAGCCGGCTACCAGGGAAAGATTTACCCCGTGGGGCCGCGAGGCGGTACGGTTTTCGGGTTGCCCATCGCCACTCATCTCAAAGAGGTGCCCGAGCTCGTGGACCTGGTGGCCATCCTCACCCCGGCCCGCTTCGTGCCCCAGGTCGTGGAGGATTGCGGCAAACTGGGAATTACCCGGGTGGTGGTGGAGTCCGGGGGCTTTTCGGAGTTGGGGAAGCAGGGCAGGGTCCTGGAAGAGGAACTCAAAGGCCTCATCGAGCGCTATAACCTCAGGCTCATCGGCCCCAACGGTCTGGGGGGCATCAATATGGAGATCGGCCTGTGTCTGCCGTTCTCCCAAATCACTCCCATACCCAAGCGGGGCAACATCTCGGTGATCGCCCAGAGCGGCGGCGTGGGCATGCACGTTATTTCCTGGATGACCAAAGAGGGCCTGGGGTTGAATAAATATTTGAGCCTGGGGAACAAGCTGAACGTCCGGGAAAACGAGGCGTTGGCGTATTTCCTGGAAGACCCGGGCACGGAGATGATCTACCTGTACCTCGAAGGCCTGGAGGACGGCCGGGAGCTTCTGGAAATAGCCAAGGGAGCCACCAAACCCATATTTCTCCAGATGCCCAATGTGGCGGCGGAAACCTCAAGCATCGCCATGTCCCACACGGCCTCCCTGGCCACGGATGAGAAGGTGGTGGAAGCGGCCTGCCGCCAGGGGAATATTGTCCGGATTTTGAGTCAGGCTGATTTTATTATTGCGGCCAAGATGTTGGGCCAGGCTCCGGTGAAGGGCAACCGGTTGGTGATCCTTTCCCGCAGCGGTGGGGAAGCGGTGGTGGGGGCCTACGCCTGTAAGCGCCATGGCTTCACCCTGCCGCCGCTGGACCCGAAGCTGGCCGATTTTATCCACGAGAAATCCCGGGCCAAGATCATCAAACCCAGCAATCCCATTGATCTTGGTGATATTTTCGATTTCGGGGTCTACTCCGAGGTCATGAACCATTTGTGTCAGAATCCGGAGGTGGACGCGGTGCTGCTGAATCACGGGCCGGTGTATGACCCGGAACGCGCCGAGGCCCGGGATATGGCCCGACATTTTGTCAAAGCTTCACGGTCCGCGGGCAAGCCCTTGGCCATCAGCGTCTGCTATACCCTGGAGGAGGAAGACTTCTTCCGGGAAGAACTGGATGTACCGGTTTTCCATTTCCCCGGCCAGGCAGTGCGGGCCCTGGCTTATAGCCGGGATTTTTCCTTAAGGCCGCCCGCGGACGATCCCGCGGCTGAGCAGCCGAGTTTTGAAGAAGCACGGCTGGCCGCGTTGCTCAACACGGAGGCGGCCGATGGCTTTCTGTCCATGCCCCAGGCCCTGGAGCTCCTCGAGGTTGTGGGTATTCCGGTGGCTGCCTGGCGGGTGGCGGCCGATGAGGGCGGGGTTCAGGCGGCCGCGGTTGCATTGGGCTTCCCCGTGGTCCTGAAACTCTCCGCTCCCTCCCTGGTGCACAAGACCGAGGCCGGAGGCGTGAAACTCAACCTGGCGGACTCCGAGGCGGTGGGGAAAGCTTATGCGGAGTTGGCCGAAACCGCCCGGAAGCATGTCCCTCAGGGTGAGCCCTGGCAGGTAGTGGTCATGAAACAGGCCGCCGCAGGTGACGAGGTACTCCTCGGGAGCCGGCGGGACCAGGCCTTCGGGCCGGTGGTGGCCTTCGGCGCCGGCGGGGTGTGGACCGAAATTCTGGAAGACGTGGCCCTCAAGATAGCCCCCATCAGTTCCCGGGAAGCACGGCGCCAGGTCCTGGAAACCAAAATGGGTCAAATCCTGCAGGGCGCCCGGGGACGGGCCCCCGCCGATGTCGACGCCCTCAGCCGGGCTTTGTCGGCCCTGTCCCACCTCATGGATCGCTTTGCTGCCATCCAGGAAGTGGATCTGAACCCGGTGCGGGTCTTTCCCGGGGAAAAGGGACTGTTGGCCCTGGATGTCCGGGTGAGAGTAGGGTAGGGCAGGGAAAAGGTTCCATAAAAGGGGTTGAAAAAAATCCCCCCTCACCCCAGCCCTCTCCCCCGCTGGGGGAGAGGGAGCAATACTTGGCGGCCTCTCATGTCCTCAGTCCAAAATAAAAATGCAAGAACCCGATGAACCAGGGTTTTTGAAAAAACCTGGCAATTTCCTACCGGACGACACTGGCGTTTTCCTCTAATCAATAAAAAGGAAAAAAATGACCTGGCAAATGACACTCATCCCGTTGTTTGGCATCCTGGTGGGTCTGGGGGCCTCCTTCAGCGGCCTGGGCGGCGGCTTTCTCATGGTGCCCCTGCTCATTTTTTGGGGGTACTCCGCCCAGGACGCGGTGGGCACTTCTTTCATGGGCATCCTGGTCATTTCCCTGTCGGCTCTGTTGGCGCACGGCAGGATGGCCCACGTGGACTATAAGACCGGCATCCTGCTGGGTGTGGGAGGCATTATCGGGGCCCAGGTGGGGGCCTACCTGCTGCAATACGTCCCCACTCAAACCTTCAAGAAAATCTTTGCCGTGATTATCCTGGGCATGGCGGTCTACATGTTTTTCAAGGAATAGCCGGACAAGGGCAACCACCGCGTTCAAATCTGACAACATGAGGTTGTGGCGAAAAAATCTGAGCGCGTTGACGGCAATGGGGGGTTTTTCTGGCCTTTTGGGAGTTGGCATGGCATCATCACCGAGGAACTTGCCGCATTTTGTCTGGGTGTCTCGGTGAAGATTATGCCTGAGCTTCTTTATTATCTTCTGGTAATCGGAGCGGGCTTCTCCCTGGGCTTGATTAACGCCCTGGCCGGCAGCGGCTCAGCGGTGACCCTGCCCCTCTTGGTGTTTCTCGGCCTCTCGCCATCCGTAGCCAACGGCACCAACCGGATCCCCATCGTCCTGGGCCGCATTGCCTCCCTCGTCGCTTTTCAGCGAGCCGGTGTCATTGACTGGCCCCGGGCGCTGCTCCTCGCTCTCCCGTCTCTGGCGGGGACTCTCCTGGGCGCTTATGTGGCTTCCCTGGTGCAGGCCAAGGCTATGGGGGTGATCATCACCGTCACGGTCATCGGCACCCTGATCCTGGTACTCACCAACACCCGCACTCTGCTCCGGGAGGAGTCGGTCAGCCACCTGCGCCTGGTCTGGTGGCACTACCCCTTCTTTTTCCTGGTGGGGGTCTGGGCCGGCTTTATCGTCTTGGACTCATCCGTCTTCTTCTTGTTGCTGCTGGTCTTGGCGGTGGGTTATGACTTGAAAGAGGCCAACGCGGTCAAGGCAGTGGTTGCCTTTCTCTGTATAGCGGTCTCCCTGGTTATTTTTGTCGATACGGGGGAAATCGATTGGCATTACGGCCTACTGTTGACGGTGGGCAGTTTGCCGGGATCCTGGCTGGGCGCGGTGTTGGCCACCAAAGAGTGGGTGAAGGTCTGGGTTTACCGGCTCCTCATCATCGCCATCAGTGTGGAAATTTATTATTTGGTGGATAAATACTTTTTGCGATAGGGTAAGGGCTAGAACCTGTGTCAAAACCTCTTTTTCTTTCTTACCACATTTAATTTATTGACTAATTATCAAGATATACTTACAAATCCCCCCTAACCCTCCTTTAGAAAAGGGGGAAATTAGTGGAATTTTTTAAGCTACTCAACGTTCAGTTCTAAGCCTAAACCCCGAAAGTCTTGGTAACCATGAAGGAAATCACCCCGGCCCAAGTGGCGGAAATCATTAGCGCCAGGAAGAGGGCGGTGGCCATTACCGGCGCCGGCATCTCGGTGGAATCAGGCATCCCGGATTTTCGCAGCCCCGGCGGTCTGTGGTCCCGCTATGACATTTTCGAGTACGCCACCATCATGGCCTTTGAAAAAAACCCGGCCAAGGTCTGGGTCATGCTTAAGGAAATGGATGATCTCCTGGTCAAGGCCCGGCCCAACCCGGCCCACTACGCCCTGGCGGAACTGGAGAGGCGGGGCCATCTTTTAGGCATTGTCACCCAGAACGTGGACAACCTGCACCAGGAAGCGGGCAGTAAAAACGTCGTGGAGTACCACGGCAACGCCCACCGTTTTGTCTGCCTCCAGTGCAAGGGCGTTTGGCCCCGGGAGGCCCTGGACCTCGACAACTGGGTCATGGCCTGCGACCTGCTGCTTATCATCGGCACTTCCATGGAAACGGCCCCGGCCAACGCCCTCCCTCAGGGGGCCAAGAACCAGGGCGCCATCATTGTGGAAAATAATTTGACGCATACCCGCATGACTCCCTACCTCACCGACTATTTCCTCCCCGGCCCCGCGGGGGAGGTGTGGCCCCGGGTGATGAAAAACTTGCCAGACCCTGACCTTTAAGGGGGTTGGTAAAAAATTTTCTTGGTGCAGTCATCAGTTGAACCTGTCTGGAGAACGCCATGTCCATGCATGCCGGATTCAAAGAGAAGATTGAGGCATATCATGAGGATCAGGCCATGGTGCCCGCAGTGGACATGCATATCCACCTGGTCACTTTTCTCCAAACAACGGAAGGATTGCGGTGCCTGCTGGAATCCATGAAGTCAGGCAATATCACCAAAAGCGTGGTGTGTGGCCTTGCGGTCAAGAAAAAGTGGGAATACTTTGAACCCCGCGAGCCCGCCTATTACCTGGACGACGACGCCAAATGCTACTACTGGCCTGCGACTGATGAACTTGTGGCCCATGAGTTCCAGAAACTCACCGGGGAGGAACAACAGCTCTTAGCTCCTTCCCTGTGCGGCTTCAACCCCACGGACGTCACCTGTATCGATTACATCGAATATATGTTTGAAAAATATCCCTTCTGGAGGGGCGTCGGGGAAGTGCTTTGCCGGCATGACGACCTTACCAGCCTTACCATGGAGGAGACCGCTCGGGCCAACCATCCGGCCATGGAGAAGGTCTACCAATTTTGCGCCCAGAAGGGCCTGCCGCTAATCATACACCAGAACAGCTCTTCGGTAGGCATCCACCATGAATATGAATATCTCCATGAATTACGACATGTTTTAGACCACTACCCGGACACCACCATCGTTTGGGCCCACTGCGGCGGCTCCCGCCGGGTGATGCATCCGGAATATTTCCGCATGGTCAGCGGCCTGTTGAGCGAATTTTCCCAGTTGTACGTCGACCTTTCCTGGGTGGTCTACGACGATATTATCTGTAACCCGCGGCGCCACGATCGGGATCGCTTGACGCCCAAGAAAGGATGGCTGGAAGAAGTTATTTTGCCCTTCTCAGAAAGAGTTATGATCGGCAGCGACTTGTGCGGCGTGTTTGCCCAACAGGGGCGCACCCTGGCCCGCTACAACGGCCTGCTGGAGATCTTGCCGGATGAGGTGCGGGACCGGGTGGCCCGCCTGAATGCGGAAGGCTTGTGGTTTGGGACGGGGAAATAGAGAAGAACATAAAGTGCCCACCTTACATCTTCATTAAAATGCACGAGAAAAGGCGGGAGGCGCGGTGCTTTCCCGCCCTCCTATTCTTTTACGAGGCGGGCGGGGGAACCCCGCTCCTACGGGAGTTCAACAAACTGCCGCGCGCGTTCAATCTTACTTCCGGGGGGCCTTGAGGAAACGCGACAGGATGATGGCGGCTATGAGCACCAGGATACTGAAAAAGGGAATCTTCATTTCTGCGGTCGGCCAGGGGCCTTTACCTTCACTTTATTTAACGCGAATCGTGATAAGCAGGGCTTTTTCCCCCTCCACTATATCATTTTCCAGGCGCAAGGTCTTCCCGGCTACCGCGTAGTCGTAGGTCTGCCGCTGCCCCAAATAAGCGAGATAGCCAGGAGTGGGCTGGGCGGGGAGTGGGAGCGGGTTTGAAACCCGCCCCGACAAAATTTCCCACATATTCTCTTATTTTAAGCTTCCTTATGATTAAACCTCAAGCCGTCGGTATCCCCATCCACCAGGATGGTGTCCCCTTCCTTGAATTCGCCGGACAGGAGCAGGGGAGCCAGTTGATCCTGGACGTAGCGCTGGATGGCCCGGCGCAGGGGACGGGCCCCATAGACCGGATCATAGCCCGCTTCGGCCAGGAAATCCTTGGCCTTGTCGGTGAGCTCCAGATCAAGGTGACGTTCTTCCAGAAGCTGCCGGAGCCGGTTCATCTGGAGGTCCACGATCTGGCGGAGCTGCTCCAAAGTCAGGCGCTGGAAAATCAGGATATCGTCCACCCGGTTGAGGAACTCGGGCCGGAAATGGAGCCTTAAGGCCTCCATGACCCGCTCTTGCAGCTGGGTTTCGTTCACCGCTTCGGCGATGTACTGGCTGCCGATGTTGCTGGTCATGATGACGATGGTGTTCTTGAAATCCACGGTGCGGCCCTGGCCGTCGGTGAGGCGGCCGTCATCCAGGATCTGGAGCAGGGCGTTGAACACCTCCGGATGGGCCTTCTCGATTTCGTCGAAGAGCACCACGCTGTAGGGCCGGCGGCGCACCGCCTCGGTGAGCTGGCCCCCTTCCTCATAGCCCACGTAGCCCGGGGGCGCCCCCACCAGCCGGGACACGGTGTGCTTTTCCATGTATTCGCTCATGTCCAGGCGCACCATGGCGTGTTCGTCGTCGAAGAGGAACTCGGCCAAGGCCCGGGCCAATTCGGTTTTGCCCACACCGGTGGGTCCCAGGAAAATAAAGGAGCCCAGGGGCCGGTTGGGGTCCTGGAGGCCGGAGCGGGCCCGGCGCACTGCGTTGCTGACCGCAGCTATGGCCTCATCCTGGCCCACCACCCGGTCGTGGAGGCGTTCTTCCATGTGCAGGAGTTTTTGCTTTTCGCCCTCCAGGAGCCGGGAGACCGGGATGCCCGTCCATTTGGCCACCACTTCGGCCACGTCCTCGGCGTCCACCTCCTCTTTGAGCATGGCTCCTTCGTGCTGGATTTCTTCGAGCTTGTGGTTTTCCTCTTCCAAGTCCGTTTGCAAGGTGAGCATGTGGCCGTAGGTGATTTCCGCGGCCCGGGCCAGGTCGCCCAGGCGTTCGGCCCGCGCCGCATCAATTTTGGCCTGCTCCATCTGCTCCTTGATGGCCTGGATGTGGCTGATGACGTCTTTTTCCTTTTGCCAGCGGGCCTTGAGCACAGCGCTCCGTTCTTTCAGGTCGGCCAGACTTTTTTCGATCTTGGCCAGCCGCTCCCGGGAGGCCAGGTCCTGCTCCCGCTTTAAGGCCTCCCGCTCGATCTCTTCCTGGGTGATGCGCCGTTCCACTTCGTCGATTTCCGCGGGGCGGCTGTCGATTTCCATGCGCAATTTGCTGGCGGATTCATCAATCAAATCCACTGCCTTGTCGGGCAGATGCCGGTCGGTGATGTACCGATTCGACAGGGTGGCCGCGGCCACGATGGCGCTGTCTTTAATGCGCACCCCGTGGTGGACTTCGTAGCGCTCCTTGAGCCCCCGCAGAATGGCGATGGTGTCCTCCACGCTGGGTTCGGCCACGACTATGGGCTGAAAGCGGCGTTCCAGGGCCGCATCTTTCTCGATGTATTTGCGGTACTCATTCAGAGTGGTGGCGCCCACGCAGTGGAGCTCGCCCCGGGCCAGGGGCGGTTTGATCATGTTGCTGGCGTCCACCGCACCTTCGGCCGCGCCGGCACCCACCAGGGTGTGGAGCTCGTCGATGAACATGATGATCTGGCCCTCGGAGTCGGTAATCTCCTTGAGCACCGCCTTTAATCTCTCCTCGAATTCACCCCGGTACTTGGTGCCGGCGATGAGGGACCCAATGTCCAGGGCCACCAGGCGCTTATCCTTCAGGGTCTCGGGCACGTCGCCGTTGACGACGCGCTGGGCCAGGCCCTCGACGATGGCGGTTTTGCCCACCCCGGCTTCGCCGATGAGCACCGGGTTGTTCTTGGTGCGCCGGGAGAGCACCTGGATGATGCGCCGGATTTCGTTATCCCGGCCGATGACGGGGTCGAGCTTGCCGGAGCGGGCCATTTCCGTCAGGTCCCGGGCGTATTTCTCCAGGGGTTGATACTTGTCCTCCGGGGCCTGATCGGTGACCCGGGATGAGCCCCTGAGCTCCATGAGGGCCTGGAGGATGATCTCCGGGGTGAGGCCGAGGTCCGCCAGGAGCCTGCCGGTATCACTGCCTTTGTCCGCGGCCAGGCCGTAAAAGATATGCTCGGTGGAGACGTATTCGTCCCGCATCTGCCCGGCCTGCTTGAAGGCCTCGTCCAACACTTTATTCAAGCCAGGGGACAGATAGACTTGCGCGTCGCCGCTCACCCGGGGGAGTTTGGTGAGTTGGTCTTCCACTCCCTTAATGAGCCGCTTAGGATCGACTTCCAGTTTTTTGAGCAGGGGGCGTATGAGCCCTTCTTCCTGAGCCAGGAGGGTTCGGAGCATGTGGACCGGCTCGATCTGGGGATTTTGCAGCGTCCGGGCCAGCTCCTGGGACCCTTGCAGAGCCTCCTGGGCTTTCAGGGTTAATTTGTCAAACCGCATTTGATCTTTGCCTCCATAGGTCTTGTTACATAATCACATAACTCAATAGAATTACTCTAAAAAAGATAAGCACAGATTCCATTTTGTCAAGGAACTTCAATTGGCATTATGTGCCAGCCGGACTATAATGAGGGAAACCGGTTACCCGTTATGCGTTTTTTAGCCATCATCCCGGCTCGCTACGAGTCTACCCGCTTTCCGGGGAAGGCTCTGGCGCCTCTTTTAGGAAAGCCCTTGATTCAACGGGTGTATGAGCAGGCCCGTCAGGTGAAGGGTCTACACGACATCTTTGTGGCCACCGACGATGAACGCATCAAGGACTGTGTGGAGGGGTTCGGTGGCCGGGCCGTCATGACCCGCCGCGACCACCCCTCAGGGAGTGACCGCCTGGCCGAGGCCGCGGAGATTCTGGGGCTGGACCGGCATGACCTGGTGTTCAACATCCAGGGTGACCAGCCGGTTTTTCCGCCCCTGGTGATCGGGCACATGGCCGCGGTGATGGAGCGGGATTGTGCTGCGGTCATGGTTACCCCGGCCCGGCGCCTCACCGACATGGAGGTGGCCGTAGATCCCAATGTGGTGAAGGTGGTTTTCAATCAGCAGGGTAGGGCGCTGTATTTTTCCCGGAGCCCGCTGCCGTATTGGCGCAACGGGGAGCGGCCCTATTTCTACAAGCATATCGGCATCTACGCCTACCGGGTTGATTTCTTAAAGGATTTTGTTACTCTACCCCCCGGCCGCTGGGAGCAGGCGGAAAAACTGGAGCAGCTGCGGGCCCTGGAATACGGCTACCCCATCCACGTGGTGGAGACGGAGGAGGACACCCTGGAGGTGGACACTCCGGAGGATTTGGAGAGGGCGGAGGCGTATTTGCGGGGCAGCATATGACATCAATTTCAGACCGACGATAAATCTCCTGGTTATGGAACCCAAAGACCGTCTCATTTTCGCCCTGGACGTGGCAAGCCGGGAAGAAGCCCTGAACCTGGTGGAACTCCTGCACAATGACGTGGGGCTTTTTAAGGTGGGCTGGGAACTCTTCATGGCGGCAGGGCCGCAATTTTTATTAGATTTGGTCGGTAACTACGATCATAGCCGTATTTTTTTGGACTTAAAAATTTATGACATTTTGAACACGCTCAAGGGCGCGCTCAAAAATATTGTCTCCGGCGTGGCCCTGGTGACTATTCACAGCGATTTGCCGGCGGGAGGGCTTACTGCCATCTTGAAGGAGATCGACGGAGGTTTTAAAGTCCTGGCCGTTACCCTGCTCACCAGCCTGTCGGGGAAAAACCTGCGCGGGTTGGGCTATGCTGCCGAGTACGCCGAGGATCCCAGCCGGTTGGTGTTGCTCCGGGCCAAGTCGGCCCAAGCCGCGGGCTGCCACGGGGTTGTTTGCTCCGGGCAAGAGGCCGGGAAGGTGAAAGAGGCCTGTGGTCAGGATTTCCTGGTGGTGTGTCCGGGGATTCGGCCGTCCTGGTCGGCGGTGCGGGGAGATGATCAGGAGCGGGTGGTTACCCCCTTCGAGGCCATGAAAAACGGCGCCGACTTCATTGTGGTGGGCCGGCCCATCCGCATCGCCATCGACCCGGTGGCCGCGGCCCGGCAGGTAGCGGAAGAAATGACCGCCGGCCTGGCGGCGCGAGGTAAG
>JARRKO010000060.1:0-33384 GCA_037388025.1 Syntrophobacterales bacterium
GGGGTCGCAGACCCCTGCCCCCTCTCCCAAACCCTCTCCCCCAACCCCTTAAGTTAGAACGGTAGCACGGGCTTCCAGCCCATGCTACACGGGCAAGATGCCCGTGCTACCGGCAAAAGGGGTTGGTATGGATTTTGAGGGGAGGAAGCGCAGGCGAGACGCTTGGGCTACAGGGTACCTGGTTCCTCCGTTCCTCCTTTACCAAGATATTTGCAACAGTCTCTTTCGTTTCCCTCTTCCGGGTCAGGTTTTTTCCCGGAACAGTTGGGCCGGCAGATGCACCCCCATTTCCTCCAGACGGGTCATGAACTTGGGACGGATGCCCGTCGTCACGAACCGGCCCTTCACCTGGCGGTCGTCGGTAAGGCCCATCATCTTGTAGGCAAAGATTTCCTGCATGGTGATCATATCTCCTTCCATGCCCACAATTTCGTGGAGCCCCATCATTTTGCGGCTGCCGTCACTCAGCCGGGCCAGTTGAATCACCACGTCGATGGCGGAAGCAATCTGATGGCGGATGGCCTTGTCAGGGATTTGCAACCCCGCCATGGACACCATGGTTTCCAACCGGGTGAGGGCATCCCGGGGAGAGTTGGCGTGGATGGTGGCCAGGGAGCCGTCGTGGCCGGTGTTCATGGCCTGGAGCATGTCCAGGGCTTCGCTCTGACGCACCTCCCCCAGGATAATGCGTTCCGGCCGCATACGCAGGGCGTTCCTCACCAAATCCCGCTGGGTGATCTCTCCCATGCCCTCCAGGTTGGGTGGCCGGGTTTCCAGCCGGACCACGTGTTCCTGCTGCAACTGCAGCTCAGCCGAGTCTTCAATGGTGATAATGCGTTCGTCAAAGGGGATGAAACTGGAGAGCACGTTTAACACGGTGGTTTTACCGGTACCCGTCCCGCCGGAGATGAGAATGTTCAAGCGGGCCTTGACCATGCCTTCCAGGACCTGGGCGAATTCCGCGGTGATGGAACCGTACTTGATGAGATGGTGTACCCGGATGGGGTCTTTGGCAAACTTCCGGATGGATAACGAAGGCCCGTCCAAAGCCAGGGGCGGGATGATGGCATTCACCCGGGAGCCGTCCGGCAGGCGGGCGTCCACCATGGGGCAGGACTCATCTATGCGGCGGCCCACGCCTGAGGCGATTTTTTCAATAATCTTCAGGAGATGGGCATTGTCCGTGAAGCGGACGCTGGAGAGTTCCAGCTTCCCCTTGCGTTCGACGTAGACCTGATTATAGCCGTTCACCAGAATATCATTGACGTTGTGGTCCTTAAGCAGAGGCTCGAGGGGACCATAGCCCATGAGTTCGTCCCGGATTTCTTTACACAGCCGGTCCCTTTCGGGCAGGGTGAGAGCCATGCCTTCTTCGGCCAGGATCATTTCAATGCCCCGGTGCAGGTCCTCGGTGAGGAGAGCTTCATCGGCCTCCGACAGGCGGGAAAGATCCAATAGGTTTAAGAGGCGAAAATGGATTTTGCCCTTCAATTCGTTGAAGGAATCTGCCTTTTTGTCCTGGCCGCGGCCCAGGGGCGCCGCGCCTCGTTCCGCCTGGGAGCGTTCCCGGATGCGGGCGACGATACTCATCCTACTTATTCCTCCTCAAAAACCGCAGCAAGTTCCAGCGGGAGTGCCGTGAGGCGCTTTTCTACGCTTCCTTGGAAAAGTGCCCGGCCAGGTCCCGGAGGTCCTGGCAGATGTTCAGATTGGGCGAAGACTTGGCCAGGGGCACACCCTCGTTGATGCTGAGGCTTACTTCGGCGGGGCTGAAGGATACCGTACCCTTGACTTCCCGGCCCAGGAATCTGGCCACGTCGTCCAGGGTGAGCTCGCTGTTTTTCTCCCAGAAGTTGAGCCAGATTTCCAGGTGGAGGTCTCCCAAACCCAGGAGCTCCAGGATCTCGAGAAGTTTTTTGGTATTGGACAGGGCGGGCACCGTCTGGTTGGCCACCAGGATTACTCGGTCGGCCATTTCTAAAGCTTTGAGGGAGATTTCGTCCAGGCGGTGCCCGGTGTCCATCAGGATGTGGCTGTAAGTGGTGGATTACTTTACGAATTGCAGGACTTTCTCCAAATTCTCCGAAGTCACGGCCTCGGCTTCTTCCAGTCGTGCCGGGGCAGGCAGGAGTTGGAGATTTTTATCCCAGTGGAAAAATAGACTTTTCAGGTAGGAATCGTCAAGATGCTCAACGTTATCAATGACTTCGGCGAGGGTATATTGGGGCTTGGCATCTAAAAAATACACCATCTGACCGTAGCGTAGGTCCAGATCGACGGCCAGGATACTGTTGTTGTCCATTTTCGAGAGCAGATACGCCAAGTTGACCGTCAGAAAAGTAGTGCCCACGCCCCCCTTACAGCCCAGAAAGGTAATGAACTGGGTCTGAGAAACCGCTTCCACCTGAGGGAGGGCCTGGGGCAGGCGATGAAGAGCTTCCTGAAACTCATCGGCCCGGATGGGATGGGTGAAACATTCCTTGACCCCGAAGCGCAAGGCCTTCCAGAGTTGTTCGGTGGATATTTCGTGAAGGTAGCTGCTCCGGTAGCTGATCGAGAGTTTGAGCCTCCACCAGCGCGGTCTCTCGGGAAGAATGAATGATTTTCTCTAAATACTCGCAGGTTTTCGGCGTATGATAGTAAAGGAAAAATTTGATGGCCATCTCCTGGTTCCATCCTGGGGGTGGATAGGCCGCCCTGTTGGTTCATGCATTCCTCACCCATGGTGAGTCAAGGTGTTGGTGTTAAAAGGTCATGGACTCTTTCGCCAATCGCCGGATCACCTCCACGGTATGTTGGGCCGGGGGAGGGGAGGTGGCCTCCTGAACCGCCTCGGTGGGCTTGGGAACGGCGTCTCCCAGGAGGGTACTGGTCCGCACCCCGGTGGTAGTTACCGTCTGTTCGTCCTGCTGGTTGCGCAGGACTAAAGAGATATTGCCTTCTTTGGTGGCCAGAGCCAGGCGTTCCCCCTCCTCAGGGGTCACCTCCAGAGTGACGGTGGGCACCACCTGGGGTTTTTCGCCCAGGCGTTTTTCGATCTTCTGGCCGGTGCCCAGGACCCGTAAATTCTGCAGCACCACCTTGGCAATGGGGTCCACATTAAAGTCCCCTTTATCCACGGTGACCACGACGTCTACCCGGTTGTCAGGATTGAGAAAGCCCGCCACTCCGGAAGCCTCGTCCACCTTGACGGTCATGGCCCGCTTGTTCATGAGCAAAAGGGCCGTCAGCCCGGGGATAACTCCCTTGGGGGCTAATTTGCTTTCCAGGACCGGTTCGCCGGCGGCCAAGGGGGTGGCCGTCACCCGGCCCGTCACGTCCGGCAGCCGGGAAAATTTCCCCGCCAGGGCTGTATCAGAGGGCCACTGGCGCACTTTCAGTTGATCTTTGGCCAGGGCCACGGCGGAGGGGATGTCCTTGGCCGCAACCACCACCGGCACCACTGTGGGCTTCTGTTGCTGAGCCCGTTTTTCTGACAGGCTCTTGAGCCACCCCATGGCCATAAAGGTGGCCGTGGCTCCAAAAATCAGGGCCATCATCAACCAGGCCCAGGGAGGTAAGCGGCGCATTCTTCCTACTCCATCAACATCACAGCGGTTGTTCCTCCATAAACATCACGGTCTTAGCGGTTAAATCCGGGGAACCGGTGAAACCGGCGACAAAATTGGGTAAGACCTGAAAATGGTATGGATAAGCCACGGTTACACTCAATGACCTGCCGCTGGTCCCCTCAGCCCAAGCGATGTTTATGTTGGCCGTGTCCGTGAACCCGGACTTGGTCAGGTACTCCTGGACCTTGGCAGTGATCTCCCCTTCAGTCTTGGGGGGAGTAGCGTAGACTACTCCAAACCTGGCCCCTTCCCGGCTGGCGTTGGTGACCACCCCCTTGCTGTAAAGGGCCAGACCGAATTCCACCAGGCCAAAAAGGAGCATGACAAACAAAGGCGCCAGTATGGCGAACTCCACCAGGCCTGCTCCCTCCTCCTTCTTGGACCGAAGCCGTGGCACCTTCATGGCCGGCTACCTTATACACGGCAGGTCTTCAGGAACGGGGAAAGCAGGGCCCGGGACACCCCCTTGGGGACGAACCGGGCCCCCGCCTGCGACCTGCCGTTCAGATCACAGGGTTACAGGTGATGTTCTATTAGTCTCCCCCACCACCGCCTTGGAGCTGGGTCGCCACATCGTTATACTTGGCGTTTAGGTTGGTCCCGATTAGGTAGATGGAAGCCATAACGACAACGGCAATACCGGCCACTAGCAGGCCGTACTCCACGGCGCTGGCGCCTTCCTCATCCGCGATAAAGGTTTTCATTTTGGTGAACAGGTCATTCATCTCCGTTACTCCTTTTTGAGATGGGGTTTGGGGAAAGCACTGAGTCCCCTGACCGGTAGGCCTTTCCCTTACCTGCCGTCTTCCCGGGACACCGCTTGCTTTCCCAGGGGCTCACCGAGTTCACCAAAGGTTCACTCCACTTCGGTAGTCCCGCTGCCCTGGCCCAAAGGCTGTAGGCCGGTGACTTTGCGACCCGCCCTTTCGGTGCAGTTGGCCCTTCTCGGTGGCCGTGCTTTACCTCACTCAGCTTATCGGCAGTTTCTTGGCCGGCTTTAATAATTCTTTTTTTAAGGATTGGGGGGGAGTCAGTAATTTTAAGTTTTCTCCGCCCTGGACCGATGTCCCCCCTGGATAACTCGCGCACAAGAAAGGAAGGGCCATGCTGGCTTCCCGACCTGAACCGACTCGGGAGTCCGGGGGCACAGCCGCCGCCCCCTCCCACCGGCCGTTACCCCAGTCACTGCAAGATCTGGGGGTACCGGAAATTTTTCTGGCCAACCTCACCCTGAAACACTGTTTCTACCTGGATACCTTTTATATGTCCGAATTGGCCGACCGCCTCCGGGTGTCCACCACCATCCTCACCCAACTGCTGGATTATCTCCGTAAGGAGAAATACATAGAAATCCGGGGACCGGATCCCCTCAAGCCAGTGGCCAATCCCCTCGCCTTAGCCAACCGCTTTGCCATGACCGAATCCGGCAAGCGCCGGGCTGTAAACCTGTTGGAATATGACGCCTACGTCGGTCCGACCCCGGTGAACCTAAAGGATTACTGGCAACAGGTGGCCCGGCAGAGCATCAAGCTGACTCAGGTCAGCCCCACCAACCTGTCCCGGGTGTTTAAGGGCTTGGTGATTTCCCCTGATCTTCTCGAGCTCCTGGGGCCGGCCGCGGTAAGCGGCAAGCCCCTTTTCCTCTATGGCCCGCCGGGGAACGGCAAAACCACCATTGCCATGCGCCTGGGCCAGATCTGGGACGACGTCATCCTGGTGCCTTTTGCTCTTTACGTCGAAGGCAACGTTATCAGGGTGTATGACGAAATCACCCACCAGGCCGTTAAAACAGAGAATTCTGCTAAGGAGCAGATGGACCGACGCTGGATTCGCTGCCGCCGGCCCACGGTCCTCGTAGGGGGTGAGCTGACCTTGGGCATGCTGGACCTGGCCTTCAACCCCACCCTCAAGTATTATGAGGCGCCTTTGCAACTCAAGGCCAATAACGGCATGTTCATTGTGGATGATTTCGGCCGCCAGCAGATTTCCCCGCAGGAGCTGCTAAACCGCTGGATTATTCCCCTGGAGAACCGCCAGGACTTCCTGTGCCTGCACACCGGCCAAAAATTTGCCATCCCTTTTGATCAGTTCCTGGTGTTCGCCACCAATCTCGAACCCCGGACCCTGGTGGACGACGCCTTTCTGCGTCGCATCCGCTCCAAGGTGAAGGTGGACCATGTCAATCGAGACCAATTTGTCGAGATTTTCCGGCTGGTGTGTCAAGCCTACCAGGTTGATTACGCGGAGGAGGGCGTGGAATATCTCCTGGCCCACCACTACGACAATGGCCAGCGCACCATGGATGCCTGTCACCCCCGGGATTTGTTGGAGCAGATTTTGGACTTCAGCAATTTTCATCAAGTTCCCCCCAAGCTGACCCCCGAGAACCTGGATCGGGCCTGCCGGATTTATTTCGTTTACTAAGTTGTGGCTGGGGGCCGGGGTCGCAGGATGCCTGCCCCCTCTTTCCCCCCCTTTCCTTAATCCCTTGGCCAGCCGCCATTTAAGTTTTAGGTTTTAGGTAAAACTATGTTTGAATGGTGAAGGGGGATTTATAATATTCGGAGCTGTTTTTTTACTGATCACTGACTGCTGACTGCTAACCGCTGACTGAAACAGGGAGACCAGGGAGGGAGGGAGATATGGCGGCTTCGGGGAATAAAGGGGAACTCAGCTCGGTGGGACCCCTTTTCATGGTGGGCCTACCGGGCGTCAAGGTGGACCAGGAGGCCCGGGAACTGGTGCGGGAGCTTCGGGTGGGAGGCATTATCCTTTTTGCCCGCAACCTGGAGACCCCCGAGCAGGTATGGGAACTTACCCGGGATTTGCAGCAGGAAGCCCGGGATTCCGGGGACCTGCCGCTGCTCATAGCGGTGGACCAGGAAGGAGGGAGCGTCCAGCGTCTGAAGGCGCCCTTTACCCTCATTCCCGCGGGACGGGATTTGGGGCAGAACTCCACGGCCGGCCAGGTGGAGGACTGGGCCCGGACCGTGGGCCGGGAGCTGGCCCTGGTGGGGATCAACATGAACCTGGCGCCGGTCCTGGACGTAGCCCGTACCCCGCGTTGCCCCCTGTGGGACCGCTCCTTCGGTTCGGACCCGGAAAAGGTGGCTGCCCTGGGGGAGGCCGCCATCCGGGGCTATGGGCAGGCCAAGGTCCTTCCGGTGGCCAAGCATTTCCCCGGCCTGGGGGACACTTCGGTGGACTCCCACCAGGTATTGCCCACGGCCCAGGACCCCGACCCGGAAAGGACCAAGGACCTGCTGCCCTTTCGCCGGGCCATGGCTGCCGGAGTACCCGCGGTCATGACCGCGCATCTCCACGTCCCCCTTTGGGATGGTCGTCCCGCCAGCCTGTCGTCCGTGGCCTTGATGGACTGGCTCCGACAACGCCTGGGCTACCAGGGGGTCATCATCACCGATGACCTGGAAATGGGAGCCATCGCAACCAAGGCCGCGGTGCCCGAAGCGGTCTGCCAGGCGTTGGCCGCCGGCTCGGATCTCCTCCTGGTCTGTAGCCCGGGGCCAGTGGTCTGGGAGGCGGCCGCGCAATTAAGCCAGGACCAGGGCCTGCAGCGGCAGGCGGAGGAGGCCAAGCGCCGTGTGCAAGCCCTGCGGCAACGGCTATCCTGGCCTGCGGTGACTAAAGACGAGGTCAGGGCTTACTTCCAAAAGAATAAGTGAGGCGAGGTGGAGGGCCAAAAAAGTCGTGGCCGGGAGGGGGATGCCCGGCCACGTAGGAGAAAGGAGAAAATGGTATGGTATTTTCGGGGGTAACCTTTGTAATAATATAGCTGCAGTATCCGTGCCATTTCCACTGGACCCAAAAAAAGTCAGGAACTACAGTGACTTCCTATTTTATTGCCGATTCTGAAGGTGGCTGGAGGCAACCGGGATTTTTAAAATTTTATTTTGTCCCAGTGATCAGCCTCAGTAGCTAGCAGTCAGCTATCAGCATTCAGCCGTAGCGGTCAGCAATTTAGTAAGTAAAAAGAATTGTGGCGCGGATTATTCCACGCCAATAAACAGAAAACTTTTACAAAAAACGCCGCACCTCGGCCAGGACCGGGGCGGCAGGCAGGTCCGACAGGGAGCAGTGCGGCCCGGCGCCCCCGGGTGGGGTCAAGACCGAGACCTGCTCCCCTAAAGGGGCCCACACCCGGGGGTCAGTGGGGCCGAAGAGGGCCACCACCCGGCGGGATCCGGCTGCGGCCGCCAGGTGGGTCATGCCGCTGTCGCCTCCCAGGTAGACGCGGGTGCGGGCCAGGAGGCGGGCCACCCGCTCCAGAGGCTCCTGGACCCAGACCAGCTGTTCCTGGGCCGCGGCCAATCCTTGAATGAAGGGCAGCAGTGACTCTTCCGCCGGACCCGCCAGCCACACCACCTGGAGGCCCGCTTCCCAGGCCAGGGCCCGGGCTAGTTCATAATAGCGATCCAAGGGCCAGTTCTTGACCGGGCTGGCGCTTCCCGGGGCGATCACCAAAAGACGGTCCCCAGGATCAATGCTTTCCTCTCCCCCACCGGCGGGCGCCAGAAGCAGGCGCAGCGGCGCCGGGGCTTCCTTGATCCCCAATTCCTGCAGCCGCCGGGCTTGCACCGTGACCACATGGTCGGCGCCGTCCTCGGGGAATGATGGGATCCAAACAGCCTGCGGCACCCCGCCCAGGTTCAGGCGAGCCAGGAAAGCGGGTCGGGACTTGGGGCTGAAGACCAGGGCCAGGTCAACGCCGGCGAGCCGCTGGACCAGCCGGGGTGAGAGGTCGCCCTGCTCCTGATAAAGCCCGGCCCACAGGGCTTCCCCGCCGTCCCAGGCCGCGGCCAGGGGTAGGGTGCCGTCCAGCAGGCGCCAGCAGCCCGGCTGCCCCACGCCGATGAATTGGGTCTCCGAGTAGGTGCGGCTCACGGCCACCAGGGCCGGACCGGCCAGCAGCAGGTCACCTAGCGACCCCTGGTGCCAGACCAGGATTTTTTGTACGGCATGGGATGGCAGGTGAGGGAACGTTCGCAAGATGGATAACCTGATCAGAAAAAGTTTTTGTCGGCCGGAAGCGACCTGAGGCTCCCCAGCTTCGCAAAAGACATAATCGAATAAAGAGATGGTTGCAAATATTATTTAGGAAAGGATGATTCCCACGGGCTGGAAGCCCGTGCCGGGGTGGCGAGCCTTGTCCCCCGCTCCCCGAACCCCTTAGAACGGGAGCACAGGCTGCCAGCCTGTGCCGGAACAGGCAAGATGCCTGTTCTCCCGGTTAATGGAAGACGCGGGGGGAGTTTTTAGTAAATCACAGGCGAGACGCCTGTGCCACAGGGTCCTGTGGTCCCCCGGCCCTCCCCTCAAAAGACATTCACGACAGCCTTAGATTTGGGAAGTTTTTAGGAACGGGACTGGTGTTTTTCGGCCAGATGCTGGGCAGTCCGGGTATGGAGGGTAGCGGCAGAGCCGGCTTCGGCTTCCACCAGGGCCAGGACATCCTGGTAAATCTGCTGGTTGATGCCCGGGGACTCGGCCTCAGCCTGAAGAACCTCCAGGATAGATTCGGTGATCTCCGGCTCAGTTTTCAGTTCCGCCAGGATGTCCCGGGCCTGGGCGGGGTCGACCTCTTGGAGCAGGATGGCAGCAAACACGACCTTGGGGTCGCCCCCCTCGGCCTTGAGGAGGTCGATGGCCAGGGCCAACCCCCGGTCCAAGCGGGCGGCGAAATCCGGGTCCCTGGAAGCCAGATCCAGGACCCGCTCCCGCAGGCGTTCCTTGAAAGTTTGCATGGCCTGCTTTTCCTTGACCAATTCCGGCACGCATTTGTCAGCGTACTGGCACCACTCGGCGCAACCCAACTCAATTTTGGGGTTGTAGAAGAGGTGGCCGCACCAGGCGCAGCGGCGGCGGGTGTCGTCCTTAAAGAATTCGATTTCCGTGCCGCACTTGGGGCACTCAATATTGAAGATGTCGTCGGGCTTCCAGTGGCGGGTATCCTGCCCCGGACATTTTATTTGTTCCATGACGTTATCCTTCTCTTAAGCGGCTTTGATTTTGGCCTGTTGCACCACCTGGCCCTGGGGCCCGAGGGTACAAATGGAGACCGGCAGGCGCTGGCCGGAGGCCTCGAAGGCCCGGCGCACCGCCTCGATGAGACCCTGGCAGCAGGGGACTTCCATATTGACGATGGTGATGCCTTTGACGTCGTTTTCCTTGAGGATGGCGGCCAGCCTGGACACATATTCCTCCAGGTCGTCGAACTTGGGGCAGCCGCATACCACCGCCTTGCCTGGGAGGTAGCGGGCGTGGAAATCACCGGCGGCAAAGGGGGCGCAATCCGCGGCCACCAGGAGTTCAGCGTCCTTCAGGAAGGGCGCCTTGGCGGAAACCAGACGGAGCTTCACCGGCCAGTGGCCCAGAGCCGAAGCGCCGGCTTCAGGAGCGGCTGTCGGGGTGAACTGACGCATGGCGCTGCCGGGGCAGACGAATCCTTCGGTGGCTGGAGCAGCCTGGGATTCCGCGGGCGACTCCTGAACCTCGGAATGGCCATGCTCTCCCGGGGCGCCGGGTGCAGGTCCCACAAACTCGTCGGCTTCCCGCTCTTCAATGGTCAGCGCTCCCACCGGACACTCTCCCAGGCAGGCTCCCAGGCCGTCGCAATATTTGTCCGCCAGGATCTGGGCCTTACCGTCCACGATGACAATGGCGCCCTCGGCGCAGGAGGGCACACAGAGGCCGCAGCCGTCACACTTTTCCTGATCTATTTTGATGACTTGCCGTTTTGCCATGAGATTTCATCCTGTTCGGTTGATTTATTATAACTATAATCATCCAGGCCGAGCCTGCTCTGATTTAAGTCAAGAATTTGAAATTATTTCAATTTAGATTATTACTTGTTTCTCGTTGGCGTTTCAAACCACCAAGGGCTCTTCGCAGCGATTTCCCATTCATTCGCTTAAAAGAATCTCCGCCAGGTGGTAAAACTCCAAATTCAAACCCATGGACTCAGCCACGCCCCGAAGGTGCAAAAAGCAACTGGCGTCCAGGGAGATGAGCCCCGTGGCGCCGGTGGCCACCACCGCTTCCAGGTAGGCCTGCCCGATGGCCCGGGCCAGGTCCGGGTGCTGAGCCTGAAAGACCCCCCCAAAGCCGCAACAGGTGTAATAGGGTGAAACCGTGGTCATGGTGAGCCCCTCCGCCTGATCCAGCAATGCCGCCGCGTTTGCTAACACCCCCAATTCCCTGGCCTTGCAGGAGCGGTGCAGGGCCAGGACACCTTCGAACCGGGGCCTCCAGGGCAGCGGGCCCCGGGCCGTCAGCCACTCGCTCAACTCGAAAACCCGGGAGGTGACGCGGCGGACTTGCCGGGAGGCTGTGGGGTTGGCGGCCAAGGAAGGGTAGTCCCGCCGTACCGTCAGGGTGCAGGAGGCGCTGGGGCAGATAATGTCGCCTTCTCCCGAAAAAACCCGGAGGAAGTGGCGGGCCAGACGCCGGGCCGTGCCGGTGTCCCCCGCGGTGAGGGCGAACTGGCCGCAGCAGGTTTGGTCCTCCGGATACTGGCAGGGAACCCCCAGCCTCGTGAGGATCTGCACCACCGCGTCCCCCACCCGGGGGAAAAGCTGATCAACGAAGCAGGGAATAAAGAGGCTGACAGCCTGGGCTGATGATTTCATAAAATGAAGTTTCCCTATGCGTGGGCAGGGGTTGTTGACCCTTGGCCCCTTCCCAAAAAATCTTTGGAACAATCTCAGGAATTGATACGAAGTTCACCCTTTTGCTTGACAAAGCAATGTGAATCTTTTTACAATATAGCAAAATTTATGAAATAACAACAAGTTGTATGGGCAAGGCCGCAATTTCCACCAATACTCCCCGGGCTCAAATCCTGGTGATCGATGACGACAAAGCCATGCGGGACGCCTGCCACCAGATCCTGGCCCGGCAGGGCTTCCAGGTGGAGTTGGCCGCCAGCGCCCGCCAGGGTTTGGGGTTTCTGGAGAAGAGTTCCTTCGATGTGATTCTCCTGGACCTGATGATGCCGGACCTGGAAGGCCTGGAGGCGTTAAAGCGCATAAAAACCCTGGACAATAACTGCGAAGTCATCATCATCACCGGTTACGGCTCCATTCCCACCGCGGTGGAGGCCATGAAGGCCGGGGCGTTCCATTTTCTTTCCAAGCCCTTCGCGCCCGACGAACTGCGCACCATCATCACTCGGGCGTTGGAGAAGCGCCAACTCAACCTGGAGAACCTCTATCTGCGCCAGGAGCTCAAGTCCAAAGATGGCCGGGGCATCGTGGTTTATCAGAGTGAGTCCATGGCCCGCATCATGGAGATGTCCTCCCGGGTGGCGGCCACCGACTCCACGGTGCTCATCACTGGGGAGTCCGGCACCGGCAAGAGCATAATCGCCCGCCGGATTCACCAACACAGCTTGCGGGCCAAGCGGCCCTTCATCACGGTGGACTGCGGCACCCTGGTGGAAACCTTGTTTGAAAGCGAACTGTTCGGCCATATCAAAGGGGCCTTCACCGGCGCGGACGCCAACAAGGTGGGCAAGTTCGAATTAGCCCAGCATGGCACCTTATTTTTCGATGAGATCAGCAACATCTCCCTGGAAGTCCAGGCCAAGCTCCTGGGGGCCGTGGAAGAGCGTAAAATCTCCAAAGTCGGCAGCCATCGGGTCATCTCCGTGGACGTGCGCCTCATTGCCGCCACCAACCGGGATTTGAATCAGGCTATCAAAGAGGGCTCTTTCCGGGATGACCTGTTCTATCGTCTGAATGTGGTGAGCCTGCACATTGAGCCTTTGCGGGAGCGCAAGGATGATATCCCCCTCCTAGTGAAGCATTTCCTGGAAAAGTACAACGCCCGCCTCCACAAGAACATCAGAGGGGTATCCCCTGCGGCGCTGGAGGTTTTTCTGCAGCACGAGTGGCCGGGGAACGTACGGGAACTGGAAAATACCGTAGAACGGCTGGTAGTGTTGAGCACCGGACCTTTACTCGAGCCCGAGGACTTGGCCTACGCCGGTCTTTTTGCCGCGGCGCCCCCGGAGAACACTTCCCTGGATTTGAAGGATCTGGAACGGGAGCACATCCTGCGGACCCTCCAGAAGTTTAATGGCCATAAAAGCGACACCGCCCGGGCCCTGGGAATCGACCGCAAGACCCTCAGGGAAAAACTCAAGCGGTACGACATACATTAATCTGTTTTCAGTTTTCGGTTTTCGGTAATTGATAATAATTTGCACCTGATGACAACTTTTCGAAGCACTCCCACGTAAGCCTGTGGGCCTTATGGTCCCTCCTTCTCCCACCTCGCCCGCTCGGTCCCTGAGCCTGCTGGTATTAGCCTATGGCGCCGCCACCCTGGCCGGCCAGGTTCTGATCCTGCGGGAGATCCTGGTTTTGGCCCAGGGGCAGGAGCTCAAGCTGGCCTTGGGCCTGTGGTGCTGGCTTCTCTGGACCGGCCTGGGCAGCCTCCTGGGGGGCTGGCTGGCGACCCGCCATCCCGCGGGTCCCGCTACTCTGGCGGGCCTACTGGCCTGGTTGGCCTGGCTGCTGCCGGGAACCCTGCTGGCGGCCCGGGCCCTTCCCACCCTGGCCCCCCAGGCCCTGGGCCAATCCCTGCCGCCCATCTCCGCCCTGGTCTTGTTCCTGGCCCTGCTGGCGCCATTCTGCCTAATTTCAGGCTGCTTTTTCCCCTTTGCCACCTCAGCCAGGCGTTTTCTCGAACCCCTGGGGGCCACGGGCCGGGTTTATGCCCTGGAGGCCCTGGGCGCTGCTCTGGGGGTGTGCCTGCTTCAGTTTTTCCTAATGGGGCAAGTTGCCGCGCTCACCCTGGGTCTGGGCGCAGGATTCTGTCTCATCCTGGCCGCCTGGGCCCTGGCCCCGCCTTCCGGCCTGCCCGGCCGTTTGGCTTTGGGCGCCAGTCTTTTGGTGCTGGGAGCGTCCCTGGTCTTTTCCCCCCAGCTGGAACATTTTTCCCGCAACCTGCAATGGCCTGGCCGCAAGGTGGCCGCAGCCGTGGATTCTCCCTATGCCCTCCTCAGCGCCACCCGGGAAGCGGACCAGATAAGTTTTTATGTCAACCGGGTCTGGCATTTCACCTATCCCGACCCCTATTCCGCGGAAATGGCGGTGCAGTTGGGGCTCCTGCAACACCCCCAGCCCCGGAAAATCCTGCTTTTGGGGGGCGGGGCTGCTGGTCTCATTCCGGAAGCTTTGAAGACTAAAGGCATCTCCCGGATCGACTACGTGGAGCTGGACCCCGATCTGGTGCGCCTGGTGCAACGGCTGCTTCCCGGGACCGAAGCTTTGCAGGGCCGGGACCCCCGGGTGCATCTTATCTTTCAGGACGCCCGACGATTTTTGTCTCAAGAGACAGGCCGCTACGACGTTATCTTGATGAACCTGCCCGAGCCGGGGAGCGCCCAGTTGAACCGCTACTACACCCGGGAGTTCTTCGCCGCGGTGGCCCGGCGCCTGGAAGCCAAGGGGGTCTTCAGCTTCACGGTGACCGGGGGGGAAGCCGGGCTCAATCCGCTACGAGCCCGCTATCTGGCCATCATTTACCACACCTTAAAGCAGGTTTTTCCCGAGGTGGTGGTCTTTCCAGGGGAGCGGGTGCGCTTCTTCGCCAGCCCCACCCCCGACCTCCTGGTGCGAGATCCCAAAATCCTGACGGAGCGGCTGGCCGCCCGGGGCATCAAGTTGCGCTATGTGCGGGACTATTATCTGCTGGCTGACTTATCCGTCCCCCGGCAGGAATATGTGCGCCAACTCCTGGAACAATACCCTTCCGAGATCAATACCGACCTCAACCCCCAAAGCTATCTCTATGACTTGATTTTGACCGGTGCCCGGGAAGGGCTGCCCTTGCCCAAAATTCTCCTAAAGCTCAAGGGCCTCCCGCCGCCGTGGGTCTGGGTGGCGCTGGGCCTGTGGGGTATCCTAGGTCTGATGGTGTTCAGGCGGCGGCCTACCGGGTTATACCTGGCCCAGGTGCTGGTGATGGGTCTGGGGGCCATGGCCCTGGAGGTCCTCATTCTTATTTTGTGCCAAATCCATCTGGGTTTGCTTTACCGCCAAATGGGACTCCTCATCGCGGCCTTCATGGCGGGCATGGGCCTGGGAAGCGCCTGGGGGGTGCGCCTGGCGGCTCAGGGGCGGGCCACTGTTGGTCGATTGGCCGCCTGCCAGGGAGGGTTGGCTTTGCTGGCCCTGCTTCTGGCTGTGGGCCTGCCGGCCCTGGCCGCCTCTGCCTACCTGCCCCCCGAACTTATGCTACAGGGTTTTTACCTGGTTATCCTTTTTAGCGCCGGATTTGCCGGTGGTGGCGTGTTTTCTCTAGCAAGCAGTATTTGGCACCAACGTCGCCCCGCCACTCCCTGGCGTGACGGCCTGTTTTACGCCGTGGACCTCCTCGGGGCGACGTTGGGGTCTTTGGGTCTGAGTCTGGTGGTGCTGCCGGTGTGGGGGATGGTTCCGGCTTTATGGGGGGTGGCAGTCCTGCACCTCTGGGCGGTTATTTTACTATTCAGCAGTTAGCAGTCAGCAGTCAGTTAGTGGGAGGTTCTAGGAGAAGGGGCAGGGCCCCCCGACCCCGGCCCCTGTCCCCTAAGCAGATTTTGGGGTTATTCGTGCCGAAATTCATCGCCGAATTCAGAAAAAGAGAAGGTCAAAAAGATATGGTGGCCGTCGTAGTCCAGGACGCGTAGATCGTCAGTCTGTCTCAAGTCCTGCATTACCACAGGAAAATGCTCGCCGTAGCGCAACCGGCAAAGATCCAGGGGTAGTTCAAAACCTATATACTTTTTAATTCCCTTGGCATGCAACTTTCCAACCAGTTGGGGGTCGGTGAAGGATTTGTGGGAAGTCAGAATTACAAGGGGACCGGAACCGGTGAACACGATGCCTGCTTTCATGACAATTCCCTCCTTAGGAGAAGATTGTTCTTCTTTTAAAGTAAAACCGGTCTGCTGAAAGTCAATGAAGCCACGATATAAATAGAGGATTTCATTTTTGGCCGAATATTGGGTATCAATCTTCGCTGCCTGAACCACTGGTGGCTTTAAACCGCCTTTTTTTGTCTTATATTTTTATAAGGTCCTTTCCTATCCAAAGGAGAAATCATTTATGGATAAACCCAAGCTGAACTTCTTCATTAATGCGCTCATGTTCCTGGTGCTGATGGCCATGGCCGGCCTCGGCTTTCTGATGAATTATATCCTCATTCCTGGGAGAGAGGCCTGGGCCAAGTATGGCCGGAAAGTTGACCTCACCTGGTGGGGGTGGGATCGCCATGATTGGGGAGACCTTCATCTTTATCTGGGCTTCTTCCTTTTAGGGCTTCTCAGTCTCCACATCATCCTCCATTGGAAACAGATCGTGGGCCTGTTCCAGCGCTTCGTTCCTGCCAAGCGACGGAGCCTGGTGCTCCTGGCCTTTGTCATTGTAGCCCTGCTCCTGATCTACTTTCCCTTCCTGGTAACACCGGAAGTCAGCGAACTGGGCCGGGGTATGGGGCGGTTTCACCGGTGATCGGCGCCCCACCGGGCTTGCCTTGACTCAGAGGCGGGGGATGTTTATTTTGCGCATAACTGCGGAGAAACGTCCCCCTCGTTTAGACCGCGTGCCGTTCCAGCGTTTCTCGAGAAAGGAGAGGATCATGGCCACGCTGAAAGCCCAACAAGCCTGGGCGGTGAGCTACACGCCCGATCGGCTCATAGAGATGTCAGAGGAGTATGGCGCCGAGGCCTTGATTATGCTCAACGAGCACCTGGCCAAGGAGGATTTTGTGGTGCTCAGTCGGGACACCCAAGGCTATCCGGGGGACATGGTCATCGACTTCCCGGCCGGCGCCGAGGAGCCCTACCGGGCCCTGGTCAAGCTGGCGTGAGGCTGGGGGCTCAGGTCAGTAATCAGTAATCAGTGATCAGTGGCAGTCATTAAAAAAGAAGGGCAGGGGTCCGCGCCCCCTGGCACCCTCCCTCAACCCCTTCCTTATTGGCTCAGAATTATAGGGCCTGCCGAGCACGCCTTGTGGCGGCCACGGGCCGCCCTATAAACCTTTCCAAGCAGTCACCCATGAACCGGCGGCTCTCTCAAAATCATAAAAAAGTTGGTAGGGCGGGCGTCCCGCCAGCCATCTTGGTGAGCGAAGCGCACCCCACATTCACTTAAACTCAAAACTCAAAACTTTTAACCTTGAACTTTGAACTCTTACAAGGAGTTATTAAATAAAGCAGGGAAGGGGCTTGCGACCCCTGGCCCCCTCCCTCAACCCCATCCTTTATTGGCTCAGAAAGGGGCTGAGGTGTTCCAGGCCTTGCTGGGGGGTGAGCTTTTCCCGGAAGCGAAACGGCACCCGAAACCCCAGAGTTTGAGGCAGCCGCAGTCCCCCGGCAATTTCCACGGTGAGTTGTTCTTCCCGGAGAAGCTTGGGTAACAATCCGGGAAGCGTTTTCAGTTTCAGGAGCACCGGTACCTCCACCGTGGCCTCACCCTGGGCCGGGAGAGTGATGGGCGTACCACTGGCGCCTTGGGCCAGCCTCTGCCCCTCCACCCAGACCTGGTAGTCATACCCCAGGACTTTAATGCTCATCGGATTCGGGTTTTTCACGGCCAGAACGCAGATCAGGGGCCACCCCTGCTTTCCCGGGGGTTGCAATCCCAAACCCTTGAGCCGGACTTCCGGGGGCAGCAGCTCGCCCTGGGTTAGCCGGCGCACCCCGCAACCCAGGGGTGTAAGGCAACTCACCAACACCGTCAGCAAGATCAGATAGAGCAAAACAGGACGAATCGGAAAACGGTGTCGTCTCAGCATCATTCCATGAACCACAGAGCCAGGCGGTCCGCCACCACCATGCCTTCCCGGGTGGGAAGGAACCGACCGGCCCGCACGTCTCCCAGGCCGGCTTGGACGGCCTTCATGAGAACGGCTTCCCGTAATGCATCAGTCTGTACCAGATCCAGGCTGATGCCGTCGCTGGTGCGCAGTCCCAGATAGAGGGCTTCCCAGCGTTTTTCTTCTCCGGTCAGGTCCTCCCACCCGGCGAGCGGCGCTTGCCCGGCGTCCAGGGCCTGGCAGTATTCTTCCAGGGAATCGTGATTCCACCAGCGCCGGCCGTCCCGATGGGAGTGGGCTGCGGGCCCCAGGCCCAAGTAGTTGGTATGGTTCCAGTATTTGCAGTTGTGCCGGGATTTGTTGGCTGGCCCCAGGGCGAAATTGGAAATTTCGTAGTGGAGATAACCCTGGTCTTCCAGGAACCTTGAGGTGAAAAGGAAAAAGGTCCGCTCCATCTCCTCCGGGAGAGACTGGAACAGCCCTGCGGCCTGGCGCTGGGCCAGGGGTGTGCCCTCCTCCACGGTGAGTTGATAACAGGAAAGATGCTCCGGCTGAAAACTCAAGGCCGTCTCCAGGGTTTTTTGCCAGCCTGGGAGAGTTTGCCCAGGCAAGCCGTACATCAGATCAATCCCCAGTTTGTCAAAACCGGCTTCTCGGACCAGGCTCAGAACTCTTAAGGCCTGGGAGGCGTCGTGTCTCCTCCCCAGAAAGCCCAGTTCCCAGTCATCAAAGGACTGCACCCCCAGGCTGAGGCGGTTGATTCCCGTCTCCCGGTACTGACTCAGGACCGGCAGACTGAGGTCATCCGGGTTGGCTTCCAGGGTGATTTCCGTGTCCGGAGCGCAAGAAAAATGCTTCTGCAGACGGTCCAGCAACCCCTTGAGTTGGATCGGGGTCAACAGGCTGGGGGTTCCGCCCCCCAGGTAGATGGTGTCAAACCGGGGCGCAAAGTCGCGGTAAATCTCCATCTCCCGGTCCAGGGCCGCCAGCCAGTCAGGAATCAGGGAGAGATCGGTTCCCGAGGCAAAGTCGCAGTACGGACATTTTCCCCGGCAAAAGGGCACATGGATATATAGCCCGGCTGGTATAATTTTTGTCATTTCTTTTTTGGGGAGAGGGGGCCAGGGAAGGTGCTTCATGTGGCACAGGTGTCTCGCCTGTTGTTTCCCCACCTCAAGATGCTTCCCCAATTCCCATACCAGGTAGCACGGGCATCTTGCTCGTGCCCAGACGGGCTGGAAGCCCGTCCTACCGTTCTAACTCAAGGGGTTGGGGGAGAGGGTTTGGGAGAGGGGGGTTCGTCCCGGGTGTTGGCTACTGCGTTTGCTGATTTTTTCAGCAGCTCTTCCTCCTCGGGGTTGAGCTTCAAGGTGATGATTTGCTCCACGCCTCCAGCTCCCAGGACCACCGGCACTCCGAAAAAGAGGTCGTTCAGGCCGTATTCCCCTTGCAGGTAGGCGGACACCGGCACCAGGCGTTTCTGGTCCTTGAGAATGGCTTCCGCCATCTGTACCGCAGCCGCGGCCGGGGCATAGTAGGCCGAGCCGGTTTTAAGGAGGGCCACGATTTCCCCGCCGCCTTTTTTGGTGCGTTCCACCAGGGCGTTGATTTTGTCCTGGGGCAAAAGGTCGGTCAGGGGCACCCCGGAAATATTGGTGGCGCTGACCACGGGCACCATTTCATCCCCGTGGCCGCCCAGCACCATGGCCTGGATCTCGCCCACCGCCACCCCCAGTTCCATGGCGATGAAGCAGCGGTAGCGGGCGGTGTCCAGAATCCCTGCCATGCCCATGACCCGGTTTTTGGGGAAGCCGCTGGTCTTGTAGGCCACGTAACACATGGCGTCCAGGGGATTGCTCACAATGATGAGAAAGGAGTTGGGGCTCTGGGCCACCACTTCCTTGGTGACGGTGCCGACGATGTTTTTGTTGGTGTTGATCAGGTCCTCCCGGCTCATGCCGGGTTTGCGGGCGATGCCGGCGGTGATGATAACCACGTCCGAGCCCTTGGTGGCCGCGTAGTCGTTGGCGCCGGCCACTTCCACGTTGAAGCCGAAAATGGGCCGGGCCTGCATGAGGTCCAAGGCCTTGCCCTGGGGCATGCCTTCTACGATGTCCACCAGCACTACATCCGCCAGTTCTTGGGCTGCCGCCCAGTGGGCGCAGGTGGCTCCGACGTTGCCCGCCCCCACCACGGTGATCTTCGGTCTTGCCATACTCATCCTCCTTCCAAACTGGGGAAGAGGGGGCCGGGTCTCGTTCTCGCCAGCCCCTCTCCCATAACCGTTAAACTTTACCTGTTTACGGGAAACCTGCAATGAAATTTTCACATGGTTCTTTGGCGAAGGGCTAGGGATGTAGGAGGACGGGTTTGAAACCCGCCCCTACATGCCCCCCAAACCCCATAGGTTAGAATGGTAGCACGGGATTCCAGCCCGTGTCGCACGGGCAAGATGCCCGTGCTACCGACCATATTGTTAAGCGGGAGCACAGGCTGCCAGCCTGTGCACGAACAGGCAAGATGCCTGTTCTCCCGGTCATCTCTGACTCCCACATTGACAGGGTTCGGGGGAAGTTCGTATAATTCCGGCAGGTCGGGGAGGGAACATGCGTTTAGGGGTGTTTATCCGGGCGGTGCGGCTGCCCTTTCTCACCGGCTCGCTGATGCCGGTGGCCCTGGTGGCGGCCCTGGCAATTTTTCGCGGCGCCTGGGGCGGGTTTTTCTACTTTTTCCTCACGGTGGTGGGGGTGGCCGGGCTGCACACCGGCGGCAACCTCATCAACGACTACTACGACTCCTTTGGCAGCGACCCCATAAACCGCTTTGCCACTCCCTTCAGCGGCGGCAGCCGGGTCATCCAGGAAGGGGAGCTCGCGGCCGCCACCGTCAGGAACCTGGCTTATGGATGCCTGGGCCTGGGGGTGGTTTGCGGCCTGGTGCTGATGTACTACGGCCGGCCCTGGGTGGCGGTCCTGGGGCTCTTCGGGCTGGTCGCGGCCTACCTTTACTCCGCCTCCCCGGTGCAGCTGATGAGCAAGGGGTTGGGGGAGATCACCATCTTCCTGGCCTTCGGGCCGGTCCTCTCCCTGGGAGCTTATTACGCCATGACCAGCCGGGTGAGCCCCGCGGGTTTTTACCTGGGCCTGCCCCTGGGCTTCCTCATCACCGCCATCCTGTGGATCAATGAATTTCCGGACCTGGAAGCGGACACCGCCGCGGCCAAGGAGCATCTGGTGGCCCGCCTGGGGCTGCGGCGCTCCCGTATGGTCTATGCCGGGCTGATGCTGGCGCCCTTCCTCAGCCTCCCTTTCCTCATGGAACTGTTCGACTTTCCCGGGCACCTGTTCGCGGGGCTGGTGGCCCTGCCCCTGGCGGCGAACGCGGTGCGCCAGGCCTGGGTCACACCCCCCACGGACGAGGATTTTGTGGCCATTCAGGCCCTCACCATCAAGACCCACTTTCTAACGGGAGTATCCCTGACCCTGGCTTTTTTATACGCGGCCTGGTGGGCATAAGCGATATAGCGGTTAGCGGTAAGCAGTTAGCAGTCAGTTTTATACTGCTTTTTATACCGGTTCCCAAGCGGTGCTGGGGAACTCTCTTGATTGCCAAGCTCCGTTTTGCTAATATGATCCATTACTTTTACCAGGGAGTGCACTTCATAGTAATTCCTGGCCCAAGCGGAGAGGAACTCATGCCATGATGGCGCTCCTCAGCCAAGTTTGGGGATGAGAAAAGGAGTCAAAGTCTAATAGGAAGGTAACTTATGAAAAAGTATACGAAGGTTGTTGTTAGCTTTTTGGTGGGCTTTGTGTGTATTCTTATAGGTTTGACCATGAAAACTGAGAATAAATTAATAATATATTTTTTATACGTGATAGGAATTGTCAATATTTATATAGGTGTAAAAGATTGGCTAAATATTTTTAGAAGTACCAAGTAATAACAGCTCTTATCTTTAAATTCAATCTTCCAGGTAATTATCCAGACAAAAGGAGAGGTTTAACCTTTTAGAAGCTCATGCCCATCAGATCTACGTCATAAAGACCCATTTGATCCCCGCTTGTTAGCGGTATTAAAATAATTTCAATATCAAAACTTTCTTCACATTATCAAAAATGATAAAGCATTCGCTCTGCCTGAATTTTATTCGGGCGAGGAGCGGGGAGAGTTTTCAGCAAAGATTGGAGCTTAATCCCAAGTAAAGGCAGTGGAATAGGGGAAAGAAGATATGGATGAGCGGAAGGCCTTAAAGCGCTTCGGCAATCGGGTAGGTTATACCGAGGCGGAAATGGAGCGGTTCCAGGAAGGCGATCCCAGGCTCAGACAGATGGACCGGCTGGCCCACGCCGCGCCGAAATATTCCATTGTGGCCGAAGTAGTGCAAGCCAAGAATTGTAATTCCGGTTATCAAATCGGCGATAGATTCGTCCTGGACGTGGACGGTAATTTCATCGGCAGTCTGTGTCCCAAGCGGCTGTGCGTCTATGCTGTGGCCCAATTCACCGTGCCGGTGGCCCTCATCAATGAAAGGTTGAGTGAAGGCCTTGATCCGAATCAGTTTCATTTTATGAAATTTGTCCATTGCCCGGACACTGGGGTGGATTGCGCCGGCTACGGCCAGGTGCGATTTGAAATGAGGGTGGTACCCCGAATAAAAGTTCCCCCGGCCTAAGGGGGAGGAGGGCTGGATCAAGCTTCCCTAAATCCACTGATGGGGAGGAAGAAGGAGCGGGGCGATGTCGAGAAAGAGAGTGTCTGCTAAATATTCCATTTTCCATCATAGCTTTTATATAAAAATAGTTTTTACATTCATAGGATTGATCGTTCTGACAGTAGTGCCCATGGTCACCTATAACTATTATAAGAATAAGGATATTATTTTGGAGTTGGGTGATAATTTAATAGATCAAACAAATAAGACGGTGATTGAAGAAACTATGCATTATTTTTTACCAGCCTCTATCTTGCCCGAGATAAGTGCCAGACTTGTCGAGACCGGGGTTATCTCCGAAAAAAATAGAAAACAGATAGAGCTCTTTACCATGAGTGTCCTAAGATCTTATCCTCATATCTGTATGTTTTTTATCGGAGATGATCAGGGAAATTACACGAGGGCCTGGAGTCTCCCAGATGGCACGATGGAGTGCCGCATTATCCGAAGAGATATTAAACCGGCGACGAATACTTTTAAATATTGGAACGACAAGTTTGAGGTTTTCAAGACAAAAACGTCCACCAAGATCAATTATGACCCGCGCATTCGACCCTGGTTCATAGGAGTGAAACGGACCAGGACCAATTTCTGGACCGATTTGTACATTTTATTTCGCAACAAAAAGCCGGGGATCACCTCGGCTTATCCGGTATTTGGCCACGGAGGAAAAATCGTCGGCATCTGGGGAATGGACATCGAATTAGGAGAGATGTCCACGTTTCTGCGAAACTTGAAGATCGGCAAAAACGGGATAGCCTTTATCATCAATGATAAGAATGAAATCGTGTCCTACCCGGACAGCTCGGTCATCGCCAAAGAAGAAAACGGCAAATTACGTCCGGTGCGGGTGGAGGAACTGGGGAATAAAGCCATCAAAAAGGCCTTCCAGAACTATGAAAAAACCGGCCGAGACAAATCAGTCATAGAAAGCCAGGGCAAGCGATACCTGGCCTCCTTTACGGATTTCCCCAAGTCCTTTCCGGCCCCCTGGAAGGTGGGGTTGGTGGTGCCGGAAGACGCTTTTATCGGCAAAGCCAAATTTTTAATCAGGGAAAACCTGTTTATTTGCGTAGGAATATTTTTCATCGCCCTTATTTTGTCCATGATCATTGCCCGCAGTATATCCCAGCCCATTAAACTGCTGTCGGAGGAAACCAAAAAGATTAAAGACTTCCATCTGGATGCCCCGGTGGAGATTCGCTCTTACATCAAAGAGATTCAGTCGATGAGCGATGCCATCTCCACCATGAAGACAGGGCTGCAGTCCTTCAGGAAGTATGTGCCGGCGGAGTTGGTGCGCCAACTGGTGCAAACGGGTGAAGAGAGTCGCCTGGGCGGCCAGGAAAAAGAATTAACCGTACTTTTTTCGGATATAACCGATTTCACCACCATTGCGGAACGCATGTCACCGGATTCGCTCATGCTGTATCTTTCCGAATACTTAGATGAACTGACGAAAATTTTGAGCGAGTATCACGGGACGGTGGATAAATATATCGGCGACGCGATTTTAGCTTTTTGGGGGGCGCCGATTTCAGACGAGGACCATGCCTTCCATGCGTGCCAGGCCGCCCTGGTCTGTCAGGAAAAACTGCAACACCTGAACCTAAAATGGCAGAGCGAAGGTAAAAATCCTCTGGACACTAGGATAGGCATCAGCACCGGCGAAACCGTGGTGGGCAACGTGGGCTCGAGGGAAAGAATGAACTATACGGTCATGGGCGACAACGTTAACCTGGCCAGCCGCTTGGAAGGGGTGAATAAATTATATCGCACCAATATCATAGTAAACTCGGTAACCTACAAAAAAGTTGCGGACAAATTTTGGTTTAGGCCCCTGGATATTGTGGCAGTCAAAGGGAAAAAGGAAGGGACGACCATTTACGAATTGGCGGGGCGCAGGGAGGACGGGGAGATGGGCGACACCGCCGAATTTTGCCAAGAATTTACCAGGGGGTTTAACACGTATCTGTCCCGGGACTGGGAGGGGGCCTGCCGGATATTTGCCGACTTGTCAAGCAAATATCCTTTGGATACCCCCACGGAGCTTTTCCTTTACCGCTGCCAGCAATACCGGGAAAACCCTCCGGGAGAGGACTGGCAGGGCATAGAATACCTGAAGACCAAGTAGGGGGGTAACGCTATAACTTACAGAAAATGCTTTAATTTCAATGCATTCTTAATTTCTAAAAATGCAGGGAGTACACCAGGCAATTTTTCTAGCGGACCCTCATGCCCTGGCCCCCCCTTTTTAAAAAGGGAAGAGATGGCCTTCTTTTCCTGTAATTTTTGCTCAAAGAAAATCGCGCTGTTGGCCTTATTATTAGACGTAGTCGATCCGGATAAGAGATTTCTATACTACATTTATTTCCGAGGAAACCCTTATGTGGATTTTTACTATCCCCACCATCCCCATGGCGATACTCATTGCGATCCTGAGCGCAGGGCTGGTAGTGACCGGCCTTTATCTTTTCAAGCGGTTTGGGGTGAAGGCGTCCCTGCGGCAAAACAATCCGGTGACGGGCTCCATATATACCATAATCGGGGGGATTTACGGAGTTTTCCTGGCTTTCACTATTATCATCGCTTGGAGCCAGTTTCTGGATGCCAAACGCAGTGTTTATCAAGAAGTAACCCATCTGAGCGAACTCTGGCGGGACGCCCAGGTTTTTCCGGAACCCGCCCGCCAGCAGATTCAGATGAAGCTTTTGGAGTATGCTACGGCGGTGGTGGATTCCGAGTGGGATAGTATGGCGTTGACAGGGAAAGCCAGTCCGGTGGCCGAAAAAGCCTATAGTGAAATTTGGCAATGTTACTATGATCTAATACCCCAGGGGACTCAAGCGGAGAGCTTTTACCAAACTTCGCTCATTCAGTTGAATGAAGTGGGGAAACACCGGCGGCAACGCATCATGGAAAGCCGCTCCAAACTACCCGGTCCCCTGTGGGTTTTTTTGATCTGCGGCGGGTTGTTAACGGTTTTCTTCACATATCTGTTCGATGTCAGGCATCTGTGGGCTCAGGAAGTAGTTATCTCTTTGCTGACCTGGCTCATCACCTTCGGACTATTTCTGATCCTCTCCCTGCAGTATCCCTTCTCCGGTGATCTCAGTATCAAGCCCTTGTCATTCCAGGAGTTGGTGCACTCCTTTCAGCAGCGCGACCAATAACAGCTGATGGCTAAGGGGAGTTCTCGGTTTACTCCACGCAACCCCGCTAGATAAGCGCTTATCCCGTTTGGGGCACAGGCTGGAAAGCCTGTGCCACCAAGGTCTAGACGGCGTGATGAATTATCCGGATTAAAATAATCTTTTATTCAGGAGGGAGGTATAGCTCCAGGTGAAGATTCCCACGCCCCGCATAACTCCCACCCAGAATACGGCATTGAAGAGGGAGCCGCTCAAGGTGTAGGTTAACATAGTCCGCCAGTTTTTGCGCTGACGCAGGAGCACGGTGGTTATGAACGGACCTAAGAGTAACGGCCCGATGACAAAGATGGCCCAGAACCCTTCGCGTAATACGAATCTCGTCAGCCTCTTCATAAAATGATAGGAAGGGATGTTATCATCCTGGCGCAAGCTGTTGACATATTGCAGTCGCAGCGCATCCCAGGAAAAACGGCTCAGAAACCAATCATGAAGGAAAACGAGCGACGTTGACACGAAGAATAAGGCGCCGGCACAAAGGAATACGGAAAGATAATATTGAAAAATGTTGCTCGTAATATAACAAAGGATTTCATAACCATGATAAATTATTAATAAAAGTAGCAAAGCTATTAGATCTCTGGTTTTAAGAATGATTTTTTTGAAAAAATTCATTCACCGAGATCCATTCTTTAGCAGGGAGTGGAGCTGATGAAATTAGGATGTATTAGGTCTTATGTTTGAGTCTGACGTTTCCCGCCAGGCAAACGTTCGCCACCCAAGAAGATTTCCAGAAAGTCAATTTACCATTCCCCCAAGTGCCAAGACTTGATCCAGCGGTATACATATTCGCGATGGCGAAAGATCAGGAAGGCCAGGAAATAACTGAAGCCTATTAATCCCACGGACAACCAATAATGCCCGTGGGCGACCTCAACCCCCTGGAGGTTGAGGAGGACGGTGCTGGGCAGCCTGAAGAGGGTGACGGCCACGATAAAGAATCCTAGGGACATGGGAGTGGAGCCCAGGATATAGCTGACAAAGTCCTTGGGAACCCCGGGGATTAAAAATATTATAAAGGCTGCCAGAGATCCTTCCCGCTTCATGAGTTGATGGAATTTCTGTAAATCCTCAGGACGAACCAGGCGAGGGAGGTAGGTCCGGGCCAGCCAGCGCCCCACCAGAAAAGCCACCACCGACCCGAGGGTGAGGCCGATGGTGGAAAAGAACACCCCCAACGGCAGACCGAACAGAAAGCCTCCGGCGATCTCCAGGGGCATGGGCCAGAAGATAGTGATGGACTGACCAGCCTCCAGGAGGATGAAGACGAGGGGCCCCCAATGGCCAGTAGCTTTTAATAAGCGACCGATATTTTCCTTATCTGAAATAACGGCATAATAAGGTTTCGCCAGCGGCCACAGATAGATGTAGCCGAGTAGCGAGAGAATACCCAGGGAAACCAGGATGGAAGCCGCCAGGAACGCCAGGTATTCTTTCCGGCCACTCATGGAGGGACCGACTCCCAGATATTCGGTGATGTCAGACCTCAGATTATCTTCAATCTGCTGTATGCTCTCGGTAATTGATTCAGAATCCTGCGATTCCGATTTCATAGCCTCACCCCTTTCTGCTGCCGCATGAGGGCTGCCGCCGTTCTTAAAGCTCTTATTATACCAAGGCCATTTTGGGAGATTATTTCATTTTCCCTAATTCCTCCCTTTAAATAAAGTGACAAAAATAACCATTTTTATTCCCCAATTTGGCTCTAAGAAAAAACCATCTAAATTATTTGCGGAGAGTCAGCGATAAAGCAAAGATGATAGGTGATTGATAGAATTAACTTTTTCGATTCTTTTATTAGATCCGTCCCCAACCCGCATGGGAGACTATCGGTAAGTGGTTCGCCGCCTCGACGGTGTTAGCCACCCTTTAAGTTGGAATTTCAGCCCCTTGCTTATAGGTTTACCAGGGATTATCTTTGGTTGAAGGCTGCCAAGACATCCTGTCTGGGCAGAGAAGGGTCAAAGGAGGGTAGGGGCGATTCCCTCTAAGATTATGTAAGTCCCGATATCACAACCTTTTATTCACTTGGCCGAGGCCTTAGGGCGAATCTTGCATTTTGACTCCGGGGCATTAATTTTAAAAGCAGTCAGGGGGAAACCAGAGATGAGGGCCAAGGCCGCCGAATCATCCTCTCTGTTCCGGAACAGTCTCCTCCCCGGAAGACTGGCGTTGGGTTTGTGTATTTGGTTCTTTCTCTGGGCTGTCCCCGGGCTTGCCCAGCAGTCGCCCCGGGTTCAGACCTTGACCGGTTACCTGGACGCCGGCGAGCGGGAGATTTACGATCTCCCCAACCTTAAGAAGGATGACACCCTCTATGTGTACATGGCGCGGGTCTCGGGCAACCTGGACCCCTTATGTGCGGTGGCCGACACCAAACTCGACCTGAAGTCTTTTGAAGCCCGCCTGGAGGCTATTCTCCGGAAACCTCCCAAAAATCATTTTCAAGCTTTCCGGCATCTACTGGACTCCTCTTTTTTGGTTTGGGACGACGACAGCGGCCATGGATCTGATGCAGCCCTGAAGTTGACGATCCCGGCCGATGGCGATTATCAGCTCATAGTGACCGGGGTCCATCAGCATTTGGGCGGCCAGGGTTTGGGACTGACCTTCGGGAAATACCGCCTCCTCATCGGCATCAACGCGCCTCAGGTGCTCTCCGGGCAGGCCGCCCCCACCGGCCAGGCGATGGCCAAGTTGGTCCAGCCACCCGAATTTCGCCTCCGCATCCAGGAAGTTCAAGGGGCCTTGACGCCTCAGCATAATTCCACGTATTACCGGCTGAGGGAAATAGACCCCGGCACCATCCTTCACGTCCGGGTCGAGGCTACATCCGGTAACCTTAAGCCTGCACTGGTCCTGAAGAATTATGGGGGTAAGATCATCCGGGCGGATAATCTACAGGGGTTGCAAGATGTGGCCCAACTCCAATACGCCTTCAAGGAAGAGTCCCGGAATTACACGGTGCATATCAGCGGCACCTCGGCGAGCGACCGGCAGACCTCCGGGTCCTACCGGCTGCTGCTCGGAATCAATGCCCCGGAAGTTCTCCAAGGTAAGGGTAAGCCCGTGGGCCGGCCTCTTATCCTTGAACCCATCCAGGTCCGCGTCGGCATTTATGTGGATCAGATCAGCGCGGTGAACCAGAAAGACGAAAATTTCGGGGTGGTGGGAGACCTTGTCCTGGAATGGGACGACCCGGCCTACGCCTTCAGCCCCGACAGTTGCCAGTGCAGTTACAAGGCTTTCGACCCCTCTCAGTTTGAAAAATTTATAGTCCAGAAAGGCCTGAGATGGCCGCGTTTTGTCTTTTTCAACCAACAAGGGAAGCGTTGGACCCAGGGGGAAACCTTTTGGGTTTACGCCTCAGGGAAGGTGCAATACTACGAGCGTTTTTCCGCCACCCTCCAGGCCCCTGATTTCAATTTTAAGAAATTCCCTCTGGATACCCAGAAGTTCTTCATCCATCTGGAATCTGTGGACCCTGAGGAGGATTTTGTCTTTAGCTTTTTACCTGAATATACCGGGTTGGGTAAAAAATTGGGCGAGGAGGAATGGTATTTCACTCAGCACACCACCAAGGTGAGCAGCAGACCCCTACCGGATGGTTTGCTCTATTCCCGGTATTCCTACGAGCTTAAGGCCCAGCGCCACCTGAGTTATTACATCTTCCGCATTTTCATTCCCCTCCTCCTCATTATCTCAGTATCCTGGGTGGCCTTCTTTCTCAAAGATTATTCCAAGCGGGTCGATATCACCGGGGCCAATCTGCTGGTGTTCATCGCGTTTAACTTCACCATCGGCTCCGATCTGCCCCGGCTGGGCTATCTGACCTTTCTGGACACCATGCTCCTGGTGGCCTTCGCGGTCACCGCCCTGACGGTGGTCTTCAATGTGGCGCTGAAACGTCTGGACACCAAGGGTAAGACCAGATTGACTCACAGAATCGACATTTACCTCCTCTGGGGTTATCCCCTGTTTTATATCCTGGGGATGGTGCTGTTGTTCGTGGTATTTTTTCTCTAGCAAACACGGACCGGCGGAGCCGGGGGAATATTTCGATATGATGGCGTTATCCCCCTGCTAACTCAATTATCAATCAGCAGTCAGCACTCAGCAGTCAGCCTTATTCAGTTCCCGGCCTGAGCTGGGGAAAGAGAGGAAATGTCAGGCCGCCCAGGTGTGGTTTGGGCCCAGGTGACAGTGATGTGGAAATTGAGCGATGGATAGCGGATTGATGATGGTGCTCGGCCTGGCACTCCTCCCGGCCCTCGGCAACTTCGGCGGCGGGGTGCTCGCCGAGTGGCTGCGTCCCTCCAAGAAGATCATCAATCGTACTCTCCATGTCGCCACCGGCATCATTCTTGCTGTGGTGGCGGTGGAAGTGATGCCGGAGGCGCTGCGCCACGCCCCCGCTTGGCTGCTGGCCCTGGCTTTCCTGGCAGGAGGCGGCGTCCACCTGATCATAGAAGCCGGCATTGAACAATGGCAGGAGAGCAAGCAGGTCGGAGCAGGAGCAGGAGCGTGGATGGTTTACATTGCCATCGTTACCGACTTGGCGGGGGATGGCCTCCTCATCGGCGCGGGGTCGGCAGTATCGAGTCACATGGCGGTCATCCTGGCACTGAGCCAGGTGCTGGCTGACATTCCCGAGGGCTTTGCGGTGATCGCCAATTTTCGCGACAAGGGCGTGGGTCGGGCGCAGCGGCTAGTGTTCTCTGCTTCCTTCGTGGTGCCCGCGGTTGGTGCCGCCGTACTGGCGTACTTTACGCTGCGCGGGCAGAGCGAGGTTCTGAAGATGTTCGGCTTGGTCTTGGTTTCCGGGCTGTTTACGCTGGCTGCGGTGGAGGACATGTTGAACGAAGCGCATAAGAGCGCTGAGGACAGCCGCTGGTCGGCGGTTAGCCTTCTAGTGGGTTTTGCGCTTTTTCTCGTGGTTGCGGGAGGGTTGGGATAGATATTAAACTCAGCTGGTCTAATCATTTCCTTCATTCCAACGAGTTGCGGTGGTATGAGCGAAGTTAGAAGACCTAATGTGCCTGTAATTATGGAAAAAACCTTATTCTCGTTTATGAATGATTTATTGTGGAATTAAACTGATGATTTATACGACAAGCAGAGGCGAGTCTTTCGATATTGAGAGGGATTTTACGGACGCAGAGCGCCATATACTCCAAAAAATGTTTATCTGGAAGGAGCTGGCTTCCAGCCCTGTGGAATTCCGCCAAAAGAAGGAAGAGGCTTTGCGCACCGGCTGGAACAATTCCGGTCCCATCAGGGAAAGCCCTGCCATGAAAAGAATCACGCAGGATCTGGAAGAACAGGTCAGCCCTCACCGACCGTGAAGAAACCACCATGGCCATGACCTACTACTTCATCAGCGATCTGCACATCGGGGGTGATGAGGCCCTCGGCGTCTGCGATTACGAGGCAGAGCTCCTCGAATTTCTGGAAAGGCTCTCGGCCCAGCAGGAGAACGCCGAACTCCTGATTATTGGCGATATCTTCGGCATGTGGGAATTCACCGACATCGAGGGTCCGGAAAAGCTCAAGACCTTGATGCAGCAGTTCCCCAGAATTTTCGAAGCTTTCCGCACCGCGGGGGCGACGGTGAAGATTACCATGCTGCCCGGTAACCACGACTATGAAATCGCCTGCTACCCCGAGTTCGTGGAGATGCTGAAACCATACAATATTCACTTGGAGCGGACCCCGTCCATCACCCGGGAGATTAACGGCAAGAGGATGTGGATCGAGCACGGCAACCAGTACGATGCCTTCAACCACATGCCCGACTTTGGCAACCCCTATGCCCAGCCGGTGGGTTATTTTATTACCAGCAGTATGGTCAGTGCAGCCGGAAAGCATTCGCGCTTCGGAAGATACAATTGGTTGAAGGACATCCAGTCGGTTTATCCCACCGAGCAGATACCGTATTGGGTTCTGTCGAATTACTTTTACCGCGAGATGAGTCCGTTCCTGCGCTGGCTACTTCTCCCCTTTCTGCTGCTGTCCGGGTTGACGTCCTTCGTTCTGGTCGGGGCAGCCCTGGAACATCTCGATATCACGTCCACCAATATCTTCCTCAACAACCGCCTGCTGGCTGATTTAGGCATCTTAGGAAATCTGGTGCAGCTGATTCTCACGGTCAACGCCGTCGTCTTGGTAGTCTTTGCCGCTCTTTCTGTGCCGCTCTACCTTATCTGGCGGGATATCAGGGCGACTTTGCAACGGTTTCGGATTGTTTTAGACCCTGCCGATCTGAGCAGTGCAAAGGAACAGAAGTACCTGGACGCGGCCCAAGCAGTCTTCGAACATGATCCTGATACCATAATTTTCATCTATGGACACACCCATATGCCCTCGCTGCGACGCCTTGGTCAGCGGGCGGTGATCAACACCGGCACTTGGCTGAAGCAGCTCCAGGATGTACCACCCCGCTTCGGCTTCTTGCCCGAAATCTATGTTCCTTCTTTTTGTCTGAACTATTTTAAGATTAAAGCAGCGGACGGCAAAGTCGCCATCGAATACCACAAGATTGCCAAGGATCAACCCCGAGAATTGAGCCTGTTGCAACGTCTGTTGATGTCCCACAAACGCACCAAGGCCCAGGACCCCATTCATGAGCTAACCTTGCTTGAGGCCTGAGACTGTAAGTTGAGATTATGCAAATAGAATTTGGGAAAGGGGGCCAGGGGTCGCGGACCCCTGCCCCCTCTCCCAAACCCTTAAGCTAAACGGTAGCACGGGCAAGATGCCCGTGCCACCGGCAAGGGGGAGTTGGAAGGGGAGTTTGAGGGGAGAAAACACAGACGAGAAGCCTGTGTAACAGGGTCCGTGGTCCTCCGGTCCTCCCCTTAATAACTTTCGCAACTGCCTCAAATTAAAGACGAAGCCGGAACCGCTCTCAGCACGGTATTTGGGGGTGGTTCGGATACATTGAAAATGCATAAAACGCTTACTTTTTTACCGGTAATCTTATGAGGATAGAAAAATTTTGATAAGAATGAATTGCGCAATTTTCATGACGTTAATTCTCTTTTAAAGGAAGGGGCTGATGGGAGAAACATACTCGCCGGTGTTGGTGGAGGTGACCCGGGGGTCTGAGGTGGAAAGCCGCCACCGGGGGGAACTCGCGGTGGTGGATGAGGGGGGCGGGTTGCGGCGTCATCTGGGGGATCCAGCGGCGCTGGTGTGCATGCGTTCGCTGGCCAAGCCTTTCCAGGCCCTGCCGCTGATCACCACTGGCGCGGCCGCGGCTTTCGGGTTCGGCCCGGAGGAGTTGGCCATCATGAGCGGCTCGCTTTCCGGCCAGGATTTCCAGGTGGCCCTGGTGGAGAAAATCCTGGCCCGGATCGGCCTCAATCCCGGAGCGCTGCAATGCGGCAGCCACCCACCCCTGCACCGCCCCACGGCCAAGGCCCTGGCCCAGGCCGGGCAAAAACCCACCCCCCTGCACCACACCTGTGCGGGCAAGCACGCCAGTATGCTGGCCCTGTGCGTCCACCATGGCTGGCCCCTCACGGACTACCTCGACCCGGCCCATCCGGTGCAGCAGCTTATTTTAAAGACCGTGGCCGACATGGTGGGCCTGACCCAAGCGGATATCCCCGTGGCCCTGGACGGCTGCAGCGCCCCGGTGTTTTACGTGCCCCTGGGTAACATCGCCCGGGGGTTCGCCCGCCTGGCCGCGGCAGCCCCGGACGGTCCCGAAGGCACCATCATGGCCGCCTGCCTGCGCCACCCCCGTCACATCGCCGGGGACGGGCGGCTGGAGACCCTGATCATGCAGGCCCTGCCCGAGCGGGTTTTCGCCAAAACCGGGGCCGAAGGAGGCTTCGCCCTGGCCCTGGCAAGGGAGGGCCTGGGGGTGGCCCTGAAGATCGAGGACGGGGCCAGCCGGGCCCTGGGACCGGCCATCCTCGAGGTTCTCCAACAATTGAAGCTTCTGTCCCCCGAGGCCCAGGAAACCCTGGCCCCCCAGTGGCGGCCGGTGCTGTATAACCACCAGAAACAAGAAGTGGGC
>JARRKO010000061.1:0-13184 GCA_037388025.1 Syntrophobacterales bacterium
CTCCCCCCAGATAGCCTCCTCGTTCCTAGCGCACCGTTTCCCCGGAAAGCAGCCGGTTCACCGCCTCAATCCAGCCATGGGAAAATTCGCCCGGCGCGGCCACCACCTCCCGCCGACTCAGGGTAATGGCGTCGTAGTCGCAGATGTTGTAGCACACCCCGCAATAGCTACAGGTGTCCGTTTTCCGATAAACCCGCTCCCCTTCCCGCACGATGGCCTTGACCGGACAGGCCTCGATGCACAGCATGCAGTCCGAGGGACATTTGCTGTCATCGATGTCAAGCTCGCCGATGAACTGGGGGTTGACCGTCAGGGCCTCCTGTTGGCAAACCACCAGACACTGGGTGCAGCGCAGGCACAGGTCGGGCTCGGGCATGGTGTTTTGGCCCTCGGGGTCCAGGACAATGGCCTGGCGGGGGCAGGCCTCCAGGCACTTGTGACAGTGCTTGGGGCACTCCGACAGCAGACCCCCCACCAGCTTCATCTGCTGGCGGCACCAGTGCTCCTTGCCTTCCTCGCCCTCGGGGCAGGGCTCGGTACATTTCCCCTTGTCCATGGCGACCTTGGGATAAAATGGGGCCAGCCCCTGATGATCGACGAAAATCGTTTTGGGAACCTCGTTCACCGTCAAGGTCACCGCGCCGGTGGGACAGAAGTGGGCGCAGATTTCGCAGAGCACGCACAGACGGGGGTCAATGGTGATGTCCAGGCCCGCGTCGGTGGGGAACACCCGGGCCGCGCCTCGGGGGCAAACCAGGGAACAGATATTACACTTGAGGCAAGCCTCTTTATCCAGGCGCAGTTCCACCCGCTCCTGGTACATCTGCAATTTTATTTCAATAAACTTCTTATCGTCTTTCTTTATAATAGCTTGCCATAAACTCATTTAATTCTTTCCCGTATCTTCCTTTTCGCGTTTATGTTCCATTATTACATTATCTAATATAAGTAACCATTGAACACTTAAAACTACTTGCCAACATTCTCTTAATGCTAAACTAGACATTAAAAAAATAAACCATTTAACGATGAAGTAAGATATGACATTACATTTGGTTGGCCATAAAGTATCAAATATTTGTAGACCAGCCAACCCCCATATAATTAGCGAAACTAATATAGATAATATTGCTAATTGATATGTAAAAACATACTCCCTAATTCCTCCTTCACGATGTTTAGCAAGTTTAATAATACTCTCGCTTTGTAACAATGCCTGTGCATTTTGAACCCAAGCAAATGCGAGCCCTATAAATATACCAGCCAGAGGAATTAAAACTGTCTTAGCACATGTATGTAATTCAATTTTAACTAGAAATGCAATAATACTACCAATTATAATATCAATTAATATAGTTTTATTGAGAATTCTTCTGTAGCCAGGGGTGCCATCAGCGTTAATAAAAAACCAATGCCAAAAACTCAATAGATGTTTATCAATCAATTATCTTCACCTTCTCTAACTTTTCTATATCTATGTCTTATTTTGATAAGCAAAGATTTCTTATCTTCTTCATCAGTAATTTCTTCCTGCATTATTACTATTGGATTTCCTCTCAATCTTTTTCTAACCTTAACTGACTCCTCAGGCATTAACAATAATGCTGAAGCATCATTTCCCGTTGCAGCAGCAGAGCGAGTCAATTCTTCCAATGTATCTGCTTTCAAACTATCTCCTTGTAATAATATTTGTCCCTTATCCCCCTCTGATTCTTCTAATAGCTTTTCTGCAGGTTGAAGGAAGTCTTTATTAACGTCAAAAGCGTTAGGTCTGGTAAAAGATACCCAATATTTTGAAACCGCTAAAGATTTATGTATATGTGTTATAAAATCGTCTGGGTCATTTATTTCAAAGATCTCAAAATGTGCATCATATCGTGATGATAGCTCAGATTTATTTAATAACTTTGCCAGGTTATTTGCAATACCGGAAGTTTTTATAGCAAGTTTAGATTTCTTTGCGATAGCTATTAACTCTAATTGAATATCTAATAACGTATGAGTATACGGAGCTACTTCAAATTCTTTATCTATGAAATTAGTATCTCTAAATAATTCTAATCTTGCTTTTCCTATTCTCCCTACTCTGAAATATATTGCCGATGTGTCAATTTGATCTATATTACCAATATGCCAAACAATATTCTTTCGTATCTCGGCTGATGGCAAAGATAAAATAGTTTCTTTTAATATTTCCTGTAGTTTTCTTGGCTCTTCGAATAAATGTTTTTGTTTGCTTGGGAACACTTTTATCCTGAAAAGTTGAAAATCAAACATTACTCCTCCAACTTATCTTATAAAATAAGATGCTTAAAAATTGATTCCTTTTCTAATAAAAATATTTGGTTTTCATAACTCATTTTAGTGTTCTATCCCGCGAGCCACGGCGCAAGCCCGGATGGGGCAAAGTTCCAGGCCACTGCCGCCCTTGCACCCCGGGCACTCCGTGTGCGCTAAAAACCAGTCCAGGCCTCGCCGGAATTCCTGGAAGCTGAAGCCCTTTTCGTGCGGAAAGCAATGGACCCACCAGTTGGCCCGAAAGCGGTCCACATATTCTTTCATAAGGGCCACGACTTTGAGGAATTCAGGATGGCCCAGTTGGCAGTCATCGCACAGACCGCAATAGCTCTCTCTCATCATGATGTTCTTCTCCTCGGGAAGGTTTCAGGGCGGCCCTGACCTGGGCGGACACCTCGGCGTCAGTAAAACGGCTCATGACGATGGCTCCGGCCGGGCATTCGGCCACACAGACCCCGCAGCCCCGGCAGAGTTCCCCTTGAATTTCGGGCACCCCCACCTCTCCCACTAAAATGGCTCCGAAGGGACACGTTTTGAAACAACTAAGACACTGCCGGCAGCGTTGACGCTGGATAACCGCAGAAACCTCACTCTGCTGAATGTCTTCCTGAAAAAGCAGGGCCGCCGCCCGGATGGCCGCCGCCTGGGCCTGGGCTATGGCTTCTTCTATACTTTTGGGGTAATGGGCCGTGCCGCACAGGAAAACCCCTTCCACTATGGTCTCCACCGGTTTGAGTTTCTGATGGGCTTCCAGGAAAAAACCGCCGGTCGCAATGGGCACCTTCAATTGGTGGGCCACCTCGCGGCTGCCCACCGCGGGTTCGATCCCGGCGCTCAGGACCAAAAAATCCGCCGACATGGATACGGTCTCTTCCAAAAGTTCGTCCCAGACCCTGACGGTCAAGGGCCGCCGCCGGGAGGTGGTGACTTCCGGAGGCCTTTCCGGGTCGAAGGGAATAAAGATCACCCCTCGCGCTTTAGCCTCCTGGTAGGCCAGCTCCCGAAAGCCAAAGGCTCGAATATCGCGGTACAGGACCACCACATCCACCAGGGGATAACGCTCCTTCAGCAAAAGGGCGTTTTTCAGGGCCTCGGTGCAGCACAAGCGGCTGCAATAAGGCCGCTCGGGGGAACGGGAGCCCACACATTGAATCATCACCAGCCGGCGGGCCCGGGCCAAGTCCTGGTCCGCGGTGCTGATCTTCTCTTCCAATTCCAGTTGGGTAAGAACCCGGGGATCGGCACCATGGAGATAACTCCCCTGGGGGCGTATCTCCCGGCCTCCGGTGGCGATCAGGACAACCCCATGCTCCAGGCGCCTTTCCAGCCGCTCCCCCTGGACCTCCTGGCTCACCCGGGACCGGAAGCGCCCCACCGCCCCTTCCACGGACACCAGTTCGGCCCTGGTGAACACTTCGACGTTGGGATGCCAAAAAATCCTGGTCTCCAGTTCCTGGATTAACTGCAGGGGATCCAAGCCTTCCAGAGTAAAGCGCAGGCCGCGGGCCATCCCTCCGAGTTGGGCCTGGCGTTCCACCAGATAGGTATGAAAGCCTTGGTCCGCCAGGGCAAGCGCAGCGCTCATACCGGCCACCCCGCCACCCAAAACCAGCGCCCGGGGCACCACCGGGTATCTGGCGGGAGTGAGAGGGGCCAGTTCCTGTGCCCGGTCTACCGCCATGGCCACCAGTTCCCCGGCCTTGGCCAGGGCTGCGGCCGGGTCGCCTTGATGCACCCAGGCGCATTGTTCCCGGATATTGGCGAAGGCCAGAAAGCCAGGATTCAAACCGGCGGCGGCCAACACCTCCCGAAAGGCGGGCTCATGGGTGCGGGGGCTGCACGCGGCCACCACCACCCGGTTCAAATCATATTTCCTTATGATTTCAGCCATTTGCTGGGTGGCATCCGTGGAACAACTAAAAAGAAAGTCCTGCACGTAAGCCACGCCGGGGATTTCCTGGACAATCTGGCGCAGCGCCTCCGGGTCCACGGTACGGGCGATGTTGGTGCCGCAATGACAGAGGAAAACCCCGATTTTCGGGGGCCGTCCGTCAATTTTCAGGGCCTCTTCCTGGATACCCCCTTGCAGGGCCGGCCGGGAACTGATAGCCAGGAGTTGGGCCGCGGTTTGGGCAGCCGAACTGGCGCTGGCTACGGTCATGGTGATATCCATAGGTTCCTGGGCGGACCCGCAGAAAAACACGCCCTCCCGCTCGGTGAGCGGAGCGCAGGGCTGCCCCGCTTTCATAAACCCGTGTTCGTTCAGGGTGATACCCAACCGGGGGGCCCAATCCTGCAAATGTTGAGCCGGCCTAAGGCCCTGCGCCAGGATCGCCAAATCAAAGGTCCGTTCCCGGGGCCGCCCCCGGGGGTCGGTATAGCGCACCACCAAGCCGCCCTCCGGCTCAGGCTGGACCGCGGTGACCCGGGATCTGATCAGCTCCACCCCCTGGGCTCGGGCCGTTTCCAGGTAGCGTTCCTGCTCTTTCCCCTGGGCCCTGACGTCCATATAAAACATGGTGGCCGCCAGCTGATTTTGGGTAAGCTCCTGGGCCACGATGGCCTCTTTGAGACTGGCCAGGCAGCAAAAACTGGAACAGTAAGCTGCGCCCTTTTCCTGATCCCGGGACCCTACGCATTGGATAAAGGCGATGGACCGGGGCTCCGTTTGGTCGGAGGGCCGCAAGAGTTTCCCGCCGTGGGGACCGGTGGCGCTGAGCAGCCGCTCGAACTCCAGGTTGGTGACCACGTCCGGGTGCCAGGCCCCGGGAAAGTCCGCTACTGGCGCCGGCCGGGCCCCGGGCGCCAGAATGACGGCCCCGGCTTGCACCACGAAGGTTTCCGGTTGCTCGGCAAAGTTAATTGCTTCTGCCAGGCACACCTTCACACAGGAGGTTTCCCTGCGCCCCTGCAGGTGGCGGCAGGCCTCCGGGGTGATATACGCCGACTGGGGCACCGCCTGGGGAAAGGGGACATGGATGGCCTTGGTCTGGCTCAAACCCTGATTGTAGGGGTCCGGAATACGTTTGGGGCAGACCCGGACGCATTCTCCACAGCCCGTGCAGCGAGCCGGGTCCACGTACCGGGGCCTGCGGGCCAAAAGCACCTGAAAGTCTCCGGGCTGGCCCTCCAGACCCACCACCCGGGTGAGGGTCTGGATGTCGATGAGGGGATGCCGGGCGGCTTCCAGCAGCCGGGGGGCCAGGATGCACATGGCGCAGTCGTTGGTGGGAAAGGTCTTGTCCAACTGGGCCATCAGCCCTCCGATGGAAGGACCTTCCTCCACTAGGGTGACCGGTAGGCCCACAGCGGCCAGGTCCAGGGCTGCGGTGAGGCCGGCGATCCCCCCGCCCACCACCAACACCCGGGAACTGGCTGCTCGCGACAGGGGCCGAACCAACGCCATTCCGGATTACTCCTCCTTCAAGGACGGCAGCTCCAGTTCGTCCAGGGCCCGACCGAGTTCCTTCTTGAGGTTGAGGCCATCCTCAGAGGCCGTCAACAGGGCAGCCAGGAGGCGTCGCCGCAGTTCCTGGATCAGCTTTTCCCCCTGGGCCAGACGGTCGGCCCGAGTCTGACTGACGATGCCCTCCCGCACGGCCAGGTTCCGCAATCCCTGGATGATATCCAGGAAACGCACGTCCTGGGGGCAGGAAAAGGAGCACTGGGCGCAGCGGGCGCAGTACCATAGAGCCGGCGATGCCAGCAGCTCGTCTTTCATGCCATAGAGAATCTGGCGAATGATGCGGCTGGGGCTAAATTCCGGCTCGATTTCGGCTACCGGGCAGGTGGCGGTGCACACACCACAAGCAAAGCAGCGCAACAGATGCTGGCAGCCCGGCTCCCGGGCCAGCTCTTCCTTGAATAGGGGGTCAAGGTCCTGAATATGCAGGGTTTTGTCCATGAGGGTTTTTTCAGTTTAAATTGGTGGGCTGGGCCCACCCTATATTTTTCTTTACTCGAAGGTGATGGCCTTTGTGGGGCAGTGTTCGGCGCATTTGCTGCACTTTTCCGCAGCCTGGAGCATCCGCACACACAGTTCCTGGTGCACCACCACCACGGTGCCGTTCACCACGTGAAAGACCACCTGGTCCTGGGGGCGGGGGCCCCGACCCAAACGGGCTTCGGTGCAGTTCCCCAAATGATGCTCGCACATGGCCACACAAATGCCGCAGCCGTTGCATTTTTCCGGGTCAATAAGCATGGGCAGGGCTGCGGCGGGCGCCGCCCCGAGAAGCTCGTAAAGAGCCTCAATGTAGCCGGCCCAATCCGGGGTATGCAGAGCCGGGCAGTCCTCCGGGACCACTTGCCGCTCTGACAGTCGAGCCGCAAATTCGGCGCAGGTCAGGCCGCACTCCCCGCAATCGGTGCCGGGTAAAAATTCCAGGAGTTCCTCAGGGGTGGCCATGCCTTAAATTATCTTCCCATTCAGGTGAAACAAATTTTAATTGGACCATAAAATAGATGAGCTTTTCACCCTCACCCTCTCCCTCGAGGGAGAGGTAATAAAAGGATGATCAAGATCAATTTTTTGCACTGCATAATATTATTCGAAGTAATAATTTTTACCGAAAACTGAAAACCGAAAACCGAAAACGGTTCTAAACCGCCACCCAAGCGGCGCCTTCCAGGTCCTCCAGCCGCCACAGGTTTTCCGGGCGAAAACTCCGGTACTGGCACAGTTCATCCACCAAGGCCGTGGCCTTAGCACCGGTGCGTCGGTAACAGGCGGCTTTCGGGGCCTCGGCCCGGACCAGATTGCCGTGTTCCACCACCACTTCGCCCGCCTTTATCAGGGTGCGGCAGCGCCTGACCTGCCGCGGCCAGTGGTCTTCAGAGCCCGTAGGCAGGTCAAACAGGGCGATATCAGCCCGGGCCCCGGGGCTCAGGTGGCCCCGGTCCACCAGGCCAAGAAGCCGGGCCGGTAGGGTGCGGGTGGCCCAAACCCAGTCATAAAAAGAATACCGGCGCAACTGCCCCTCCACACCCCAGAATTCCTGCCGGGCTTCCGGGTCCCCTAACCAGGAATAAAAATCCGGATAATGCTCCACCGGACCCTGCCATGCCCCCGCTCCGGAAAAAGCCGCCTGGGTGATCTCCATGGCCAGGGCCAGCGCCAGAGCCCGCCGGGCCTGAGGCTTGGTCGGGGTCGACTTCAGGGATAGGGGACGCCATAACCCCAGATCCATATTCACGGGAACCCCATCTCCTCCGGGAATCTCCCGGGGCCAGATAAACCCCAAGTCCCCCGTGGTCCCCCTTTCCAGGTGGGCCAGAGCCACGTCCACCGACTCGTCCGTATCCAGGGCTGGTCCCAGGCCCGATAAGTGAAAGGCCCGGGGTTCCGGCAACCCGGCCCGAAGCACCTCGGGGGAGGCTTCCAGCATCAGGGTGGTCTCCAGTTCCCCGGCCAGCCGGGCTAGAATTTCCAGAGTCTCCTCGAGGGGCAGAGTGCGGTGCTCATAAAATTCCTGGCGGTGCCGCACCCAGGGCTCCACTATTCGAAAATTCAAGGCCCGGGTCTTTTCCTGGAAGAACTGCAGGGTTTCCGCCAACTCCGCCAGTCTCTCTTTATCCCGGAGCACCAGGTCCACATCCCGAAGGTTGACCACAAAAGAGGCGGAGACGTCCACCACCGGCAGGGCCGCCAGTTCACGATGCACATAGGCCGCGGTGGCCAGGGTCAAAAAGGGTTCATGGACATGGGTAAACCCCAGGGTGGCGTAAATTTCCCCCAGCTTGCCATGATGGGGAACTGCGCCCCAAAGACGCAGGAAATTCACCCCAAAAGTAGCCACCTGGGCCCTCAGGTCCACGCCCCCGGCGACCACCGCCTGGCCCTGGGCGTCGATGCCCAGGTCCACCTTGGGGAGCCGGGAGACGAGGCGGTCCCCGTCCACAAAGAGGTCCCGAACCTCCCCCCGCCAGCCCTGGGCTGGGTCGAACACGCGGCCGCCGGCAATCTTGAGACGCATGCGAAGACTCCGGGAGTCTCAATCCTCCAACACGCAGGCCTTGGTAATGATGATGTTCTCCTGGGGCACGTTTCGATGTTCTCCCACCGGCCCGGTGGGTATCCAGGTCATTTTGCCCACCACATCCATACCGTCAACAACCCGTCCAAAGACTGCATATCCGAAATCCTGGGGTTCCGGACCCTTATAATCAAGTTCGGGGTTATCCACCACGTTGATGAAAAATTGGGCCCCAGCGCTGTCGATGGGATAGGCCCGAGCCATGGCGATGGTGCCCCGCTCATTGGAAAGTCCGTTATTTGCTTCATTTTTGATGGTAGGGTGGGTGGGCTCCTTATAAACCATCCCCGGCCCATGCCCTCCTGCCTGGACTATGGCGTTGGAGATGATGCGGTGAAAAATGAGGCCGTCATAAAAGCCCTCCCGCACATAGGTGAGAAAATTGTCCACCGTCACCGGGGCTTTATCGGGATAGAGTTCAAGCTTGATGTCTCCATGGGTGGTTTCTAAGAGTACCACAGGGTTTTTCGCCATAGGCTGGGTCATGCTGTTCTCCAATATGCCTTAGTAATTTGCCGTGCTAACAAAACAGGGCCAAGTCGGCCAAAATCCGGTGGGCTGCCGGCCAGGACGAGGGTGTCAGGCCTTTAAGCGGTACCGGCAACCCGTCCAAACGATAGGCTTCTTCATCCACCTCCACCCCTTCCATAGCCACCGGGAAAAGCACCGCGGCCTGGGCTGTGGTGCGGTTGGCAAAGGGGCTCAAGACCACCAGCGGCACCTGGCGACGTTTCAAATCCTGAACCTGCTCATCTCGCAAAAACCAGATAAGGTCCGCGCCTGAAACCAGGATGGCGTCAACTTCCTGGAAATCCACCGGGGTCAGATGGCTCACCACCTCCCCACCTGCCCCGAAATCCGGAGCCCCGGGACTTCCCAATTCATGGAGCAGAAGGTGGTAAAGACCGGCGCTGTTGAAATCTCCGGGAAGGGGCAAGAGATTAAAAGGACGTTCCCGGTTAAGCCAGGCCACCAGCTGCGCCAGGCGCTCCACCAGCTCCCAGCCCGGCCCGTAGCTCACGCCCCGGCCCAAAAACATCGCCCCATAGGCGGCTTGGGCCAGGAAGTCGGCCAACTCCGCGGCCCCAGCCACCGGCGTCTCCTCCCCTTCCCCGGTGAGGCGGGCCGCGATCCCGGCCGCCAGGGCCAGCTCCTGGCCGGGCTGTATCATGACAAAGGGACGGCAGAAGTGCTCCAGTTCCGTGGGGTAAATGTCCACCGCGGCCACGCGCCGGTCCTCCAGGCCCCTCTCGGTGAAGCGGCCCCGGGCGAAAACAGCGTAGCGCACCAGATGCCGGGGTGCGGAATGGATGGGGTTGGCCCCCCAGAAGAGCACCGTATCCGCTTCATCCCGGATAACCTCCAGAGGCGCCCAGAAAAGGCCTTGCGCCTTGACCGCGGCATAGAAGGGAGCCATGAAGGCCAGGTCGGCCGGCTCCAGGCGGACCTTGAACCCTCGGGCCAGATTTAGCGCGGCTTTTTGGGCCCAAACCCCGGAGTTGGTGAGGCCATAAATGAGGGGGCGTTGGGCCTGGGCCAGGAGGGCCGCGGCTTGCTCCAGTGCCTCCTCGTAGCGCACCTCCTGCCAGCGCCCCCGGCGCCGCACCTGAAAGGCGGTCAACCGGCCCCGGGGACTTTTGGTGTGGAACTTTTTGGTGGATAGGAACTTGCCTGCGCCCCAGAGGCAGACGTTGGCCACCTCGGTAATCCGGCCATTCTCCAGGGTCACGTCCAGGTCGTCGCAGAGGCAACTGCACCCGGGGCAGACGAGGGACTCCCTGGTCATACTTGCACCTTATCTGGTTTAAACAATTTTCATCATATCAGCATTGGCCGGGGATGCCCAGGATTATTTCGGACAAGCCCGATAACCACGGTCACGACAAAATAACCTATGTTCATTTTAAAGAAAGTAAGGGAGCAGGTCAAATTTTCTCGGGAAAACCTCAGGTCTGAAGAAGAAGCCGGACGTCGTTTCATTTCCTAAACAGGTATTCCAGAATTTGATCTAACTTCAGCAGATCTTATGCAATATTTATACTAAATTCAAACAATTGAGTCGTGACACAATTCTTGATCTCTGCTGCCATTAAGGGGAAACTCGTATGCAACCCAAACTCATCTACCGACTCCTGATCATCATCCTGTGCCTTGATTTGACCCTGGCCCTCTGGTGTTTATCCCGGTGGTACGCCTTCCATCATCAGATGTTAATCCGGGTTTTTTGAGGAATCCCGGCCCCTGGGTGATCCCCGCAAGAGGCGTTGGCGCCCAGTGGTTTTTCCCCGTCAAGGGTCCTGGCCCTCGGCCTCGTCCAGACAGGGTGGAATGCTCTCGGTGAGCTTATCTGGCCAGGAATAGCAGCAGTAATAATAAAACGGGGCCTCGCAATAACACACCTGCGACTCTTCGTGGATCAGGTACCAGCAGCGAAAACAGCAGGCCGGTAGCTCCTCGGCGCAGGAAAAGGGGACGCCGTAACTTCCGGCCCGAAATTCCTCCAGGTTGACCATACCCCTTCCTTTCTTAAGGTTTTCGGTTTTCAGTTTTCGGTTAAACTTTCTTTGCATAACGAGGTCCTTGCGAGAATCCTGCCATTACTAAGTTAAGGGCATTATTCGAAATTTTTTGAATGCCTCTGACTGGGCTCTATTATAATGAAGATTCGGAGAAAATTGCCACTTAACCTGCGGGCGTGGCGCTCATCCCGCCTGGGGCGGGCACTGAATATTTAACCAAAAAGGAGAGATGGCCTGGTGAAAACGGTGGCCATCGTCAATCCAGCGGCGAGAAACCACAAAGCTGTCCGGGTTTGGCCCAAGTTGTTGGAAAACCTCATTCCTCGTGCCGTTTCACTTACCACTTGGTGGACCCAGGGACCGGGACATGGAGAAATCCTAGCCGCAAGGGCCCGCCGCCAAGGTTTTGAGCGAGTGTTGGCCGTAGGAGGAGACGGGACGATTTTTGAAGTGGCCAACGGTCTGTGGTGGGAATTTCAGGGCCGACTACCCAGTCTCGGCATCGTTCCCCTGGGCACAAGTTGTGATTATGTCAAAAATTTTTCCTTGGGACGCAGCCCCATAAACTGGTTGGTTCAAGCATTAGGAGACGATACGGTTCCCGTTCACGTAGGAGTTTTGCAGGTGCAAGCCATCAACGATGAGCCTCTCACCCGAATTTGTCTAAATGTCATGGGACTCGGCTTTGACGCCAAGGTGGTGGAACGCAAAGGCCGGCACCAGTTCCCTGTGGGTGGGAAAGCCCCTTACCTCATTAGCGGTCTTCAGGAGCTTCTTGTGCTTAGGTCCCACCATCTATCGGGGCAGCTTAACGGAAAGCCTTTCGCTGCCCAATCCTCCTTGTTAGTCGCGGGCCTGGGGCGGTATTTCGGTGGAGGCATGAAGATAACTCCCCTCGCCTCGCTTGAATCGGGACGCTTTCATGTGGTATGGGACGAAGGATTAGGGCGGCTCGCTTTGCTCCTTTTGGCATGTAAGACCTTCACAGGAACTCATCTTTCCCACCACCGGGTGCGCTCCGGTTTTGCCCAGATGCTGGAAGTGTCCGCTGATCCCCCCGCTTTGGTGGAGGTGGAAGGAGAATTGGTGGGACAAACGCCTCTCACGGCTTATATTTCCTCGAATTACCTTCACATTGCTGCACCTTTGGGCTCACTGGAAAAACATGATTAAAATTTTACCTGCCGAGACATCACCTTTCATGGGCGGCCTCTATAAGCCGTCTTCTTGACAAAACATGACCACATTTACCCTGGCCGATTTTGACTATCACCTGCCCCGGGAGTTCATCTCACAGCACCCCGCTCCCTGCCGGACGGACTCCCGCTTGATGGTGGTGGACCGGACCGCCCAGACCTGGCGGCACCACACCTTTGAGGAACTGCCTGAGATTCTGAGGCCCAGGGATTTTTTGGTGCTGAATAACACCCAGGTCTTCCCAGCCCGCTTGCTGGGCCGCAAGGCCAGCGGCGGCCGGGTGGAATTTTTGTTACACCATCTGCCCGAAGCGCTCTCTGACAAAACCCTCCCTAACACGGCCCGAGCCCGAGCCAGCTATCGGGGTCATCGCCTCAGAGTTGGACAAGTGCTTTATTTTGACGGCGGTTTACAGGGAGAAATTACGGCCTTGGCAGGGGGAGGGTTGGCCGATGTGCTATTCCGCCAGGCCGAGGGGGATGTCTGCCAGACCATTTACCATCAGGGGCAAGTGCCTTTGCCGCCTTATATCCGCCGGGCGCCGGAGAAACCGGACCAGGAGCGCTACCAGACGGTGTATGCCTCCCTGCCCGGGGCCATCGCCGCGCCCACCGCGGGGCTCCATTTTACCCCGGAGCTCCTGGAAACACTCCAGGCCAGGGGAGTGGAAACCTCGTTCATTACCCTGCATGTGGGGCCGGGGACCTTTCTGCCGGTGCGCACTGATGATTACACCCAGCACCAGATGCAGCCGGAATATTTCATGCTGTCCACCGAAACGGCGCAGCGCCTCAACCAGGCCCGGTCAGATAATCTGCGCCTGGTGGCGGTGGGCACCACCAGTGTGCGGGTCCTGGAGCACTGCGCCGGGCCCCGGGGCTTCACCCCCCAGGAGGGCTGGTGCGGCCTCTACATCTATCCCGGCTATCACTTTCAGGCCGTGGACCGCCTCCTCACCAACTTCCACCTGCCCCGGTCCACCCTGTTGCTGTTGGTGGCCGCGTTTACCGGCCGGGACCTGATCCTGGCCGCGTATCAAGATGCCATCCGGCATAAATACCGTTTTTACAGCTACGGCGATTGCATGTTGATTGTGTGAGAAGAAAGGATTGAGGGGAGGGCCGGGGGACCTGAG
>JARRKO010000062.1:0-11292 GCA_037388025.1 Syntrophobacterales bacterium
TTTAGGATGGTGAAAGATGCCTATTATACCAGGTGGGTGGATGATAATGCCTTACATCCTGGGCTTGGGATCGTCAATGAAATTCTTAAAAACCCACCTTTCATAAGTTTGCGATAACTTGCCAATATCTAAAAAGGACGTGGCGCCAACACAGGTTGAAAACCTGTGCCACCCGTAAGCCGTAATTATAGGCAAGAGGCGGGAGGCGCGGCGCTGTCCCGCCCTGCGGGCTAAAAAGAGTCGATAGTTCACGCTCAATCACCTTACTTGGATTTCAGGTACTGGTAAAGGGTTCGCATTTGACGAGTCGAGATTTGGCTCGAGGAAAAGCCTGGCATCGATCCTCGGGCGCCATTGGGCAAAGTGGGTCTGCGGACGAAGGAACGAAACCTGTCAAAATCTCCCAGTTGCTTAGACCCAATAATGGGCAAATCAGGCATGATATTATTTCCCCCGCCCGGATGACATCCAGCACAATAAGCGGCAAAGAGGTCAGCGCCGGAGTTTAGGTTCCGGGCACTTTGGGGGGCTTGGTATGCTGGACCCATGCCCCCCGGCCCGATCAGTTACTGACTGGATTACTTTTCCAGCCTTGCTTAGAGGCTTTTCATCCATCTGAGCCCAACCGGGAAGAATTGGCCAGTACGATAACGCTATCAGCATAAGGCAGAAGGTTGTGAATCTCATGCTGACCTCCTTTCAAAATTTGATTGATGGAAATGTGCTGCCTGGATTCCAGCTTGGCAAACGAAGCTAGTACATGGCTCGGATAGGTTCGGCACCTTCATGGGGAATCTCACGAAGCCAATCGCTTGCAACCTTCCGAATCACTAAAATTTTTCCAGGAAGCCAGAAAGAACGCGACTTTAGTAAAAGATATGTACTGGCAGGTGAGAATCAACTAATTCGCCAGATTTCAGGTTATTTGTCCATTTTCAATGAAAATCCGAATTGTCAATTTATTTATATGATCAGCATTTTTCTTAAAGAGTAGATGAATCTAAAATAATTTCATCCATAATAGAGGATTAGGAGAGCTATTCACTTGCCAAACCCTGCAGTTATCACTTTTCCTCGAAAAATTGCAGAGATGATTTGGTTATCAGAATAAGGAGGGGGTGCCCCGCCAGAGTGGCTATCCGAACTTTGACAGGCTGGTGCCCTTGATGATGGGCTCAATGTGTTGATATTTTCTGGTTATGTGAGGTTTTGGGCCGCTTGATAAGTTTCTAATTAGAGCAGATATCGCGCACCTGAAATTGATTTTGTTTCAAACAAAAAGGCAGGGCCATGGTTGACCCTGCCTTTGGTTTTTTCAGGGGGTGGGAGTTTATCAGCCCCGTCTTCTCCGGTAACCCAGGAGGCCCATACCAAACAGCCCGGATCCCAAGAGAATCAGGCTGGGGGGCGCAGGTACTGAATTTATAGAGTTTTCCCTAAGCTGACCATCCACGAAAGCGATTGTCTGGTTAATTTCCTCTTCAAAATCACCCTGGCACAATGCCATAGCCTCGTAGATGTACTCTTCAATAAAAGAATCTAATTCTGGGGGCAACGTGGTTCCATATGGTTCCAGGTAAGCGTCCGCTATATTGGCAAGTTGTTCAGAAAGAAGCTGTACGGCAGTTGCTTCGTCAGAAGAAAGGGCCAGCCCATATAATTGCATCAAAGAATCGAACTCGGCTTCCGCGTTTCTAATAAGGGTTGGGGCATCTTCGTAGTTCAAGTCATTGGCATAGGCCTGTACCAGCAGTTCAGGGAATTGTGGGGTGCGCTGGCTTGCCGCGTCAAAAATTTTATTCCCTATCTGCGAATCCAATCGCAGCATCAGCACGTCCACCCCGATTTCCACCGTCACGTGGGTCAGATCAAAGGCCAAGGATTGATCCACACCAAGGAAGCTAAAAAGATCGCCATAGGTCAAAGGATCGACATATGGTGACGACAACAAATCCCCAGCTTTGGCAATGATGTAACCCTCTCCCAAGCCATATGTCTGGCCGCTGTGATGCGCGGTATAGTCAGCACCCCACACATCGTTGTGGCTCATAAAGCCATACGCGGCTGACCGGGTGTAGGGATCGCCGGTCTGCGCAGCATTCCAAACTTTTATGGCTTCCTGGTGGGCTTGGTCTACGAGCAGGGTTTGATAGGGGGAATCGAAGAGATAATTGAAGGTGTCCAAGGCCATGGCGCCGTAAATCTCGTTAAGATTCGTCAATCCCTGGGTAGAACCCAGCCTGTCAGCAATGTAAGCGTGGGTGGCCGACCCCCAGGCCCAGGCTTGAGAATGTATCAGTCCCAGCATAGTGACCAGGAGAAGCGGCAGGAAGATGACCCTGGCCTGACAGACCGCCATTGTATTCTTAATCCGGGTCATATGCCCCTCCAAAGATTAAACCTGAGATTATGCGGCAACCTTGGCGCCACGATCAGAAAAACGGTTTTTGGGCTTCTCTGCCTGGCGAAAATCCACAAATATTTCTTTTCCTAAGCCGAATACCTCCTTGACGGTATGGTAGCATAATTCTCGCTGAAAAAGTTCATTTTCGTCAGAGTTAAAGCAAACCTCTTCAACGGTAAAAAGGCGCCGAGCGATTTGCGCCGTATGGACCCCCAGGCCAGCACCGCCCGGTAATGGTGCGCCAGTGGGAACCGAACGCCACATGCACATACCACCTCCGGTCTATTAAGATACTGTCGTTAAAATGTTCCTGCCAGATAACTTGCCAATATCGAAAAAGGACGTGACTTTGGGCTAGTCGGCAGATATCTGCAACTCCGGGCCAGGAACAAGCAGACCTAGGCCTCAGGTGGCGCCAGCACAGGTGGAAAACCTGTGCCACCCGTAAGCTGTAATTATAGGTAAAAGGCGGGAGAGGCTGTGCTCTCCCGCCCTAAGGCCCCGGCGATATTCGCCAGAAATGTTTCGGTGTCTCGGTGAGCTACCGAAAGTCAGTTGACGAGAGACGGCCTGTGTTTGGCTAGTTGTGGCTTACTCGTAGAAGGTAACCTTGCCGGTTCTCACGTTGTACATCGCACCCACCAAGCCGACTTCACCCTTGTCGATCAACTCCCGCAGCACATTACTCCTGGTGCGGAGTTTCTGCATGGTGAGCCGCACGTTTTTTTCCGCAACGGCTTGGACAAACTTATCGTTCTCCGAGTTTCTGGGTTTGTAGTCTCCCTGTACCGCATCTACGGCTGGATTGAGGTTGGCGAGGGCCGCCGTCAACAACCCGAGATGAGCCCTGTCGCAAGCCCCCCTAACGGCACCGCACTCGGTATGACCCATGATTACGATCAGTTTGGCGCCGGCCAGTTTGGTGGCAAATTCGAGACTGCCGAGGATGTCGTCATTGACAAAGTTGCCCGCCACCCTCGCCACAAAGATGTCACCGATCCCCTGATCAAACACATATTCCGGCTGGGTGCGCGAATCAAGGCAACTCACTATTGCAGCAAAGGGAAACTGTCCTTTCCCTGTCTTTTTGACTTGTGCCATGAGATCCCGTTTTCTCAACTTGTTGCTGACAAAGCGTTCATTGCCTTGTTTGAGCATTTCCAGCGCCTTGGCTGGAGTGATGGCTGCTTGGGCCTCCTGGGTGAGGGCGACATCAGACGCGTTAACGCGAACAACGCCAAAGGCCCAAAAACACATTAGTACGAAGACCAGTGCCACTAAAAGCGATTTCGTGGTGTTGAACATCATCATCTCCTCCTCCTGAGTTTCAGGATTGCTATGAAATTATAAAATGTTTCTTTGAAAATACGCATGATTTTTTAAGACCTTCCCGGGCTGCCGGCTGACCTCCCAGATACCGCCATATTCAGTGGGAAACCGGGAAAATCTTTGGCCTTGGCGTCAATTTGTGGTAAATTGCACATATTTCCCCAGGAACGATCATGGCCCAGGTACGCACCCGCTTTTCCCCCAGCCCCACCGGCGCCCTGCATTTAGGCGGGGCCCACACCGCGCTGTTCAACTGGCTCTTCGCCCGCCATTATAAAGGGGTTTTTATTCTCCGCATCGAAGATACGGATGTGGAACGCTCCCAGGAGCATTTTGTCGAGGAAATCAAGGAATCCCTGCTCTGGCTGGGTCTTGATTGGGACGAAGGGCCCTACTTTCAGTCGGAACGCCTGCAACTTTATCAAGAATATACCCACAAGCTGGTCCAGGTAGGCGCGGCCTACTATTGCGACTGCGATCCGGAAGATTTGGAGGAGCGCCGCCAGAGGGCCCTGGCCCGGGGCGACAAGCCCCGTTATGAGGGCCGCTGCCGGGAGCGGGGCCTGGGACCCGGCCCCCAACGCGCGGTGCGTTTCAAAACCCCCCAGACCGGCATCACGGGCTGGCAGGATCAAATCAAGGGACCCATCGAGTTTGAAAACCACGAGCTGGACGACCTGGTCCTCATGCGGGCCGACGGCATCCCCACCTATAACCTGGCGGTGGTGGTGGATGACATCACCATGGGGGTTTCCCATATCATCCGGGGGGATGACCACATCAGCAATACGCCCCGGCAGCTGCTGATCTACCAGGCCCTGGAGGCCAAGCCGCCCCTTTTGGGACACATGCCGTTGATGCTGGGGAAGGATCGGACCAAGCTGTCCAAACGCCACGGGGCCCTGCCGGTGCTGGCCTACCGGGCACGGGGCATTCTGCCCCACTCCCTGAACAACTACCTGGCCCGGCTGGGCTGGTCCCACGGCGACCAGGAAATCTTCTCCCGGGAGGAGCTCATCCAGTATTTCTCCCTGGACCACGTGGGCAAGGCCCCAGGCATCCACGATGATGAAAAGCTGCTGTGGCTGAACAGCCACTATCTGAAAACCGGTGATGATCATGAACTGGCCAGGCAACTCGTACCCTTCCTGGCCTCCTTGGGCATCGACTCTCCGGACCCCGAGTATCTGGCCGGGGTGGTGGCCACCCTGAAGACCCGCAGCAAAACCCTGGTGGAAATGGCAGAAGCGGCGCGCTTTTATTTCCAGGACCCTCGACCCTACGAACCCGAGGGCGCCAAAAAATTTCTCACCCCGGACACCGGCCCCATTCTCCAGGACGCGGTTCGGGCCCTGGAAAATCAGGCGGATCTTTCCGAGGCCGCGCTCACCGGTATGCTCAAGGACCTGGCCGCGCAGGCCGGCGTTAAACTGGTGGCCGTGGCCCAGCCCCTGAGGGTAGCCCTCACCGGCCGCACCGCCAGCCCCAGCCTCACTGACGTTATGGCCCTGCTGGGAAAAGACGAAAGCCTCAGCCGTCTCTCCCAGGCCCTGGATTACATTAATCAGAGCAGACACGAAGTATTATCAAATACATGACGAATTATTCCGAGGAGGTTGTGCAGTTATGGCCGCGCATCATGAACCCCATGAACATCACGATGAACCCACACCCGCTTATCGGAAAAAACAGGCTCTGGTTTGCCTGCTGGTGTTTGTCTGCATCATAGTGGCCTTCGCGGTACCCGGCCTCTACACGTCCCTGGGCGCCATCCTGGTGGCCTGCGGCTTGGTCGCCTATGCCGCCAAGCTCCAGCCCGCGCCTCCCGCAGACGAACACCATTGAGGATGAGAATATTGGGGGGAGGGGGGTTCCCACGGGCTGGAAGCCCGTGCTACCGGGGTCGGTGGACCCCTGCCCCCTCCCCCCGCAACACATCCACAACCTAACAAAGGAGGGAGCCATGCGGATAGCGTTGATTGGACAGGCAGGTTTTGGTGCGGATGTGTTAAAGGGTTTATTGGCCAAGGGGCGCCAGGTGGTGGGTGTTTTTTGTCCGCCGGACCGGGGAAGCAAGGTTGACCCTCTGAAAGAGGCGGCCCTGGAGGCGGGGGTGCCGGTTTTTCAGCCCCCGCGCATGAAAGACCCGGAAGCCTATGATCAGATGGTGTCCCTCAACCCCGACCTGGCCGTCCTGGCCTTTGTCACGGACATTGTCCCGGGGAAGGTGCTCGAGGTCCCCAAGATCGGCTCCATCTGCTATCACCCCTCCATTCTTCCCAAGTACCGGGGTGCGTCCGCGATCAACTGGGCGGTCATCAACGGCGAAAGCAAATCCGGTTTGACCATTTTCTGGGTGGACGCCGGCATTGACACCGGGGATATGCTGCTGCAGAAGGAAGTGGAGATCGGCCCGGAAGAGACCACCGGCACTGTTTACTTTAACAAGCTCTATCCCATGGGGGTGGACGCGGTTATTGAGGCGGTGGACCTTATCGCCGAGGGCAAAGCCCCCCGCATGGCCCAGGACCACAGTAAGGCCACCTATGACCCTCCTTGTGACGAAAAAGTGGCGGGGCTGGATTGGGGCAAACCCGGCCGGGAGGTGTTTAATTTTATCCGGGGTTGCGACCCCCAGCCCGGGGCCACCACCACTTTTAAAGGTGAGAAGGTCAAGCTCTACAACGCCAGGTTTGTGGAGGAGGCCCACCAGGCCTCACCCGGGGAGATCCTGGCGGTGACGGACCAGGGACTTAAGGTGGCGGTCCAGGGCGGCGCGGTGCTGATCGGCCGCTTTCGCACCAAGGAATTGGGGAAAGTCAAGGCGCCGGACTTCATCCAGGCCAGGCAGCCGCAGGCGGGGGAACGGTTCGGTTAAGTGAGCTTTGAGCTGTGAGCTTGGGGCTTAATGGGAACTTTAAAACTCGAAACTGAAAACTCGAAACTCGAAGGTTCGCTTGTGGACGACCAGCAGGTAAAAACGCGCTATCTCACCGCTAACTTCATCGGTCTGGTCATGATCGGCTCGGTGTTCATCTACCTGGTGGTGGTGGAGGTGCTGAAAAGGACCCTGGCGCCTTTTGCCGGCTTGGCGGACTTCACTCCGGCCCAGGTCCAGACGCTGAAATATATCTTTGTGGCCCTGGCCATCGGCCATTTCTTTGTCATTCGGTACGTGCAGAAAATCCTAGCCACCGTTACGGTGGAGCGTCTCTTTCAAGCCGCAGTGGTCACCTTCGCGTTGAGCGAGTCCGTGGCCATCTTCGGGCTGGTCCTCTTTCTTTTGAGCGGCAAAGCCATGGATTTTTATCTGTTCATGTTTCTGTCGCTGTTTTACTTCTGGTTTTTTTATCCCAAATACCAGGATTGGGAAGCCCGGTTGCGGGCCCAACCATCTTCAGGCTCCTAAGGAAAAGCGTGAGCTCTGCGAAGTACCCCCAGTTTTTGGCCGGAAAGGTGAAGGCCTGAAGCCTGGTCCATGTTAGAATAGATCATCATGAAGCAAATCGGCATCTATTACCACAAGTCCTTCAGCCGCAAAAGCTACATGACCATCGGCAACCGATTGCGGGATTTTCCGGAGGCCCTGGATGAGTTAGTCGAGCTCCCCAACGTGACGATGTTCGAGTCGCCAAGGGTATCCGAAGAGCTCATCCTCAAGGTGCATGCCCCGGAGATGATCCCCATGGTGGCCCGGGACGGGTTATGCTCCACGGCCTACGAGTCGGTGGGGGGAGTGGTGATGGCCATGGAAGACCTGGCCCAAGGCAAGGTGGACCGGGCCTTCTGCTTCATCGGCGCCGGCGGCCACCACGCCGGCTACCGCCAGTTCTGGGGAGCCTGCTGTTTCAACGACGTGGTCATCGCCCTGACCCACCTGCGGGAGACCAGCCCCTGGCGCCGCTTTGCCATCGTGGACACCGACGCGCACCACGGCGACGGCACCCGCCAGTTGGTGCGAGATGACCCGGGCGTGCTGCATATCTGCTTCTGCGGTTCCGATTTTATCTCACCCGACGGCACCAAGGTGGACGTGGACGTCTATCACCTGGGTTGGAAGACCGAAGTTAACAAGAATTATGTGGATAAGGTGCGCCGCGAGCTTCCCCGCATCCCGATTTTCCAGCCTGATCTCCTGATTTGGTATTACGGCTTTGACACCCATGCCGAAGATTACGGCTCCATCGGGCTCACCGAGCCGGCGTTTTTCGAGATTTGCGACCTCATGCTCTTCGTTTCTGAGGAACTGGGCGTCCCCCTCCAGGTGGTCCTGGGGGGCGGGTCGCTCTCCCACCTGGCCTACGACACCATTCCGGAAATCATCCGCAAGTTGGCAGAGGACTAAATAAAGCCGTGGCAGGGCCCAGGGTCGCCCTCCCCTCCCCGCCCTTCTCCCCGACCTGCATCCCTCCAAGCCTGACTAATACCAAGTTGCCATCAAACAGGTAGGGGCGGGGTGACCCCGCCCGAAAAAATCTTGTATCACCAATGCCGGGCGGGGAAACCCCGCCCCTACGGGTCCACATTTCAAATTTTAAAGGTTTGACGGCAACTTGATCTAAAGTCTCAGGTCTGGAGCCTTAGATGCCAATGGCGTGAGGTGCACACCTTGTTTTTCCCGAATTCATACCTATCTTTATGTACAAGTTCACTTAGGGAGGAACAGATCCATGGCTGAACCGGTAGTGGAAAAAATTCCCCACGGCTACAAGGTGGATGGGATTGAATTGGTCAGGAAAAACTGTGGCTGCGGCGGCCTCACCGGGCCGGGAAGCGGCGGCATCGGCGATTGCTGCATGACCTACTCCGTGGTCAAGCAGGAAGGCAAGGTCTATTTCTTCGTGGCCAAATACACCACGCCCAATACCGTGATGAATATCGAGTATGGCTATCGGGTGAAGAAGGACGGCACCGAAGTGGACGTGCACGTCTACGACACCAAAGGCGCCAAGAACTTCCAGTATGGCGGGGCGCCCCCTCCGGACCTGTCAGTGTGGCAGGAAAAGGGCTGGGAGGTGGTTAACCGGTTTGAGCGGAACATCGAGGGCACCGGCGAGCCCATGCCCGAGTGGTGCAGCCCCGAGGTCTGCCTGCGGCCGGATATCACCCGGATGTAGCCCACGGGGTAAAGAACTAGTAAACCCAAGCTTTGAGGGAGGGGGCCCGGGGATTGGGGGCGCCCTCCCCTCTTCTTATCATCGCACCGGGGCCAAGACCAGGTCAAAGGTTCCCTGGGACTGACCCTCCTGGGGGTAGTGCTGGGTGACCAGGGTCTGGTAACCAGGGGCCGAAATCCGCATATGGATATGCGGCGGCCGGAAGGAGTACTTGGGCGGGAAGTTGCTCTCGAAGCGGTAAGCCCCGGAGTCGTCCGCAAATACCGTGGCCCGGTGCGCGTCGTCATACTTGCCGTCCGGCCCGGCCAGCCAGAATTCCAGCTGTGCCCCGGGAATGGGGCGGCATTCGGGCGCGGCTTGGACCACACCGCTCAAGACATAGCCTTGGCCGACGCTGGCCCGCACCGGCGCGCCGGGTTTATAAAACGGCCCCAAAGCGTCAGGCTCAGTGGGTTGGCACTTCTCTTTCGCACTGCCGGGCGATGCCACCAGGCCCAGGAGCAGGGGCACCAGCAGGAAGCTCCACACCATCTTGTTCATAGAGTCCTCCTTCACATAAAAAATAAATCCGCCAGAGCCCATGTCAACGCGAGGTCTTGACTGCTGAGAGAAAGCAGTGTCATTGCCTTTCTTGAGTAATCCCGGTATATTTTAAGGATAATGAGGCGATCCCTCGCGGCGATCTAAATCCTCATGATTTGACCGGCGTGTCGGCTAAATCAGCTGATCCTGACGCGCAGATAAAAATGACACCATGTTAGTGGATCGTTTAGAAACCCTGGAAAAACAATACGGCGAACTGGAAGAGCGCCTGGCCGACCCCGAGGTCATTCGGGCCCAGGAGGTCTACCAGAAACTCATGAAGGAGCACGCCGAGCTCGCTCCTCTGGTCAACACCTTTCGGCGCTACAAGCAGCTGCAGAAAGAGCTCTCCGACAGCCAGACCCTGCTCCGGGAAGATACGGATGAGGAGTTCAAAGCCATGGCCCGGGAGGAGGTGGATTTTCTGAAGGAGCAGCTTGCCCAGGTTGAAGAAGAACTCCGGGTCCTGCTGTTGCCCAAGGACCCCAACGACGCCAAGAACGTCCTCCTGGAAATCCGGGCCGGCACCGGGGGGGAGGAAGCTGCGCTCTTCGCGGCCGACCTCTTCCGCATGTACAACCGCCTGGCGGAACGCCGAGGCTGGAAGATTGAGCCTATGAGCCACTCCGTCACCGGCCTGGGAGGCTTGAAGGAAGTCATCGCCCTGGTGTCGGGGGACCGGGTCTACAGCCACCTTAAATACGAAAGCGGTACCCACCGGGTCCAACGGGTGCCGGAAACCGAGTCCCAGGGACGCATCCACACCTCCGCGGTGACCGTGGCCGTCCTTCCCGAAGCCGAAGACGTGGACGTGCAGATCAACCCTGAGGAACTGCGCGTGGATGTGTATCGTTCTTCCGGGCCGGGGGGCCAGTCGGTCAACACCACGGATTCCGCGGTGCGCATCACCCATCTGCCCACGGGTCTGGTGGTTACCTGCCAGGACGAAAAATCCCAACATAAAAACAAGGCCAAGGCCCTCAAGGTCCTGCGGGCCCGTCTCTTCGACCTGAAACAGCAGGAGCAGCAACAACAGATCGCGCAGGAGCGGAAAAGTCAGGTGGGCAGCGGAGACCGCAGCGAACGTATCCGCACCTATAACTTTCCCCAGGGCCGGATAACGGACCATCGCATCGGCCTCACCCTCTACCGCCTGGAGTCCGTCCTGGACGGCGACCTGGACGAACTCCTCAACGCCCTCAACACTCACTTCCGCGCCCAGGCCTTGCAGCAGGCCTGAGGACGGTTTTCTGTTTTCGGTTTTCGGTTTTCCGCTTGGAAAAGTTCAAAGTTCAAAGTTCAAAGTTCGAGTGTAAAGTGAATATAGGGTGCGCTTCGCACACCATGATGGCGGGCGGGACGCCCGCCCTACCAACCTTTTCATGATTTTGAGAAAGCCGCAGGCTCAGGCGCGACTGTTGAGAAATTTACCAGCAACTAATCCTTGCAGCTAAATATTGTATACATGTCAACCAATCAGGCCACCTGGACCGTTCTGTCGCTGTTGCGTTGGACCACCGGGTTTTTTGAAGAAAAAGGCGTTTCCGAACCCCGAGCCTCGGCAGAAATTCTTTTGTCACACACCCTGGGCCTCAGCCGCCTGGACCTTTACCTGCGCCACGATCAACCCCTGAGCCCCGAAGAACTGGCCCGCTTCAAAGCCCTCATCCTGCGCCGCCGCCTGGGAGAACCGGTGGCCTACCTCACCGGCCATAAGGAATTCTGGTCGCTTAATTTTTTGGTAACCCCCGCCACCCTCATCCCCCGGCCCGAGACCGAGGTGCTGGTGGAGGGGGTGCTGGATGTTTGTGGGGGAGGGGGCCAGGGAGCGCAGCCCCCTGCCCCCTCCCCCACACCCCC